>CAVKHW010000006.1:0-78259 GCA_963656105.1 Eggerthellaceae bacterium
CTTTTGGACTCTTTTCGGTTCCTATCGCCACCTCGCTCGGTCGTAATGCCCGCATTACTCCCTTACTCGCTGACGATATGCCCTCGAAAATAGTCTCAAAATCCAGCAAAGCTAATTTATAGAACCCACCTACCACGTCACGAGGCACATGCTGAGTCTGCGCTGTTCGCAGCCGAACGTGTGGATGTCCGCTTTGCGCGAGTTCCGAAAAAATATGTTCCAAATCCTTTGCAACTTGGAAAAAATACCGTAAATTTGCCATGTTCCACCTATTGTAATTGCCTCACGATGGAAGAAAGATACATCAATCCGCATACTGACTTTGGTTTCAAGCGCCTGTTCGGTTCTGAGTTTAACAAAGAACTTCTTGTCAGCTTTCTGAACGCCATCTTCCATGGCGAACAGGTCGTGCGCGACATCACTTATCTGAATTCTGAGCAGCTGGGCGACCGGCGCGATGCGCGCCGCGCTGTGTTCGACGTTTATTGCGAAAACGACCGCGGCGAGAAGTTCATTGTCGAGATGCAGAACGTCTACCAAGAGTTCTTCAAAGACCGCACCATATATTATTCCACCTTTCCTATCCGCGAACAGGCGCAGCGCGGAGGCGACTGGGATTTTCATTTGAATGCCGTCTATACCATCGGACTGCTTAACTTCAACTTCGCGGAGGGGCTCGGCAATGCCCGGCGATGGCACCACGAGGTGAAGCTCATGGAGGTCGATACGCATGAAGTGTTCTACGACAAACTTACCTATATTTATATTGAAATACCGAAATTCGACAAGCGCGAAGACGAGCTTGTCAGCATGTACGACAAGTGGATGTACGTGCTCAAGAACCTTTCGGTGCTGATGGATCGTCCTGTAGCTCTGCAGGAGCGTGTGTTCACTCGCCTTTTCGAACAGGCCGAGATATCGAAGTTCAACGCCGACGAACTTCAGTATTACGAAGAAAGCGTCAACGCCTATCGCGACATCGTGAATGCCATCAAGACCGCGGAGAAGAAAAGATACGCCGAAGGACGGGCCGACGGCATAGCCGAAGTGGCAAAAGCCATGTTGGCGAAAGGACTGGACATTGCGATGGTTTCCGAAATCACCGGTCTGCCGGTAGACCGCGTCGCACAAATTGACAGTAAGCGGAAGCCTTAACCGACGGAAAGAAATAACCGAAATCCAACTAATTAATAGCAAATATTTGGATTATTCGGGATAAAGTGTTAAATTTGCAGAAATTTGTATCGTAATGGATGCTAACGAGAAGATCATTGACACGTTCGCCACACGAGTAAGGCAAATGATTCTCCAGTATCACGATGTGGTAAAGGAGAATGGCGAACTTTATGCCATGGTTGACGAGCGCGATGCCCAAATCCGCCTGCTCGAGGCGAAGGTGCGGCAGCTCCAGAACGACTACAATTCACTCAAGACGGCACGTATGATAGAAGTGAGCGACCATGACCTTGATACTGCCAAGCGAAAGGTAAACAAACTTATACGCGACGTCGACAAGTGTATTACGCTGCTCAGTGAACAACAGTAACAAGTAGTGATGTCAGAAGCAGAACAGAATAAGATCAACATACGGTTGCACATCTATGACACCGATATCATGGTGCGGGTTCCGCGCGATGAAGAACCGTTGTACCGTAAAGATGCCGAACTCATCAACGAGCTCATGAATGCCTATTACGCCAATTTCAAAGGAATAAAGGGCGACAAGGAAATAACTTATTTCGCAATGATTGACCTCGGGTTGAGACTGCAGAAAGAACTCAAGCGCAACGATACCAAACCTTATGACGATATTCTCACAAAGCTGACTACTGAAATCACCGACATGCTGAAAAGTAAATGAGCCGCACATGACAGTGAGAATATGAATCAACAACCAACAACAATAAATCGTTAATGATAGTAATAATCGTAACCGCCATCGTCGCCCTTATCATCGGGGGCGTGGCGGGTTATCTTGTTTTCCGATATGTCTTGACCGGAAAATATAAGGAGATGATGGAAACGGCACAGAAAGATGCCCAAGTGATTAAGGAAAAGAAACTGCTTGAAGTAAAAGAGAAATTCCTCAATAAAAAGAGCGAACTCGAGAAAGAAGTGCAGCAGCGCAACCAGAAAATCCAGCAGTGCGAAAACAAACTCAAGCAACGTGAACTGACACTCAATCAGCGTCAGGAAGAACTGGGACGGCGCAAGCAGGAAAACGACCAGGCACAGCAGCGCATCGACAACGAAATGAAGCTGATCGCTTTGAAGCAGGCCGACCTCGAGAAAATGCAGGAACAAGAGCGCGCCAAGCTCGAAGAACTCTCAGGACTCTCGGCCGAAGAAGCCAAGAACCGCCTGGTGGAAAGCATGAGAGACAAGGCCAAGATGGATGCGGCAAGCTATATCAACGAAATCGTAGACCAAGCCAAACTCGATGCCAACCAGCAAGCCAAAAAGATTGTCATACAAACCATACAACGAGTAGCTACCGAGACAGCTATTGAGAACTCGGTCAGCGTGTTCCATATCGACAACGACGAGGTGAAAGGTCGCATTATCGGACGCGAAGGCCGCAACATACGCGCCCTTGAAGCCGCAACAGGCACAGAGATTGTTGTAGACGATACCCCAGAGTCGATTATCATCTCGGCCTTCGACCCCGTGCGGCGCGAAGTATGCCGCCTCGCACTCCACCAGTTGGTGGCCGATGGACGTATACATCCGGCACGCATCGAAGAGGTGGTGGCCAAGGTAAAGAAACAGCTCGACAACGAAATCGTGGAAACGGGAAAGCGAACCGCCATCGACCTCGGTATACACGGGCTGCACCCCGAACTCATACGCATCATCGGAAAGATGAAATACCGCTCTTCATACGGACAGAACCTGCTGCAGCATGCACGCGAAACGGCTAACCTCTGCTCGGTTATGGCCGCCGAACTCGGACTTAATCCTAAAAAGGCAAAACGTGCAGGATTGCTCCATGACATAGGTAAGGTGCCCGACGAAGAAAGCGAACTGCCCCACGCTCTGCTCGGTGCCAAGATGGCCGAAAAGTTTAAGGAAAAGCCAGAAATAGTGAATGCCATTGCTGCCCACCACGACGAGGTGGAGATGAACTCTCTTCTCGCTCCCATTGTGCAGGTGTGCGATGCCATCTCAGGCGCTCGCCCCGGCGCTCGCCGTGAAATAGTAGAGGCTTACATTAAGCGTCTCAACGACCTTGAGGCCATTGCTATGAGCTATCCTGGCGTAACCAAAACTTATGCCATACAAGCAGGACGTGAACTGCGCGTCATCGTAGGTGCCGACAAGATGAGCGACGACGAAAGTACAAAACTTAGCTCAGAGATTGCGGAGAAGATACAAAACGAAATGACATATCCCGGACAAGTGAAGATCACAGTTATCCGAGAGACACGTTCGGTGGCCTACGCCAAATAATCCGTCACACGGAGCTACTACTATAAGCGGTGCCGCTTCTCCTTCGAATAGGCAGGGAGAAACGGTGCCGCTGACCGTTTGGATGTAGCCGGATGTCACTCTGCTTTAAGGCAACGCGCGTAAACCGTGCAATATCGGAGGGCTTTTGTTACTACAAAACCTCGTAAACCATAATTTGAAAACAATCCGCGTGATTTTTGTCAACTTAAAGATGGACAAAAACAAAAAACATATTAACTTTGCTGAACGTAACAATCCATGATATGAAATTAGCGTTAGCTTTGATGCTGGCTGTATTTCTTGCAGCTTGCACAAATAGAGATAAGGATGCAAGCAAAACGGTCGTTAACACAACGGCACGAGCCAATGTGTTGTCTTCCCAAGAAGACAATACAGACGCTGGCGCAAAACAAGCGCTGAAAGCCATATACTCCGATGTGTTCTCATGGTACGCAAAGGCCGAAAAAGATATTTCAATCCTGAACAAGATGCCCGATTTCAATGCCAAGTACATGTCGGCCAATTACAGAAATGTGCTACGGCAAGTAACCGCTAAAGACAAGGATTGCGAAGAGGAAGGAATGGTCGGGTTTTTCGACTATGATCATTGGGTGTGCGGACAGGACTTTCAGAACCTTTCAATGGATATCCTGAATATGTCGCAACCCAATGCTGACACGCGTCGCTTTGAGGTCGATATCACCAATCTTGGTCTAAAGAAACGTATCGGTATTGACCTTGTCTACGAAAACGGACAGTGGAAGATAGACGACTTCCGTACCGACGGGAGCTCCGAGAAGGTGCGTATGCAAGAGTATGTAGATGAGAAGGATTCCGATACTTCTGCCGCCTCGCTCGACTGGTCGGACCAACGGTTGTGGTTTGGTGGGGCTGATCGTCTTTCTGCTTCAATCGAAAAGCTGCCCGACGTATTTTACCTGCTTCCCACATGCGTAATGGACTGGACTGACAACGAAGGGCATTTGTGCCACAACGCCGATTCCTTTAACCCCATGCATCTTTCCGCTTGGCAACTTTCGGCACAACTTGCAGACACTATATTTGCAACGCGGGCAAACTTGTTCCTGCCCTACTACCGGCAAGTCACGTTTGGAGGTTTGCAGGTTTCCAATTCAGCCAAAGCCTATAATATGGCAGTACAAGACGTGCTCGATGCATTCGACTATTATCTGAAGCGATATAATCATGGTCGCCCATTTATCCTTGCAGGTTATAGTCAAGGCGGCCATATGGTTAAAGAGATACTGAAACACATTGATGACGATACTTATGGTCGCCTCATAGCTGCCTACGTGATAGGTTATGGCGTAACGGCCGATGACACAATCACTCTCGAGGGACACCACACTTCGCATATCAAGCTGGCTAACGACTCAGTGATGCGCGGAGTGACCATCAATTTCAATAGTGTAACATCGGTTGATGCCATAAGCCCATTGTTGTGCGACGCCAATATCGGATGCATTAATCCCGTGTCTTGGACTACCGATTCAACGCCTGCCATCCTTCTAACGGCAGGTGCTGATGCTCAACCCGATGACCCCCGATTCCCTTACGCAACCGGTGTGGCACCTCTTGACAGCTCTACGAGCGTGACCGTAAGCGTGGATACTCGCCGCCATGTGCTGCTCTTAAAAGGAATTGACGCCAGTCGATATACATTTGCAGGTCTTGAAAATTTCTTCCCCACGGGCAACTTGCATTTACAGGAGCTGTTCTTTTACGCCAGCTATTTGCGGCATAATGTGTTATTGCGCAGTGGTCTCAGTTAGCTCAAACGGACGAAGAAACATTGGCGTGAAGTTCATTGCGCGCATTAATTCTCTCTTCTATAACGGAGCAATCTCCCCCGTTTACTTATCCGGACATTGAACATACAATAGGTTATATGGATTTTTTGAAGAAACTTTCTGGATTTTTTGGCAGACATGTGTCGGTCATAGTGATATGTATGGCCTTGCTGGCACTATTGAAACCCGAAGCGGTCAGTTATATAAAGACAAGCTATGTCAATACTTTGCTCGGAATAGTAATGTTTGGAATGGGGTTGACGCTTAAGCCCGCCGATTTCCGTATAGTGTTCAGCCATCCCAAAGATGTGATGATTGGCTTTGTGGCTCAGTTTACTATAATGCCGCTTACAGCCTATGTGCTGGCGCAATGCTTTCATCTTTCGCCTGAGCTCACTGTTGGTGTTATTTTGGTTGGAACATGTCCGGGCGGCACATCTTCGAATGTCATGACTTACCTAGCTAAAGGCGATGTGGCATTGTCGGTAGGGATGACGGCTGTTTCGACGGTGTTGGCTCCGATAGCTACGCCATTGCTCACTTATCTCTATGCCGGGCAAACGGTTGATGTGAACATGATTTCAATGTTCATGTCGATCATTCAAGTTGTTATACTGCCTATCGTGTTGGGATTGGCTATCAATCAATTTCTCCCGAAATTTGCCGAACGTGCTGCTGATGTATTGCCTCTTGTGTCCACGTTGGCCATCGTTGCCATCGTGGGAGCTGTGGTTAGCGCTAATGCCGCCAAACTAATGGGTTGCGGAATGGTAGTGCTTTGTGTTGTCGTATTGCACAATCTTTTAGGCTATGCGCTCGGCTATGGAGCAGGCAAGTTGCTGGGCATGTCGGTCAATAAGTGCCGCACTGTGGCTATTGAGGTGGGCATGCAGAACTCCGGTTTGGCTACATCGTTGGCTACGGTGCATTTTGCACAATATCCGTTGGCCACTATCCCAGGAGCTGTGTTTAGTGTGTGGCACAACGTTTCGGGCGCAATGCTTGCTAACCTGTTCCGCCGTCAGTCGGAAAAAAGCGGCAATCAATCATCCGAAAATAATAATAAAGAACAATAAGATGAATACAACGAAGAAAGCAATGCGGTATCTTTTGCTTTCCATTCTTGCGGTTTTTGCTTTGTCTGCCTGCAAGAACACCAAAGTTGAAAGCCGTAACAACAAAACTTCAGATAGCGCAATGATTATCAACGGCCACCGATTTGTTGATCTTCAGTTGCCTAGTGGAGTACTCTGGGCTGAAACCAATGTCGGCGCAGAGACGCCGGTCGGCTATGGTGCCCTTTTTGCTTGGGGCGAGGTGCGTCCTAAGTCCGACTGCTCGCAGGAGACATATCGTTACGGATCCGATTTCGACCGAATGACTAAATACAACGCCTCAGACCGTAAGACGACGCTCGTTGCCACCGACGATGCCGCTACGGCCAATTGGGGTGACGGTTGCAGAATGCCAACTCAAAAGGAATTTGAAGAACTGTGCGACACTGCCAACTGCACTTGGGTATGGACGAAGCTACCGGTAGCTGGCAACGACAGCATATCGGGCTATGAGGTGAAGAGCGTACGCAACAGTAATGCCATATTCCTGCCAGCAGCAGGGGCGCGTAATGGCAAAGAGACTGTGATGCGTGGTGATAATGCAGTGTACTGGACCAGCACAAGAGATGTCAATCAAGCGGGAAATGCGACGTGCGTTTCTTTTTATTTTGCCAATTACAGATGTTATGAGAATGCGCGCTACATCGGTTCTTCGATTAGGCCCGTTGCAGAAAGACCGCAAAAGAAAACCAACAATTAACAGACTGTTCTATTAAAATCTTAACAGAGATCTACCCAAAGAGGAATAATTCTTTTTGACATGAAAAAGACAATGTTGCTGGTTGTGGCCATCCTTGTCACACTATGTTTTGCAACCGGTTGTAAAACATCCACCCCAAAGCCAGTCGCCGATTCGCTGACTGTTGACACTGTTGCTGACGCCCCGGATACCCTTGCCGTGGACAGTATGGGCTACAATAAGAAAACCATTGACGGTCTAGAGTGTACCATTGCGGTGGACTATCCGAGCGGAAACGACAGTCTTGCCATGGCGGTGAAACAATTTATAGCCCGCGAGTTGGCAGCACGTTATATTCCACGTGAACGAACTGACGAAGAAGCGTATTTGCGTCGTTATCCGGTTTATAAGGGTAGCGTAGACAATGGTAATGTGCTGCTTGATTACTATGGTGCCGGTACCATGCGCTATTTTGCCGACTACAGAAAGGAAATGGCCGAGTTCAGCGAAGAATCAAACAAACTGCCGTTAAGCCAGCTGATACAAGTCAGGAAAAGCAAAGACACCCCCTTGTATGTGACTTACAGCATAACGGAAGATCAATACATGGGTGGGGCGCACGGGTCATATACATACTATAGCGTGAATATCAGCAAGCGCACGTTCAAACCCGTCGACAACATGGTAGATTCAACTCGCATACATGATCTGCAACCCATGCTGCGCAAGGGCGCAATGCAGTATCTCAAAGACTGCGGTGAGACATCGGTCGCCGACTCCAGTTTGAATGACTACCTTTTCTTACCCGAAAGCGGTCTTGTCCCATTGCCGTCGCATACGCCATGGCTCGACAACGATAGTTTGAATTTTGTTTATCAGCAATATGAGATTGCAGCATACGCTGTCGGACTTGTGTCGTTCAAAATAGCCGTTAAGGAAATAAAGCCATACCTAACGAACGAAGCTAAGGCGTTGCTTGGTATGTAAGTCGAAACCTCATGGCGTTCGCTGATGCACAAACGTGTTCAGATCGTGACACGCAACGATTGCGGCAATCGTCTAACCGTACAACCTAAAACCTTTAAAATAATGACTCACATCCATTTCAGTCTGCCCTATACCACCCGTCCCGGTCAGTCGCTCTTGCTACATTTGGCTACAACAGCTGATTCCACCACGGTCTATCGCATGACATCTGGCGATGGCCAGATCTGGACTTGCAACATTGACATTAGCAATGCTACGGCCTGCATCGACTACTTCTTCAGCGTTGTTAACAACGGAAAGGAGGAACGGTGCGAGTGGACAACCGTGGCGCATCGGCTTGAACTTAGGGAAAAACAAACCGGTGCGTATCATGTGTGTTGCAGATGGAACGACTTGCCATGCGACTCTTATCTTTATAGTTCGGCTTTTACCGATTGCGTGAACCAGCACATATACGTAAAGCCTGTTGAAACGGCGTACCCGAAGACACTGCGTATCAGTGTGCGCGCTCCACAACTGCGTGCCGGGTGCCGGTTGATGATTGCAGGCAACGTTGAGGCTCTTGGCAAATGGAATCCCGATGAGGCGTTGCCCATGAGCGAACACAATTACAACGAATGGGTGACCGACATCAATGTTGATGTCCTTGCCGATGCACCAACTGTCGAGTTCAAGTTTATTGCCGTAACCGCCAAGGGCTGCGTGCTTTGGGAAACGGGACACAACCGAACTCTTGCGACCCTTCAGACTGATGAAGCCGATACGTTGGTGTACGAACTTGACCAAGCCTTCTTTGAAATTTGTGACGAGAAACTGGCCGGTACACTCATCCCAGTCTTTTCCCTGCGCACCAAGGGGAGCTTCGGAGTGGGCGATTTCGGCGATTTGAAAACCATGGTCGATTGGGTGGCCGACACTCATCAGCGTGTGTTGCAAGTGCTTCCCGTAAACGACACTACCGCCACGCACACATGGGCCGACTGCTATCCCTACTCGTGTATAAGCGTGTTTGCGCTCCATCCACAGTACGTTGACCTCAGACAAATGCCTCCCCTTGCCGATTATGATGAGGCGCAACGGTTCAAACGCTTGCAAGAGGAGCTCAACGCCCTGCCCCAAATTGATTATGAACGAGTCAACGAAGCCAAAATAAGCTATCTGCGGGCTATCTTTACTCAGGAAGGAAAGGCGGTTATGTCCTCGCTTCAGTTCAAACTGTTTTTGAAAACAAACGAGCACTGGATAGTGCCCTATGCGCAGTATTGTCATTTCCGCGATACCTATCACACGGCAGATTTCAGTCAGTGGAAAGGTCATGAACATTGGAACGAGGCCGACCGCGGCGCTCTCATGAATCCAAGAACTCGGGAATATGCAGACGTTTCGTTCCACTACTATGTGCAGTACATTCTCGACAAGCAGATGCGTGCCGCTCACGAATACGCCAAGGCGAGAGGTGTCATACTAAAGGGCGACATACCCATTGGCGTCAACCGAAACGGCTGCGATGTGTGGCACGAGCCGCAATACTTCAACCTCGACTCGCAGGCCGGAGCGCCACCCGATGCCTTTGCTACCAATGGACAGAACTGGGGATTCCCCACTTATAATTGGCAGTGTATGCTTGCCGATGGTTGTATGTGGTGGAGAAGAAGGTTTCAGAACATGTCGAAATTCTTTGATGCCTACCGCATCGACCATGTACTGGGCTTCTTCCGTATATGGGCCATACCAACCACCTGTGTGCACGGACTTCTCGGACAGTTCGATCCTGCGCTTGCACTCACAAAGGAAGAGATATCAGCCTACGGTTTACACTTCGACGAGCAGCGTTTTACCACACCTTTCATCACTCGAACTATCGTTGAAGAATTGTTTGGCGACCAAGCGCAATCCGTTATAGATACTTATCTCAACTCCACAGAGGGCGAACAGTACAGGTTTAAACCCGAATACGACACCGAACGCAAGATAGAGGCTGCCTTTGGGGAGTGTCCTACTGACAGCAACGAATGGTTGCGCGACAGACTCTATCGCCTTGTCGAGAATGTGCTCTTTGTACGCGACCTACACGATGCAAACCTTTTTCACCCGCGCATCACGGCTCAAACAACCATGACATACGCCATGTTGGGCGACAGCGAAAAAGAATGTTTCAATCGTCTCTACGATGATTTCTACTATCGCCGCAACAATGATTTTTGGTATCGCGAGGCTATGCGCAAACTACCGACCCTGGTGCAAGCCACACGCATGCTCGTTTGCGCCGAAGATCTTGGCATGGTGCCCGATTGTGTGTCGTGGGTCATGCAGCAGCTCCGCATACTAAGTCTTGAATTACAACAGATGCCCAAAGCCTATGGACGCACGTTCGGCAACCTCAGCGACAATCCCTATCGCAGCGTCTGTACGCTTTCAACTCACGATATGCCTACGCTGCGCCAGTGGTGGGACGAAGACTATAATCGCACTCAAAACTATTACAACACCGAGATTCACCGTTCTGGCGAAGCCCCTCATCCGTTGTCTGCAACCCTTGCTGCCGATATCGTGGTCAAACAACTAAACTGCCCGTCCATGCTCTGCATACTTTCGCTGCAAGACTGGCTGGCTATCGACGAGCATCTCCGTCTGCCCGATGCCAATGGCGAGCGTATCAATATACCTGCTAATCCCCACCATTATTGGCGCTATCGCATGCACATCAATATAGAAGATATGCGTGCATCAACAATATTCTGCGAAAACTTGCGCCAAATGCTTGAACAGATTGGTCGTAAGATAGGCGAGTTTTGAGCAGAATGTAATCTATGTCAACGTTGTGCAACTATTGTTGTCACCCAACCACCACACCAGCAATGCTCTCTATACGTATGGCTCGCATTGCTGGTGTGGCGTTTTGTATGTGTTGTTCTTGCTTCGCAAGTGTCAGTGTTCAAGATAGTTGAATATGTTTTTCGTAGAGACGGCATCCGTTATGCTCATTGGTTGTTGAGCATACGGTGTCTTTCGTTTTTGCGATAGCATAGCTTCCGTTTCCCGATGGCTATGCTATTGCACAGCAAAAGCATAGCTATCGCACTGCGAAACCATAGCCATTAGGTTGTCATAGCTAAACTTTCCGGTCTTTTTCTCCGTAAGTGTACGTGACCATATATGGAAGATAAATTGTTTGCTTAATTGCTGGTGAAGCAAGTATGGCGAGCGAAAACTGGGGAATGAAAAGCCTTCCCTCGCTTCTTCCTCGAAGTGGGTAAACCTTTTTCGGTTTGACAGAAAAAGATGGTATTTGCTCTCTACGATGACGGTTGCCATACAATTTGCAGTCCGCAAGTCTCTTTTGGTTAGTGGCAGTTATGCGGCGTTTTCCCCATTCGGGGATCACCATTTAAGTACAAACTAAAAATCCGAACCTCCAGTTATTCTATTCTCTTGGTGTCGGTGCACCGCAACATGGATGATTGATGAAATGTGCTTAAAAAAGAACATCCAAAAGTCAATCTCATCAATTATAACCCTCTTTTCCCTTATTACCTAACATTTGAACCACATGAAAAATATCATGTGATCCAAATGTTATATTTAGAAACGTGTTTCGCGTTTTATTTAAGCGAATCTTGATACCAACGGTAGAGCTTTTCTACGCCTTCGCCTATTTCTACCTTATGATGCCAACCCAGTCCATGGAGTTTGCCCACATCAATAAGTTTGCGCGGTGTTCCGTTGGGCTTGTCTTTGTCCCAATAGAGTTGCCCGGTAAAGTCTACGGTTTTTACCACAAGTTCTGCCAAGCTCTTTATTGTCAACTCCTTTCCCGTACCAACATTGATGTGGCAGTTGCGTATCTCGCCTAATGAAGGAATAGCTCCGCCGCGCCCTTCCGAGTTGTTGCGGTTAACCTCTCCGTCTGCCTTGACCCCATAGAACACCGACGAATACTTATCTATGCCAATGATGTCTTTAAAGTCTACATTGAGCAACACATGTACGCTGGCATCGGCCATATCCTCACTCCATAAAAACTCGCGAAGCGGACTGCCGTCGCCCCAAAGGGTTACCTTGTTGTCTTCAATACCATAGAACGCCAATGCTTTCAGGATACGTTCCTGCGTATTGCTGCCATCCACATTGCTTTCGCCAACCAACTCCTGCAATTTGGCCGGTGGATTAATGGGGCGCTTGTTCATGTCGATGCGTATGGCATCCCAATTGCCGTCGTGTATGAGCTTGGCCAAGTAAACTTTGCGCATCATGGCCGGCAATACGTGCGAGTTCTCTAAATGAAAGTTATCATTGGGGCCATACAGATTGGTTGGCATTACGGCAATATAATTCGTGCCGTATTGCAGATTGTAGCTCTCGCACATCTTCAAACCAGCAATCTTTGCGATGGCGTATTCCTCGTTGGTGTACTCGAGCGGAGATGTGAGCAGGACTTCTTCCTTCATGGGTTGCGGTGCATTTTTGGGATAGATGCACGTTGAACCGAGAAAGAGAAGTTTCTTTACCTGATGTTTGTAGGCTTGTTCGATGACATTGCACTGCATTTTCAGGTTCTGCATGATGAAATCGGCGCGATACAATGAGTTGGCCATGATGCCGCCCACGAAGGCTGCAGCTAAAACAACAGCGTCGGGTTGCACCTCATCAAAGAAGGTCTTTACGGCCAACTGGTCGGTAAGATCAAGCTCGCTGTGCGAGCGACCCACCAGATTGTGATACCCTCGTTTCTCAAGGTTGTTCCATATAGCGGAGCCCACAAGCCCGTGATGACCCGCTACATATATCTTACTGTTCTTATCTAAAGACATAATCTGGAAATCGTAATTATAGCTGCTGTTTGCTATTCGGGTAACTGAGCCTTCAAGTAAAGTTTGCGCACAAACTTCATGTCGTGCTCAACCATGATTTTAACGAGCTCTTCAAAGGAAGTCTTGCGAGGATTCCAACCTAATGCGGTCTTTGCTTTCGTCGGATCGCCAAGCAGCTGCTCCACTTCGGCAGGGCGGAAATATTTGGGGTCTACTTCCACTAATGCGCGGCCGGTGGCTTTGTCGTATCCTTTTTCGTCTACGCCTTCACCTTTCCATTCCAATTCGATGCCGGCCTCGTGGAATGCTAATGTTGCAAACTCGCGCACGGTATGCATCTCGCCCGTAGCAATGACAAAGTCGTCAGGTGTGGGCTGTTGCAGTATCAGCCACATGCACTCCACATAGTCGCGGGCGTAGCCCCAGTCACGACGGGCACCTAAATTGCCGAGATAGAGTTTGTCTTGGTAACCCTGTGCGATGCGGCTTGCGGCGAGGGTGATCTTTCGAGTCACGAAGTTTTCGCCGCGCCGTTCACCTTCATGGTTAAACAGGATGCCGTTGCAGCAAAACATATTGTATGACTCGCGATAGTTCTTGATAATCCAGTAGCCATAGAGCTTGGCCACAGAGTAAGGGCTTCGCGGATAGAATGGTGTGGTTTCTTTCTGCGGAACCTCTTGAACCTTACCAAAAAGTTCAGATGTGGAAGCTTGATAGATACGGCAGCTATGTTCCAAATGGCAGATGCGCACAGCCTCTAAAAGGCGCAATACGCCTACGGCATCGGTATCGGCTGTGTATTCGGGTACATCAAACGACACTTTGACGTGGCTTTGTGCGGCGAGGTTATAGATTTCGGTGGGTCTCACTTCGTTGATTACCCGTATGAGCGATGACGAGTCGGTCATGTCGGCCCAATGTAGGTTGACAAGGCGTTGCTTCTTCATGTCGCGTACCCATTCGTCCAAGTACAGATGCTCTATACGGCCAGTGTTGAATGAAGATGAACGGCGCAGCAAACCATGCACCTCGTAACCTTTAGCGATCAAAAACTCAGCCAGATAACTACCATCCTGTCCAGTGATGCCTGTAATTAAGGCCACCTTTTTGTTTTCTGCTTGTGATTCCATTATTTCTTTATTATCTCTTTTGTCTTACGTTTTATAGCGTCATTCAAAACAACGGGTACTGTCACTCGCTGAATTGCTTGATGCGTTGTTCTTCTGTCAGTTTGCAGATAAGCAAACAGCCGTTGTGCTCGGCCACGATATAGCCGTCGAGCCCCTGAATGACGGTTTTCCGTCCTTGGGTGACATGTACCATGCAGTCGTGGCTTTCAAACATTTTGATATCCTTGCCGATGAGGGCGTTGCCGTACATGTCGCGTTGGCTTTGTAGGCGCAATGCGCCCCATGTGCCCAAATCGCTCCATCCGAAATCGGCGGGGCATACGAAAATCTCTTCGGCCTTTTCCATCACCGCGTAGTCGATGGAAATGTTGTCGCAATCGGCATACACCTCATCGATAATGGCTTGCTCTTGTGGGGTGCCAAGTTGTGTTTGCAAGCGTTCGAAGATGCGGTTGATACGCGGGGCGTACATCCTGAGAGCGTTGACGATAGTCTCTACACGCCAAATGAAGATACCTGCATTCCAAAAGTAGTTGTTCTGTTGAATGTAGGTTTTTGCTGTCTGCAAATCGGGTTTTTCGCGAAACCGGTCTACTCGGAAAATCTCTTTGTTGCGCAACGAGTTGGTGGTGAGGTCGGCTTGGATATATCCGTAACCGGTTTCGGGACGGTTAGGCTTCATGCCTAAAGTGACAATGGCGTCGGTCTCGTTGGTGAATGCGAGGCACTGGTTGACCACCCGTTGGAACTCCACGGTGTCGGTCACCACATGGTCACTGGGCGTCACTACGATGTTGGCTGCAGGATCTTGTGTTTTGATGCGCCACGACACATACGCTATACAAGGTGCGGTGTTGCGCCGGCAGGGCTCTTGCAAGATGTTGCTTTCTGGAATGTCGGGCAATTGTTCCCTTACCAATGTGGCATACCGTTTGTTTGTCACCACCCATACGTTTTTAGAAGGGCAGATGCCTTTAAACCGGTCTCTTGTCATTTGTAATAGAGTGCGTCCTACGCCCAGTACGTCGATGAACTGTTTGGGCGTTTCTTCGGTGCTCATGGGCCAGAATCTGCTACCCACGCCACCTGCCATGATAACAAGATGATTGTTTGTGTCAGCCATAATCCTTTACTTGCGTGTTAATGTGACAAAGTTACCGAAAAAAACGCAGACTTACAAATTTTAATCTTTTTCTTTATAATTTGGCACTATATTCGCAGTTTATATTCTAAAAAGAATATGTTGGCGCAATACCTTTTTGTAGGCCTTGTTATAGCTGGAGCGGTTGCTTATGCGGTGTGGCGAGCCTATGCACGCATCAAGCACCCTAGCCGGTGTCGCGGTTGTGTGCTGTCTGCCCAATGTGGCAAACAGGTCAAAGCCGACCGGCCAATCCGCAGCTGCTCGCAGTTGCGGAAAAAGGCAAACGGGAATTACTAATGGTGCTCGGGTACCACAGCAAAGTAGAGTAGGTCGTGGTCGGTATTGTTTTCCATGTAATGGCTATGACCCATGGCGCAATAATGGCATTGTCCGGCGCGGCAAGTTTCAATGTTACCGTCATAATGGAACGTAGCCACGCCACTTAGCACAAATATGATTTCGCTGTTCTGTTCGTGTGTGTGAAGACCCGTTGATGCGCCTGGACGGAGAGTGGAATACATTATTTTCACTTTGTTGTCGGCGTAGTTGCGCGAGTCGAGCAGTCCTTCTCCACCTTTGAAATTCATTTGGTGTGCTTCTGCAATGTTTTCAAAATCAATAATCATTTTTTTGGATGTTTGGTATGCTACAAAATTAACAAAAATGATGTGCCAAGGAAAATGCCTCCGTGTCTTTTCTTACTGAAAATGGTTGAGTCTGCTGATATACTTGCCCAGTATGTCGAATTCGATGTTGACCACCGAGCCTATCTTCAGGTCGCGGAAGTTGGTGTTTTGCCGTGTGTAGGGGATGATGGCCACTTGAAATGTGTTGTCTGTGGGGTCGACTACAGTGAGCGACACGCCGTTGACGGTCACTGATCCCTTGTCGACGGTGAAATAGCCGCGTTGCGCCATTTCTTTGTTGGCTTTGTATTGGAACTTGAAATAGGTGCTGCCGTCGGCATCGTTCATGTCCACGCATGTAGCCGTTTCGTCCACATGTCCTTGCACGATGTGCCCATCGAGCCGTCCGTTCATCATCATGGATCGCTCTACATTCACGTTGTCGCCAACCTGCAACAGCCCGAGGTTGGAACGGTCGAGCGTTTCCTTCATGGCCGTAACGGTGTATGTGCCGTTGTCTATGGCCACCACCGTAAGGCAAACGCCATTGTGGGCAACGCTTTGGTCGATTTTCAGTTCGTCGACAAACGAACACCGCAGGATAAAGTCGATATTCTCCTGATACTTTTTCACGGCAACTACGGTTGCCATTTCTTCCACTATTCCGCTAAACATAGGTCTTTATGGATTAAGTCGTGTTCAATAAATTCCACGCATTGTTAAATTTGTATTCTTGGCGGATTGCTCTTTGTGTCTTTTTGTTTTTATCCGACATCTTTTCCTTATCTTCTTTAGTCGCATAGCCCGCTATGCTCCTTCAGAAGGAAAGAAAAATCTGCTCGGCTAAAATTCAAAAATCCATCAAAGGTAATTTATAGAACCCGCCTTAAAAAAGGAGAACTGAGGTGAGGCGATCCTCAAAGCTCAATTCTCCGATAGTAAAAAGGGAATCATACCGATGATGTGATGAAAACTCCAGCTATAGAAGTTGTGAGAGCCCTCTGTCTTTGTAATCCACCGGCAATGATGCTTAGTCGCGAATGCGATTTATGTGGCCCGCCATTGGCATGAGTAGCGTCTCAGTTTTCATTGTAATTTGATGAGTATCCCAATCGAACCGATACAACTCCCAAATGGTTTCTCCTTTTCATTTGCAAATTTAGCATTTTACTGTTTATCCTCCAAATAAAATGCTTCATTTTTTATGAAAAATAACGGGAAGAACAAGTGTATAACTTCGTGTTTTCTGGTTTGTATTTTTCTTTTAGTGGTATAGTCCTGTTATCTTCCGTCGTGGACAAGCGTGTCTGTATGCAGGTTTCGACAAGAAGGCAGACACATGGGCTGCCGCGATGTCTGTTTGATTGCGCCATCGGTTGTCTCTCTTTCTGCCTGGTTGGAGCAGCAAGAGCTCATCCCTTAAAGGCGCAGCCGCTCAAGAATATCGGCCATTTTCTGTTTGGTCTCTATCTTGGTAGGCACAAGAGGCAGTCGCAGCTGGTTTTCGATGAACCCCATATCGTTGAGCAATGCTTTGACACCGGCTGGATTGCCGTCGACAAATAGAAGGCTGTAAAGTTCGGTGAACATGTGGTGGATTTTGCGTGCGGGTTCGTATTCGCCTTTAAATTCCAACCGTATCATACGTGAAAATTCTTTTGGCAGGGCATTGCCGATCACCGAGATGACACCTGCAGCTCCGCTGGCCACCATGGAGAAGGTGAGCGCGTCGTCGCCGCTGATCACGTCGAAGCGGTCGGGTTTGTTGTAAATAATTTCGTCGACCTGTTCGAGGCTTCCCGCCGCTTCCTTGATGGCCACGATGTTCTCGCATTCGTGTGCCAAGCGCAGTGTGGTGGCGGCTTTCATGTTCACGCCGGTGCGCCCTGGCACGTTGTAAAGTACAAGAGGTAACGGGCTGGCTTCGGCTATGGCCTTGAAATGCTGGTAGAGGCCTTCCTGCGAGGGTTTGTTGTAGTATGGGCAGATGCTCAGTATGCCGTCGATGCCTGTCCAGTCGGTGGTGCGCATTTCTTCGATAACTGCTGCGGTGTTGTTGCCTCCGCAGTATTTCAGTATAGGGATACGCCCATTTACCACTTCCCTGATGAGCTGGGTGATTTTTTCCTTTTCGTCGTGGGTGAGACAGGGAGCTTCGGCTGTGGTGGCCAAGATGCACAGGAAATCGGCCCCATGGTTAATTTGGTGTTCCACAAGGCGTTTCAGCGACTTGTAGTCGACTTCCCCGTCGGGTGTGAATGGAGTGATGAGGGCTATGCCCAATCCCTTAAAGATATTGCGTGCCATTATGTTTTGTTTTCAAAGATGAATAAAAGTTGGGCGTTCGGTACAAATTCTTTTGCAAAGATACGGTTTTACTTTCAGAATGCAAAGAATTTATAGTTAAACCTCGCATTCGATTTCATCTGCTGCCGATATAAAGGAATATCATGCCCAGCAGCACCAGTGCCAAGTCGATGGCTTTGGCGCGTAGGTTGCGTTCGTGGAAGAACAGGCCGCCGAAGAGAAAACTGACGATGACGCTTCCTCGGCGAATCATTGACACGATGGATATCATGGCTCCGGGCAGGCTCAGCGCATAGAAGTAAACAAAGTCGGCGGCACTCAGAAAGAGGCTGATACCGACGATGCACCAGTCCCATCGGAATGGCGTGGTGTGCTTGCGGTGTGGCCACCAAAGGATGGCCATCATGGTTCCCATCATTGCCATTTGGTAGATGTTGTACCACGACTGTACGGCCATGCGGTCGATGCCCACGCCTCCGTTTTCCGGGTCGGCCATGAGATACTTGTCGTAGAGGCCGCTGATGGCACCCAGCACTGCAGCCAACACGATGAACCATATCCAGCGGTTGTGTTCAAAGTCGATGCCTTCTTTCTTTCCGGAGCGGCTCAACATGAAAAAGGAGGCTACGGCAAGCATCACTCCCGTCCACTGCCAAAGGTTGAGGCTTTCGCCGAACACCAGCAGCGCGCCGACCAGCACCATCACTGGCCGGGTGGCATTGATCGGTCCGACGATGGTCAATGGCAGGTGTTTCATGCCGAAATATCCGAATATCCAACTTGAGAGCACGATGAAACTCTTGAGTATGATGTACTTGTGCATATCCCATCCGCCTTGGCCCACATGAAAGAGCGAAGCGGCGGGCAGCACGTCGGTGGCCGAAAGTATGATGAAGGGTAGGAAAATGAGCGAAGAAAACACCGTGTTGAGGAACAGTACGGGGATGACTGCGTTTTCGAGAAGAGATTTTTTCTTGAACGAATCATAAAATCCCAGCAGTGTTGCTGAGAGGAAAGCTAAAATCAACCACATATCCTGAATCAAAAAAAGTTGATGTTAATAATCGATTTCCCAAAGGAAGAGGCCGTTGGCAGGCATCGATTCGCCTGCGTCGGACCGCGTTCCGCCGTGCAGAATGTGGTCGAACTGCTCCAAGGTCATTCTGCCGCGCCCCACGTCGATGAGTGTGCCCACTACGGCCCGCACCATATTGCGCAGGAACCGGTTGGCCGCTATCTCAAAATAGTAGGTGTGCTCGCCGGTCTTTACCCATTGTGCGGTGGTAACGTTGCACAGGGTGGTCTTGTTGTCGGCACCCGCCTTGCAGAATGCCTTGAAATCGTCGACGGTCAACAGTTGTGCTGCAGCCTGGTTCATCAGTTCAAAATTGAGTGGCCAGTGCATTTCCACCGAGTGATGGCGCAGAAAGGGGTCGCGCTTGGTGTGTATGAAATAGCGGTAAACGCGCCGACGGGCCGAGAAGCGTGCGTGCAGGTCGGCATCCACGGCGGCTATCTTCTCGCATGATATGTCGCGCGGAAGCACGCGTGCCAAACGGTAGCACAGCTGGTCGGCGTCGATGGGTCGCACGGTGTCGAAGTGGCACACCATCTGGTTGGCGTGCACGCCTGCGTCGGTGCGTCCGGCACCGACTACCTCTACGGGGTAGCGCAACAGCAGCGAAAGGCTTTCTTGCATTTTTTGCTGCACTGACATTCCGTTGGGCTGTATCTGCCATCCGTGATATGCCGTACCGTCGAAGCGTATCCAAGTGAAATATCTCATGAGATGTTGTGAACTTTTGTGCAAAATTACAAAAAAAATGGATGATAGTGTCACCCCTTGCCTCTCTTTTACCGTTTTGCCACCATCAGGGCATGGTGCTGCCTATGCTTATCGTTAGGCCAGCGGGCTGAACCGCACGTAGGCACGGTCGTCGAACGAGGTGTTGCCTTCCATCAGTCCCTTGGTTGCAACGAACGACTGAATGCAGTAAGGGTCGGAGGCGAGCAGTTCTTGCAGCGCATCTTCGCTTTCGCGTAGGGTGGGGTAAAGGCATGGATAGCCGTCGGAGGCCAATACGATTTCGGAGCAAGAGGCGTCGGGATGTAGAATTTTTACGCCTGGAGTGTAAATCGGAAATCCGTCAATCACGGCGTATGTGTGGTTTTCTTCTGCCATGCTCGCGATGAGTGCCGGAAGGATGGTGTCGCGGGCGTAGTCGTGCACGATATGTCGATTGCGCACCATGTCAGGGTGAGTTTTCATCGTCTGGATGAACGCTTCGGCGCGACGGCGAGCCAGCTGGTCTTCGTAGGGTTTGTTGTTTTGATAGAGCTGCCCGTCGATCAGACACTGGCAGTCGCCCACCATCCATATTTCGTGCCGCCGCTTGCTGTAGACCACGGCACTGGCGCAGAGCCGTTCTTGCGGATGCAGCCTCGGTCTGCTATCGTCGGACGGGTAAAGTGAATGGATATGGGCGGTGACTTGTTCACAAAACTGGCTGGCCGTGGCCTCGGGTGCCAAATGCGCCATGAACTCGCACAAGGCCAGCATGCACAATCGGCCGTTTTTCATGTCGGGGCTTAGTTGTCGGGGCGTTTTGCTTGTGCTGCCGTCGATTACTGCCACAAAGTCGGCGTTGACGACAAAGCCGTCTTCGCAGTCGCTTTGCCGATGCTTGCCTGCGAGATATTGCTCGATGATCTTCATTGGTTCGTTGTTGTAAGAAGGCAATTGGATATGCCGTGCGGAGCCATGCCGACAGCGGTCGGTCTTGCCTTAGGTGTCCTATGGCGTTGCGGTTTGGTAGCTATCGTGTTGCGGTTTGGTACTTATCGCGTTGCGGTTTGATAGCTATCGCATTGCGTTTTGATAGCTGTCGCGATGCGGTCAAGAATCTTTCGACTTTCGCTTTTTCATTTTTTTCAGTCTGCGCTTGGCTTCTGGAATATCGGGGTACAAAGCAAGTGCTTTTTCGTAGTTGCGGATGGCTGCATCGGTCATTTTTTCCGTTTCGCACTCCTTTCCCATAACGATGTATTCGACGGCAAGTTTTTTCAGGTATTCGTCTTTTTGTTCGAGTTGGTTTTGCAGTTCCGCTATTCTCTTGCGCTGCACGTTGACAAGGTTGAGTTTGCGGCGGATAAATCGTTTGGCCACGGGTTTTTCGATGTCGTAGCGGCTGTGTATGGCCAAAAAAAAGGCATCGAGGGCTGCTTGCATGTCGCCACGGTCGTAGGCTTGCACGGCGTCCCAGTATTCCTTGTCGGCTTTCGACTGCTTGAGTGCCAGACTGATAGCGGTCTGGTCGTTGTAGCTTTGTGCAAAATGCAGCACTTCGGATCGCACGAATATTTCGTTCCGCTGTATGGGATTGGTGAGGGTGATGCCCTTGAGCGATGTGCAGCGCGACAAGGCCACGTATGTCTGGCCGCCGGCAAACACACCGCCTGTGAAATCAATTTTGACGCGGTTGAATGTCAGTCCCTGACTTTTGTGTATCGTTATGGCCCATGCCAGACGTATGGGAAATTGTGTATAAGTGCCCAGTTCCTGCTCTTCTATTTTCTTTTCTTGTTCGTTGAAGGCGTATCTGACATTGCTCCATTTCTCGCGTTCCACATCCAGTTCGACGCCTTCTTCGGTCAACACATAGATGCGTTCGTGGCTGTCTTCGTCGAAACCGACGATGGTGCCCAGTGTTCCGTTTACCCAACGTCGATCCATATCGTTTTTGACAAAAAGCACTTGCGCGCCCACTTTCAGTTCCAGTTCCTTGGGTGTGGGCAGGTTCGATGCCGGAAATTCGCCCTCTATGTATCCTTTGAACACCTCTGTGTCGCCGGGCAGATTGTTCAGATGCTGGTTGTTGATGTAGTCTACGGTGTCGCGGCGTGCAGAGAGGGTGATGGAG
Organism: Eggerthellaceae bacterium; assembly: GCA_963656105.1. Taxonomy (GTDB): domain Bacteria; phylum Bacteroidota; class Bacteroidia; order Bacteroidales; family Bacteroidaceae; genus Prevotella. Next base: position 21,984 of record CAVKHW010000006.1, read on the forward strand.
AGCTGCTTGGGGCTGTTGTCGTCGCTGCGCCCTTCCTCGCGCTCGTCCCTTCCTACGCGCTCGTTAATCAATGTCAGATCGCGTTGTGTGACTTGCGATATGCGTATGTGGTCGAGGATGTTGATGAATGTCGGGTCGCTTTGCCGGTACACTTTCTTCAGCTCGATGGATATGAGACGCATTTGCTGGAAGGTCTTTGCATCGAAGAAGAAGGCCGAAGGGTAGAACGGGCGCAGCAGTTGCCGGTCGTCCTCCTTGACTACGGGCTCAAGCTGGTAGATGTCGCCTACCAGCAACAGCTGTTTGCCGCCAAACGGCTCGCGCATGTTGCGGCAGTAAATGCGTAGCACCTTGTCGATGAAATCGATGATGTCGGCACGCACCATACTGATTTCATCGATGATGATAAGCTCCAATTCGCGGATAATCTTTATTTTTTCGCTGTTGTATTTCAGCGTATTGCGTATGTTGCGCGGCGAATATTGACTGTCGTTGGGAAGGAGGGGGTGAAAGGGTAGTTTGAAGAAACTGTGCAGGGTTGAACCGCCGGCATTGATGGCGGCTATGCCGGTGGGTGCCAAAATGATGTGCTTCTTCTTGGTGTGCGAGGCGATGTATCGCAGGAATGTGGATTTACCCGTCCCCGCTTTACCTGTCAGGAAAAGCGAGCGGCGGGTAAACTGTATGATTTGAAGAGCCTGTTGCAACTCTTCGTTGTCGAGATCGATGCTGTGTTCTGTGGCTTTCGGCATATAGTGCTTTAAAGATTGTCGAAGCTTACGGTCTCCTCCGTCTTTCGTTTCTTTTCACTATTGTTTTCTGATTTTTCCTTACCATTTGTGCCGTTTTGAACTGGTTGGGAAATGGGATTGCCGTTCTCGTCAAGCACTATTTCCTCATCGGTAACCATCAAGCTGTCGCGCTGCAGGCTCGCCGTGTCGTTGCGCACCGGTGCGTAGTAGGGCTGGCAGTCGTACATGTCGCCCGTGATACTTGCGTCGGCTGGCGACTGGAACTTGGCGTGGTATTTTTCGAATGCAGCATCCGACATCAGTGCGTGGATGAAATAACCACAGATTGGCAATGCTGTCTTGGAGCCTTGCCCCAGGGCACCTGTTCGGAAATGGATGCTGCGGTACTCGCCGCCTACCCATGCGCCTACCACCAGATTGGGACTTACGCCCATGAACCATGCGTCAGAGTGGTTGTTGGTCGTACCCGTCTTGCCTCCCCAATCGGTATCGCGGAATGAGTTGCCGGCATATTCGGCAGCTGAGAAACTTACAGATGTGCCTCCTCCGTCGTGGGTGCCGCTTATCAGCATTTTCTGCATGAGGAATGCGCTCTTGTAGGGTATGACTTGCTCGGCCGCAGTTTGCTCTTTGTACACTTCGTTGCCATCGCTGTCTACGATGCGTGTAACCAATACCGGACGGTGGTGCTGGCCGTTGTTGGCTATCGTACAGTAGGCTCCTGCCATCTCGAGCAGATTCACATCGCTTGCCCCGAGAGCCAACGAGGGCTCGTCGTCGAGCGGACTTTCAATGCCCATCTTCTTGGCAGTCTCAATGATGTTTTTGATGCCGAGTTCTTGGCCAAGGCGTACTGCCACGGAATTGATACTTTTGGCAAAAGCACTTTTCAATGGTATCGAGTCGCCTGAGAATGACCCGTTGGCGTTGCTGGGCGTCCAGGTGGTCATCTCGTGTTTCTTTTTGTCGTACACTTGCAGCGAGATGTATTCGTCGCGGCGTTTGTCGCAGGGAGTCAGTCCCTCGTTCATTGCCTCGGTGTAGACAAAGAGCTTGAACGTGGAGCCTGGTTGCCTTTGCGCCGTTACCTTGTCATATTTCCATGTCTTGAAGTCGATGTCGCCCACCCAAGCTTTTACGGCGCCGGTTTGTGGTTCCATGGCAACCATGGCGCAATGCATGAACGTAACCATGTACTTGATCGAATCTTCGGAAGTCATCGTCTTGGTAACGGTTCCTTTGTCGTAATCGAACACTTTCACCGGGTGTTTCCACTCCTTGTAATAATAGGCCACGGAGTCGGGATCGTTCGGGAACTTAGCTTGCAATGCCTTGTAGAAGGGTTGCCTTTCGGCAATGTTCTGAATAAAGTTGGGTATCACCTGATGGTTCTCGTCCTGCCAAGGTTCTTGACGCAGCCAATTGTTGTCTTGATTGCGGTATATCCCCCAATGGTTGTTGAAATTCTTCTGCACGATTTCCATTTGCTTCATGGCAGCTTCCTCTGCATATTTCTGCATTCTGGAATCCAGAGTGGTGTATATCTTCAACCCCGAACTGTAAAGGTCGTAGTGGTTCTCTTCACACCAATCCTTCAGCTCGTCGGATATGGCTTCGCGGAAATACAATGCCTGTCCATCATAGTTTTCTTCCATCTTATAATGCAGATCGATGGGCAAACGCTTCAGTGAGTCGCACTGCGCTGCGCTCAAGTCGCTGTGGGTGAGCATGTTGTTGAGAACCGTGTTACGGCGTGCCAAACTTCTTTCAGGATTCGACTTCGGGTTGTAGAGTGTCGTGGCTTTTAACATGCCGACCAGAACGGCTGCATCTTCGGTCTTTAGACTGTCGGGCGTCGTGTCAAAATAGGTCTTGGCTGCGGTCTTGATGCCGTATGCATTGGAGCCGAAATCCACCGTGTTGGCATACATGGTTAGGATTTCTTTCTTGCTGAATATCGTTTCGAGCTTTGTGGCGATAATCCACTCCTTGCTTTTCACAATCAATATCTTCAGGCCGGGTATCTTACCCAAAAGCCCTGTCGAGTAGTTGGAACGTACACGAAACATGTTCTTGGCAAGCTGCTGGCTAATGGTTGATGCACCTCGACCATCGTGCCGCAATACGGCATCTTTCATCGCTCCGAGAATGCCTACGACATCCACTGCCATGCCTCTTGGCCTGCTGAAATAACGCTCGTCTTCAGTGTCGATGAGGGCTTTGAAAAAAGCTGGGCTTACATCTTCGTACTTTACAGGTGTGCGGTTCTCGTTAAAGTATTTTCCGATAAGCTTTCCGTCAGCGCTGTATATCTCGGATGCTTGACTCGTTTGAGGGTCTTGGATACCGGAAAAGTAGCCGGGGCTTTTCCCGAAGAGCCAAAGGAAATTGATGTCCACAGCCCCTAAGTACAAAAGAAACGCTACGATTAACGAAACAAAAGCTACGGCGCTTTTGGTATACCATGCGCGACCGCGATACAACCCTTTATACCATGGCCAGAATTTGCGCATCTTGCGCCAACACCAATCCATGATTGACTTTATCTTTTTCATTGCCGATTGTTGTGAAATTATAGATTGCAAATATACGAAATATGACAGTTATCGTGTCTTTGATACGACAAAATTTAAGATATCTTCAATGTTTTCCGGGGAAAACCAAGTAATATCAGTGTCTTTCTTGAACCAAGTCAGTTGTTTTCTCATGTAGCAACGCGTGTTGGATTGTATTTGTCGGATAGCCTCCTCTAAGGTGATCTGATGGTCGAAATAAGAGAACAACTCCTTGTAACCGACTGTGTTCAATGAGTTTAATCCGCGCTTGCAATACATTCGTTTGGCCTCTTCTACCAGTCCGCTTTCTATCATGCTGATAACACGACTGTTAATGCGGTCGTACATCTCCTCGCGTGGTCGATTCAACCCTATCTTGATGATGTTGAATGGTCTTGTTTTTTTCTTGTTCGTTCGGAATGAAGAGTAGGTCTTCCCCGTCATGTGGCAAATCTCCAAAGCATGAACAACACGGCGAGGATTGTTACGGTCCACTATTTTCCAATGTTCAGGATCAAGCAGCTTTAACTCGTCAACAAGAGCGGGCAAACCCTCGTCGGCAAGGCGACGCTTCAGCGTTTGGCGTGTTGCATCGTCTACGGTCGGTATGTCGTCAATGCCATTGCACACGGCATCGATATACATCATGCTTCCTCCCGACATCACGCAGTTGTCATGCGCTACACCGTCTTCTTTACCATTGTACAGCCTTGATAAAAGATTCATCACATCCTCTTCAAACATGGAAGCGCTATAATAGTCTTCCACATTGTGATTTCCAACGAAATAATGTTTCGCTTGAGATTGTTGCGCTGTTGTCGGCGATGCCGTTCCGACAGGCAATTCTGCATAAATCTGCCGGGAATCAGCATTGATGACAGGTGAACCAAGCAGTCTGGCTACCTTGATGCAAAGGTCGCTTTTGCCTACTCCCGTTGGCCCTATAATGACAACAAGATTTTTCATTTATAGCTCAGTATGGAAGGGATAAGGGCTTGTTCGATGTGGAAAAATGAGAATCATGCAAGCGTTCATATTCAAAGATGACTCTCCGTTAATTGGTTGCTAACCACATTGCGATGGACAAATTGTCATCCCAATGTGGTTAGAATTGATTTTGGGGGCTAAATAATATTTTCAAATCTATTTCGCATTAGCGTATAATGCCACGCTTCGATGAAGATACAAAATCTATAATGTATTGTATTTCAGGTGTGACTTGTAGCTCGCTCTTTACTTTCTTGATGCCATCGGAAAGGATGCCTTCGCTGTACAACAGACGGTAGGCATCGTGAATCAGACCAATGAGGTCGTTGCTGAAACCATGACGGCGCAAGCCCACCAAATTAATGCCTGCGTAACGGGTGGGCTCTTTTCCTGCAATGATGTAGGGCGGAATGTCCTGACTAAAACGGCAGCCGCCCTGTATCATGACATATCCGCCAATACGGCAAAATTGATGGCATAATACGGTTGCACTGACGATGGCATTGTCGTCAACAATAACTTCGCCCGCAAATTTAGTGGAGTTGCCAATGATGAGACGATTGCCTAATACGCAATCGTGTGCTACATGCATATTTTCCATCAGAAGGTTGTTGTCGCCCACCTTAGTGGTACCTTTCGAGGCCGTTCCTCTTGATATGGTCACATTTTCGCGAATGCTGTTGTTGTTGCCTATCTCGCAAATGGTCTCTTCGCCTTTAAATTTCAAGTCTTGCGGCTTTGTGGATATACTGGCACCCGGGAATATTTCATTACCGTTACCAATGCGGGCACCACAATTGATGGTCACGCTATTTTGCAAAACATTGTTGTCGCCTAATACGGTGTTGCGGTCGATGTAGCAGAACGAGCCTATAATATTGTTGTCTCCCAATTTTGCTTCGGGATGTACGAATGCTAACGGGCTGATTTGGTTCATAATAACAGTATTATTTGTTTTTAATGATTTGGGCGGTGAAAGTGGCTTCCGATACCACATGGTCACCCACAAATACATAACCTCGCATGGAGCTGATGCCATGACGTACGGGGTGGAGAAGCTCAACCTTGAAAAGTAAAGTGTCGCCAGGTACTACCTTGTGCCTGTATTTCACATCGTCAATCTTTAAGAAATAAGTAGACCATTTTTCAGGTTCTTCCAATTGACTTAAGACAAGAAGTCCTCCGCACTGAGCCATCGCCTCAATCTGAAGTACGCCAGGCATTACAGGCTCGTCCGGGAAATGCCCCTGAAAGAAAGGCTCGTTTGCTGTTACATTCTTCACTCCTACGATGCTTGTTGCACCCATGGCTACAACCTTGTCAACAAGTTGCATGGGGTAACGATGCGGCAACAGTTGCCTGATGCGGATGTTGTCCATCAGAGGTTCATCGTTCGGATCATAGATAGGCGCCTGAATTTCATGTTTGCGAATTTCTTTGCGCATAAGGCGCGCAAACTTGTTGTTGATGGTATGGCCGGGGCGTGTAGCAATGATGCGCCCTTTAATGGGCTTCCCAATCAAGGCCATGTCACCGATGATGTCAAGCAGTTTGTGCCTTGTACATTCGTTGTCCCACATCAATGGCTTGTGCTGAATGTAACCAATCTTTGTTGCATCCATGTGTGGCACTTTCAGTAGATCGGCCAATTTGTCCAATTGCTCCTGTTCTACTTTTTTCTCGTAGATCACAATCGCATTGTCGAGGTCGCCACCTTTAATAAGGTTGGCTTCAAGCAATGGCATTATGTCGCGTACGAAGACGAATGTGCGGGCAGGTGCAATCTCGGAGGCGTAGCTCGCTATATCATCAAGTGTGGCAAATTGGCTGCTAATGAATTTAGATGCAAAAGAACACATGGCGGTCACAGAGAATTGCTCATCGGGTAATATCGTGATGCATGATCCTGTTTCCTCATCGCGCACTTCTATCTTCTTGCGTATGATATAATAGTCTTTTGGCGCGTTTTGCTCTATGATACCAATTTCTCTGATCTTCTCCACATAGGGATTTGCCGACCCGTCAAGAATCGGAAACTCTGGGCCGTTTACTTGGATAAGACAATTATCAATGCCTAGAGCGTACAGTGCCGACATGCCATGTTCAATGGTGGAAACCCTTACATCACCAGATTGCAGCACGGTTCCCCTCTGTGTGTCTCCTACGTTTTCTGCTATAGCTTCAATGATGGGCTCACCCTCTATGTCAATGCGTTGTATTTTGTATCCTGTGTTTTCTGGGGCAGGATTGAATGTCACAGTCAGACTGAGACCCGTGTGTAGCCCTTTCCCGTAGAGGGAAAAGCTTCCGCCGATTGTCGTTTGTTTTGCAGTGTCCATGTTCTTCATAGTTTTTTCTTAAGTTCTTCGACTTCTTTTTGCAGCGCATTCAGCTGTTTGTAAATTTCAGGTAGTCGTTGGAATATGGCTTGGCTTTTGAAATAGGGAAGTTTCTGCATGGGTGGAGTGCCAATGAGGGTCTGGTTGCTTTTTAGGGAACTTGGAACACCCGATTGTGCTCCCAGAAATACCTTGTCTCCTATTTCTATGTGTCCTGCTATACCGACTTGCCCTCCGAACATGCACCATTCGCCTACCTTAGTGGAGCCTGCTATGCCCACTTGCGCTGACATTACAGTATTCTGCCCTATGTCGGTGTTGTGTGCGATCTGTACGAGATTGTCCAGCTTTACGCCTTTTCGGATATAGGTCGAACCCATCGTTGAACGGTCAACGCATGTGTTGGCACCGATTTCAACATTATCTTCGATTGTAACTATGCCAATTTGTGGTATCTTGTCGTATTCGCCAGTTTCCATGTTTGGCGCAAACCCGAACCCGTCAGCACCGATGACACTTCCTGCATGAATAATTACGTTGTTGCCTAATTTGCATCCGTAGTATATGGTTACGTTAGGGTAGATAGTGCTTTCTTTTCCCACTTTGACATTGTCGCCTATGACTGCATTAGGATATATTTGACATCCGTCGCCAATCTCTGCACCGTCGCCAATACAAGCATATGGTCCGACGTAGACATCTTTGCCTATTTTGGCTTTCGGCGAGATGAATGCCAACTTGTCTATGCCTGTCTTTTTGGGTTTTGCTGCTTCGTACATCTGTAAAAGCTTCGCCACACAGTCGCGTGCGTTTTTCACCCATATAAGCGTTGGCTTTACAGGGGAATCAAGATGGATGCTTTCGTCAATAAGTACAATGCTTGACAGCGTGTTGTCGAGGTAATGTGCATACTTGCTGTTTGCCAAAAATGAAATGGCACCCGGTTCGCCATATTCTATCTTTGCGAATGTGTGCACTTTTGCGTTTTCGTCACCTTCAACTTTTCCTCCGATGAATTGTGCTATTTGTTTTGCAGAGAATTCCATTTTGGTTTTGATTGAAATATTTCTGCAAATATAGTAATATTTATTTTAAAAAGAGGAAAACTTGGTCATTATTTCGGTTTTTTCGAATAGTAAAGGCGTACAATTGCACAATTGCACGCCTTGTGTGAAACTAATGCTTTGCGTTAGTTTCAAAGTTTTTCGAGTTCTTCAGCCATTTGTAGTTGCAGTGCTTTAGCTTTTTCTGCGGCCGCTTGCGCGAAATTATCGCTTTGACTGGCATAAATAATCCCTCTACTGGAGTTGACTATTAGTCCGCACTCTTTTGTCATTCCATACTTGCATACTTCTTGCAGGCTTCCTCCCTGTGCGCCAACGCCGGGCACGAGTAGGAAGTGGTCTGGTGCGATTTTTCTGATATCTTCGAACATTTGCCCTTGTGTGGCACCCACTACGTACATCATGTTGTCTTTGTTTCCCCATGACATGCTCTTGCGAAGTACCTTTTCGAAGAGCCGTTCACCTTGTGCATCCTCTGTCAACTGGAAATCGTGTGATCCGGCATTGGATGTTAATGCCAGCAAAATTACCCATTTTCCTTCGTATTCCAAGAAAGGTTTTACGCTGTCTTCGCCCATATATGGTGCAACGGTCAACGAATCGACTCCAAAGTCCTCGAAGAAACTTCTTGCGTACATTGTGGATGTGTTGCCGATGTCTCCTCGCTTAGCGTCAGCAATGATGAAATGTTGTGAATAATTTTCTTTTAGGTAGTCGATGGTTTTCTTAAATGAGACGATGCCTTTTACGCCCATGCTTTCGTAGAACGCGAGGTTGGGTTTATAGGCTATGCAATAGGGTGCGGTAGCATCTATAATCTGTTTGTTGAATTCGAACGTGGGGTCTTCCTCGTTCAACAGGCATTGTGGGATTTTTCGGATATCAGTGTCGAGTCCTACGCACAAGAATGTTTTCTTGTTGAATATTTGTTCGATGATTTGTTGTCTGGTCATAACTTGGGTGTTATAATTCGTTTTCTTTCAGTTTTTCGGCATTCTCGGCTACAGTCAGTGCATCGATCATGTCCTGTATGTCGCCAGCCAGAAATCCTGGCAGGTCGTGTGTGGTGTATCCTATGCGGTGGTCTGTTACGCGGCCTTGTGGGAAATTGTAAGTTCTAATCTTTGCGCTTCTATCGCCTGTTGAGACCAACGACTTTCTACGGCTTGATATGTCGTCCATGTATTTTTTATGTTCATGGTCGTAAATGTAGGTATAAAGGCGGCTGAGAGCACGTTCTTTGTTTTTGGGCTGATCGCGTGTTTCGGTACATTCAATGAGGATTTCTTCCACCTCGCCTGTTTCTGGGTTTTTCCAAGGATAACGTAATCGCACGCCTGAGCTTACCTTGTTGACGTTTTGTCCGCCAGCTCCACTCGATCGGAATGTGTCCCATTTGATGTCTCCTTCGTTGATGTGTACTTCAAACTTTTCGGCCTCTGGAAGCACGGCTACTGTTGCTGCGCTGGTGTGCATGCGGCCTTGTGTTTCTGTGGCGGGTACACGTTGCACACGGTGCACTCCCGATTCATACTTGAGTGTACCGTATACGTTATCTCCGTTTACGGCGAAGTCTATCTCCTTGTATCCGCCCACGGCACCTTCGTTAACAGCTGTTACACTTACGGTCCATCCTTTTTTCTCGCAGTAGCGTTTGTACATATTGAAGAGGTCGCCGGCAAAGAGGGCAGCCTCGTCGCCGCCAGTTCCTGCTCTTATTTCCATTTGTACGTTCTTTGCATCCTCGGGATCCTTGGGCACCAAAGCTATTTTGATTTCCTCTTCCAATTTGGGTTGCAGGTTTTCGTTTTCCTGCAGTTCTTCGCGTGCCATGGCCTTCATGTCGGGGTCGCTCTCGTTGGCCAATATATCTTTGGCTTCTTTGATGGCGTTGAGGCATGCTATGTATCGGTTGCGTGCGCTCATGATGTCGCCCAAATCCTTGTATTCCTTTGTCAGTTTGACGTAGCGTTGTTGGTCAGCAATGACTGCGGGGTCGGTGATGAGTGTACTTACTTCCTCGTAACGGCTTTCCAGTCCTTCTAATTTTTCGAGTATTTTGTTGTTGTCTGCCATGTTTGTCATGTAGGGTGAAATGAGTGGGTGTGTTCTTTATTAGTAGTTGAACTCACCGTATTCGCTCTTGATGGTCAGCGAGCGTTTTCCTTCTTCGATGCGGCCTACAATTTGTGCATCGATGCCAAAACTCTTGCTGATGCCGATTACTTGGTCTGCATGTTCGGGTTTGACGTATATTTCCATGCGATGTCCCATGTTGAACACCTGATACATCTCTTTCCAATCGGTTCCGCTGCAGTCGTGGATGATTTGGAAGAGTGGCGGAATGGGGAACATGTTGTCTTTTATTACTTTGCAATTGTCGTTTACGAAGTGCAGCACTTTTGTTTGTGCGCCGCCGGTGCAATGTACCATTCCGTGGATTTCCGGCCGCAGCTCGTCCAGCATTTTCCGGATGACGGGAGCATATGTTCTGGTGGGTGAGAGCACCAGTTGTCCCGCATCCAGCGACAAACCGTCGATTTTGTCGGTGAGCCGATATTTGCCGCTATAGACAAGCTCGTCGGGTACGGCCTGGTCGTAGCTTTCCGGGAATTTCTCGGCCAAGTATTTGGCGAACACATCGTGCCGCGCACTGGTCAGTCCGTTGCTTCCCATTCCTCCGTTGTATTGTTGCTCGTAAGTTGCTTGTCCCGTGGAGCTCAGTCCCACAATGACATCGCCCGGCTTAATGTTGGCGTTGTTTATGACGTCGCTGCGTTTCATGCGGCAGGATACGGTGGAGTCAACGATGATGGTGCGCACGAGGTCGCCCACATCGGCCGTTTCGCCTCCGGTGGGCCATATACCCACGCCCTGTTTTCGCATTTCCTCAAGGAAGCTGTCGGTGCCGTTGATTATTTCGCTGATCACCTCGCCTGGCACCAGCATTTTGTTTCTTCCGATGGTGCTGGAGAGCAGAATGTTGTCTACGGCACCCACACATAGCAGGTCGTCGGTGTTCATCACGATAGCGTCTTGGGCAATGCCTTTCCACACGCTCAGGTCGCCCGTCTCTTTCCAATACATGTACGCAAGCGAAGATTTGGTACCTGCTCCGTCGGCGTGCATGATGTTGCAATAGTCGGGATCGCCGCCCAGTATGTCGGGTATGATTTTGCAAAAAGCCTGTGGGTAGAGTCCCTTGTCAATGTTTTTGATGGCATTGTGAACGTCTTCCTTTGCGGCGCTGACGCCACGCATCATGTATCGGTTATTCATGGTTGATGATTGTGTTAATGGTGGTTATTCTTTGCTGTTCCAAAATTCCCAGCTGGCGAAGGCTTGGAGCAGCAGCATCTCGAGTCCGTTCTTGACAATGGCGCCCTGTGCTTTTCCTTTTTTCATAAACATTGTCTCGTCGGGGTTGTAAATGAGGTCGTACAACAGGGTGTGGCTGTCCATGGCCTCGTAAGGGAGTTCGGGACATTCGTCGGCGTGCGGATACATGCCGCATGGTGTGCAATTCACTATCACGTTGTATTCCTTGATGGTTTCGGGCGTGATTTTGTTATACTGCAGTGTTCCCGGTTTTTCGGTGCGGCTCACTTTGATTGTTTCGAGTCCCAGCGTTTTCAATCCATACTCGATGGCTTTCGATGCGCCGCCTGTGCCGAGGATAAGTGCTTTTTTATGGAACCGTTCGAGCAGGGGCTCTATGCTTCTGGTGAATCCGATGACGTCGCTGTTGAAACCTTTCAGAACGGTCTTGTTTCCCTTGTGCGACACTTTGATGACATTGACTGCGCCGATTTCCCTTGCGTCCTTGCTCAGCGCGTCGAGAAATCCTATTACCTTTTCCTTATAGGGGATGGTAACGTTGAGACCTCGCAGATTGGGATTGGAATCGAGTATTTCCGGAAATCCTTCGATGGTCGGGATTTCGAAATTCTCATAAGTAGCGTTAATCTTTTCGTTTTCAAACTTCTCGTTGAAAAAACTGATTGAAAATGAATGTCCTAACGGATAGCCGATTAAACCGTATTTGTCCATAGTCTGTATTATTTTTGCGCAAAATACATGGTGCAGATACCAAAGGTGAGGCGCTGGAACGAGGCGTGTGCGAATCCGGCTTTCTTGAGGATAGCCAGCATCTGTTCGCCTTGCGGAAAAGCCTCGATGGATGCGGTGAGGTAGTTGTAGGCTCCTGCGTCTTTCGAAATTAGTTTGCCGTAGACGGGGAGGATGGTGTGCGAGTAAATTCTGAACAGTTGCTTCATGGGGAATGTCACAGGTGTGGTCAGCTCTACTAAGCTGAGGCATCCCCCGGGCTTCATTACGCGGCATATTTCGGCCAGCCCCTTGTCCAGGTCTTGGAAATTGCGTATACCGAAGGCCGATGTTGCGGCGTCGAAGGTGTTGTCGGGGAACGACATGGCGAGGCAGTCTTCCTTTTTCATGTCGATGACATGTTCCAGTCCGGCGCGTTTCACCTTTTCCCTTGCCACTTTCATCATGCCTTCCGATATGTCTATGCCGACTATTTTTCCGGGTTGCAGCATCTGTGCGGCCAATAGGGCAAAGTCGCCTGTGCCGGTTGCGATGTCGAGAATGGTTTGTGGCTTGCCCGACTTCAGTTGGCTGATGGCTTTCCTGCGCCAACCTTTGTCGATGTTCCACGACAGCCGGTGGTTTAAGGTGTCATAGGTGGGGGCGATGTTGTCGAACATCTCCTCCACCAACTTTTCTTTAGCCCCCTGCTTGCCGTAGGGATTGATTTTCTCTTGTTTGTACATCCGCTTTTATTGTCTGGATGCCAAATAGTCGCTTACATTCTTTTCGATGCGGGCTGCGATGTTGCCCTCTTCGATGGCTTTGTCGAATTTTTCGCCTGTGATGTGTTCGTAGAGCTCCACATACCTGTCGGATACCTGCTGGGCGTACTCATCGGTAATTTCGGGCATCTGCTCGCCGGGCTGGTTCATGAAGCCATGCTCGATAAGCCATTGGCGCACAAATTCCTTCGACAACTGGCGTTGGGGCAGTCCTTGCGCCAATTTCTCCTCGTAGCCTTCGGCGTAGAAGTAACGGCTTGAGTCGGGTGTGTGTATTTCGTCGATGAGATAAAGCTGTCCGTTGCGCTTGCCAAACTCATACTTGGTGTCCACGAGGATCAGTCCACGTTTGGCTGCTATCTCCTGTCCGCGGGCAAAGAGCTTGCGGGTCCAGTCCTCGATGACGGCATAGTCTTCGGCCGACACGATGCCCTGACTGATTATTTCCTCGCGTGAGATATTCATGTCGTGCCCTTCGTCGGCTTTGGTGGTTGGTGTGATGATGGGCTCGGGGAAACGCTCGTTCTCCTTCATGCCCTCGGGCAGTTTCACGCCGCAAAGCTCACGGCAACCATCCTTGTAGGCTCTCCAGGCCGACCCTGTGAGGATGGAGCGGATGATCATCTCTACGCGGAATCCTTCGCATTTCAGGCCCACCGTTACCATGGGGTCGGGTGTGGCCAACTTCCAGTTGGGGCAGATGTCGCTTGTGGAATCGAGGAACTTGGCTGCAATCTGGTTGAGCACTTGTCCCTTGAAAGGTATGCCCTTGGGCAACACGACGTCGAATGCGGAAATGCGGTCGGTGGCAACCATCACGATGAGGTCGTCGTTGATGTCGTAGACATCGCGCACTTTGCCATGGTAAACACTCTTTTGCCCATCAAAATGGAAATCGGTATTAGTTAATGCTTTCATAATGAGTTATTTATAAGCTTTACTATTTTCTTGTGTCTCCGTTTTCAATGTGTACCCTTCTGCGGCATCCCGTGTCCTTGCGTTTTCGGCAAGTTTGTCGTGGCGGGCGTAAGCGTCGACAATGCGGGTCACCAGCTTGTGGCGCACGATGTCTTTCTGCGTAAGGTTCACCACTGATATTCCCTCCGTACCCGACAGTATTTCCAGTGCCTCCTTGAGTCCGCTTTTCTGTCCTCTCGGCAGGTCTATCTGGGTCATGTCGCCCGTGATAATCATCTTGGTGTTCCATCCCATACGGGTCAGAAACATTCTGATTTGTGCCGTGGTGGTGTTTTGCGCTTCGTCGAGTATGACTACGGCATCGCTTAATGTTCGGCCGCGCATAAACGCGAGTGGCGCGATTTGTATGATGCGTTTGTCCATCATGTCCTGCAGCCGGCTTGCTGGCAGCATGTCTTCCAGTGCGTCGTACAGTGGCTGGAGGTAGGGATCGATCTTGTCTTTCATGTCGCCCGGCAGGAAGCCCAATTTCTCGCCGGCTTCAACGGCGGGCCTGCTGAGTATGACTTTCTTTACGGCTTTTTCCTTGAGGGCTTTCACGGCGAGGGCGATGCTGAGATAGGTTTTGCCCGATCCGGCCGGCCCGACGGCGAATATCATGTCGTCTTTTTCGAACGCGTCGATGAGGCGTTGCTGGTTGGCAGATCGGCTCTTGATGGGTTTTCCGCTTACGCTGTAAACTAATACGCCCTTCACACCGTCGGCTTTAGTGGGATGCCCCTTCACGATGTCGAGAATGTCCTCGTCGGCGATGGTGTTGTACTTTGCCACATGCTTCCGCATTGTTTCCAAATCGGCCTCCAACTTTGCCATCTCTTCTTCGTCGCCCAATATGCGTATCACGTTGTCGCGTGCCATGATGCGCAACTTGGGATAGAGCGATTTGACCATCTGTAGATGACTGTTGTTGACGCCGTAAAACACAACGGGGTCGATGTCCTCAAGTACGATATGCTTCTCTGTCAATATTCTTAATTGTTATGGTGTCAAAAATATGGTGCAAATTTACGATATTTATGCGACATACCATTCTAAAAGCCGAAAAATATGGGTTGCGGAGGTGATATTTTGCTTGCCTTTTGTTTTGCTATGATTTCTATTTGTGCTAAATTTGCAGATGATATGAAAATAAGCAAATCAAGATACATTCTTTCTTTTTTGACTGTTACTCTGCTGTTGGCTTTGGTGCGCTGCGTGTTTCCGTCTGTTGCCAGCGACAGGCATGCTGCCAACGGTGTCGATTCGCTGGCTTTGTCGACAGAGCCAGCGCTTGCGGTTGACGATGGAAGCGAGGATGGTGCGCGGGTCGTTGGCAAAGCTACAGCCCAGCGGCAAGCAGCGCTCGTTCTGTTGGCCGACTCGTCAGGCAGGCACACCGGTTTCTTTCGGGCAGATGGCTCATTGGTGAAAAACAGGATATACAGTGTTCCCGGATTTTCCGCCACATTTCCCGACCAAAACGATGTTCAGCTTGAAGCTGCCCAAAAATATGGAGTGAAACCTGTAGCCGACAGTCGCGATGCCGAACACCGGAAAACGGAACTCGTCTATGTCGGAAGCAATGCCTATTTCCATGTGGACAAGTTGCGCAACAGCATCCCCTATTTGGTTCCCCGCGCTTCAGTGCTGCTGCAGGATATTGGACGCTCGTTTTTCGACAGTTTGCAGATCAAGGGCATTCCGTTGCATCAGGTGATAGTAACCAGCGTGTTGCGTTCGAAGGCCGATGTGGAAATTCTTCGCGGTAAAAACAGCAACGCCACGCAGAACAGTTGCCATCTTTATGGAACAACTTTCGATGTGTGCTACAACCGATACAAAACGGTGGAGGCTCCAAACGAACGGCGTAGGGCTGTGCGCAACGATACCCTAAAATGGGTGCTGGCCGAGGTGTTGCGCGATATGCGGCAGTCGGGCAGATGTTATGTGAAATATGAGGTGCATCAAGGCTGTTTCCATATCACCGTAAGATAGTTTCCCTATTACCGTTAGATAACTTGGCTCGCAGATATTGGGCAAAGCGTTGTGTAACAATTGGTTACACCATCGTTGCCTTTCGCTTTTTCTACAATGGATTTGCCGTTTGGCGATAGATGCTTTATGCCGTTGCGATAGATGCTTTATGGCGTTGCGATATGTGCCAAACCGCAGTGCGATAGAATACCGATTGCAAAGCCATGTTTTAAGTAATGCAAAAACAAGGCCACAAGCTAAATAAGGCGGTTATTTCATTAAGTATTCGTCGCCCATGCCCAATGGTGTTCCGTATTCGTCGTAATGGTGGTCGCGCACCATACTGTTGCTGCGTTTTTGATGTGTTTGACTACTGGCCGTCCGTGAGGCACGTTTGATGGTTATTCGTCCGTTTTTGTGTGCAATGCAAAATCCTTGCCCTATTTTTTTTGCATCCTTTGTCCATGAGTCGTATAGCCATAGCTCCTGTCCGTCGTCCAAATAGTAAGCTGATAGCCCTTTCTTGTCCACGGCGATAAAGAAGGTGTTGCCGTCGGGAGCCAGCCATGTGGTGATGATGGTAGAGTAAGGCGAGGGCGAAAAGCCCACTTCTTCGCGGCGGTTGGTCTTCACGTCGTAGCGGAAGAGACGGTTGCGCAGCGTGTAGTAAAGGCAATGACGCTTGTTGTCGGTGTATTTGGCCACTATCCCTGCATCGTGAGGTAGCCTCTTGGCCACGGCTTTCACACGGTTGGCAATAGGGGTCTGAGCCAACATTCCTTGTGATAGGAACAATGAAATAAGTATAAGCAAGTGTCGTTTCAAGGCGCCGGCGGTGTTGGTAATGGTTGGGAAGTTCTGTTTTTTCTAAAAACTTGCCGGGGGAACGTCTCCCCCGGCAAGCTGTTTTAGTTCCATGCCGATGTGCTTGGCATGAATGTCATTTCTTAGTAGGCGAAAAGAGGGTATGCCTTCATGGTCTCGTTTACTTTCTCCCTGACGCGCTTTATGACCTGCTCGTTCTCGGGATCGGCCAATACCTCGTCGATGAGATTGGCTATGAGGTGCATCATGTCTTCCTTGGCGCCACGTGTGGTCATGGCTGCCGTACCCAAACGGATGCCTGAAGTCTGGAAAGCACTGCGCTCGTCGTAGGGCACCTTGTTTTTGTTTACGGTAATGTCGGCCGACACGAGGGCGTTTTCGGCCACTTTACCCGTCAGGTCGGGATATTTGGGACGCAGGTCAAGCAGCATGGAGTGGTTGTCGGTACCACCGCTCACTATGTCGTAGCCCAAGTCCATGAGGTCTTGAGCTAAGGTTGCAGCGTTCTTTTTCACCTGCTGGGCGTATTCTTTCCACGACGGCTTCAGATTTTCGCCGAATCCTACGGCTTTGGCTGCGATGACGTGCTCCAGCGGTCCGCCCTGATTGCCGGGGAAAACTGCGCTGTTGAGCAGTTGGCTCATGGTCTTTACAACACCCTTCTTGGTGGTCAGCCCCCAAGGATTCTCGAAATCTTTTCCCATCAGTATGACTCCACCGCGCGGCCCTCTCAAGGTCTTGTGGGTGGTGGTGGTTACGATGTGTGCATATTTCACGGGATTGTTCAGCAAACCGGCTGCGATGAGACCAGCAGGGTGCGCCATGTCGATCATGAGCAGTGCGCCGACCTCGTCAGCGATCTTGCGCATGCGCTCGTAGTCCCATTCGCGGCTGTAGGCCGAGCCACCGCCGATAATCAGCTTGGGCTTGTTCTCCAAAGCCAGACGTTCCATCTCGTCGTAGTCCACACGACCCGTCTCGCGGTTCAGCGTGTAGCCCACGTGACGGTAGAGTATGCCCGAGGTGTTGACCTCGCTTCCGTGCGAGAGGTGTCCGCCCTGGTCGAGGTCAAGACCCATGAATGTGTCGCCGGGTTTCAGCACGGCAAGAAGTACGGCCTGATTGGCTTGGGCACCCGAGTGGGGTTGCACATTGGCAAATTCGGCCCCGAACAACTTCTTCACGCGGTCAATGGCTATATTCTCCACTTGGTCCACCACCTGGCAACCACCGTAATAGCGCTTTCCGGGAAGACCCTCCGCATATTTGTTCGTCAGATAACTGCCCATGGCTTGCATCACCTCGTCGCTGACAAAGTTCTCCGACGCGATGAGTTCCATGCCCCTCAGTTGACGCTGGTGTTCTTGCTCGATAAGGCTGAAAATCTCAGAATCTCTTTCCATTTGTGTTGATGTTATGTTAATGAAGATATTGTGCTTGAGCGATGTTGTCTTATACAAGCTCCACGTTGTTGATGTTTTGCTCTTTGTCGCAATAGTGACACTTCAGTATGCCATTAGCCTTGTCCACAATGGTGAAGTAGGTTGACATAGGCTCGTTGTTGGTGATGCACTTGGGATTGTTGCATTTCACGATGCCGTGAAGCTCGTTGGGGGTCTCCACGGTGCGCTTTTCCACCACTTCATAGTTCTTTATGACATTCAGCACAATCTTTGGCGCAATGACCGAAAGTTGGCTTATCTCCTCGTCTGTGAAATACTTGTTGGCTATTTTTATAATTCCTTTCTTGCCGATTTTTTTTGATGGCAAGTTGTAGCCGATCGTTATTTGGGCATCAAGATGATCCAGATCGAGCAGTCGGGCCACCTGATAAGTCTTTTCTGCCGGTATGTGGTCGATTACTGTGCCATTCTCGATGGCGGCCACCTGCAATTCTCTTTTTCCCATGTTGTTCTTTTGTTTTTTGAGTTCAGTTCCTTGCTTTATTCGCCTATAATGGTGGTGTCGCTCTTCACATCGTCGAGCCCGATGCCCAAGCAGTAGCAGAACAGCGCTTCGCGGGCATAAAGACCATTCTTGGCCTGCTGTATGTAGTAAGCGTGCGGATTGTCGTCCACGTCGTATGCGATTTCGTTCACACGGGGCAGCGGGTGCAAAATCTTCATGTTGGGCTTGGCCTTGTCCAGCATACTGTTGCGCAGAATGTAGATGTTCTTGACGCGCTCATACTCCATGAGATCCGAGAAACGCTCCTTTTGTACGCGTGTCATGTAAAGTATGTCGGCATCGGCTATTTCCTCTTCGTCAAATTTGGTGTGCTCATGGTACTCGATGCCGTGCTTCTCGCAGTAAAGTTTATATTCGGCTGGCATGGAGAGCTCCTTGGGAGCAATAAAATGGAACGTGGGATGGAAATGGCGCATGGCCGTGATAAGAGAGTGGACGGTGCGTCCGTATTTGAGGTCGCCCACAAGATAAATGTTCAGGTTTTCCAGAGTTCCCTGGGTCTTGTAGATGGAGTAGAGGTCGAGCATACATTGCGAAGGGTGCATGTGAGCGCCGTCGCCGGCATTGATGATGGGAACGGGAGCCACCTCACTGGCATATTGGGCTGCGCCCTCGATAAAATGCCGCATCACAATGACGTCGGCGTAGTTGCTGACCATAAGTATGGTATCCTTCAACGTCTCCCCCTTTGTGGTGCTTGATGTCTTCGCATCAGAGAATCCTATGACTCTTGCACCAAGACGGTTGGCAGCTGTTTGGAAACTGAGCTGGGTTCGAGTGGAAGGCTCGAAGAAGAGTGTGGCCACAACCTTGCCCTTCAGCAACTCTCTGTTAGGATGTCTTTCAAATTCTTGCGCCATTTCAAGCAGATACAATATGCGCTCCTTGGAAAGGTCTGCAATGGTTACAAAATTGTGATTTTCCATTGTGTCTTAATGATGGTTGCGTTTTCGACTGCTAAGTTAGCTATAATTTTTTATTCGTAAGTGTGAATTTGAGAGAATTATTGTATTTTTGCAAAAATAAAGCGATTTTTCAAGATGAGAAAGAAATTCGTCCATCTATTATGGATTGTTCTCGGACTGGTGGTGGGAGCAACAGCCTTGTTGTTCTTCCTCATTTGGTTTGGTGTAATAGGCTATTCGCCCGATATAGATAATCTGCAGAATCCCATAAGCAAGTCTGCTTCGCTGGTTTACACCGAAGACGGGAAAGTGCTCGGCACATACAATGCAGACAAAGCCAACCGCATTCCCGTGTCTTATTCCAAATTGTCGCCCCATTTGGTACATGCTCTTGTAGCCACAGAGGATGTCCGGTTCTACGATCATTCGGGTATCGATTTCGTGGCTCTGGGGCGAGCTGTCGTAAAGCGTGGCTTGCTCGGTCATGAAAGTGCTGGCGGCGGCAGTACCATCACGCAGCAGCTGGCCAAGCAACTCTATTCCGCACCCGTCAGATCTAGTGTGGAACGCATGTTGCAGAAACCCATAGAGTGGGTAACCGCTATCAAATTGGAACGTAATTTCACGAAAGAAGAAATTATTGCGCTATATCTTAACTATTTCGATTTTCTGCATGGAGCGGTAGGAATCAAGACCGCTGCAAATACCTATTTTAATAAAGAACCCAAAGACTTGACGGTCAACGAAGCGGCATTGCTCGTCGGACTATGCAAGAACCCGTCACTTTTCAATCCTGTGCGATACCCCGACCGATGCCGCGAACGTCGTAACGTTGTCTTGGCGCAAATGGTCAAAGCTGGATATCTCTCCCAAAACGAAGGAAGCGAATGGGCCTCAAAACCCATCGAATTGCATTTCCACAGGGCTGACCACAAAGATGGGGCTGCCGTGTATTTCCGTGAATTCCTCAGGCAATATATGATGATGGATAAGCCGGAAAGAGAAAACTACCCTTCATGGAACAACCGGCAGTTTGTTATCGACTCTATAGCCTATGCCGCTGACCCGTTGTGCGGCTGGTGCAAGAAGAATACCAAGAAGGACGGAACCTATTATAATGTCTATACCGATGGTCTGAAAATTCACACGACCATCGACTCCCGTATGCAGCAATATGCTGAAGAGTCGGTCTATGGTCATGTGGCGCGTTACCTCCAGCCTGCTTTCAACAAGGAGAATAGGGCAAAGCCCAATGCCCCGTTTACCGAAGACCTTACTGCTGCGCAGGTTAAACAGATTATGGCAAGGGCCGTGCGCCAAAGCGAGCGTTACCGCGTCATGAAAGAAGCAGGCAATTCGGATGAAGAGATAAAACGCGCGTTCCGCACTCCGACAGAAATGACCGTGTTCACATATCACGGAGACATTGATACCTTGATGACTCCACTCGATTCCATCAGGTACTATAAGTCGTTCCTAAGGGCTGGCTTTGTCAGTATGGATGCCCATACGGGCCACGTTAAGGCGTATGTTGGCGGAATAGATTTCGAACATTTCCAGTACGACATGGTTATGGGCGGGCGTCGTCAGGTCGGCTCAACCATAAAACCATTCTTGTATTCGCTCGCAATGGAGAACGGTGCTTCGCCCTGCGACAGGGCACCCAACGTGCAAAAGACCTATATGGTGGGTGGAAAGCCTTGGACGCCGAGAAATGCCAGTAGGCGACAGTACGGACAGATGGTGACGCTGAAATGGGGCTTGGCACAATCCAACAACTGGATTTCCGCTTACCTCATGAGCCGATTGAATCCTCAGCAATTCGTCAATATCCTCCATAAGTTCGGCATCAACAACCCAGATATCTATCCTTCGATGTCGCTCTGCCTCGGTCCGTGCGAGGTGTCGGTGGGCGAGATGGTGAGTGCGTACACCACTTTTGCCAACAATGGCATTCGCGTCGCACCTATGTTTGTTACCAAAATCGAGGATAACGAGGGGAACGTGGTTGCCACATTCCAGCCGCGCATGAATGAGGTTATCAGTTCTTCGAGCGCATACAAAATGTTGGTGGAATTAATGGCAGTAGTCGATGAAGGTACTGCAGGGCGTTTGCGTTTCCGTTATCAGATACCCGGAGAGATAGGTGGTAAGACGGGAACGACCAACCGCAACTCCGACGCTTGGTTTATGGGCTTCACGCCCCAACTGGTCAGCGGCGTATGGGTTGGCGGTGAAGACCGCGATATCCACTTTGACAATATGCAGATGGGGCAGGGCGCTACCATGGCGTTGCCTGTATGGGCTTATTATATGAAGAAAATATACCGTGATCAAAGTCTGCCTTACGATTCGACGGCTGTCTTTGATGTGCCAGAAGATTTCGATCCTTGCGGACACGATGAAACCAGTGTCGACGGGGAGGGAATAGACGAGGTCTACGAGTAAAAATATCCTTTCGACAAAGGCATCTTCAATGGATGCCCAGCCTTTGAAGAGGTTTTGGGTATGATAATCCCCATTTATTTCAAGGGCTGGGCGTTTTTGCACTTGTGCGGAAAGGTGTTATGGTAGCTTGTTATTTATATTTTAATCAAATAAACTCAAATTATAGTCATTTAGGCCAAATACGTGCCAAATAAGCGCAATTATTAAAATTGTAGGTCATTCTTTTATCTTTTTTTATATAATTTTGCACAAAGAGACGGATATTTAAACACTTTAACCTACTTTATGATGCATGAAACAAAAATCTCGTAGTTGCAGCCTTCCTTTGGTTATGCGTTTCGGAATGCCTTGATCTTTACTGAGGCAAATTCAGGTCTGCATTATGGAAATGTCAACAAGGTTTTGGTGTTTTGGATATTTATAAGCGTCTGACAAGAAAATTATGAATGTTGTAAAATTGAATCCTAAGTATATAGCTCTTGTTGCATTGTCGTGTATGGCACTGTTGGTATCCTGTCGTCATTCGGCAGATAACGGGACTGATGCCAAACGTATAGCATTGTTGCACCAAATGGATGACTCGCTTAACACGCAATCACCCTCAGCCATCGCTCTGATCGAAAAAGGCATGCGCCAATCAACGGACAGCTTTTCCTATTATGAATGTTATGTGAGAAAAGGCAGGTGGTTTTGCCAGTCTTCAAAGCCTGATTCTACGGTCGATTATATTGGCCGTACATTGGATTTTGCGCTACGGCAGCCTGAAACACTGCGGCGTAACGGACTTTTGGCTTATGCCTATAATACGAAAGGAGTCAATTTACACAACTTTCACCGCAAGGCAAACGAAGCCATCTCAGTTTACCAATCGGCTTACCGTTATTCGATGCGCAGCGAAGTTTTGAACCAAGCCCCCAACATCTGCGCCAATTTGGGCGATGCCTATGTTTTCAACAATCAGTTGGTGGAGGCGGCTTCGTGGTATCGCCGTGCTCTTTTTCTTGTTGACTCCCTGCAGCTCCCTAAAGAATCGTATGCGTCTTTGCAGTTAGGACTTGCCGACATTTACTTGAAACTGAACGATTTCGAGAGTTCGCTCAAGTGCTATCGTCAGTCGGAAGCGATGTTCTCACGCTTGTCCCTTTCGATGAAAGCCTATTGTCTGAACAACTATGGCACCTATTATTATTACAAGAAAGACTATCCGAATTGTCTCCGCAAGTTTCGTCAGTTAGAACAACTGTTGTTGGCAAACGGCAAGAACGATTGTTTTGATATGTATCTCTGCAAGCTCAATATGGCTGATGTCTACCTCAATATGGATAGTGTGTCGCATTCGGAAAAGTGCCTTGCCGAATGCGAACCCTATTTTGCCGCCCATCGCGATACCGAAGCAATGTTTTATTGCAACACAATAAGGATAGGGCAAGATGTAAAAAGAGGCAACATGTCGGGCGTGACGGCCACACTGGCGCGTGAAAATCAATCGTTGGGAAGCGATTTCGAGAAGCGCGTGGCATTCAATATGCGTCATATACGCAACCTGTATCTGCAAAAGTATTATCTTTCCATGGGCAATTACCGCTCAGCTTACGAAACCCTGCACAAAGACATTCTTGAAAACGATTCGTTAGAGCATAACATCACCAACCTGCGTGCTTCCGAGATAATGACCCGTTTAGCGCAGGACACGCTGCGGTTGCACCATGCGCTTGACATAGAGCATAAGACCGTGGAGTTGGGGCAAACACGTTTCGTGGCTTTGGTTGTGGCGGTGTTTTTCCTTTTAGTCTGCATGGTCTTCGTTGTAAAGAGCATGCGGTCTGCCAAGCGTCTTGAGATGAGCAAACAACGCATTTTGCAGCTGAAACTTGAAGGGGCGCGAAACCGCATCTCGCCCCATTTTGTGTTTAATGTGCTCAACAACAAGATATTGCATACCGATGCTTCCGATGCCCAAGAGCTGATGGATTTGGTGCGGTTGATACGCAGCAATTTGGATTTGTCTTGCAACATGAAGGTTTCGTTGGCCACCGAATTGGATTTTGTGAAACAGTATCTTGCCGTCGAGCGTCCCATGATGGGCGATGATTTCTCATTCTCGTTGGAGGTGGATGCTGACGTAGACCTTGAGAACGTCTTTATACCGTCCATGTTTGTGCAAATTCTGGTGGAAAACGCGCTGGTTCACGGTCTGAGAGGATGGGAAGGAAAGAAAGAGCTGCGTGTTACGGTGACGCGCCCGCACAGTGGTGGCACGCTGGTAGCCGTTCTCGACAACGGAAGAGGTTTCGACATTCGCAACAAGGTTTCTAAACGCACAGGTTTGAACATCATTACCCAGACGTTGGCGGTTGTCAATACACGCAACCGCAACAAGATGACGTTTGCGTTGAAGAACCGCAAAGCTGACGATGGTAGCATCTTGGGCTGTACGGCACAAGTTTACATCCCCGATGGTCTGCAAATGTAACACTATTTAAAGAAAAGGCTTAAGCAAAGGAACGTATGAAGGTAGTGATTATAGACGACAACAAATCGGCTGGTTTGGCGTTGGCCGGTCTGCTTGAGGACAAGTATGGTTTCGAGGTGCAGGGGATAGCACTTTGCGGTCTCGACGGTTTGGCTTTGGTCAGCAAGTTCCATCCCGACGTGCTGTTTCTCGATGTGCAGTTGCCCGATGTCAATGGCTTGGATTTCCTCGATAAGTTGGCTGAGTTCACCCATGGCCATTGCCGGGTGATCATGTTCACGGCTTACGACAAGTATATCCTGACTGCTTTTCGCAAGCGCGCGTTCGATGTGCTACTGAAACCCATCAATCCGCAGGAACTGGACATCATCGTGCACCGTTTGAATATTGAAGCGGCCAAGAGCGAGCCCGAGGAACAAGTTGCCCCGACCACCCTCAACGGCAAGCTGCTGTTCTATACGAACACTATCGATTTCAAACTGGTAGACAAGAACGATGTGTGTCTGTTTCAGTACGATCATGAGTTGCGTTGTTGGGAAGTAGTGGTGGCTGATGCCAAAAAACCTATCAAATTGAAACGCAGCGTGAAGAGTGTGGACCTGTTGCGGCTCGATTCTCACTTCCTGCAAGTCAACCAAAAGTACATCGTCAACATAGATTATCTTGTGGAAGTGGTCGACGGTGTCTGCTGTTTTTATCCGCCCTTCGACCAGATCGACTATGTGAAAGTGGGTCGTTTTTTCAGAAAAAAGCTGATAGAAAGATTTTTAAGTATATAAAACCGATATGACTATGATTAGACTGAAGTGTTCTGTTGTCGTGATGGTGATAGCCTTCTTTGCGGGGCAAGGTGCCTTTGCGCAAAAGGCCAAAAAAGCGAAGAAGAAACCTGTGGTGAAGCAAGAAGTTGTTGTGGAAGAGATTCCGGAGGTAGAAGAAGACACAGTGGCCGTTGTTGTTCCGCCCGAACCTCAGGATCGGCTTGACACCATCTACTATAACCGCAACTGGAAGGTAATACAGAACAAGGCGTTTGCCAACTATTACCGTTTGGCTCTTTATCCTGTCGACACCACTTTGGCCAAGGAGTTTCGCACCTACTATATGAGCGGAGAGCTGCAAGGCGAAGGCAATTTTGTGAAACTCGACATGTCGGACGATGCAAAAAGCGAGTTCGACGGTGCCGTGACCACATATTTTAAGAACGGCAAGCCCGAGGAACAGAAGACGTATGTGGCAGGCAAACTCGACAACGAGTACACCTCCTACTATGAAAACGGAAACATCAGAGAGCATTTCTTTCTCAGCAATGGCAGGAAAACCGATGTTGGTGCCTCGTTCACCGAGGACGGAAAGGTGTGCACGCTGGTGCCCTATAAGAATGATGAGGCCGAGGGGTATTATGTTGTGGTAGATGCCGACGGCAACTATTCCAAGTATTCATCTTCCGACCGCCAACCCATTTTGGAAACGCCTTCGGCTGACGAGATGCGCACCGAGTACAAGAACGGTGTGGCGTGGCCTTATTACAACAAAAACGGGCTTATCGTGGGCGTAAGCAATTCGCTTGTCGACGAGAATATAGGCGGTTACCGCGAGATAGGCGTGTTCGTGGTCAACAAGAGCATGATCAATGTGGATATCGATCCGTCGGACTTTCAAATTTACGACATGAAGGGTGGAAAACGCAAGGATTTCGAGCTCGTGGATGCCGAAGAGTACGACAAGAAGATATTGAAGTTCAAGAAAAAGGTAGCCAAACGTATTGTCAAGAACAAAGCCGTTGTGCAGAACGATCGCGAGAACAATGTGAACGCTAACCTCGGTGCCCGTGTGTTCGATGCCGGCACGTCCAATACGTTGAAGAATTTCCAGACACGCATTTGCAAGATGCGCCAGTTGGACGAGGGCAACCGCATGCGCTATTCCGACAAGATGCCTGAGGATTTGGGCTATCTGGAGCGCACCACGGTTCATCCGGGCGAAGTGGTGTCGGGCTACGTCTACACATCCGACCGCAAGGTGTCCGACCTGTTTGTCAAGGTGAAGATCAATGGTGTGGACTATGTCTTTGAATGGCCGAACACCGGAAAGAAATAAAATAGTCCCCTTAATGTAAAACGCTAATAAACCAATGCGATGAAAAAAGTAGTAATGCTGGCCGTAGCCAGTCTGATGTTTGTAACGAGCGGCTACGCCCAGTTCAGCCGGTCGGTGTTCAATCACGTCGGTGTTAACGTGGGTGCAGGTACTGAGGGTATAAGTGTTGGTGTCGCTGCTCCGCTCACCAATTTCCTCGAGTTCGAAGCAGGCGTGAACGTCATGCCAAGCTTCAAGCTGAGCGACCGTATGGATGTGGACATCAACGGGAGCCTGAACATCGACGGAACCGATGTTGCCATACCCGTGTCCACGGTCGATGCCAAGGCCGATTTTTCGCGCACCACGTTCAATGTCAAGGCCAATGTCTATCCCTTTGGCGGCAACAGCTCATGGTTTGTGGCAGCCGGATTTTCTTTCGGCGGCGCAACCATGGCCAAGTTTAGTGGTCATAGCGATGAGTTGCAGAGCCTCCTCAGTCAGTATCCCGACTATAAACAGGCCATTCTCGACAATGTGGCCGTGGAAGTAGCCGATTATAAGATAAAGTTTGACGACAATGCGGATGTAAAAGCCGACATTCGCTGCAATTCGTTCCGTCCCTATCTGGGCTTGGGTTTTGGCCGTCTCGTGCCCAAGAATCGTCTTGGCATACGGTTTGAGCTTGGCTGTCAGTTCATGGGCACCATGAAACTCTATCAGAATGGCGAACAGGTAGACCTCAATAAGCTCATTTCCGACACCATGGGCGAAGGCGACGATGGCACGGACAAGATTTCCAAGTTTGTTGAAAATTGGAAATTCTATCCAGTGCTGAAATTGCAGTTGGTGGGCCGCATCTTGTAAGACCGTCCGTGCCAGTGTTCTCGCCCATGATGGATTTTGGGCTCTGATGCAAGCGGACGGGCAGACAACCGCTAAACATATTTTTGACTTCCACACTTATAGCGATGGCGATTTTATATCGGGGGGATGCCGAGCTATAATGTGGAAGTTTTTTTTCTTATTAATGATTCTTGGCAACGACAAGTGTTTTGTTGCATAATTTCTGAAAAAAACGCATACCTCTGAGACAGCCATTCTGGAGTGTGTGTCCTTGTTTTTATGCTCCTTTCAGCTTCAAAAAATATGGTATAAGCCATCCGTAGACTCCTTTTTATGCTGCGATAGATGCTTTCTCGGCATGCGATAGGGTATGAAACGGCTTGCCTTCATTGGTCTATTGTCTCTTCGTTTGGCACCTATTGGAGGCCGAAAGGATAGATATGTGAAGCGAAAAGAAAAGCGAACGGCGTTTATAATATCTCGATGTGGTTGTAAACGTCGGTGTTTCAGGCCGTTGCGCAATGTGGTCCGTTTTTCGCGTATTTGCAGTCCGAAGGGTTGCTTTTGGCTGCTGCGCTGATTTTCAGCACTCTTTTGTTCGATTAGTTCCGTGTTTGCCGCGGCTCAGTTGACGTGTCGCGTTGTTTGGAACAATCGTTGTTTTTTGGACAGTTCCACACGGCACCAATCAGCGTCTTGTTCGTGTTATATGCGCTGGTGGGACGATCGATGACTTTTGTCATATAAAAAAGAGCCGCACTATGCGAGTTTGTCATCAAACGCAACGTGTGGGTTACAAATTGTTAGCCTAAACGTTGGGGAAAAGAATAATTATTGTTACTTTTGCAGTCAAGTTTTGTCACG
Source organism: Eggerthellaceae bacterium (assembly GCA_963656105.1). GTDB lineage: Bacteria > Bacteroidota > Bacteroidia > Bacteroidales > Bacteroidaceae > Prevotella. The sequence goes on from CAVKHW010000006.1 coordinate 49,852, forward strand.
GCCCTGTTCGTCTCAGGGGTGGCAGAATATTATAAAAATCATACATCGACATGAAAGTTTTAAAATTTGGCGGAACATCTGTAGGTTCCGTGAAGAGCATTTTGAGTCTGAAACACATTGTGGAGAGCGAGGCACGCCGGCAACCGATTGTAGTAGTCGTTAGTGCGCTTGGAGGCATCACCGACAAGCTCATCGCCACATCGCAACAGGCAGTAGCAGGCAACGAGGCCTGGAAAACGTCGTTTGAGGAGATGGTCGACCGCCATCATAAGATGATCGATACGATTATCACCGACACCAAAGACCGTGAACATTTATTCAATAAGGTGGATGCCCTGTTCGAGCAGTTGCGTTCCATTTATTTTGGTGTGTATCTCATTCGCGACCTCAGTCGCAAGACGCAGGATGCTATCGTAAGCTACGGCGAGCGTCTGAGCTCTAACATCGTGTCCTCACTGGTGCGGGGATCGCAGTGGAAAGACTCGCGCGAATTTATCAAAACCGAATTTGCCCATGGCAAGAACACATTGGACAGCGCGCTGACCGACCGGCTGGTGCGCGAAGCCTTTGCCGATATGCACCGCGTAACCGTCTTGCCCGGATTCATTTCGTGCGACCGCAACACCGGCGAGACCACCAATCTCGGACGCGGCGGATCCGACTACACGGCGGCCATCATTGCCGCGTCGCTCAATGCCGAGGTGCTTGAGATATGGACCGACGTTGACGGATTCATGACCGCCGACCCGAAGGTTATCCACTCCGCCTACACCATCGACCAGCTAAGCTACGTGGAGGCCATGGAGCTGTGCAACTTCGGAGCGAAGGTTATCTATCCGCCCACCATCTATCCGGTCTGTATAAAGAATATCCCTATCTGGGTGAAAAACACGTTTAACCCCGATGGCCGCGGCACCATTATCAAAGGCAAAATCGAAAACGACACCAAGGCTATCAAAGGCATCTCCTCCATCAAGGGCACTGCGCTCATCACCGTGTCGGGACTTTCGATGGTGGGCGTTATCGGTGTGAACCGGCGCATCTTCACGGCGTTGGCCGACCATGGCATTAGCGTGTTTCTCGTGTCGCAGGCATCGTCGGAGAACAGCACCTCCATCGGTGTGCGCGACGAAGACTCCGCGAAGGCCGTTGACGTGCTCAACAAGGAGTTTGAGGCCGAAATCGAAGACGGTGCCATGTTCCCCATGCACGTCGAGAACCAGCTGGCCACAGTGGCTATCGTGGGCGAGAACATGAAGCACACGCCCGGCATAGCCGGAAAACTGTTTGGCACCCTGGGGCGCAGCGGCATATCCGTCATAGCCTGTGCGCAGGGAGCATCCGAAACCAACATCTCGTTTGTGGTCGACTCGCGCTATCTGCGCAAGTCGCTCAATGTCATCCACGACTCATTCTTCCTTTCCGAATACAAGGTGCTCAACCTTTTTGTTTGCGGCGTGGGAACCGTGGGAGGCAAACTCATAGAGCAAATCAAGCAGCAGTATGAGCAGCTGAAAGAGCACAACCGGCTGAAACTGAACGTGGTGGGCATCGCCAGCAGCAAGAACGCCATCTTCTCGCGCGAGGGGATCGACCTCAACAACTACCGCGAGATGCTGAAATCGTCGGAGCCCAGCAGTCCTGAGAAACTGCGCGACAACATCCTCGCCATGAACATCTTCAACTCTGTCTTTGTTGATTGCACTGCCTCGAAGGAGATAGCTGCCCTCTACCCCTCGTTCCTCGAACACAACGTCAGTGTGGTGGCCGCCAACAAGATTGCCGCCAGCTCCAGCTACGAGAATTACGCTTATCTGAAAGAGACAGCCATGCGCCGCGGCGTGAAGTTCCTTTTCGAAACCAACGTGGGAGCCGGACTGCCAGTTATCGGAACCATCAACGACCTGCGCAACTCGGGCGACAAGATTCTGAAGATCGAAGCCGTGCTCAGCGGCACGCTCAATTTTATCTTCAATGCCATTTCCGCCGATGTTCCGTTCTCCGAAACCGTAAGGCTGGCCAAGGAGCGCGGCTACTCCGAACCCGACCCCCGCATAGACCTTAGCGGCACAGACGTCATCCGCAAGCTCGTCATCCTGACTCGCGAGGCCGGCTATCATGTGGAGCAGGCCGACGTGGAAAAGCTGCTGTTCGTACCCGACGAGTATTTTCAAGGCACGATCGACGAGTTTTGGAAACGTCTTCCGAAGCTCGACGACGACTTTGAACAACGGCGCCGCCTGTTGGAGGCCGACGGCAAGCGTTGGCGCTTTGTGGCCACGATGGACCACGGAAAGACTAGCGTGGCATTGAAAGCCGTGGCAAGCAGCCATCCGTTCTACAACCTGGAAGGAAGCAACAACATCATATTGCTCACCACCGAGCGGTACAAAGACTATCCCATGCAGATACAGGGATATGGAGCCGGAGCCAGCGTTACGGCAGCCGGAGTGTTTGCCAACATCATGTCAATAGCCAACGTATAGCATGAAACACATCATCATTTTAGGCGACGGCATGGCAGACCACGCCGTCGCGCGGCTCGGAGGAAAAACATTGTTGCAGTATGCTGATACACCCTACATGGACTTGTTGGCACGCAAGGGGCGCACGGGTCGTCTGATGACCATTCCCGACGGCTTCTTGCCCGGCTCAGAGGTGGCCAACAGCACCATACTCGGTTACGACCAGCGTAAGGTCTACGAGGGCCGCGGGCCGCTCGAAGCCGCCAGCATAGGCTACGACCTGCGTACCGACGACTTGGCCTTGCGCTGCAATATCATTGAGATAGAAGCCGGTATCATCAAAAATCATCACGGCGGACACCTTGCCACGGCTGAGGGCGACCTGCTCATCCGCTATTTGGACGAGCAGTTGGGCAACGACCAGATACATTTCGTCACCGGCATACAATATCGCCACCTCCTGGTGGTGCGCGGCGGCAACAAGCACATCGTTTGCGCACCACCCCACGACCATCCCAATGAGCCGTGGGAAAAGTTGTTGGTTGAACCCGAGGACGGATGGGCCGACCGACGCGACGACAGCCATGGCGCCACAGAGGGCTTAACAGCGCAGCAAACCGCCGACCTGCTCAACGACCTGATACGCAAAAGCCAGCAGTTGCTTGCCGACCATCCCTTCAACCAGAACCGCACAGAAAAGGCCAATAGCATCTGGCCGTGGGGTGGGGGATATCGCCCGTCGATGGAAACGTTGCAGCAGATCTATCCTCAGATCCACACCGGATCGTGCATCTCGGCTGTCGATCTGATACGCGGCATCGGTAGCTATGCTGGGCTTGACGTGGTGAAAGTGCCTGGAGCTACAGGCTTGGCCGACACCAACTATGAGGGAAAGGCGCAAGCTGCCATCGATGCCTTGAAACGGCAAGACTTTGTGTTTCTGCATCTCGAAGCCAGCGACGAGGCGGGCCACGATGGCGACTTGGAATTGAAACTGCACACCATAGAATATCTCGACCACCGCATAGTGGAACCTATTTATAATGAGGTAAAGCATTGGAACGAACCGGTGTGCATCGCGGTAATGCCCGACCACCCCACGCCCGTGGAGGTGCGCACACACGTCAAGGAACCCGTGCCGTTCCTCATTTGGTATCCAGGCATCGAACCCGACGATGTGCAGGTCTACGACGAGATAGCCTGCGTAGGTGGAAGCTATGGACTGCTGCACCTGACGGAGTTTATGAGCAAGTTTATGGAAATAGGATAAAACAAAATAACCATGATGTACTATAGCACCAATGGACAAGCTCCCAAGGCCACGTTGCGCGAGGCCGTGGAGCGTGGACTGGCACCCGACAAGGGGTTGTATATGCCCGAAAGCATACAGATGTTGCCAAGCCACTTTTTTGAGCACATCGACCAACTGACGTTCCAAGAGATTTCGCATGTGGTGGCACGTGCGTTCTTTGGCGACGATGTGGACGATGCATCGCTCAAACGCATTGTCTACGACACCCTCGCCTTCGACACGCCGCTTCATCCAGTAGAAGACGGCATCTTCAGCATGGAGCTGTTCCATGGACCCACATTGGCGTTCAAAGACGTTGGAGCCCGATTTATGGCTCGCCTGCTACAATATTTCATCCACAAAGACCATGAAGGACAACCCAGCGCGGCTGGCGACGTCAATGTGCTGGTGGCAACCAGTGGCGACACAGGGTCGGCCGTAGCCAACGGTTTTCTTGGTGTGGCTGGCATTCATGTCTATGTGCTCTACCCAAAGGGCAAGGTAAGCCGCATTCAGGAGAGTCAGTTTACCACATTGGGGCAGAATATCACGGCAATCGAAGTGGATGGCGTGTTCGACGATTGTCAGGCGTTGGTAAAACAAGCGTTCATGGATGCGGAGCTTAACGCCCACATGACGCTCACCTCAGCCAACTCAATCAACGTGGCGCGCTTCCTGCCGCAGGCCTTCTATTATTTCAACGCTTTTGCCCAGCTGAAGCACATGAAATCGATAACCGAACCGTCTAATATGGTGATTTGTGTGCCAAGTGGGAATTTCGGCAATATCACTGCCGGATTGTTTGCCAAGCGCATGGGGCTGCCAGTCAAGCGATTCGTGGCTGCCAACAATGCCAACGACATCTTCTACCAGTATTTGCAGACCGGTGTATATCAGCCACAGCCCAGCAGGCAGACACTGGCCAATGCCATGGATGTGGGTGCCCCCAGCAACTTCGCACGCATACTCGACCTTTATTCGCATCAATGGAACGATATAAAGGCCGATATCAGTGGAGCCACTTATACCGACGACCTCATACGCGAGGCCATGCAGCAGTGTTACCAGACAACGGGCTATGTGCTCGATCCACACGGAGCATGTGGATGGCGTGCGCTGAAAGAGCTGTTGCAGCCTGGTGAAGTGGGTGTGTTTCTGGAAACGGCCCACCCCGCCAAGTTTAAGGAGAAGGTTGATAGCATACTCGGAGCGGATATCGATATACCCGAACGTTTGCAGGCTTTCATGCAAGGCAAGAAACAGAGTGTGGCGATGGTCAACGACTTCGAGACGTTCAAGTCGTTCCTGATGAAACAATAAGGAGGGCGACAAGCATCACCATTGCAAAAAGCCTTTTGTCTGGCGTTATAGCTCGGACAAAAGGCTTTTTACGTAGTCGCGTTCCCAGTCGGCCTCGTGATGGCGTTTGCCGTCGGCCAAAAGTATGTCGATGTCTATTCGCACAAGTCCCTTTTCACGTTCGGCGGGCAATGAACCGAGCGAACACTCCATATCTTTCAGCACTTGCCTGAGCGCAGCGTAGCTCATGTCGCTGTAGCCTTCCGCAAGACAATTCAGGTAAAGGGCACGGTGTGCGCAGACTCCTACGGGCTTAGTCCATGCCGAACGACTGAAACGAACATCCCGTAGGACTTGGCGTAGCAAGTCTTTCGCTGCATTGATGTGGTACAAAGCGTCCACATTACTGCCCATACATAACAATACTTTCGACATGGTTCGCAAATTTACAAAAAATAAACCTTAACGAATGCAACCATCTTCAAAAATTCTTTTCCTTCGCACTTTTCAACTTTTCAAGCAAGTATTTCGAGCAGTATAGTGATTCATCGAATCGTCTTCAACGCTGCGGGCAGGCTATAACCCTGCAGTGACAAACAGGAGCAATGGCCATGCGATAATAATATAAGGTGCTTGGTAAATTCCAATTTATTTATTATCTTTGCAAAGAATAAAACCTATAAGCAGCAAACAATCATTCAATCATTACCTATTTTTGACTTTTTAATATGACCTTCTTCAATCAGCATAGCCTGCGGCTTCTGTCCTTGGGCTTTGTTTTAACTTGTTTTTGGGGAGCGTTGCTGGCTCAAGGCTATCGCGATGTCACGGCAACGGCTCTCGTCAATCCGTCTTTTGAATTGGCGGACGCTGAGACACCGTTGGCGTCAGCCACCGAAACCAACATTGCACAAGCATATGGATGGACCTTGCCTACAGGAACTTCGAACATGGCCATAGCCGATGCTTCGACCACGGCCATCGGCTTTACCAATGGCAAAGGCGGTGTCGTCCCTTCACAAGGTGCGTATTTTTTGTGGTACCGCAAGGGGTGGGGCAATCTGTCAACGCTTGTTTCTACAACTACAAACACGCTTTCGGCAGGTAAATACTATGTCGTGGTCGACTATAAAGCTGCCGACTACTCGAACAACAACAACCATTCGACAAACGGAACCAAGATGAATGTCGTCGTGACAGCCACCGACGGCCAGACCTTGGGGCAGACCGCCGAGGCTCGTCGGGCCTATTCGTTTGCAAACGGAAGTAGCAATCCCGGTACGGATACTTATCTCGTTGATGTGCCGTGGACACCCATCGGAACCTTCTTTACGCTCGATGCCGATGCGCAGGCAACCATCTCAATCAAGGCTTCGCTTGTCAACAACGGACGATCGGATATCTGTCTCGACAATATGCGTATTTACCGGGTTGAGGACAACGATGCTGACAATGTAGCTCCATTTCCGCTCGATGTCACCGGAGTGCTGGCAAATCCAAGCTTTGAGGCTGGTGCCGGAGGCACGTCATGGACAGCATATAGTTACAACGGATGGACGGTGGCTCGCACTGGCAGTGAGATAAAAGCCGACGGCGGTACCTATGCCGAAATTTTTGGTAGCCAAATAGATGGCAACCGCATCTTTAACGCATGGGATAACTCCTCGACAACCGACAAGACGCTTTCCCAACAGGTGAATGGATTGCCTGCTGGTCTTTATCGGTTGCAAGCCAATGTAGCTGGCTATGAAGGTAACCAGCTCGAGCTTTTTGCCGGCGACAGCACACAACAGACCGTGATTGCCGATGCAGCAGCCGCACAAACGGCAACGCTCGACTTCTCTAAGAGCAACGATGAACCCATTACGTTAGGTTTGCGCTCTACCTTTTTTTATAAGGTCGACAATTTTAGGCTTACTTATCTTGGCAAAGATGTTTCGCAGGCTCGTAGCGAATACGAACAGGCGTTGGCGTTGGCGCAGGCCACTTATGGCCGTGCGGCTGATTTGGATAATCTCACAACAGCAGAACAGACCGCGTTGGCAGCGGCAATAAGTCAACAGCCTGAAGCCACGGTGGCTGGTTATCAAGAGGCAGCCGCCAGTCTGACGCAGGCCGCTCAAGCACTCGCCCAAGCAGAGTATCAACAGGTGGCTCAGCACTATGGAGCGGATATCGAGTTGGGGACATGGACCAACAACAATGTGACCACAAATCAAGGACAACATTGGGACGGATCATCTTCAACCACCTATTACGAACAAAAGGATGGATGGAGCAACGACACATGGGCGATGTCGATGCGACAGGATCTCACACTCCCGGCCGGCAAGTACGTGCTTCGCGCTGCTGGTCGTCATGCTGCAGGCGACATGGTCATGAGATTGTCGGTTGCAGCAGCAGGCGACACGCTGGTGTCGGTTGCCGATTTCCCAGCCGGTGATGCTGGATTAGGCATCAATCTTGGGGGAGTAGCCAGTATTCTTGCCACTGACGGCGAGGGTTTTGCCAACCAAGGCAATGGCTATGGATGGCAATGGCGTTATCTTCCATTCGAACTAAAAGAAGAAACAAAGGTCTCGCTGACCATAAACGGCGAGGCGCATGCCAAGCATCAGTGGATGAGTATATGCGACATCGCCCTGTTGCGCGAAGGTCAATCGCAGGGCAACTTTGAGATCAACGACCGCAAGACGGTCAGTCAGGTTACGACAACCGTCACGCTTTCCTCGCCCATCGATTACGTTATTTCCTCCGCTACGCCGTTCGCCACATCGGGATGTGTTGACATTGCCCACGAAGATGCGGTCGTTATACTCAGTGGAGTGAAGCCCAGCGTGGCTGATACGTGGCTCGCCTTTATTAAAATCAATGGAGAGAAAGCCATCGAAGGCACCAATTGTTCTATCCGTATTTATGGTAACGGCGCTATGATTGTGCCATACGGCGATTTTGTGCTTCCGCTCACGATTTACGATGGCACAAATCTTACAGGCTCGTCAAAGAGCGATTTTAGCGTCGAAGCACGCTACTCGCTTAAGAACAATATATTCAATAATAAGGTGCGGAGCTTTAAGCTCAAGCGAGGTTACATGGTTACACTTGCCACCAAGAGCGATGGACAGGGCTATAGCCGCGTGTTCATAGCCGACAAGAGTAACCGACGCATCAACCTTCCCACTACATCGAAGATTCTTGACCGTCACGTCTCTTCTATTTTCGTATCAAAATGGAACGATGTGACAAAGAAAGGTTATGCAGGCAACAATACGACCATCAATGGTTTGCTGAATACCACTTGGTGCTATAACTGGGATGCCGGATGGCATGTGTGGGATGACAGGGAATATGTCACCCAGCATCATCATGAGGGATGGCCCAGCATTGCCAACGTTGGCAAGAATGGCCCATCGCCAAACATACTTGGCAACAATGAGCCCGACAATACGGCCGACGAGCGCGAGACAGTCAGCTCGGTGTCGGAAGTGCTTGCCCACTGGCAGGAAATGATGGCTACAGGCAAGCGCTTGGGGTCGCCGGCCATGGCAAGCAATCTCAGTGGATGGCTCTATCCGTTCATCGATTCCATTGACGCCCGTGGTTGGCGCTGCGATTTCATAGCCGTTCATGCTTACTATTATCAAGACTGGTCGTCGTGGTTGAGCACGCTCAAGGCCATACATGAGCGTACCGGACGTCCCATTTGGATTACCGAGATGAACTATGGAGCCAACTGGACGGGATGGCCAGGCAGTAACACCAATGGCAATGCAGAAAATTATGCCATTGAAAAGCAACATTTCGCACCTGTTGTCGACGGATTGGAGACGACGGGTTGGATAGAACGTTATGCCGCCTACAACGAGGTTCAGAGTTGCCGTAAGCTTTACAATAGTGGTGATGCATCGTTAGCTTCCAAGAATTACTTAACACCGATGGGTGAATACTATGCCGCCAAGCAGTCGAACATAGCCTACAATTCAAGTTATGGCTATACGCCGAAATCGCTTCCGATGAAGAACCCCACTATTACGCAAGCTACTATGAAGGATGGCCGCTTGCAGATGGCGTGGTCTGACCCCAATGGCGAGTTTTCCGACAGTGTTATTGTGGAACGACAGGATGCAGAGGGGCAATGGCGAATGGTAAGCCAAAGCGCGCCCCAAGAGGACAATCCGCTTTTCAATGTTGTCTTGGAGGAATCGGGCAACGGCACTTACCGCATCCGAACGGTCGATTATTTGGGCAATAGCCATTATTCAACAGCAACTACCGTAGGCCCTACTGATGAGGTCGGCAATGCTGTGATGGTTGATGGTCAAACATACTATTTGGGTGGAAATATCGTTGGAAACGCCGATTTCAATGACGGAATGGATGGTTGGACATCTGGTGACGGCACTGAGCTGACATGGCCTGCGTTTGAGGTTTATCCCGTTGGAGGAATTGATGGCGGTGCATATCTGCAAGCTTTCAAGAACGAGGGTGCAGCTTCCAGTGCAAGTTTGAAGCGTACCATTACTCTTGCCACATCTACACCCTATTACATCAGTGTGTTCCATAAGAACAATGGCGGTGGTTATCAGATAGCTTCGTTGTCGGCTGATGGCACAACAGAGAGTACGCAAGTGCTTTCGTTGCCCGCTTCTACGGTGTGGAGCAAGGGCTATGCCACATTCAACAGTGGCGACTATAGCCAGTTGCTTTTCAGTTATCGCTGGCTCAACAAAGCGGCTCAGTTCGACAAATTTATGGTTGCTCCGCTTTTCGAGACGCGCGAGGAGGCTTTTGCCGACGGAGTGGCCAGCGTAAAGCAGGAGATTAATGATTTTGTGCGCTGCAATGGTTCGCAATCTGTTGTCTGCCGTCTGCTAACTGATGCCGCTTTGCAAGTGTCGGCGACAGATGAGGGTGCCTACCAATCGCTATCAACTTTGCTCCGTCAAGCTCGCGCTGCTGTTGTCGATGCCCGTTCAGTCGATTCACTTGTCTTAGTTGCCAATACCATTGCAAGTTTTGGCCTTCCTGGTACATCCGCTTTGCGCGAGGCAGTGGCTGAAACGCAATCGCCCTCATCACTGACAAGCTTTGGTGAGTCGTGCCAGCACTTGCGCAATGTTGTTGAGACCGTCTTGCCTGTTTGCGACAAGACTTCCCTTGTGGCCAATGCCGACCTTAGCTCGTCGTCGGGATGGAATGTGGCTGCAGGAACATACACGGGTGGTGACCAACGCCTCAACACTTTTGGAGGCCGCACGTGCTGGAATGCCTGGTGGAATGTGTCGACAGCTACTGCTGCTGGCCGCACGCTGGCATTGACGCAAGAGTTAACCGGGCTTCCCATGGGTTACTATCGGCTGACGGCCGATGCCACTACGCAACATTATTGCCTTTCCGATCAGCATTGTTGGCTCCGCAGCGATGCTGACAGTGTGGCCTCGCCCACACTGACTTTCGACCGTATGCAGATACCCGACATTGCGGATAGCGCTCGTTGGGAAACACTTTCCACGCTTCCGCTCTATGTGGGCGACGAAGGTCAAGCCCTGCTGGGATTCCAATCTTCAAAGAATGGCGTAGTAGAAGGTGCCTACGATGGTGATAACCGTGCCGGCTGGTGGCTTGCCTCACGTTTCCGTTTGTGGTACACGCCTGCCTATCAACGCATGGTCGATGCCGATAGACAATGGACAACGGTCTGTCTGCCCTTTGCCGCCACTCCGTCTGACAGTGTGAAAGTATATAGTGTGACTGGCCGTTCGGCTGACGGTTCTGCGCTATTCCTCTCTGAAGTGAGGACGATGGAGGCTGGGAAACCTTATGTGTGCCGTTACGAGGGCTCGCGCATTACGTTCCTCGGGCAGACGGGTGTTGTTTCGCGCCCAGTCGACAGCGGTGTTCTTACTGGTGTGTTCAAGAACGTACAGATAAGCGAAGGTGCGTATGTGCTTGTTGACGACCAGTGGCGCAAGGTAGACAATCTGGCCGCTGTGACGCTGTCCAATTATTCAGCTTATATCGCTTCGTTCAACGACCTGCCCATTGTTGAAGGCGGTGCCTTGTCGATGCCTCTTCAGGGTACGGCTGACGGCATTGATGCTTTGGGGTGGCAAGATGAGCGTGCCGACCGTATTTACAACACGATAGGTCAACGCACAACGACCAAGTATGGTGTCTTGGTCAAGAAAAACCAAAAATATATTCGAAAATAAATTCTTTGCATCATGAGAACTCTGATGCTATCCATCATGATGTTGTTGGCAATCCCCACGATGGCTCAGGTCGTTGTGGGGGACGAGCCAACCGATCCTGCTTCATGGTCTGCGTTGCCTGCCGACAAACCTTTTGTGTTGAGCTGGGCATCGCGCGATGAGCATTACGCGCAATCGGCCATGCCTCGCATTACCATCAGTCACGAAAACACACTCACTGCCTGGCGCGGCGAGACGGTGTCGGCATTGGCTGTACTGATGAGCCGACATGCCACGCGGCCTCTCCGCCTTGAGATGCGGCTGGCCGATACATTTTCCCGCTGGTCAGACAGTGCGGCAAGTGCTCGATTTGTGCGCTACGTTTTGTGCGACGAAAAGCGAGGTTGTGGCGGCAATGCCATGAATACGCCCATGTATCTCGTTCCCGACATAATCGATGTTGACACCGCTTGGGCTTTGGCTCCTATGACCACACGGCCTGTTTGGGTGTCTGTGCGAGTGCCGCACGACGCTGTGGCGGGCGACCATCGGCTGTATCTAACAGTTACCGATGCACGGTCGCATACCGAACTGGGTCGACTGGCATTGACGGTTCGCGTTGTCGACCGTACCCTTCCGTATCCTTCCGATTATAAATTCCACGTAGACTTTTGGCAGCAGCCTTATAGCGTGGCTCGTGTCGCTGGCGTTAGCCGGTGGAGCCAGCGTCATTTCGATTTGCTTAAGCCTTATTTGGCGTTGCTTGCAAAGGGCGGCCAGAAAGTTGTAACCGCCATTCTCTTCTATGAGCCATGGGGCGAACAGAGCAATGACAAGTTCGACGCCATGATTAAGACCACGCGCCGCAAGAATGGTAAGTGGCGTTACGACTATTCGGTCTTCGACCATTATGTGTCGCTTTGCGATAGTTTTGGTATCAACAGACAGATAAATTGCTACTCGATGATACCGTGGGACATGACGTTCAGTTATTACGATGAGGCTCTCGGTCGCGAGGTGAACCGGAAAATGAGCACAGCCGATTCGGCTTATCGCGCTCTGTGGATACCTTTCCTTAAAGCCTTTGCGCAACACCTGAAGAAAAAAGGTTGGTTTGCCAAGACCCGCATAGCCATGGACGAGCGTGGACTGGACGATATGTTGCGTGCCTACGATTTGCTGCATGAGGCTGTGCGCGATTTCCGTATGGCATTGGCTGGCAACCTGCATGACGAGTTGGTTGACAAAATAGACGATTACAGTCTCGGTTTCGGTTCGCGTTTCAGCGATGCCCAACGTGCTGAACGCCGTCGGAAAGGCATGGTTTCGACCACCTATACCTGTTGTACCGAGCTGACCCCCAACCTCGAGACCTACAATGATCCGGCCGATGCAGCCTATCTGCCTTTATACTGTTTGGCCAATGGTTTTGACGGCTACCTGCATTGGTCGTGGGCTAACTGGACGGATGATCCGTTGCGCGACAGTCGTTTCAAACTCTTTCCGGCTGGCGATACCTATCTGGTTTACCCCGGTCCGCGCAGCTCGGTTCGTTGGGAACGCTTTGTCGAGGGCGTTCAGCAGGTGGAGAAATACAGATTGTTGCGTGATGAATGTATGGTGCGCGGTGATGCCGAAAGCGTGAAAAAACTGGAAAATGCCCTCGCCGCATTTCGATCGGGCGAGCTCAACTATCATAGTACGTCGGCGCGATTGGTGAATGATTTTGAGCAGTTGCTCAACCAACTGTCTGCGCGCTGATCACCTCATTCCGATCTGTAAAGTCTTTAATATTTGCCTTGGCTTAGACGGTTGTCTGAGCCAAGGCAAATTGTTTTCCGGGGGGTTGCAAAGTTCTATTATCCGTGCTTCTCGTTTTCCCTTTGCGATAGATGGCTTGCCGCGTTGCGGTATGTGGTTAACCGCGCTGCGGTTCGATATTAACCGCGCCGCGATATGTGCCCAACCGCGTTGCCATTCGATACTGATTAAAAAAACAACAAAACGCTTGGCTGTTTCGGATAAAATTGCGAATTTTACAGAAAAAATAGCAGACTATGATATCAGAAGTATGTAACAATATTAAATATGTCGGGTGCGACGATGCCGATCTCCGTTTGTTTGAAGGCCAATATATCACGCCCGAAGGCATGTGCTACAATTCCTATGTGATTCTCGACGACCAAGTGGCCGTCATGGATACCTGCGACCCTCGTTGTGAGGACCAGTGGGCCGAGAAGTTGGAACAAGCGCTGAATGGCCGTCAGGTGGACTATCTTGTGGCTCATCACATGGAACCCGACCACGCCGGCAGCATAGCGCGTTTGCTTGGAGCCTATCCCAAGGCCAAGGTGGTGTGCTCGGCCATGGCAGCCAAGATGCTCCGTCAGTTCAATGAGGACTTGGATTTGGAAGGGCGCGTGATGACCGTCAAGGAGGGCGACACGCTTTCGTTGGGTCATCACACTTTGCAATTCATTGCTGCGCCTTCGGTTCATTGGCCTGAGGTCATGATGAGCTACGTGGCTGAGGAACAGGTGTTGTTCTCGGCTGATGGTTTCGGCAAGTTTGGCGTGTACGATGCCGATGCCGACGATTGGGCTTGCGAGGCACGCCGTTACTATTTCAATATTTGCGGCAAGTATGGTGCGCAGGTAGCCAAGGTGCTCGGCAAAGCATCGGCCTTGCCTGGAATCAAGGCCATCTGTCCACTCCATGGCCCGGTGCTCACAGATAATGGTTTGCAGGAAGCCTTGCGCCTCTACCACATTTGGGCCCATTATGAAGTGGAAACACCTGGTGTGTTTATCGCCTACGCTTCGGCACATGGCGGCACGGCTGCTGCCGCCGAGCAGATGCGCCAATTGTTGTTGGAGCGGGGATGCCCCAATGTGGCCATTGCCGATTTGTGCCGCACAGATATGGCCGAAAATATCGAGGACGCCTTCCGTTACGGCACGCTGCTCTGTTGTGCCGCCAGCTACGATGCAGGAGTCTTCCCGGCAATGCACACCTTCCTGCACAAACTGGCCACGAAAGCCTATCAGAAACGTCGCATCGCGTTGCTCGAAAACGGTTCGTGGGCACCTTGCGCAGCGCGAGCCATGAAAGCTGTGATAGAGAAAATGAAAGACATCACGCTTGTTGAACCTACTGTAACGATTATGAGCCGCGTGCACCGCAGCGATCTGCCCCACATGGAGCAGCTCGCAGACAATATCATGGAGGCGTTCAAGGCATAAAGCACCACACGCAGAAGCATTGCATGACTAAACTTGTTATCTTCTTTTTCCGTCAGTTGTCGCGTTTGCCGTTTTGGTTCTTCTTCCTGCTTAGCGATTTCGAGTATCTGCTGATTTACCACGTAGTGCGCTATCGCAGGCAGATAGTACGCCGCAACCTGACCACCTCGTTCCCCGAGAAATCAGTGGCTGAAATTGTGGCCATCGAAAAGGGATTCTATCACTGGTTTTGCGACTATTTCTTCGAAACCCTGAAGATGCTCACCATGAGCCGCGAGGAGATGTTGCGCCACATCGAGTTTCATGACCAGGAGGCCATCGAGGCTTGTTTCGACCGTAGGCAGGACTGTGCCGCCATTTTGGGGCATTATTGCAACTGGGAGTATCTGTCGGCCACATCTCTGGCTCTGACCCTTCATCCCGATGCTGCGGTCGGACTAATCTATCATCCTTTGTACAACAAGATCTTCGACCAGCTCTTTGTTGACATCCGACAGAGCAAGGGTGGGGTGTGCATACCCAAACAACAGATTCTGCGCTATCTTGTCAATTACAGGCGCGAGCATCGCCGCAATCTCTTCGGTTACATAGCCGACCAAGGCCCCAAGTGGGAAAACATACATTTGTGGTTGCCTTTTTTGGGGCATGAGACGCCAGTGTTCACCGGAGGCGAACGTATCATGCGCAAGATGCACAACGCCGTGTTTTATGTAGACATGGAGCGCACGGGACGTGCCCGCTACCGCTGCACCTTCAAGCTCATAAGCAACGATGCGGCCAAAGAAGACGAATTTGCAGTAACGCGCCGTTTCTTTGCGTTGCTTGAAATGTCGATTCGCCGCGATCCTTGTTGCTATCTGTGGACGCACAATCGCTGGAAGCGTACTCGTGAGGAGTTTGAACGACGTTTTGAAATAAAAGAAGGAAAAGTCGTCCCACGGAAAACGACAATATCAGTATGAGCAATTCTATCATTGTAAATCCAAAGTACATGGTGTTGCACGATTTCCTGCAGCGCATACCGTGCATCTTTGAAGATTGTGGTCGCGAAATTTATCGCGACCGCAACGTCATAAAAGTAATTGCGGCTCCCAATGGCGTCAAGCTCAACGTGAAACGCTACTGCGTGCCCAAAGGCCCCAACCGCTTGGTCTACTCCTTGGGCATCAGAAAACCGAAAGGATTGCGCGCCTTTCGTTATCCCGCTCGCATGTTGGCCTTGGGCATAGATACGCCTGAGCCCGTTGCCTACATCGAACAACGGCACATCGGTCTCTTGCAGACAAGCTATTTCATCAGTCTGCAGTGTAGTTACGAACACACATTGAAGGATGTGGGGAACGCCGCTCCAGGAACCTATGAGGCATTGGCCGAAGCACTGGGAAAGTTTACCGCCGACATGCACGAAAAGGGCGTGATGCACCGCGACTATTCGCCGGGTAATGTGCTCTATCATGTGGATGAAGAGAAAATTTTCCATTTCTCGCTTGTCGATATAAACCGTATGCACTTCGGACCGGTAGGCCAACAGCAAGGATGCCTCAATTTCATCAGACTTTGGGGACCGAAGCATTTCTTCGAATTGTTGGTGCGGGCGTATGCCGATGCACGCGGTTTTGATGCTGACCAATGTGTGGCGTTCGCATTAGAGAGAAGGCGGCGCTTTTGGTTGCGCTACGGCAAAAAACACCGCGTGTTGTTCAAATTGGAATTATAGAAATCGACCATCATGGAAAACCAACAACCCAAATTCAAACATTTCATCATAACACTCTTCAACCTTAAGATTTGGAAGGAGGATAAGGGCCACCGGGCCACGCAGACTGACGACTGGTTGAAGCAACGGTTCGACTTGTTCGAACGATTCTGCCTGCCGTCGGTGGCTGGCCAGACCAACCGCAATTTCACATGGCTTTGCCTCTTCGACAAAGATACGCCTGCAGCCATGCGCCAGCGCATCGTCGGCTATCAGTCGCTGGTGCCACAGCTTCGCCCCTGCTTCTTCAGTGCCGATGAGGCGGTCGAATTTCTTAGTCACGATGAGGCAACCAATTGCCGTTTTATCCGGCGCACTGTTCGGACGATGCTCAGCGACGACGATGAGTTTGTCATCACCAGCAATCTCGACAACGACGATGCGCTCAGTTGCGATTATGTGGAGCGTGTGCAACAACAGTTTTTGGCCGACCGGTGTCGCACACTGTATAGCTTTGTTCTTGGCATGCAGTATTTTGTGCGGCTCGACGCCATCGTGCGCATGCGCTATCCGCACAACCATTTCCTCACCTTGGTAGAGCCAGCGCAAGGCGATTTCCATACGGTGCAATATTATGGACATGCAAGGGCACGCAAGGTGCTGCCCAATGTGGATATCATCGAGAAGCCCTATTGGTTGGAGAACGTGCATGGACACAATGTCAGCAATGAGCTGCGCATTACCAGCCGTGTGCGATACACGCCCTGTTTGTCTCCCGTTAATTTGAAGAAGTTTGGGGTTGACAAACAGTTTTCTGCATCGCACAATGTCTATAATTTCTTAATAAAATTTCCGGCTTACTTTGTGAAAATTGCAATTTGGCGGCTAAAACGGAAAATCAACAAGAAGAAATAGAAGAAGCCGGAAACCAGAAGGTGGTAAACATCTTTTTGCTTTCTTCCTACTTGGTATTCAATAGCTTGGTTGCGTCCGAAGGGGCTGACCAAAACAGTTTTCTGAGTTCAGCCCTTGCTATCTTCCCGGTACCGGTCATGGGAAGCGACGGCACGATTGCATAGCTGCGCGGTCGCCAGTAGCGCGGCAGTTGTTGTTCCAGATTGCTCTTGAATGACGAAAGCAGTGCTTCCGTCTCAGGGCTTGGCGTTGCCTCCACTGCCATCACGATGGCTTCGCCCAGCTTGGGGTCAGGTCTTGACGTTACGGCGAAAGGGAAGGGCGACCACGGGCGTGCCATTCGTTCCACCTCCTCGGCTTGAATTTTTATTCCGCCGCTGTCAATGATATTGTCTATGCGTCCGAGTATGCGAAAGCGCCGCCCGTCGGGAGCCAGTTCGGCCATATCGTGTGTGGCCAACTCGCCCTCGAATAGCTGCGGAGCCTCTATGCACAGACAAGACTCGCGGTTCAGCCATACCCTAATGCCGGGCAACGGCGAATAGTAGTTGTCGATCTCTTTCCCGCTTATGCGCCGCATGGCAATGTGCGACAGAGTTTCAGTCATGCCATACGTACTCCACACGGCATTGGGAAAGAGGCGCAACTTCTCGGCCAGGCTCTGGTCTACCGCACCGCCACCAATGATGAGATTGTGTATATGTTGCAGTTTTTCGAGGTCGTTGGCGTTCTCTACGCTGCATGCCACCTGCAATGGCACCATGGCTGCAAACGTTGGCACCTCGCTGAGCTGAGCCAGCGGACGTGTGGATGGCGTTACGTTCACAATCTTCATGCCTGCCACCAGACTTCTTACCACTACCATTTTGCCTGCAATGTATTGCAGGGGCATGCAGAGCAGTGCCGTGTCGTGCGAGGACAGCCCAAGAAAGTTGCATGTCATGCGGGCGCTGGCCTCCATGCGTCGTTTCTCCACACGCAGCAGTTTGGGCGTGCCTGTCGACCCGCTGGTGTGCACCGTCAGGCATTTGTCGTCCGAATGCCATTCGCGCAGGAAAGCTGCCAGCTCTTTTGGGGCGTCATAATGGTCGGTCATAATTTTGGTTCAGTGTGTGATGAATGTAGTTACGCAACTGGGCTTTTGACAATTCGGTATATACGGTCTCCACGTACTTCGGTACGCCTCGGCAGGTTGTCCGCGTAGAGCGCTCCTGTTCCGAGCCCTTGTGGCATACAGTTTTGAGCCATCTTGTCATCGGACATGAACTCGTGCGCGGCAAGCTGTGCCACGGCATCCAGACCGACGCTGCTTTCCAGCGCGCTCGTTATCCAGCATCCCGCACCGTATCGATTGGCAAGGCTTATCCACTCTTGCGTGCCGCCGATACCGCCGTGGAGCGAAGGTTTTAAGACAATGTATTGTGGGCGGATAGTTTCCATCAGCTCTTTTTTCATTTCGGGTAGGTTAACGCCGATGAGTTCCTCGTCGAGTGCTATGGGTAACAGCGTGACGGCACACAGCTGTGCCATGGCGCGCCAGTTGTGCTGACGTATGGGTTGTTCGATGGAGTGAATGTCGAAACGCGCCAGTTGTTCGAGCTTTCGCGGCGCGTCGTCCACCGTGAAGCCACCGTTGGCATCTACGCGCAGCTCCACGTCATCGGCCGAAAACCGTTTGCGGATGCTTTTCACGAGAGCCAGTTCTGAGTCGAAGTCTATAGCTCCGATTTTCAGTTTTATACAGGTGAAGCCAGCTTTCAGCTTTTCCTCCATGCGCTGGTTCATTTCATCGAACGATCCCATCCATACCAGTCCGTTGATTGGGATGCCTGCCTGGCCGTGTGCAAACGGTGTGTCGAATAGGATATCGCCCTGTTGCAGATTCATCAGCGCCGTTTCCACCGCAAATCGTATCGATGGATAGTCTTGCAATAAGGTGGTATCCTTGTATCCAACCGTTTCAACGATGTCGCAGAGTTTCCGTAGCCTTTCTGCGAAATGGTCAGTCCAGTCGCAGCTAAGGTCTGGCAGTGGCGCACATTCTCCCAGTCCGGTTTTTCCGGGATAGTCATCGCTCGTGGCTTTGAGTATCCATATCTTGCGCGTGGTGTAAACCCCACGCGAAGTTCCTGCAGGCTGCAGGAAATGCAGTTCGCGTGGCTCAATAGTGATTTTTAGATTGTTCATTTCGCTGAAAGTCCTTGTCATTAAGGCAGTTTGGGGTACTTCCCGAAGTCGGGTTTGCGTTTTTCAAGGAATGCTCTTCCGCCTTCCTGCGCCTCGTCGAGGAAATAATAGAGCATGGTAGCATCGCCTGCCAGCTCCTGAATGCCAGCTTGTCCATCGAGCTCTGCGTTAAGTCCGGCTTTGATCATGCGCAGAGCCAGCGGACTGCGTTCCATCATGGTTTGCGCCCACTCCATGCACTCGTCTTCAAGTCGCTCCAATGGCACCACTTTGTTCACCATTCCCATGCGCTCGGCTTCCTCGGCCGTGTACTGACGGCATAGGAACCAGATCTCCCGTGCTTTCTTCTGTCCCACAATACGCGCCAGATAGGACGCACCGAATCCGGCATCGAATGACCCGACTTTTGGCCCAGTCTGCCCGAATATGGCATTCTCGCTGGCTATTGTCAGGTCGCACATCAGGTGCAGTACATGTCCGCCACCTATGGCGAACCCGTTGACCATGGCAATGACAGGCTTCGGCAGCGAGCGTATCTGCTTCTGCACGTCGAGCACATTGAGGCGTGGCACGCCGTCCTGACCCACATATCCGCCGCGTCCTTTTACGTGCATGTCACCGCCCGAGCAAAACGCCTTGTCGCCTGCACCCGTTAGTATCACTACGCCAATGCGCTGCGCCTCTCGGCAATAGGCGAAGGCCTGGCTCATTTCGTGGGTCGTCAGTGGCGTGAAGGCATTGCGGTAGCGTTCGCGGTTGATGGTAATCTTTGCCACTCCGTCACATTCTTCGAATAGGATTTCCTTGAAGTCGAAACCCTCTATGGTTTTCCATAATCTGTTTGACATGATGATATGTATCTTGGTTTACATTGTTTTATTCCATCAACTTTTTGGCCAGTGCCGCCATCTCTTGTCTGTCATCATCGGCGTTGGTGAATACTTCCATTACTATGGGTCGGTTCGTCTCTTCCGTCATGAAGAGAGGCAGAACGCGGTATAATTCTGCTGCGTTGTCTGCCTTTAGATAACCTATGTTGTTTTGCATGCAAATGCCTTTGGCGTTTGCAGTGTGCTGGCCTGCCACAAAATGCATGACGTGTGCTGGAAGGTTCAATCCGGCAAGCTGCGAAAATATGCCGCCCCCCGAATTGTTTATGAGCAATATGCGCAGGTTTCCCCTCAAGTCGTTGTTCCAGAGTGCGTTTTGGTCGTAGAAGAAGCTGAGGTCGCCTGTTACGCAGAACACCATGTCGCTTGTGGCGAGTGAAAAACCGGCAGCTGTAGAGATACTTCCCTCAATGCCGTTTACACCCCGGTTGCACCACACATAATGGCGAGCATAAAGGCTTCCTACCCTCACGGCCATGCTGTTGCCATAATGCGCGTGGTATTCGTAAGGCATATCGTTCAGCATTTTCTCAAAGGTTCGTACAACCATAAGCTGCGAAAAGTGCGGCTCATAATTGCTGATAACTCGAAGGGCGTGTTCTTTGGCCTTGTTCCATTGGTTTACAAGCGGACACGGTATGTTGTTTTCACCAACGGATAGCAAAGCTTTGAGAAAAGCATTGGTCGTGGCTTTCACTATTGCTGTCTGTGATCCGAACGTGTCGTGCGCCACGCCGTCTGCGTTCACTTCCCAATGCTCCTTGATCGTTGTGTTCTTGCGGAGAAACGTTTTTATGTTCTTTCCCACGAAATTGCCACCCATGGAGATGAGCGCATCGATTCCGATGGTCTTTTCGCGCATGAATAGCGACATGATTTGGTCGGCAGGTTCGCCTTCAGCTGATGAGATGCATTCGCTCACCACTAAGCAGCGGTTCTTGAGCCGCCGCACAAGTATGACGGTTTCTTTGTCGGCAAATGGCAACTGTCCGATTACCAACATCCTGTTGGCGGTCGACATGAAATGCTGTGCCACATCGTTCAGCAGCTTGTTTGGCATGTTGTCTGACGTGAGTGCTGCAATGTTTCTTACTTGCGGCAGTTGTCGCGTGTTGAACGAGAATAATGGTTCGGACAAGTGTACGTTAATGTGCACAGGTCCACGCTCACCGTTGAGTGCCTCATTGATAGTGGTATTGAGCAGGAGCGTCTGCAGGCCGCAGGCATTGGTGTCGTTGGCTTCTGTTTCGTTGATGTCGGTATGTGCACGTACGAAATTAGCTAATGCGCCGGCCTGTAGCATCGTTTGTCCGTCGTTGCGCCCTATCCATTCCTTTGGTCTGTCAGCAGAGATGATAATGAGGGGCACGTGTCTGTAGAAAGCTTCGCACACTGCAGGTGCAGCATTGAGCAGTGCAGACCCGCTTGTAAGGCACAACACTACGGGTTGGCTTGTGGCGAGAGCGATGCCCATGGCGTAAAAAGCGGCCGACCGTTCGTCGGTCAGGGCGTGGCAAGCCACATCCTCGGATTCACAGAAATCTGCCACAAGCGGAATGTTTCGTGAACCTGGGCACAATACTGCGTGTTTTACACCCTTTGCCAATAGGAGCGAAACAAGCGCATTTACAATATATTTGTCAGAATACATCTCTGTTTATGTTTCGTGTGTATCTTGCTAATTCAGTCGGCCAATGTCTTGTTCATGGCGAGCATTTTGTTGGTCGTCTCCGTCCATTCGTCTTCTTCAATGCTTTCAGGCAGTAGCCCTCCGCCGGCATAGAGCATACTCGATGAGGAGCCGATGCGCATGCAGCGTAGGGTTACGAAAAGGTGCGCCTCGCTTGCCGCCGTATCTATCGTACCGCAAAAACCGCTATAGTAGTTGCGGTTCGTGTGTTCGTGTTCCAGGATAAATTGCTTGGCCTCAATGGCGGGCAGTCCGCATACGGCCGGGGTGGGATGCAGCTTCATGGCTATCTGCAGTGGAGTGAGTGTCGGTATGGTTGCAACGTCGAACGTAAAGTCTGTTTTTATGTGGGCCAGTGTACCTGCTTTTACGGTTGTGGGTTGACTCTCGGTATAATCAATGTTCATTGCCTCAAGTCGCTGCCTTAAGTAGTCGGCCACACATGCTTGTTCGCGGCGGTTTTTGGCGTTCCATTTCAGATTGCTGAGAACTGCGTCACCTTCCGACGGATTGATTTTCTGCGTTCCGGCTAGAGCCATTGTTTTATATTTCCCCTTCTGTTGTTCGATGAGTGTCTCTGGAGTTGCCGTGAGCCATGTTCCTGTGAGGGGCGTGCTGACAAGTGCTACGAAACAATTTGGATTTTGCTTGGCAGCCTTTGCAAATAGCCTCATACAGTGAGGGGTGGATGAATGTTTTTGGGTGTGGCTGCGCGAGAGTACAAGTTTGGAAAACATTTTTCTTTGAAGTGCATCATGGAAAGTTGTGAAATCGGTTGCATAAGTTGTACGTTCATCAAGCAGCGACTGTTCGGCCGTTGTAGAATCATAAATGGGACATGGCAATCTTTTTGCATCGTCCAGATTCATAACTTGGGCGTTTGCGGCATTGAAACACACCAATGGATTCTTCTCATGTGGCTCAAAAGGGGCAAAGACAAAGCCAGCAGTGTGGCGCAGGATACCGGAATCGTTTATTATGTCTAGTTGTTGGTCATCGTTCTCTATGTAATGGCACCTTTTTCTTTCGTGTGGAAATCTGTAGATTGCAATGCACTTCACCCTTGGTCCTCCCTTATCTGATTAGTCTTCACGCTAGGGGTGACATGAGTCGTTACGTACCAGTTCGTGTAATCTTTCCATCTGTGTGGCAAAAGTATAGAGTTGTACGAAGGGATGCCGTGGTTATTGGTGCAGACTATGCTTGAGATGGATATGGGTAGATGCGTCGCTGCGTCTGTGCAGACACTCTGCCTGTTCACTGTGCACTTATTTGCGTTCATCAATGTTTCAGTTTACTGCAAAGTTAATAAATTAGAGTTATAAGTCAAAGCTACTACACAAGAAATCCAGCTTTAACCTGTTACAATGTTTCCGTTTCCAGTATAGTTTTGCGCTTGTATAATTGAGAATGGGGCAACGAAAGTATTTCTTCGCCGCAAAGTCCGCTTTTGTTTTTTTAAAACATGTTTGTGTCGCGGATGGTAACATTTTTTGTAATTTTGCATAGGTTTTCAGGACTTCCGTGCTATGCTGCCTGTTGTTGTGTGGCGGTGTGGCAGAATGGTCTATGTATGATGCACAAACCATAGATATGAAAAAGAAAGCAAGCGTGTTTATCCCTGCCACTTTGGGAATGTTGACCGCCTTTGGTCCCTTTGTTACCGACTTTTACCTGCCAGTGCTGCCAGAGATGGCCTCCTATTTTCATACATCACCTGCCCTTGCCTCGCTTAGTCTGACCGCAGGCATGATTGGGCTTGCCGCTGGACAAGTGTTTATCGGTCCCTTGACCGACAAGTATGGGCGCAAGCACATTTTGGTGGGCTCGATGTTGATGTTTTCGGTGGCTTCGGTGTTGTGTCTTATCGCACCTAATATCTATTTGTTCAATCTCATGCGTGTGTTGCAGGGAGTGGCTGGTGCTGGTGGCATCGTTATCTCGAAGAGTATGGCTACCGACATGTATAGTGGCCGCGAATTGGCCAACTTTATGGCGTTGTTGGGTTCCATCAATGGCATAGCACCTGTCTGTGCTCCCGTGATTGGCGGCCTGATGGCTGGTTTTACCACGTGGCAGGGTGTGTTTTGCCTTTTATTGGCAGTCGGCATGGTATTGATGATGTGCAGTGCCCGCTTGCCCGAAACACTTCCCGCTGAACGTCGTATCTGCAGAAGCGTTCTGCAGGTTTATGCCAATCTGTTCCGTGTGTTCCGCAATTCGCGTTTCACGCTGAGCACCCTATCTTCAATGGCTTTATTTTTTACGTTTTTTGCTTATATTGCCTCGTCGCCTTTCATACTGCAGCAATTCTATGGTCTGACAGCTTTCCAGTTTAGTCTTTGTTTTGGTCTCAATGCGTTCATGATAGGTATCGGTGCCGCTACGGCTTCGCGGTTCAAGCGCACTGAGACGGCGTTGAAATGGGGAGTTGTCAATTTGGGTATAGCAACTTTGTTGTTGGGAGGATGCCTGTTAGTGCATTTGCCACTTGTAGTCGTTATGGTGTGCTACGTGTATCTGCTTACCAGTTTTGGCGTGATGCAACCTGGCCTTACGGCTACGGCTCTCGATGCCGAGCGCAACAACGCTGGAGCAGCGAGTGCTATCTTTGGTGCTTCGGGCTTTGTGGCGGGAGCTGTGTCGAGTCCGCTGGTGGCCATGGGTAACATAGTCGTTACATCGAGTTGCGTGATGTTGGTTGGAGCTGTGGTGAGCGTAGCTCTAACATTGCCTTTGTGCAAACGGCTGTAAGTGTTGTCTTCGGAGGTAAGGATTGTTTCTTGTCCGATGTCTAACCTGAGGTTATCTCAGGTGGATATGAGCTTTTCGTTTTTACAAAAAATCGTCAATCGTTACGGGATAAACTAAAAAATATTCGGCCGTGCAACTTGATTGCACGGCCGAACGTATCGTTAGATACAAATCACGATTTCTATAGCGAGAAACTACCGATGGCGTTCGTTGGGCTTGTCGTGCTTTACCATTCTTTGAAATGCCTGCCGGTGAAATTTCTCGTCGGCTCTAATGATGTTGAGCACCACGCCTGCGGGCAGAACCTTGAGGAATTTCTTGTGGTATTCTTGCTGCAGCTCTTTCATCTGCAGGTCGATGAGGTCACATTCCTTGATGGCTTTTTCGGCCGCCTTCTGGTCGCGTGTGTCCACATGCTGGTAGCAACGCATCTTGTTGAAAAGCATGCGTTGTTTGTTTTGCATCTGTCTGTACAATGGGAAAAACGCAGCTGCTTGTCGTGGATTTAGTCCAGCCTCGGTCGTGATAAACTGTTCCAAGTCGGCCTGAAAGCGGTTAGGGTCAAACTTTCGCTTGTCTTGCGCCTGCAGTTGCACGGTCGTAAGGGCAACCAGCAGGACGAGGATGATTTTTTTCAGCATAATCATTGTCGCTATTGTTGGTTACTTGATGTCGGCCATGTAAGCATACATGTCGTCAGAATCGAGCATGGCGTAGTCGGTCAGCGCGTCCATTGTGGAGTATGTCGACTGTGTCGGTGCGCTTGCCAGCTGTTCTTCTGTCGTGTTGTTATGGTTGTGGTGCATGTAGGTTTCCGTGCCTATTACGGCAACCGCTATGCAAGCCGCAGCCACACCGATGACCTTCCGATAACGTTTCCACATAGACGGTTTCAGCTCGTAGACAACCGCAGTGCTATTGTCTGTGTCGGGTATTTGCTCCATCATGCGGGAGGCAAAGTCATCGAAATATCCTTCTGGCACCTTGAATGGTGCTTTCCGGCCGAAAGTGGTTTCGATATATTTCTCTTCCTTTTCCATAATATCTCTTTTATCTGTTAGACGTTTCAAGAAATCTAAGGTTTAAATAATTCTCAAAAATATTCAGTTTGCTGGTTGATATTTCTTTTGTTTAGTCGTGGCGGTGGAAATATTCTTCGATTTTCTTCACTGCGTGGTGATAACTTGCTTTCAGCGCCCCCTCGCTGGTTTCAAGCACTTTGCTCATCTCTGAGTATTTCATTTCGTCGTAATAACGCAGGGTAAACACCAGGCGTTGCACGTCGGGCAGTGTGGCGATGGCCTCCTGCAACTGGGCTGCGGTCTGATCGCCGTCAAAATAGTTGTCTGCCATCAACTGCGATGCCAGTGCGGGGTTCTCGTCGGTACTTATCTGGACGTTGCATTTTTGGCGGCGTAGCATGTCAAGCGATTCGTTGACGGCGATGCGGTAAAGCCATGTGGAGAGTTTGGATTTGCCCTTGAACGATGCCAAATTGTCCCATGCTTTCATAAAGGTGTTTTGAAGTACATCGTCGGCGTCCTCATGCGTCAGCACGATACGGCGAATTTTCCAATACAAGGATTCGCTGTACGTTCTGACCACTTGTGAGAAAGCCAAGCGTTGCGTGGCGGGATTCCCCAGCATATTGACAATCTTTTCTTCGCTATACTTCTCCACTTTTGTCGCTTTATGGGGTGCTACATGAAATTTCTGATGCGCTTGAGGATGGGTGCGTCGTAGCCGTACACGTCGTTGAACGGTTCCATTTCGCCCTGTGCATTGGGATATATTGTGTAATAGAGGATGAATATGGGCACACTTGGTTCAACGGTTACTTTCCCTATCAGTTTCTTCCTGTTGAGCGTGTCGGCTTTAGCAGGGGCGTTGCTCTCCGTTGATTGCGCATGGCTGCCCAATGACGACACGTCGGCGTTTATGGAGTAGCCGATGCGCTCTGCCGTGTTCTTGTCGTGTCCTGTAAGAAATGTGGCCAATTCAAATGGCTTTTCCAGCCGTATGCATCCATGGCTTACGTCACGGTCAGTCTGCGAGAATATTTGTCGGTTAGGCGTGTCGTGCAAGAATATGGAGAGGTTGTTGTCGAAACGGAAGATGATTCTTCCCAGCGAGTTGCCCGCTCCGCCTTGCTGTATTACCATATAGTCGTTGCTGAGCAGCATTTCGCGTGTTGCGTTTTCCGGCAGCACATCCCGCCCTGTGCTTTTCTCCCTTATAAAATACCTGTGCGAGGCGAACCAAGAAGGGTTGCCCAAATGATTCGCGATGCTTTTTTTTACGATACTCTTGGGTACTATCCATTGCGGGTTGACGTCTATTCTCGTTATCCGGCTCACTATCAATGGAGTCTTGGTCTTGGCGCTGCCGCATCCCATTCGCATCGTCAATATGTCTTTGCGGTCTTTTGCCAACAGATGGAACGAGGGTATGTTTACCATTATATACCTGTTGTGAGCGTATGGCTCGTCAGGCAGTTGCCATCGGCATCGCTCCATGTTGACCAGTATTTTGTCTTTCCCGTATCTGCGTGCCAGCTCTCCGTGCAGACCATCCTTTAGCCTGCGGTAGAGCGGGTTGCGCGGCTCTGCTTCGCGCATGAATGATACGGCGCTGTCGCACCGCACCTTGTGAAATGCCAGTTGGTAAAAACGTTTGTCGGGACGGACTGTCTTGATGTCGAATAAGGTATTGTATGTAACCCTAATCGAGTCGCTGTCCTTTATGTCAAGCCGGTTGTATATGTTTTTGGGATTTACAAACCCGAAATTCTGGCCGGCCGTGTAACGCAAGTAGGCTTTTGTCAAAAGGTACTCGAGTCGCGCAAAAACCTTGACCGGTTCGTTTTTGCCGTTGTCAAATTCCAAAGTCTTTACCCTGCGAAGGTCTTCGGCTATCTCGACGATTCCGAAACGAGTGGGCGAAAATCCCATTTCTCTGACCGTTTCCAATTGCGCGAGCACGCTTCTGGCACACGGGTTCAGCCCCATGTGGTTCAGCCAAACAAGAGAGTCTGCGCCTTGATAATAAGTTCGGACGAACCAATCTGCCTGGCAAATAGCTTTATCGTTTTCCGACAGATGCGCTACAACTTTACGTATCTGTTGTAAGTTGACCGCATAGCCACCCACTCTCAGCGTTTCGTAATAGGTTGAGTCCAAATCCTTATTGGGGTCGTTTTTCCCACCGCAACTGGTTGCGGTCAAGAGGGATAAGATGACCAAAACAAAGAGGAAACATGGGAAAATCGTCCTGCTTGTCGTCAGCGTATGGAAATCTTTCGAACCATTTTGCCCACTTTCACTATATAGCATCCTTTCGACAGATTGAGGTTATAGTTCTTGTCGGCTCCGTCTACCTTGACGCTCATGACCCTTACGCCTGTAATGTTGTATATATACAGCGTCAAGCCCGTTGCCCCCGTAACGTGCAATACACCTTCGTTGCTGACGGCAATGGTAATGGGTTGTGTATCGTTGTCAACAATCTCTATGGCTGCGGCAGCCTTTGCCGTTGCTGGCAATCCGCACATAAATAGGGAAAAGATTGAAGCGATAAGTATATTTTTGATCATACGCGTATTCTTTTTTGAGAGTTCTATACGCACCAGAAATGGCACCTCTCTCTATCAATGCAAAGATATTACTTTTCGTAGAGAATTGCCTTTCTGATGCCATGTTTTTATAGGCGCATTAAGAATAATTAACTAAACGTATGCAATAATCGCAACTATTCGGCAATCGAATTAACATAGCCCTGGGTTGATATAA
>CAVKHW010000007.1:0-69913 GCA_963656105.1 Eggerthellaceae bacterium
TGCAAAGAAAACTTGTTTTCAATTTGCCGAGTGCAGCTTATCTTATGCAAAGATACATGATTTCCGCAAATCGAATGGGGTGTTTCTGCTATTTTTTGCTCAAGTTTCTGATTTGTCATTTTGCAGGTGTCTCCTCTGGCGACATATATTCAAGTATAAGTACCAAATCCGAAAGTTGAATTTTTAATTTTCATAACGGCAAGCTCATTATTCGGAAATATTTCATAAATTTGCATTATGATATTAGAAAATTTTGCAGGCGAAAATCGCCATCATGGGAGAATAGAAATAATATGCGGGTCAATGTTTTCGGGAAAAACCGAAGAATTGATACGGAGGTTGAAACGCGCGCAGTTTGCAAGACAACGCATCGCCATCTTTAAACCTCAGCTGGATATACGCTATTCTGACGTGGATGTTGTCAGTCACGACCACAACAGCTTTCGGTCAACACCGATAGACAATAGCAATGAGCTATTAAAACATGCTGTTGGATATGACGTCGTAGGAATCGATGAAGCTCAATTTCTGGATGATAATTTGGCAAAGGTTTGTAATACACTCGCTAACACGGGAATCCGTGTAATTATCGCTGGCCTTGATATGGATTTCCGGGGGAAACCATTCGGGCCGATGCCTTCGTTGCTGTCTATAGCAGATGAAGTGACAAAAGTTCATGCCATTTGTGTAAAATGTGGCGCATTGGCTTATGCCAGCCACCGATTGGTGCGCAATGATCAGCAGGTCTTGCTTGGCGAAAAGACGGAATACGAACCGCTCTGCCGTGACTGTTTTCAAAAAGCGATTGAAGAGGACAAGCGAAATGCTATGTCCAAAGATATTTTCGAACACGAGCAATAATAACAAAAACAAGGTCTGATTAAAGGTGAAAGATATGGGGAAAGAGATAACATTCGATAAATTTGTGCGCATAACAGGCATTGGACTGCTTGTCGTGTCGTGCTTCTATTTGCTCAACTACTTAAGCAGTGTGTTGATACCCTTTTTTGTGGCATGGCTCCTTGCTTATCTGCTTTATCCAATCGTAAAATTTGTGGAAACCAAACTGCATATTCGTTTCCGTGCACTTTCCATCGTCATTACGTTGGTATTTGTGGCATCGATCATTTCGCTGATCGTCTATCTCATTATCCCCCCGATGATTGACCAGTTTCAAAAGTTATATGTCATATTGAGCCACTGGATACATGAAACGACACATACGAATTCGATATCCGAATGGTTGTCGCAACAGTTAACAAGCAATCAGCATAGAATTGAGGCTTTGTTCAAAAGCCCGGACTTTACAGCGACATTAAAAAGCGCAGCACCAAAAGTGTTTAATATGTTGAGCCAAACTGCAAGTGTAATAATCAGCATTATAGCCTCGCTTATCACTCTCTTGTATATGTTTTTTATACTGATGGACTACGAATACTTTGCTGCCAACTGGATACGTATATTCCCTAAAAAAACAAGACCTTTTTGGCGAGAGCTGATGGTTGATGTTGAGCACGAGCTAAATAACTACATTCGTGGACAAAGTGCAGTAGCAGCCTGTATGGGAATCATGTTCTGCATCGGCTTTTCGATTATGGACTTTCCGATGGCTATAGGCTTGGGCATAATGATTGGCATTATGGACTTGGTGCCTTATCTGCACACATTTGCGCTAATACCCACGGCGTTTCTCGCAATGCTTAAAGCTGCCGACACAGGGCAAAATTTTTGGGTTATCTTCGGACTTGCTGTCGGTTTGTTCATCGTTGTTCAAGTTATAACCGACATGATTGTAACACCTAAGATTATGGGCAAGGCAATGGGATTGAATCCCGCCGTGTTGCTCTTGTCCCTGTCTGTATGGGGAACCATATTGGGATTCATCGGCCTAATAGTTGCACTGCCTTTAACAACATTAATTATTGCTTATTGGCAAAGATATGTGACGCGTGAAGGAGAGCCCGGGCAACCAAAAAGCCTGGAATGATTTCATTACTCAACTTTCGGTTTGCCAATTAGTGCGTGTCTCCATGAGAGGGGACGTATATCCTAGCATAAATTCCTAAATCCGAAACTTCAGTTAAGGATTTTTGCACAATAATACTTGAATAAATCCTTTCTTTTCGCTAACTTTGTGCTAAAATAAGAACGTAATGCTGCATTTCATATCGTTTGGAAGTGGAAGTAGTGGAAACTGTAGTTTCCTCTACACAGAGAATGATGGGCTCTTGATCGATGCCGGCATAGGCATCAGAGCTCTTAAAAGGCATTTTAAAAATTTCGGATTACATCTGTCGAGCGTTAATAATATCCTTATCACTCACGACCATGCTGACCATGTGAAATCGGTGGGGAGTTTAAGCAGAGACCACGACTTGCCCGTGTGGACCACAAAAGCAGTTCATGAAGGTATCAACAATAATTGGTGCGTCAGGTGCAAAATCACTGAAGAAAGGGTGAAATATGTGCAAAAGGATGCTCCCTTTATGCTGGGCGATTTCTCGATTACGCCCTTCGGAGTACCTCATGATAGTGCTGATAACGTTGGCTATTGCATACAATGTGGTGGCGTGACATTTGTGCTGATGACAGATATCGGCCATTTGACCGACGAGATGAAAGGCTATATCAGTAAAGCAAATTACCTTGTCATTGAAGCCGACTACGAAAAAGAGATGTTGCTGAACGGGCCTTATCCTCAGCATCTTAAGAGACGCATCTTGAGCCCATATGGACACATGAGTAATGAAGAGTGTGCATTGGCCTTAGCCGAAAATGCCACGCCAAACCTAAAACACGTTTGGCTTTGCCACTTGAGTGATGAGAACAATCATCCTGATTTGGCAGAGAAGACCGTCAAGCAATTACTGCGGGCACATGGCATCGTGGTGGGAAATGAAAAAGGTGCTGATTTCCAAATTGACGTCTTAAAACGAAAGACTCCTTCGGGGATATTCAATCTTGAATAATAGTCAAAGCATTTATATCCTATCTCCATTCGATAGCAAAATGAAGAAACCTTCGACATACAATATACGCAGCCGGATTTTATTTGTCGCAATGATGCTGTTATTCTGTCTTCATGCGTCAGCAGAAGAAAGCAGACACACAAATGCCGAAAAACTCAATCAACAAGTCGAACTGTTGATGAAGAACCTCTATTCCACAAACGACACCTCCACTTATTACAATATCTTGCAACAGGTTGTCAAAACGGTATTACAATGCGACTATTATGATGGCATGCCTAATGAAAAAGGAAAGGTCGTGCCAAAATTCCGCCACATGAATAGCAGACGCTTGCAACCGATGAGAACAAAACTCATAGATGCAGGTATGTATTATTATAGCCATGGACGCAACAACGAAGCCATCAGCGTTCTGAAAACATATATAGACTTGTCGAAAAGTCACCTTTTTAGAGAAAAAAAAGATTTGTACAAAGGACAAGCCGCATACTATCTCGCTTTGTTGTCATACGGCATCAAGGACTTTACAACTGCTGACTATTATGCAGATTTAGCTCTTCGCGATGCGGAATATGCAAGTGACGCAGCCGAAATAAAAGTGAGTTGCATGAAAGAAACAATGGTAACTACTCACGATTCGACCCGGTACCTCTTAGCACTGCTTGAACTCCACGACAAGGCTCCACACAATATGACCTATTTCCGTCAACTTTTAGAATATTTTTCTTTGCCAGGTCACGAAAGAGAAATGGAGCAATTTGCGATGGATGAAACTCGCAAAAACCCGACAAGCAAACATGCTTGGGCCTTATTAGGCGAAACTAAAATGAGCCAAAAGGACTGGAGTGGGGCTGAAGAAGCATACCAAATAGCCATCAGTCTTGACTCTATATTTATTGAAGCTATATACAACAAAGGAATTTGCGAAAGCGCACAAGCCAAACGGATGGTTTTAAATGAAGACTCCGCGAACATCTGTTTGTCCGATTCAGCAAAAAAAATGTTTTTAAAAGCAGTTGAGGATTTTGAAAAAGCAAAAAGGCTTGACCCGCAACGAAAGGAGGTCGACTGGTGTATGCCACTGTTCTTCGTATATAATATTTTAGGAGATAAGGAAAAAGCGAAAGCCATCAGCCCTTTGATAGATGAATCTAAGCAAAAGAAATCATGAGAAAACACAGTAGGCGTTCAGCAAGCATACTCTCGTATATGAAACATACAAAACGGCAGTTTTGGATTCAAGTCTTTATCATATTCTTCTGCGGATGTGGACTTGCTACTAAATCAGTGGCGCAAAAGAAACAAATAACCAGCGCAAAAGAAAATGTCAAGAAAGGCAGCAACTTGGAAAACGCCGAACAAACCATGATGTCGCTCCTGAAAGATTCGGCAAATCGTCATAACGTGAAAATATGGTATGTACTATTCGATGCTCTTAAAAAACAATATGAACAGGGCAATGAAAAGATATACTTAAAGCAGAACTACGATACTGCAAACTTATTTAATATAGCCTCGCGAATGTTCCAACAGATGGAAGCATTCGACTCAATCGATGCGCTCCCCGATGAAAAAGGACGAGTGAAACTGATTATGAGAAAAGAAAACGCAGCACTTCTTAACCGATTACGTCCCAATCTTTTGAACGGAGGTCACTACTTTGTTCGCAAGAAAAAATACGAAGATGCCTATCGGTTGTTCAACCAGTATATTGATGCTGCACGACAGCCTCTTTTTGCAACATACCGCTATAATGAAAATGACAACAACATTCCCGAAGCGTCTTATTGGGCTGTCTACTGCGCCTACAAAATGGAAGACAGTGAAAAAACTTTGCATCACACATACCAAGCACTAAAAGATAAAGAGCACTATGAGATGATGCTTCAATACTTATCGGAAACATATAAACGGGATGCCGACACAAGTCGATACGTGAAAACACTTACAGAGGGTTTCCTGAAATTCCCTAAGTCATTGTTTTTCTATTCGCACCTGATTGAATATTATTCGCATACGGCTCAATGGGAAGATGCACTCACTCTAACCAATAAAGCATTGGCAACAGACTCAACAAACCATTATTTTTGGCAGACAAAAGGTACCATATTGCTCAATATGGGAGAATTTGCACAGAGCTTTGATATTAGCCAACGTTTAATTGCAGAAAACGATAGTCTGCCAGAAATATGGCTCAATGCAGGCTTGTCTAAATTTAATATGGGTGTAGGCTTAGACAAGAATATTCAAGTATCTGCCAAACAACGTAACTCCATTCTACAACATTATAAAGATGCACTCCCCTATTTGGAAAAATATCGCACTTTGAGACCCGACAGGAAAGACAAATGGGCCTTGCCTTTGTACACCATCTATCTCAATCTCAACATGGGGGCAAAATTTGATGAAATCGACAAATTAATGGAAAAATGAAAATAGAGAAGATCACCAATAAGTTGGGTATATCACTCAACATAATGCAAGAAGCATCAGCACAAACTATTCTGAATGAGAGTAAAGACGTAGTCATTCTCAGTCCTACTGGTTCGGGAAAGACTTTGGCTTATTTATTGCCTATCGCCGAGCTATTGGATGAACGAAATGAAAACTTACAGACGCTAATTATAACTCCAAGTCGCGAGTTGGCTTTACAAACTACCAATGTGCTGAAAAATATGGCAACAGGTCTCCGGTCGTACGCATGTTACGGCGGTCGGCCTACTATGGATGAGCATCGTGTGTTGCGCCAGCTGAAACCTCAGGTGATTTGCGGAACGCCAGGACGACTTAATGACCATCTGGACAAAGGCAATATAATACCCTCAAGCATAAGGTTCGTAGTCATTGATGAATTCGACAAATGTTTGGAAATGGGATTTCGCAACGAGATGCAGAAGCTCCTTGAAAGAATGCCAAAAAATGCAAGGCACATTCTTCTTTCTGCTACCGAAGCAGAAGAAATGCAATATATGGTAACCGAAGATGCCATATATTTAGATTATAGGCCTGACGAACAACAAGTTCCTGACCGGGTTGACGTGTACGCGTTACATTCTCCCGAGAAAGATAAACTGGACACATTAACACACCTGTTGAATTCTCTTGGACAAGAAAGCAGCATAGTCTTTGTAAATTATCGCGAATCAGTTGACAGAATAGCCAATTATCTGCATCGTCAGGGATTTATATTGAGTGCTTTTCATGGTGGCATGGACCAAAAAGAACGTGAAAGAACATTGTATCGATTTATCAATGGTTCTACGAACATTATGGTCAGCACAGATCTCGCAAGTCGGGGATTAGACATTCCTGATATTCAAAACATAATCCATTATCATCTTCCTGAAAATGAAGACGGCTATATACACCGAGTAGGAAGAACGGCGCGATGGAACAATTCTGGCCATACTTTTTTTATACTGAATGATAGTGAACAAATCCCTGAATATGTACTCGCTAACGTACAAGAATATCAACTGCCTGAAGATGAAAGCACCGATTGCCCTCAACCACGTATGACTACTGTTTACATTGGAAAAGGTAAAAAAGACAAGATATCAAAAGGTGATATATTGGGCTTTATATGCAAGAAAGGTGGGTTGAATTCTACGGAAATCGGTCGTATCGATGTAAAAGACCATTATGCATATGTGGCCATAGACAGAAAACAACTGGAAAAATTGTTGAAACGTGTTGCAGGCGAAAAAATAAAAGGAATTCGCACTATAGTGGAAGAAATAAGATAAGGCCGTTTAAATCTGCTTACTTTTCCAATAAATATTCGTCAAGAAACACAACTAAAGCATTCTGCAAACATTCGGTTCTCGAAATAGCAAAATGTCGACAAAATATTTGCCGGATTGAGATTATTGATGTATCTTCGCATCAGATTCATGCAACGATGAGATATTAACCCTATAAAATAAATTGCCGAGATGAAGAAGTACAATTTTAACGCGGGTCCTTCAATGCTTCCTCGTGAAGTAATTGAGAACACAGCTAAACAAATTTTGGATTTCAACGGTTCTGGCCTATCCTTGATGGAAATCAGCCATCGTGCCAAGGACTTCCAACCCGTAGTAGATGAAGCCGTATCGCTCATTAAGGAATTGCTTGATATTCCAGAAGGGTATTCCGTAATATTCCTCGGTGGAGGTGCTTCGTTACAATTCATGCAGATTCCGGCCAACTTTTTGATCAAAAAGGCAGGATATGTGAACATAGGCACTTGGGCCAAGAAGGCAATGAAGGAAGCCAAACACTTTGGAGAAGTCTTGGAGATAGCTTCGTCAGCCGACAAAAACTATACTTATTTACCTCATGAGTTTGCAATACCCAACGACTTGGATTATCTCCATATTACAACTAATAATACCATATTTGGAACTGAAATTCGGAAGGAACTGGATTCACCTGTTCCAATGATTGCCGACATGAGCTCTGATATTATGAGCCGTCCCGTTGATGTGTCTAAATATACTGCTATCTATGCAGGCGCACAAAAGAATATGTCTATGGCTGGTGTCACAGTGGTGATTGTGAAGGATTCCATGTTGGGAAAAGCACCACGCGAACTCCCGACAATGATCGACTACCGCACACATGTAGAAAAGGGTTCCATGTTTAATACTCCGCCTGTAGTACCCATCTATTCTTTGCTCGAAACTATGCGTTGGGTGAAAGCTAAAGGTGGAGTAAAAGAGATGGATAGATTGGCTAAGGAACGTGCTGAAATAGTCTATGGAGAGATTGACCGAAATAAATTGTTCCGTGGAACTGTTGATGAAGCAGATCGTTCACTTATGAATATCTGTTTTGTAATGAACGACGAATACAAGGATTTGGAAAAGCCGTTCCTGGAGTTTGCAACAAGCCAAGGCATGGTGGGCATCAAAGGCCATCGGAGTGTAGGTGGCTTCCGGGCAAGTTGCTACAATGCACAAACCATTGAAGGCGTAAATGCCTTAGTAAAAGCCATGAAGGATTTTGAGGCTCAACACTAATCAATCATCTAAAGTATTACCCATGAAAATACTTGTTGCAACAGAAAAGCCATTTGCTGCAGCTGCAGTAAATGGTATAAAGGAAGTCGCACAAACGGCTGGCCATAACTTAGTTCTACTTGAAAATTACACGGATAAGAAACAACTAATAGAAGCCGTTGCCGATGCTGACGCATTGATTGTCCGCTCTGATAAAATAACATCAGAAATATTAGATGCTGCCAAAAACTTAAAGATTGTTGTACGTGCAGGAGCTGGCTATGATTCTATTGATACCGCATACGCTAAACAAAAAGATGTAGTAGTTGAAAATACACCAGGCCAAAATTCAAATGCAGTAGCTGAATTGGTATTTGGCTTATTGGTTTACGCAGTGCGCAATTTCTACAACGGGAAAAGCGGAACGGAGCTGAAAGGAAAGAAAATAGGAATACTTGCATTTGGTAATGTGGGACGTAATGTGGCTCGTATTGCCAAAGGGTTTGGCATGGAAGTCTATGCGTTTGACGAATTTGTCCCTAAAGAGTCGATAGAAGGCCAAGGAGTGCACGCTGCCAATAGCCGTGATGATTTGTTTAAGACGTGTGACATTGTGTCTCTGCACATTCCTGCCACTGACGAGACACGACAAAGTATCAATTATCAGGTCGTTAGCCAGATGAAAAAAGACGGCATCATAATTAATACTGCGCGCAAGGAGATAATTAATGAGCCGGAGCTAATCAAGTTGCTTGAAGATCGTAAAGATTTGAAATTCATTACCGATATTAAGCCTGATGCTGATAATGAGTTCAAAAAGTTTGAAGGACGTTATTTTGCTACTCCTAAAAAAATGGGAGCGCAAACAGCTGAAGCTAATATCAATGCAGGTATAGCTGCGGCGCAGCAAATAGCCTCCTACTTTGCTACAGGCGACGAGAAATTTCGCGTAAACAAATAATTTTAAAAGGCTCCTGCTTTATTCTTATTAGGAATAATTGTTGGAGCCTTTTTATTAAACAACTATCATTATGGCAACCATCAAACCTTTCCGTGGTCTTCGTCCTCCTAAGGATATTGTCGAAAAAGTTGAAGCGCGACCTTATGATGTGCTTAATTCTGAGGAAGCACGCTTTGAAGCTGGAAACAACGAGATGTCGCTCTACCATATTATTAAACCTGAAATTAATTTCCCACGCAATGTATCGGAATATGATGCATGCGTTTACGCAAGTGCCGCCGAACAATTCGACAAATTTCAGGAAAACAACTGGCTGGTACAAGACTCCGAAGATCACTACTATATTTACGCCCAGACCATGAACAACAAAACTCAATACGGTCTTGTTGTGGCGGCATCGGTGAGCGACTATATGACGGGAGTCATCAAGAAACACGAACTTACTCGAAAAGATAAAGAGGAAGATCGTATGAAACATGTTAGGGTTTGTGATGCCAACATGGAGCCCGTGTTCTTTGCTTATCCTGATAATGCATCATTGGATCAACTTCTTAAAAAATATTCGGATATAAAACCAGAATATGACTTTATTGCACCCATAGATGGATTCCGTCATCAGTTTTGGGTTATATCAGATCCAGAGGATATGAACATCATAACTGAGGAATTTCGCAAAATGCCAAGCCTTTACATTGCTGACGGACACCATCGATCTGCTGCGGCAGCTTTAGTGGGTGATGAAAAAAGAAGGAAAAATCCCGTTCATAAAGGGGATGAAGAATATAATTATTTTATGGCAGTTTGTTTCCCGGCTTCACAACTCACAATTCTTGATTACAATAGAGTGGTCAAAAATTTGAACGGGATGACCTCAGAAGAATTCTTGACGGCCTTGAAAAACGATTTCATAATAGAAAACAAAGGAGAACAAGAATATAAACCACAACATCTGCATGAATTCTCACTTTATTTGGATAAACAA
Organism: Eggerthellaceae bacterium; assembly: GCA_963656105.1. Lineage (GTDB taxonomy): Bacteria > Bacteroidota > Bacteroidia > Bacteroidales > Bacteroidaceae > Prevotella. Next base: position 9,895 of record CAVKHW010000007.1, read on the forward strand.
TGGTATAGCCTAACTGCAAAAGAAGGAACTTTCAACGCAAGTGACCCCATCGGAATTCTTGACGTTGACATTTCCAGTCGTCTCATCCTCTCTAAGCTTATGGGAATCACAGATTTAAGAACGGACAAACGTATTGATTTCGTTGGAGGCCTCCGTGGGTTGAGCGAACTGAAACGTCGAGTAGACAGCGGTGAGATGCGTTGGGCATTAGCCTTGTATCCTGTTTCAATGAAACAAATCATGGATATAGCTGACAGCGGCAAGATTATGCCTCCAAAAGCTACATGGTTTGAACCCAAGTTACGTTCAGGTTTGATTGTACATAAATTAAAGTAATGGATTCCTATCAAACCATCGACGAGGCCATTATAGGCGAGGGGTACTACACTGAAAAGCGCAGCAAATTCCTCGCCTATGCTCATCATATAGAAACTGCAGAACAGGCCAAATCCATTATTTCGGAGTATCATAAGAAATATTACGATGCGCGGCATTGTTGTTACGCTTATGTATTGGGTTCAGATGGCGAAGTGTTTCGAGCCAACGACGATGGCGAGCCATCATCAACGGCTGGTAAGCCTATTATGGGGCAAATTATATCACACAAACTGACCAATATCCTGATTTGCGTCATTCGCTATTACGGAGGAGTGAATTTAGGAACAGGCGGTCTTATAGTGGCATATCGTTCGGCGGCCGCAGATGCCATAGAGCATTGTAAGATTGTTACAAAAATAGTTGAAGAAAAAGTGGTGTTTCAGTTCACATATCCTATGATGAATAGTGTTATGGGAATTGTTAAGGATATGCAACCCAAGATATTGTCTCAATCATTTGACAACAATTGCGAAATAACCTTATCCATTAGAAAAAGCAAAGCAGAAGAATTAAAGAAAAGATTGGCCAATATCAGTTTTCATAGTTAAATCATAGTGAGCTTTTGCAAAAGTATAAAGAGAAAATAAGAATAATGCGATTATTTTTATAGTGAATATTATCGTTTCTTGAATATTATAATTATTTTTGCGTTGTGACAATAAATGCCAGCGATTTCATCGCCCGTGCCATAAAGCTTTGGGTATATCAGTAAATAAGCGGAATGAAAGAGCAAAACAGGAGAATACATGCATTGATGGTTCGAATGACCTTGACACTTGTCATGTGGTTTGTGGCGACTGCGTTGCTGGCGCAAAGCGATACGCTCAGTCGTCGCACAATGGCCTTTGCTACGTTTCGGCCCGCAGTAGTGACGCTCGTTAGCGGCAAGACCGTCAATGCACCGCAAGCCAATGTGTTTCTCAAAGGTAGTGTGCTGGTCTATCGCAACCCTCAAGGGCGAATCATGGAAGCCAATCATCGGATGGTGAGCAGTGTCGACTTTGAGGAACGCCACTACGAGCGCATTGACACCATGCTCTATTGGCGTGTCGATTCGGTTGGTGCCAACGCCCTCTATTGCGCCACATACATCGATATGGCTTCGCTGAGGCAGCAGATACTCAACAGTCGCAACATGACCGATGTGCAGATGAACTCGTTGTTGCTCAGCTCGACGGCTCTTACTGCCAACGACGAAGATTTCGACCTGCCCTACACTGATGTCTACTATTATCGTTATCGCGGCAAATGGGTAAAGGTGCACGAACGTTATATTGACCATGCTCTTCCACGTAACAAACGGCAAGCCTTTAAGTTAACAGTTGCCATGCCAGGATTTTCATGGGCCGACCCTCGTAGCTTGCTTGACCTGTTGCGTAACATCAGCGAATGAACACCAATCTCATTCTACACCTTTAAAATCATAGTTTATGAACAAAATCAATGAATACCGTAACCAAATACTTAAAGCACTCCTTTCTGCCGTAGACGATGAAGGGCGTCGTCGCGTTAGCGATAGCGAGGCAGCCAAGCTTGCCAAGGAATTTTCCGACGACGAATTGGCTTTCGGTATGGAGTATAATACCCCCGAAGAAGTAGCCGATATGCTAATCGATGCAAGCTTGTAAAGGTTCGTTATCTTCATCATTAACCCCTTTTCTACCGATTATGAAAACAAAAAAATCAATAGACACCTATCTTAGCGAGATTGTGCAAGAGAAACGGCTCTCTGATGTTGAGGAAAAACAATTGGCCGAGCGTATACAACAAGGCGACCAGCATGCTTTGGCCGAGTTGACCACTGCCAATCTTACTTATGTAGTGGCATTGGCACATCAGTATGCGGGCAATGGTCTGCCTGAGGAAGATCTCATTAGTGAGGGTAACATAGGCATGATGCGTGCCGCCGCAAAGTTTGACGCGTCGCGCGGCAAACGCTTTGTAACCTTTGCCGCTCCCTACATACGCGAGGCGATGCGGCGTGCCATAGACCAGCAGGCAGGCCTTTACCGTGTTCCGACCGATGCGGCCGATACAGCCCTTGAACGCCGACGCAGCCGCGCGCTCTCTATCGATGCGCCCGTTGGTGGCAGTCAGGATTTGAGTCTTGGTCGCGTGATGGCCAATCCTCATGCCATTGATCCCAGTCGGCTGATGGAGCAACAGGCGTTGGTTGACGAACTATCCCATCTTGTTACACTCCTTGACGAGCGCGAGCGTGAGGTAGCCACATCCCTTTATGGACTGGATGGAACCCCACTCACCATGGCCGAGACAGCTGAGCGCATGGGGCTTAAGCGCGAGCGGGTGCGCCAGATACGCAACAAGGCCGTGCGCCGTCTCTGTCGCATGACCCACAATATCGACCTTCGCAATTACCTTTCGCTATGAGATACATGCTGCTTTCGGACATTCACGGTTCGTTACCGCGCCTCAACCGAGCACTCGAATTCTACAAGGCTCAGCAGTGCGACATGCTGCTGCTTATGGGCGACATCCTAAATTATGGTCCACGCAATGGTGTGCCCGACGGTCTTGATGCACCCGGCATAGTGGCGCGGCTCAATGCCATGGCTAACAACATTGTGGCCGTGCGTGGCAACTGCGACTCAGAAGTCGACCAAATGTTGCTCCAGTTTCCCATACTTTCCACTTATTCGTTGCTCGTTGATGAGGGGCGTCGCATATTACTCACCCATGGCCACCTATATAATAAAGAGAACTTGCCTCCTGGCTGTTACTCGGCTGTAATTTATGGGCATACCCATTTGTGGGAGCTTACTCCTACGACCGACCACGGCCTCATTTGCAACACGGGTTCCATCACCTTCCCCAAGGGCGGCAATCCTCCCACGCTTGGCATCATGGCCGACGGGCAAATCACCATATACAACCTTGATACCCTGCAGCCTTTGGCTTCCCATCCGTTACCCGATGTGTAGCACTGACGCTTTCGCCTTCTTTCTATTGGTGCTATGTCGTCACTCACCATGTCTTCATATTGGCGTAAACAAGTCTTCCACGTACGGTTACTGCGTATGAAACTATTCAAGGGCGCAACAAACTAAATCTGAGTAAAGCAGATCGGTTTCAGCCGTGATGCTTTACTCCGTGTCAGATGCCCATCCTAAGGATGCAGGTTTGCAAGGTTTACACAATCTCTTGGTGTTGTCTCTGTTGGATTTTATTGCGATCCCTTTCAGTTCATCGGCACTAATCATCAGCTAACATCAAACAAACAAGTTACAATGCAGTTGCATTGTGATTTCGAACAATTTTGGCAGAAGTATTTTAACGTTTGTTTCAATATTTTATAATTAGTATCTTTTTTACCCATATTAAAACAAGTACCTTTGCACGGCTGAAAGACTAAAGGCTTTCGATAGGCAAGACAGAAATTTATTTACGGTTAAAAAGATAAACGAAACATGAGACTGAATGTAAAACGCGTTTGGACTGGAGTAAAGACTCTTGCCCTTTGCGCTATGTTGTGTTGTGGCTATGTGCAAGGCGCACAAGCTCAAAGCAATGATGCCGTCACCACAATCGACAAAGAGTTCACCGTCTGTCCGCTCAACGTGGATGGCCTGCCTACCTCTATCCTTGGCATTAATATCAATCCCGACGGCAAGGGTGCCGACGGTGCCAAGGCCATTGGCGCCTATCTCAAGGAAAAGGGTATCGAAGTGGTGGCTCTGAGCGAGGATTTCAACTACCATAGCGACCTCATCGGTGCGTTGGGCGACGGCTATAATGTAGGATCCTATCGTGGGGGCATATCCGATGACAATTTCAAGATCAACATCAGTTTCAACACCGATGGCTTAGGCTTTCTTACCAAAAAGCCCACTACTTTCTCCAATGAGTCGTGGACTGAATGGAACGAAAAATACGGAAAGTTCACCAATGGTGCCGACGAGCTTATCCGCAAGGGTTACCGCTATTATTTGGTAGATTTCGGCGATGGTGTACTGGTCGATTTCTACATCATGCACATGGATGCCGAGACCGATGCCGAGGACAATGCCGCCCGTGCCTCGCAGTGGGCGCAGTTGTGCGCTGCCATACAGTCGCGCAATAGCGGGCGCCCCGTCATTGTGATGGGCGACACCAATAGCCGTTACACCCGCGACGACATCTATGGTAAGTTCATCACTCCGCTAAGCACCGATTACGACATTACCGACGCGTGGGTGAAGCTCTGCCAAAACGGCACCGCACCCACGCTGGGCGCCGATGCCCTCGTCATTCCCAGCGACCAAAAGCTCAGCTCATCGGCTTACCGAAATTATGAAATCGTAGACAAGGTGATCTATCTCAACCCGAAGAACGCCACCTACACGCTCAATGCCGAGACCATCGATTTCGATGCCGACAACTATCAGAGCGACGGCGAGTTGCTGGGCGACCATGTGCCTGTTATCGTCAAGTTCAAAGCTTCGGGAACCATCGTAACCAAGTTTGAGCCTACGGTTGCCAACGATTGGTGGCGAGGCGAAAAGGTGGTAGGCAACGGCCAAGCAGCTTATATATACAATGTGGGTGCCCAGCGATTTGTTGACAACAGCAACGACGAAAAGATTGTCCAGACAGACATCAACAGTGCTACAAAGTGGATCATTACCACTGAAACCAACGGCTATACCATAGCTGAAAGCGAAAAGCAATACCGATTCAAAATGAAGCAAGGTGTTCTTAGTTGGAGTGCTGGTCTAGTGAAAGGTTCAGGCGCAACCACCTTTACGTTTGTTGAGTCTAACAATGGAGCTTACAAGTTTAAGAGCGATAGCCGTTACTTTAACGTAGATAAAGATAAAGATTACAAATACACAGCGGCTACAACAGCAGGTTCTTGGAACGACTGGCTTCTCATCTCTGAAACCCAAAAAGAAGCCTACAACACCTATACATCCCTTTACAACGAGGCACTGGCCTATCAAAGCCAAGACCTTCAGAACGATGCGTTGCTCGCAGATTTGAAGACCGTGCTCGCCACGACCGCCATATCCAACTACGACCGCTATGCCGCCGACAGCACCCTGCTTCAGAACATCGTCGACCGCATCAAGTTGTGGCTCGCTGGCTACGACAAGAAGATTACCGTGGCCAAGTTTGGCACCATCTGCTTGCCCTACGATGCCATTGTGCCCGACGGTTTGAAAGTGTATTACGCCACGTCGTACGATTCGAGCGTCAAGCCAAACTCCGTTCATCTGGAGCAGTTGGACAGCAAGGTGATGCCTGCCAACACTGGTTTCCTGTTGTGGGCCGATGTGTCTGAAACCACCAACTATCATTTCATCTACACCACGACGCAGTCGCCTTCCGACGAGGCTGTGAGCAAGATGGCCGACGATGGCAACATTCTCTCAGGCACGAACACGAAGATTGAGAACGACAACTTGCAGTTCAGCAGCTTCCACTACATGCTGTTGGGCAACAAGAATAGCGGCGTTGGCTTCTATCGCCTCCAATCCACGTCGAACATACCCGCCAACTGCGCCTACATCCAACTTTCGCTCAAAGGCGACACTACCGCTCAGACCAGCGAGCAATACGCCAAGTTCGATTTCGGTGGCGACCCGACGGCAGTAGATGGTGTCAAGACATCGACCCGCGCCGAAGCCGTAGCCGTCTATGGTCTGGCCGGCGAGCGCCGCGCCACCTTGCAGCAAGGCATCAACATCGTGAAGATGAGCGACGGCACCATACGCAAGCTTATTATTAAATAACCATTGACAACCGCCATACACACCATGAAAAATAAATATACTCCCCCCACTATAGAGAAATATGAAGTGGGTTTGCAAGAGATTATCTGCCTGTCTATCGACTCATACGACAATACTGGTGAGACCATAACAGGTGAGGAAGCACTAAGCAAAGACAACAATGTCTGGGACGAAAACACATGGGATACTTGGGAAGACAAAGACGAGATATAGTCACTCTGTCATCGGCTTTGTCAGCGTAGCTTGATGCTCACAGCCGTCGACAGATCCATTATCGCAACGGGTGCGCTCCACACGGAGCGCACCCGTTGACGCATCATAGGCGACCGTTACAAAATAATGATAAATCAAAAAAAAAAATAAAAAAACGTGTCATTAGAACCAATGACCCGATTAATGCCTATATTTGCAGCGTTAAACCATAAAAAGGTAACAATCATGAAAACAAGAAAGATTATCTTATCGGGCATCTTTGGTCTTGCCATCGTAGCCGGCGTAACCAGTTGCGGCAACGGTAAAACAGAAGCCCTGCAATCGCAAATCGACTCTCTGTATACCACCGATAGCCTTCATCAGGAAGACATACGGCAGATGGCCGACTTCGTAAATGTGATGTCGGTGGGGCTCGACAGCATATCGGCTCAAGAAGGTCTGCTACAGCAGATGGGCAACCGCGAGGGGGGGGCTATCGACAAAAACAAGATGCGCAGCCAGCTGCAGCAACTGGCCGAGACGCTGCAACGCCAGCGCGAGCGCATAGCCCAGCTCGAGGCATCGGTTAAGGACAACAAGTCGGCCTATGGTCAGCGCATCAGCAAGCTGATAGCTGCCTACAAAGCTCAGCTCGACGAGAAAGACCAGAAAATTGCCAGTCTGGAACAGGAGCTTAACGAGAAGAACACCAACATAGCCAAGCTCAACGAGAGCGTGAGCAATCTTACCACCTCCAACACCCAGCTGAAGGGCACCGTAGAGACGCAGACCAAGACTCTGGAGGCTCAGAAAACCACCATTGCCGAGCAGGATGCCTCGCTGCATACCGGTTTTGTGGCCATTGGCAGTTCCAAGGACTTGAAAGCCAAAGGCATCATTACCGGCGGTTTTCTGGCCAAGAAGAAAGTGAATGTGGCTGACCTGAACACCAGCAAGTTCACTCGTGTGGACATACGCAAGTACAACGACATCCGTCTTAATTCCGACGATCCAAAGATCATGACACCGATGCCCGGCGGATCCTACGAGCTGAACGACAACGGCGACGGCACCACCACGCTACGTATCAAGGACACGCAGCTGTTCTGGAGTGTCAGCAAGTATCTCGTTGTGAAACTTTAAGGCGACCTCAAAACATACCTTAATCGGTTGGTAGGGTGGGGGAAAACAACGGGCTTCCATGCCACCCATAGCAACAACAAACCAAGAGGACGGTTCATGCACACGATGTTTGAACCGTCCTCTTTTAGTAACCTGCTGCGATATTTTGTCGGCCAGCAATAAAAAAACATTATTTTCTACACGTTTTCCGCAAAAGTGTGCATGGTGAATGAAATGTTTTGTATCTTTGCCGCATAACAGATAAGCCTAATATATAATCATTATGGTAAAATTAAACTTAACCTCCCAGATTGTACTCAACAAGGTGCCGGAGGAATTCTATCATCCTAAGACAGCCGTGGAACTTTCGGAACTGACCCGTTGTGAAAAAATTCCCACAACGATCTTCCCCAAGACCGAAGAAGGCGCACGTAGCATTGCCAACACTATCGAGAAGACCATCCGCCAAAAACAGCAGTCGGGTCAGTATTGTGTGCTCGGCCTCGGCACCGGCATGTCGCTCACACCCGTATTCAACGAACTTATCCGGCTTCACCAAGAAGAAGGACTGAGCTTCAGCAATGTGGTGGTGTTCAATGCCTACGAATATTTCCCATTGCAACAGGGATCCAAAAATTCCACGATCAACCAGTTGAAAGAACGCCTGCTCAATCATGTGGATGTCAATCCGCAGAATGTGTTCTCGCCCGAAGGAACCGTTCCTCAAGAACGCGTACAGGAGTTCTGTCGTCTCTACGAGCAGCGCATACAGAGTTTTGGAGGCATCGACATCATGCTCTTGGGCATTGGCCGTATCGGTAACATTGCCGCCAACGAGCCGGGGTCGGGGCTGACCTGCAGCTCGCGTGTCATTCTCATCGACAGCCTTACGCGCGAGGAGATGGCCATGAGCCAGACCACCAACGAGACCGTGCCGCCCTGTTCCATCACTATGGGTATCTCTACCATCCTAAAGGCTCGCACCATCTACCTCACGGCGTGGGGCGAGGAAAAAGCCGACATCATACAAAAGACGGTCGAAGGCCCCATCAGCGACGCGCTTCCCGCCACATTCCTGCAGACCCACAACGATGCTCACGTGGTTATCGACCTTGCGGCTGCTGGTCGGCTGACACGCATCGTGCATCCGTGGCTCGTCACCAGTTGCACATGGACTGACAAACTCACTCGTGCCGCATTGGTTTGGCTTTGCGAGGTGACAGGCAAACCTATCCTAAAACTCACCAACAAAGACTACAACGAGAACGGCCTTTCCGAGCTGCTCACCCTCTACGGATCGGCTTACAACGCCAACATCAAGATATTCAACGACCTGCAGCACACCATTACTGGATGGCCGGGTGGCAAGCCCAATGCCGACGACACATACCGTCCGGAACGTGCCACACCGTTCCCAAAGCGTGTCATTGTGTTCTCGCCCCATCCCGACGACGACGTTATCTCGATGGGCGGAACCATTCGTCGATTGGTCGAGCAGGGGCACGACGTGCATCTAGCCTACGAGACGAGTGGTAACATTGCCGTGGGCGACGAAGAGGTGACACGTTTCATGCACTTCATCAATGGCTTCAACCAGCTCTTCGACGGCGACAAGAACGAGGTGGTAAAAGAAAAGTATAAGGAGATCAAGGATTTCTTCAAGAAGAAGAAAGATGGCGATAGCGACACGCGCGACATACTGACCATCAAAGGGCTCATCCGCCGTGGCGAGGCGCGCACCGCCTGCACGTTCAATGACATACCGCTCGACCATGTGCATTTCCTCGACCTGCCCTTCTACGAGAGCGGAACCATCGAGAAATATCCCATGACTGAGAAGGATGTTGAAATCGTACGCAAGCTCATTGCCGATGTGAAACCCCATCAAATCTATGTAGCCGGCGACTTGGCTGACCCTCACGGCACGCACCGCAAGTGCACGGATGCTGTGTTGGCTGCCATCGATTTGGAAAAGCAGGACAAGGCCGAATGGCTGAACGACTGCCGCATTTGGATGTATCGTGGTGCATGGGCCGAGTGGGAGATTGAGAACATCGAGATGTGTGTCCCCATGAGTCCTGAGGAACTTAGGGCTAAGCGCAATGCCATTCTCAAACACCAAAGCCAGATGGAGAGTGCTCCCTTCTTGGGCAACGACGAGCGCTTGTTCTGGCAGCGTTCGGAGGATCGCAACCGCAATACCGCCAAGATTTACGACAACCTCGGATTGGCCTGTTACGAAGCGATGGAAGCATTCGTGGAATACAAACCGCTCTGATTCACCGCTATCGGAGGACGTACATAGCCCTGTAGGGGGCATCCGCCAAACGATATATCCGAAACTTGATTAATAGAAATTAATAGTGTACGGTAAAAACGTTACAACCGCAAGTCCCGTAGGGACGACAGATTATAGCGTAGGGGGGTCACCCCTACGTATGTTCGTGTGCAACAGGATTATTGCCCCTATATGGGGCGCATAATTCATTGTGACATTAAAATATACGCCCCCTACAGGGGCAAAGAATGGTGGTGCTTGATAAATAGGGGCAAGCCCCTATTCTGTAATATGCGTCCCTTTCAGGGGCAAAGGATAACAAACCACGCTATGTAAAGTAAGCCCGGGGTCATCCAAAACCTTATAAAGAGCATCCATTCTGCGTTTTACTATGTTAGACTGATATTTTACCAGACACCAATAAATTGAAATATCCCCGCACGAGATACATTTCTCATGCGGGGATATATAGTTTGCAAGGCTGTTAGCCTTCAGGACATTCGCAATTCTATTTCGTTGCCGGTCATTTCACACAGACCTTGTGCGCTGTGGTAACTCCGTCTGTTGTGATGCACACGATGCATACGCCCCTTTCCATCTGGTTTATCCGACGGCCGTTCAGGTCGTAAAGCTTTATCGTCACGCCGGCCTTTGTTAGATTGTCTATAACAACCCGGTCAACACCTGTAACCATCAGTTGGAAGATGATGATGTCGCGACGAAGCACTTTAACCGCCTTGTCGATTTCGTCTTGGTCGGTAGATTCCAAAGCAGCCCCCTTCTTTTCCAGACTGGCTTTCAAGTCGTCGAGATATTCGGGATAGTAGGCTATCTCTCCCCGTTCCGCTTTTTCTATCAATTCGGTTGCTTCGTCTACCAATGCTTGCAGTTCGCTATAATCATTGGCCACACGACTTGCCAGGAATGTGGCAGTGGCCTCAGCGAGTGCAAGCGAAGTGCTGTCCGTTGCGCTCTGCGTCAAGGTGTTGTCTTTTATTCCAGCTTGCGCACTGGCTATCTGAGTTTCGAGCGTAGCAAAAGCCTCAGCAGGGATCTTGCCAGCTCCGTTGCCTTTCACATCGGCATTGTCGGCCAACGCTTTTTGTGCTTGTGTTATGGTTTCTTGCAGTTTGCTATAGTCAATGACTACCTTGGCGTCGGCAAAGTCGGCAACCGCTTGTTTAAGTGCAGCCAACGCTGCGTCGATTGCTTCCTGTGATGTGCCTTCTTTGTCTGCAGCCGCCTGAGCATCGTTGATGGCTTTGCTTAACGTCTCAATGGCTTCAGCCGGATATTGTCCGTTGTACTCACCTGCCACAGCAGCCGCATGGATAGTGGTAGCTTTGGTTATTTCGGCCAAGAGGTCATTGTAGTTAAGTATATCAGTAGCGTGGGCTTTAGCTTTATATTCCTCATTGGCTGATGACAATTGCAGGACAATAGCATCCAGCTCCTCTTGGCTTTTGGCCTTGTTGGCACTCGACCGCAGTGAGGCCACAAGCGTCTTGAAAGCATCGAGGTCTGATTGATAGTACATGCCTTTCTGATAACCTACTACAGTGTTATTGATGAGTGAGTCAGCAATGGCCAAGGCTCCTTTGAACGCTGCGCGATCGAGTTCCACTGTGACCCTGGCTTCGATAGTCCAGTAGGAGTTGGACACAGCGGCCTTGTTGAAATAGAGCAAAGCTCCATTTGTTGTTGCATCACTTCCGAGGTAAGTGTCCGACACAATAAACTTCAATCCCAGACTTTTTCCGTCGAGACGTTCCACCCGTATGATGGTCGAATCGTTGGTGTTTGTAGTTGTCCATTGTGTATCCCAGTTGCCTAAGGCCGTGAGATAAGTGTCTGAGCTGACCGATCGGATGTTGTATTGGTTGGCAATGGTACCCGCCTTTTCAAAGACAAACTGTTGTTGTAGCGATGCCCCCTCATCGGCCAATGATGTTATGCTTGCATTACCATCATCGGTTGCGGTGAGCGCCAAACCGCTGTTATGGCGTATGACATAAGTTTGCCCATCGGCAAAATCAGGCAGACTGTTGAATGAGTTCTTGAAGGTCTCAATGGCAGCCTTTAGCTCGTTGCAGGCCGCTTCGGCCGCTTCGTAGCTGATGTCGGGTGTACAGGCAGAAATGGCCGTCGAGATGGCTTTCGTGAGCGCATCGGCTGCGGTCTGCGGCACTTGATAGTATTCGCTACCCACTTCCGTGTTGCTCAGAAGCGTTTGGGCATTCTCGATGAGAGCCTCAAGCGCGGCAGTGGGCGTATGTTTGGTCAGCGTCCACTGGTGGGTGGCAGCGTTGCCGTTTTTGTCGTCGTAAACAGATGCACCGTCGGTTGTGGCATCTGTTCCAAGATACGAGCGGTTGGCATTTTTGATCAGCACATACGCGTCTTTGTCGACCACCGTGAAAATGGCATCCTTGCTGGTCAAGTTGATGCCCGTTCCCGACTTCATTTCCCAGTTGCTGTTGGGGTCTTTATAGAGATAAGCGCCGTTGGCATCGTGGATGTTGTAGCCTTCGCCTGAAGAAGTCGGCACAAAATAGAACACTTGCGTACTATCGGCGGTGTTCGCGGTCTTGATTTTCACAGCGCCGTCAGCGGTGGCCAAGTTCATGCTGGCTCCCACATTGGTGATGTTATAGCCCATTCCCACTTGGAACGGTGGATTTTTCTTGGCTTTGTAGACACTAATGGCCGACTGCAGAGCCGTGTTGGCATCGTTCACTTGGGTTTGTTCTGTTGCTGTGGTCAACACACTTTCGGCAGCGTCGATGGCTGTCTGCAGGTCGTTGCGTACAGCCGTGGAGTATTGTCCTTTTCCGTTGCCTTCCTCAGTTGTGGCCAATAATTGTTTGGCCTCTGCAATGCTTGCCTCCAATTTGGCGGTAGAAATTTCCGACGAGGCTGTCACTTCGCCCAGATAGAAGGCGGTGAACGACGAGGCTGCGTTGAGCCATCCCATGTTGGCCACGAGGTATGCACGTGTGGCCTTAAACACAATTTGTGTCAGCGTCCAGGTGTCGGACGCATAATTGAAGGTGGCAATCTGCTCGTTGGTACCTGTCTCCGAGTCGGCCAGGTAGAGTCGGCTGTATTGGGTATTGCTGCTCATGCCCGATGCGGTGCGGTACGAATAGCAGCGGAACACATAGGTCTTGCCCGTTTCCAAGGCCCATCCTGTCTTTACGCTTTGTGCCGATCCGCTTCCTGCGCCCTTCAGCGCGTGCAGACAGGCCATGCCATCCGGCCCACCTGTTGGCTGCACTTCGAAATTGCTGGTGCTCAAGGCGCTGTTGTCGCCCGCCTTCCATCCGTTCAGACCGTCCTCAAAATTTGGGTTGCTGATAATGTTGTCGCCCGAAACGACATACAGGCCTTCGTCGGTAGTGATTTTGTCGCCTACCTTAAGGACGTACTGTGCTCTTGCTGTCACCCCGAATCCCAACAGGGTCAAAAGCACCAGTAGCAGTAGATTTTTCTGTTTCATAGTTTTTTAGGTATTAATGATTATGGTATGTATCGTTGATGGTCTGACCTCGCTACGCCGTCAGATTGGCGGTTCGGTCAGTAAGCCACTGGCTGCCTCGACAAGTCGAGACTGTCGGCACGGGTCACATCGTAGGTTCCGTCAGGGTGGAGCAGAGCCGACCCTCCATATTGGGCTTTTCGGGCATCGTGGCTGATGCCTCTGGTCAGCTCATTGATAGAAACCTTCACCGGACGCACCAGAAACTCGGGAGTGTTGTAGCTCTTGAAGAGGTTCTGATAATAGTCGGGGCTCGATTGTGGCAGCACGAAAGGCTTGTGGGCATGCCCCTGCCGGTCGAAGTAAGCCATGTAGAGACGGGTGTAGTTCCCATCGTCGCGTCGCGACGTGTAGAGTATCCACCTCCCGTTGCTCGACCACGAATGGTACGACTCTGTGCTCGGGCTGTTGGCTTGTGTCAACGGATACGCCTTTTGCGTTGTGAGGTCGATGGCCCAAAGGTCGCCACTCTTGTGCCAAACATGAAATTGACCATAGTCGCCCAAAGAAAAGAGCAGGTACCGGCCATCGGGCGACACGCGCGGAAAGGCTGCGCTTTTTCCGATAGCTGCTGCGTCGAACACCATTTGGCGGTCGCCGAAGCGCATGGTCTTGCTGTCAAACTTGCGGCAATAGATGTTGTATTTCAACCGCTGGTAGTCATCGCCCAAATCGTGGTCAATGTTGCTGGTCTTTTGCTCATAGTGGGCCGAGACATAGTAGAGTGTCAGCCCATCGGGGCTCCATGCCGGGAACGATTCAAACTCGTCCTTGCGCTTGTCGATATCGTAGACCGTATTGTGGTCGATGTCATACAATATAAGGTCGCTGGCAAAGTCAATCACTTCTATCTTTTGCGGGTCGCGTGTGTGGAAGACCTGTCCCGTTTCGTTCACCGAGTAAGCTATGAGGTTTTTCTTTGGGTGCCATGCTGGGTAGACGCCGGCCGAAAGTGTGCTGTCGGTCTTTAGGTTGACCTTCGTAACCTTGTTGCCTTGAATGAAGACGGTGCCTCCCTGCAATTGCCTGACATGAAACATGGATCGTTCGTCGCGGTTATAATCGTGTGGAATATGGCAGTTGACGCACTGTCCGTTGTCACCGTCCGAAAGCATCATGTTGTTGTATATCTGCCGCTCGTCGAACGAAGTCAGCGAGCGTTCATTGATGCTCATCTCTTCATAATCGACGTATCCCGGCTCTATCAGACGGTAGGTGATGTAGGGGTCGATATCATCTGGAGCAATGTAGTTGACAATCGGTAAAAACTGCTTCCACTCTCCGTCCTTCTTCACATAGACATCGCAGTATAGCGTCTTGTTTTTCGTGGCGTTCAGCAACGTGTGCCATTGGTCTTCGTCGATAGTCACGACAGGTCCTTCCACCAGAAATCCATCGCGGTCGGCATCCGACCAGAAATGGGCTACGAAATCTTCGCCTGGTTCGTCGATGCGGAAGATTGTGGGGGCTATATTAGGCGGAAGTGTGGCACTGTCGTTGTTGACGGACAGGGTGGGCTTTCGGTTGCATTTCGCCGCATGTTGAGGCAAAGTGGTAGAGCAGGCTGCCAGCAGGAGCGGAGCAAGTGTGGCCAGTGCCAGTTTGCGGAGTCGGTCGTATAGTATGTATTTCATTTCGATGTGTTGTTACAGATTGCTCAATTGGTTTTAAGACCTTCTACAAAGAAATAGTAGTACCAATAGGTACCGCCAAATTCGGGACGCAGTGTTACGGCGTTCGACTGGCTGTCGCCGTTCTGTGCAGAAGCCTGAATGAGCCGTTCGAAGCTCTGGCGAATGCTTGGGTCGATGGGAATCCGGCTGATATCGGGTCGGCCTTGAAGCTGCGAGAACAACAGCGCCGCCTCTTGGTAATGCGTGGGGATGTGCCCTCTCCATGTGGGGAGCAATTGGTAGAAACGAGGCCAGAATCCGGCTATATTCTTGGTAATGAGATTACACATCAGACTGATGTCGACCAACTCGCGCGAACCGCCCTCGCTGAGTGCCATGCTTTGAAGGCAATACATCTCGACCATGCCGCCATCACCGTCGATTATGTCGGCATAGCGCAACAGAGGCTTTAAGGCTTGCATCTGTCTGTCCAATCGGTGTGAGGCAAGGAGGTGGAGGTATCGATTGGCAAAATCGTCATAGAAGAAGGTGTGGCGCAGTTGTGCCAGATATTTGTTGGCCAGTTGGGTCTCGCCGTTGATGATGGCACACTTTGCCATGCACATCAGGTAAGCGGGGCGATGGCCGTATTCCACCAAGTCCTCCATGCACCACCGGTAAGCATAGTTGATTTTGCCAAGATAATAATATAATGTGCGGCCTACCATGAGACGCAAATACTGGTTGGCGACGGGCGCGTTATAAGAAGCGTTGCCGTCGGGATAGGTAAACAGTTTGTCATCGGCGTGGCCCGTCTGCCACAGCGCCACACGGGTCAGCATAACTTGCGCGCGCGTGGGGTCGTCGGTATTTTGCATCGACAGTTGCAACACACGCTCGGTGTTGCCTGTCTCCAAGGCCTGCTTCATCTTGAGGATGGATAAAAAGTTGTTGTCGCGGAATGTGTACGAGTGGGCTGACCACAAAGCTGCAGCAAAGAGCAATGCGCCAGCCACCTCGGTCGCCCACTTCGCTTTTGGGGCCGTAAGCCACTGGAGGGGCAGCACCGTATAAATGCCGACCAGGATGAAAGCCGTGCGGAGGGGGCGTGCCAGATGCGACAGGCCGTCGGTATGAAAGTAACCGGGAAGCCCCTGCAGGTAAAGGTCACTTTGCCGAACGTGGAACCATCCTTGCTGATAACAAATCATGGGGATAGCCCACAAAGCGGTGATGGCTATGAAGATTAGAAGCAACCAGTAAAGACGGTTCGACTGCAACCGTCTGACCACCGAAAAGATGAACAGCAGACCAGCCAACAAAATGTAGACTCCAAGCAGGCAATAGCCCAAAAAGGCGATGACGATGACCATGACGGCTGCAAGAACCTTGCCGGCAGGCGTTCGCAGACGGGTAGTGGCCTTAAGAAGCCATGCCGTCAGCAACGCCAGCAACACACCCACCACAGGTGTGAACGCCGGTGCGGGCATCTTGATGGTGTAGAGCAGATACCCCGTTTGCGTGAAGTTGGCCAATAGAGCAAGTGGGGGCAACCAGCACAACCCGTCGGCTACGCTTGGAATGGCCAACGATGCTTTGATGACATAGGCGGTCAGCATCAGTAAAATCAGAAATAACGATGCGCCCAATACGGGTCGGGCCATGCAGCTCTGCAACAAGCTCGACACATAGAACACGGCTCCTGCAGGGCGGCAAAGCGACTCGGTGAAGAAGTCAATGGTGGTGTAGAAGGGGGTCATGTCGGCTACTTCGACCAGAAACGGACGCAGCTGGCCTATGAGCAGCCAGTAGCCGAAAATGAGAAATAGCGTGGGGTAGGATAATCTTCGTAGAATGTTCATGATTCTAAAAGTGGTGGTGGGAGATACTGTTTGTGCGGTCTGCAGGATACATCAGAACAGGGTGGCAAAAGCATGTTGTCGCGGTAGGTCACTTATCGCATTGCGACAGGTACTAAACCGCATTGCGATAGGTATCGTATCGCATTGCGATAGGGCATCTATCGCAACGCGATACGGTATCTATCGAAGCGCGGTGTAGGTTGTGGCTTTTCATGAGAGCTGAAATGACAGGTTATCTCACTGTTTTTTTGCCATTGATGATGTAGAGGCCATGGGGCAGACGGTTGGGGTTCATGCGCATTCCCTGCAGGTTATAGACAGCATCGTCAGTGCGATGGTAGCCAATGGTCTTGATGCTTGTCTGCACTGCTATCTTACGCTGGTTTTCGGTCTTGTAGCTTGCCGACCACATGTCGGCCTCCTCATAGTCGCTATGGACGGCAGAGTCGAAATAGACGCCAAACTTCTGATGCGTATCGCTGTTGGCTTTATGGAGGTAGACACTGGTGCCTGCGGCAGTGGCATTGCCCGACACAGAGAGTGTGTAACCGTCGCTGACATTGGTGATGGCGTAATATCCGTCTTCCTGAAGCACAAACTGCCAGTTCTGGCGCGCATCGTCGTTCTCTTCGTTCCAGCGCAGTGCGCCATAGATGCTCTGCATGAACTTGCCCGTCGACTTGTCTTCAATCTTCCATACATAAGGATTGTCGGTGGCATGGAGCACAAAGCACAGATTGGTCGTGCCGTCATCATCGAGCGCGATCATGGTCTTTGTCCGCGACACCATGCGGTTGCTATAGCGTTCGAGCAAGTAGCATTCCATACCGTCTTGCAATTCTTTGGCACGTTTCATGCGATACATCTCGTCAAACACCGAGAGGTCCCAGGTGTCGTACCAGCGCACGGCCGGATAGCCGGAACGTACACTGAGCGGTAGCCAAACATGCTTGGAGTTCTCTATGTTGCTTGAGTTCCATCGGTCGCCGCAATACACGAAACATTTATCGCGGCCTTGCACTTGAAAGACATAGTTGCTCTGCGAATCGTAGGTTGTGCTTGCCTTGCTGTCCACACAGAAGTTGAGACCGGTTGATCCGTCGCTTGCCTTGAATTCGGCTGGCGCGTCCCATGTCTGGTTCATCAAGTCGTTGGTCCACATGATGCGTCCGGGATTGGTGTTCCAGCCGGTGCATCCGGAAAACAGGCCATAATAGGTTTCGCCCACCTGAAACAGGGCGGCTGCCTCAAACCGACGTCCTTTCAGTTGCACGGCATAGTCGGGTTCGGGGGTCAGAAAGTCTTCCGACAACCGTTCACAGTTTGTGTTGGAGTTTGTGTTGGTCGAGTAGATGTGGTAAGCCTGCCCGTCGGCATCGAGAAAGAGGGTCTGGTCGCGCGAATCGCAGCCGTTGGGACGGAACACGTCAACGAGCGCATAGGGGCCTTCCACCTTGTCGCTGGTCAGCACGGCAACCTTGGCTTCGTTGTAGTTGCTGCCGTTCTCCCAATGCACCCACATCACCCATTTCCCGGTCTTGGCGTTATAGATAACCTTGGGACGTTCGAGTGTGCGACCGCTGGCTATGTCCTTGCATGCGTCGGTCATAGTGCCTGTGGGAGTAACGGCTTTGCTCAGTCGTTCCCAATTGTAGAGGTCGCTCGATCGGTAACAGCTCACGCCATCGCTCTTGTTGCCCTTTCGGCTTTCGCCAAACCAATAGTAATAGCCATTGCTGTATTGTATGCAACCGCCATGCGCATTGATGGCACTGCCCGATTGGTCGTTCCAGGTCTGCCCGGGCTTGAACGTGTTGTCGGCACGAGTGGCTACTGTCGTTGCCATCAATAATCCGATGCCTGCCGTTTTTACGATTAGGTCACTTATGAACCGGTAACTATAAGATGAAGTATGAAACATTGTTTTCATTCGTTACAGGTGGGTTCTATAAATTAGCTTTGCTGGATTTTGAGACTATTTTCGAGGGCATATCGTCAGCTAGTAAGGGAGTAATGCGGGCATTACGACCAAGCGAGGTGGCGATATGGACCGAAAAGAGTCCAAAAGACGGCAAAACGTAACCCATATTGTCTTGTTGTTTGTTAAGGTGGTAATTTATAGAACCCACCTACAATTGTATTGATGTTCAATAGTCCGGCGGAGGCGGAACGGTCTCCGCCGGACATTAAATAATAAGGTGTTAATTGGCTACCTTCAGCACTTGCTTTTTGGAGCCGTTGATTACTGCCACAATAAACACTCCGTGTCCGGGAAGCCCGATGGCTGTGTCGTCGGTGTAACGGGGCAATTGTCCCACTACGGTGCCATTGGTGGCATAGACCACAACGCGCGAGCCGCTCGCTACTCCGGTCAGGAAGAGCATGCTGTTGGTGATGCGTGCCTTTACCGTGCCCGACTCTTGGGTGGCGTGCTCAATGGCTGTCACCAGTTCTTGGGCTGTCAGTCCGGGGAGCATGGGGGCATAAGCGCCTGTGTTGTCGAAGGCGAAGTAGGCCACATCGGAACCGAAATTGTGGAAACCGATTTGCTGCTTTACGTTACGGGTGTAGCCCGTGAGCTTCACATCGTCAACTTTCAGCGCCGATACCGATGCACCCCATTTGGCGCGCTCCAAGTACATCACGATGCGTATCTGCTTGGTGTTGGCCAGCGTGGAGAAATCAGCGGCGTAGGTTTCGTAACTGTCGGATGTGACAGGAAGGTCTATTTTGTTGTCCGAGTTTTGCAGGTCTACAATGCGGATCTTTCCTAATGGCGAACCGTTGTACTGACCGCCCTTTGCCAGACATGAGAACGAGTAGACCTCGTTGGGCACTACGTCAACGGTCTGCGAAATTTCAGCTGCCGACCATCCTGCACTCCACTTGTAACGCTCCACGGCAAGCACATGGTTGTTCTGGTCTACCTCGTTCGACCGCTCCTCAGTCTCGATAGTCTGTGTGGAGTTGTACTGGTCGTAGGGATATACGTCCCAACCCTCTATGCGGGTGGTGATGTGGCGTGAGGCGGAGTAGTTGTGCTCGCCCTCGAAATCGCCGTTCTTCAGCATATTGCGCACGGGGTCGCCATCTTCCACACTCCATTCGGGCTGCAACGTGAGATCGGCTATGCGCATGGTGTCGACAGGCAGACCGTCGCGGTAAACAAACACGCGCTTGTCGGGTGTAACGGCATATCGATAGGTGTGGTACAAGCCGTCGGTATTGTAGAAAGTACCTCCGTTGGCAGGATTGGTAATGGCCTCGTTGCTGTAATACGAGGGAGCACCATTGTAAAGACCCAGTTCGCTTGATGTGATGTAGCTCTCAAAACCGATCTTGTCGGACGTAACGGCGAATGGATAGAGCGATTTGCTGGCATCATCAGTCTTCGCACGCACTTCGACCGTGTAGCCGTTCTTGCCGGGGGCGAAACCGTCGAAGGTCATCTCGTCGTCGTTGCCTCCAGTGTATGCTGGATTTTCTGAGATGTCTTTTACCTCAAGCGGTGTGCCGGTTGCTGACAGATTTACATATCGGCGCATATCACCGCTGCGCAAGATCACCTTTCCAGTGTTATGGTTGAGCGTGGTTAGGTTTGTAACCTTGACGGTCGTTTGACCTGCATTGGCCTTTATGGTCGTAGGCGAAACTGAGAAGCCATGGGTCACACCAAGGGTGATGTCGCTGACAAGATTGGCAGAATTGACAATGAATGTTTCTGTCGCTCCAGTTCCGTCGAGCGTCAAACTGTCGGCCGAAGCAGTCAGTTCGGCTAAGGCCGGAGCATAAGCGCCCGTGTTGTCGAATGTGAAATAAGCGATGTCTGCATTCTCGCTGGTGAATCCTATCTGGGGTTTCACATTGCGGTCGACACCAGTCAGACGCACGTCGTCGACCTTCAGCGCTGACACGGAGGCACCCCACTTGGCACGCTCCAAGTACATCACGATGCGTATCTGCTTGGTGTTGGCAAGCGTGGAGAAATCGGCGGCGTAGGTTTCGTAGCTGTCGGAGTTTACCGGCAAGTCGATCTTGTTGTCGGCATTCTGCAGGTCGATGAGGCGAATCTTGCCGAGCGGCGAACCATTGTACTGTCCGCCTTTGGCCAGACACGAGAAGGAGTATACTTCGTTGGGGGCGACATCGACAACCTGCGACACTTCGCCGGCCGACCATCCGTCGCTCCACATGTATCGTTTCATCGACAGCACGTGGTTGTTCTGATCCACCTCGTTCGAACGTTCCTCGGCCTCGATGTCCTGTGTGGAGTTGTACTGGTCGTAGGGATATACGTCCCAACCCTCTATGCGGGTAGTGATGTGGCGCGAGGCGGAGTAGTTGTGCTCGCCCTCGAAACTGCCGTTTTTGACAAGGTTCTCGCTCATCTCACCATTTTCAACGCTCCATTCGGGCTGCAACGCAAGGTCGGCAACGCGCATGGTGTCGACGGGCATGCCGTCGCGGTAGACGAACACGCGCTTGTCGGGTGTCACGGCGTAGCGGTAGGTGTGGTAAAGGCCGTCGGTGTTGTAGAACGTTCCGCCGTTGGCCGGGTTGGAAATGGCCTCGTTGCTATAGTAGGACGAAGCGCCGTTGAGCAGTCCCAACGACTCGCTGCCGATATAGCTGTCAAAGCCCAACTTGTTGGAGGCTACGGCAAAGGCATTGAGTGTGCTGCCGCTGCCTGCGGTCTTAGCCTTCACTTCGACCGTGTAGCCGTTCTCGCCGGGTTGGAAACCGTCGAAGGTTTTTTCTGTATCGGTGCCGCCCGTGTAGACCGGGTTGGCCGAGAGGTCCTTCACAGCAAGGGGCGTGCCTGTTGATGTAATGTTCACATAGGTGCGGACATCACCGCTACGGAGAATGATCTTACCCGTATGGCGGGCCAATGTAGAGAGGTTTTTCACGGTTATGGTACCACCGCCCTTTAGGTTTGTCGGTGTAACCTCATATCCGTTGGTCGTGGATACGGTGATATCGCCCGTCAGATGCTTACTGCTTACATCGAGGGTGGTGCTCGCTCCGGTTCCGTCGAGCGTCAGGCTGTCGGCCGAAGCAGTCAGTTCGGCTAAGGCCGGAGCATAAGCGCCCGTGTTGTCGAATGTGAAATAAGCGATGTCTGCATTCTCGCTGGTGAATCCTATCTGGGGTTTCACATTGCGGTCGACACCAGTCAGACGCACGTCGTCGACCTTCAGCGCTGACACGGAGGCACCCCACTTGGCACGCTCCAAGTACATCACGATGCGTATCTGCTTGGTGTTGGCAAGCGTGGAGAAATCGGCGGCGTAGGTTTCGTAGCTGTCGGAGTTTACCGGCAAGTCGATCTTGTTGTCGGCATTCTGCAGGTCGATGAGGCGAATCTTGCCGAGCGGCGAACCATTGTACTGTCCGCCTTTGGCCAGACACGAGAAGGAGTATACTTCGTTGGGGGCGACATCGACAACCTGCGACACTTCGCCGGCCGACCATCCGTCGCTCCACATGTATCGTTTCATCGACAGCACGTGGTTGTTCTGATCCACCTCGTTCGAACGTTCCTCGGCCTCGATGTCCTGTGTGGAGTTGTACTGGTCGTAGGGATATACGTCCCAACCCTCTATGCGGGTAGTGATGTGGCGCGAGGCGGAGTAGTTGTGCTCGCCCTCGAAACTGCCGTTTTTGACAAGGTTCTCGCTCATCTCACCATTTTCAACGCTCCATTCGGGCTGCAACGCAAGGTCGGCAACGCGCATGGTGTCGACGGGCATGCCGTCGCGGTAGACGAACACGCGCTTGTCGGGTGTCACGGCGTAGCGGTAGGTGTGGTAAAGGCCGTCGGTGTTGTAGAACGTTCCGCCGTTGGCCGGGTTGGAAATGGCCTCGTTGCTATAGTAGGACGAAGCGCCGTTGAGCAGTCCCAACGACTCGCTGCCGATATAGCTGTCAAAGCCCAACTTGTTGGAGGCTACGGCAAAGGCATTGAGTGTGCTGCCGCTGCCTGCGGTCTTAGCCTTCACTTCGACCGTGTAGCCGTTCTCGCCGGGTTGGAAACCGTCGAAGGTTTTTTCTGTATCGGTGCCGCCCGTGTAGACCGGGTTGGCCGAGAGGTCCTTCACAGCAAGGGGCGTGCCAATACCTTTAAGCGTAACATATGTACGCATGTCTCCACTGCGAAGGATGAGTTTGCCATCTTGTAGATTACGACTTGACACGTAGCTGACAGTTACTTGCGTAGACTCCGTGCCGGCTTTGATGAGTGATGGAAAAACTTTGAAACCTGTCGTGGCGGTCAACTTCACATCCTGTTCCAGGCCTTCAGCCTCAACGAGGATAGTTGCTGTTGCACCTGTGCCATTAAGCGTTACCTTGTCGGCCACTATAGTCGTGGCGTTTTCGATAGGTGCTCCGTTGGGGGCGGAAAACTTCACGGTGATGATATCACCTGGACTTTCCGCCCACGAAACACTTCCAAGGCAACTGCCACTCATCAGTAAGATGAATAGTGTACGTCTTAAAAAGAACTTCTTCATGTTTTTAGGAGTTAGATGAATTGTTATATAGGGTTTGTCTGGTTCTCTTTGCCGATAAGTTTATCGAATAACAACGAGCTTGCTCCGCCCCTCTTGGCTTAGGATATATGTGCCGGGCTGGTATGGTTTGTTGGGCAAGGATTGGCCCGAAAGCGTGTACCATGTTGCTTGATGTGGCTGAGTATGCTCCGTACAAGCGATTGCGGTTGTTTGGCAGTTGCCAATAGCCAGGTATCCAACCTGTTCGCCGAGCACATTTTCATGTCCTATGGCTTTCTCTCTGTCCTTAAAGATGCTTACTCCCTTATGGTCTCGGCTTTTCAGTCGCAATGATGCTGTTATTGTATCGTTCTCTGTCTGCATCTGTGCAAAGAAATAAGGGGTTGCAATAAATGGATTCTCGTATGTTATTTTAGCTAATCCTGTCAAGTAGTTGCCCACATAATTGTTCTCGGAAAGGCCTACTTCCACTTGATGTCCAGCTACAGTTCCTTTGCCTGAAGTGGCGGCTACGAAAGCCACATCTGCAAATGTTTGTTTCGGAGAAGTGTTTCCTTCAAAGCGAAGACGCATTTCGAATCCTTCCCGATCAATGTTACGCACAGCCACAACGGCAGTGGTGTCGTTAGAGGTAGCCGCTGTTGCAAGCACTACAGGTATTGTTGGGAATGGTTGTTTGAAAGAAATTTTTTGCCAGTTATCGGTAATGTGGTTTGCGAAACCAGCCTCCAGATGTATAGAGCCCCATTGATGTAAGCCTTGGGGGATAAGCATATAAGACAAGGTGTCGGGTGCATAAAAGGTCGGATTTTGTTGATAGAGCCAAGCACGCAGGCCAAAATCAAAATGATTAGTAGCCGTGTTGCGTGTCAGTGACGATAAAGGCATCTTGTTTCGATAGGTGGGTGTACCCAAGATAACTACTGGCTTTTCGCTGTAATTTGCAGATACTACCATTGGTTGCCATTCCTGCGTTACCAATGTCTCGCCCAATGTTACTTGCTCTTCGTTGCTACAGGCAGTTTGCACCGATATAATATTGGATGATTTTCCTTGTGTTTCATCCAAAGGGACAGATGCTATTTGGAGTTGCAAAGGCTCGTTGTTGCGTGTGGTTTCATTCACATCGACCTTTGTAATCTTACCGAAGATGGGTTCTTTAACCGTTTCTCCATTGCGCTGTAGTAAATAATGGTCTACTTGCTCACCATTGCTGTCGGTCCAACTTAGGCAAATCTTATTGTCGGTAGTGATGGAGTCGTAATGCAATACGGGAGCATCATATATATGCCATGCCGGCACAACTTCTTTGGAACGGTTGAAGAAATAACACGGTTTGTCGGCGGCATACATTTCGCCTGCAGGCGTAAGGGAACCGCTTTTGTCGATAACCATGCGCTTGTCTTCGACCCAATTGTAAAGGGAATAACGTTCGATAAACGAACATGTATCAAGCATGTAAACAATAGCAGTCAGGTCGCGCAGTTGCTTAGCATACTGTTCAGTCTGCGACGACGGCCAATTTTCTTTGGTCCAGTTGGCACCATTGTTCCATTCTTTAATCCATACGGGTCGGCCTGTACGCTCATGTATGGTTTTCAAGTCGTTGTACCATTCGGTGGCAGACTTTCCACCCCAGTAGGCGTGAACAACAACATAATCGACACGATAGTTGAGTTTCCGGCACTTGTCGATGAAGTTATACAACCATGAATAGTTGGTTGTGGCGGGTGACCCCAGCCGCATACCTGTCTGCATCATGAGAGGCCACTCTTCGACCGCCTTATCCACTGTGACGTTCGACTGTTCTGAATGGTCAGGCTCATTGTATCCTAAGAGGTGTGTGGCATCTTGAATGCTATAAACGCCGTCCCACAGCCCTCCGGCTCCCCATTTCTCGGGCACGAATTCTTGATTGTAGGTCTTGGCATCGGGGTTGGCCGGATCGATCGTTGGTGACGATCCCCAATTATAATACCATGTGGATTGTGTTTTGTCAGCTTGCTGGAAGGCGTATTTCAAGCCCTCTGGCATTGACGACCAAGTGCTCCCCACCCAGCCTTTTTTGGACGGATATTGCCATCGGAAGACCCGAATGAAACTCACTTTGCCACAGAGCTGTTTGGGTAGTTCGATATCTATATTGTTGTCGTCGGCCACAAAAACGCGGCTATATCCCATTCCGTCGGGTTCGCAGGCCAATGTAGCCATATAGCCGCGAGCCAACTTGATGTGGGTTATAGCGTTGTCGAGAGGCAAGGGGCGTACCAAAGAGTCAGGTACTTGTTTGCCAGGCTCATTACTGTAATAGAAGCCACAGCAGAACGTTGCACTTTCTTTTTCGTTTGAAGCCGTAAGCGCAGGATAGTCGTCGTTGTGTGCCATCACCACCGAGCCGTGCCTGTATATGGCTATACGTCCATTTATGCCTGGAGCAAAAGGCTTTCCGCCGATGATGATACGGTCGGCATAGCGGCTTACGACATCATTGGGGCGAATGTTATCGAAGAATAACCACGAGTCATCGTTGTTGATGGTTATTGTGGCGGATTCGCTGATGGCAGATAAGGAGTCGGTAACATGGAAATCTTCGTTGGCCATCAAGGTTATAGAAGAGTCTACACGACTGCAGAAACGCTGGCTGCTGGCTACTCCGAACTTCGGTAAAAGGCAGAAAGCTATGGCCCACAAGAGAAATGTTCTTTTCTTTAGGTTTAAGAATCTTTTCATCGTTTTTTAGGTTTTTAGGTATCCGCAAAGTTACGGTCTCCGGTTTTTCATCAGGTTGAAAAATGCGTAAAACGGATAGAATTATATTTTTCTTCCCTAAATTATACCTCGTTAACGCATTTTTCGTATGCCTGGTGTATTGTGGACAGCAGCCGATGCGGTTGACCTACTCGCCTGTATCTATTGACCCTCGGGATAAATATTCGGATGGCAAGCATCCAAAGTCTTTCTTGAAACAGGAGGAAAAATACTTCGGGTCATTGTATCCGACAGCGTAGGCAATCTCTGAGATGTGTGCCTGCGGATTTTTCTTGAGCAGTTCGCAAGCCGAATGCATGCGAATGGAACGGATGAATCCCGATGTGCTTTTTCCCGTCAGCGTACGGAGTTTTTTGTAAAGAGTCGACTTGGATGTGCCCATTTCTTCTGCGAAAGCTGGCAGGTCGAAGGCCGTATCGTCAAGATGTTTCTGAACGGCAGCGATACACTGGTTGATGAAATCTTGGTCGGAGCGGCTCAGTTTCACATCCTTGATGGTGCCAAAAAGTATCTCGGATACCTCCTGCGAACTTTTCAACCGTTGTTGCAAGAGATTTTGTATGCGAGCCAACAACACCGATGTGTTGAAAGGTTTGGTTATGTAGGCGTTGGCTCCCACGCGATAGGCTGCAGCACGGTCCTCATCGTCGCGCTTCGCGGTAAGCATGAGTATCGGGCAATTTTCATATCGCTTGTCCTCGCGCAGTCGGCGTGTCATTTCCACTCCGTCCATGACAGGCATCATGATGTCGGTCACGATGATGTCGACGGGTTCGTTGTCGACGATTTCAAGAGCTTCCTTGCCATTGTAGGCCGTAAGCACATGGTAGTCGCTTGCGAGGAGCTTGCTGAGCATACGCAACAGTTCGTCGTTGTCTTCCACGACGAGCACGGTAGCTTTCTTGTTGTGTGCGCTCATGTTTTCTTCGGTCGACGATTCTTGCGGATTGTTCATGAGGCAGGACGTGTCGTCGATTTCGCTTTCATCGTAGGCTTCGCGGTTGAGGGGTAGGGTGACAGTGAAAGAGCTTCCGTTGCCTTTCTCGCTCTCTACGGTTATGGAGCCGTGGTGCAGCGTTACAAGATCTTTGACCAGCGAAAGGCCGATGCCCGTGCCGTATGTGTCGAACTTGCGATGCTCGCCTTCGTAGAAACGAGTGAACAGGCTTGCCAGTTTTTCCTTGGCAATGCCTTCTCCGCCATCGTTGACGGTGATGACTGCCAACTGGTCTTCGCTTTTCATGCTGACGTGAATCCATCCGCCGTCATGGTTGTACTTGACGGCATTGCTGATGAGATTGTAGACTATCTTGTCGAGAGCGTCGGAGTCGAAAAAGCCATTCACGTCTGTTTCGGGCAGCGATAGTGACAACTCAATGTTCTTGCTGTTGGCGAGTGGCATGATGCTCTCTATCTCTTTGTGCATAAAGGTGTTGATGCTTCCTTGCGCTACCCGCAAGTGCAGGTTGCCTGTTTCTGATTTGCGGAATTCCAGTATTTGTTGCAACAGCCGTATCAGCCTGTTGGTATTGTTGTCGATGATCTTAAACGACGCCGTATCTTCAGGATGTTCTTTCTTCAGATTGCTGACGGTAGCCAGAACAACCGTCAGCGGTGTCATCAAGTCGTGGGTAATGTTAGTGAAAAATTGCAGTTTCTTATGGTTCAGTTCTTCGATGTTCTTGTTTTCCAAGTGGGCCATTTGTATTTCCCGTTTGCTTTCCTCGCGGTTGCGTTGGTAGCGCACAGCCATTGCCGTGCCCCCTGTGGCGACCAGCAAATAGAGTACAAAAGCGTACCATCGGAGGTACCATGGAACCAAGATGCGTATGCCAAGTTGCTGAACCACGCCACTCCAATTGCCGTTCTCGTCGGTAGAACGCAGCAAGAATGTGTAGTGGCCTGGTGGCAGATTGTTATAGCTTACTTGATGAAGGTCGACGTCGGCGTAGTGCCATTCATTATCGTATCCCTTGAGTTGATAGGCAAAACGCACATCGGTTGTGCTGTTGTAGTTCATCGACGAAAGTTCGATGGTCAGGTCACGTTGATTGTAATTAAGTGTTAACGAGTCGGTATAAGGCGGCAGCAACGGTGCGACGCTGGCCCGTGCCGTGCTATCCATGTCGGCGAGAGGTTTGTTGAATATTCTGATGTCAGAGATATGAACCAAAGGTTGTCCTGCTTTCGATTTCAGATTCTTTTCATCGAATGTGGAAAAGCTGCCCGTGCCGCCGAAACACAACAATCCCTGTGGGGAGACCGCCGCCAGACCATTTCCGAAAACGTCATCGCCAAGAACTTCGGAACGCGAAAACATCTTGATGTTTCCCACTTCGCCTTTTTCGTTGGCGGTGAATAGCAGGAGACTGTTGCGTGAAGAAAGCCATAGATTACCGTCGAGGCTCTCCACCATGCCATGCACCTCTTCGTCGGGAATGCCGAGACGCTGGTTCATGTGTTCAAAGATGTTTGATGTGTTGTCGTACCGCAGAAGGCCAGCCTCGGTCGAACACGCCCATATATTGCCGCGTCGGTCGGCCATGATGCTTGTGACGTTGCTGAACCGAAAGCTCGTGCCTTTCACCTTGTTGTAACATTTCATGGTGAGGGTTTCAGGCCGGCTGAGGTTACCGCTCAGCTTCACTATGCCGCTGCCTGTGGTGGCAAGCCAGTAGTTGCCATTAAGGTCGCGTGTCATGGAACACACCTTCATGCTTTCGAGAGCTTTGAGCTTCGCTGTGGACAGGTACCGACATAGCCCCTTGTCGTACATGATGCTGACACCGCGCCATGTGCCCACGAGAAGATGGCCCTCGGGAGTGTATAGGAAAGCGTAAACGCAGTTGTCTTTGAGCCAAGGCGCATTCGACGTGTTGTATTCGCGTACCACCTGTCCTTTTTTTGCTACCACGATGCCTTTGCGCTCTGTTCCGATAAGTGTGCAACCATCGTCGGAAAAGGCTGTTGAGTAGGTGTAGCAGCCGGTTGGTATGTTGCGCCAACGTCCAGTGTCATCACGGTAAATCACTCCATTGTTGTGTAGCGATATCCATAAAGTGCCATTGGGGTCGAACGACAAGCTATTGACATAATCGTATGAATTATAAGGGGCAGGCAGAAATCCGCGGCCAAAGCGTTTGCGGGTGGGTGCGGCAATTACGAAGCCGCGGTCGCGTGCGTTAAGCCATAACGCGCCTTTCTTGTCTACGAATTGCAAGGTGGCACCGCGACCGAAGAAATCGGTGGGCAGTTGGGGTTCGCCGGGCTGCGCATAGACATGGTTGTTCTCGAAGGTTGCCAGTCCGGTGTTGGTGCCAATCCACACAAGCGACGGTGAACAGGCACCGACGATGCTCCAGACAATGTCGGACGGCATGCGGCCAGCGGTGTTCTTTTGGTCGTAATGACTGATGCGCAGCGGTTTACCAGTGTCGTATGGATTGCTGATAACAAACAGTCCTTTGCCCCAAGTGCCAACGAACAACTGGCCGTTGCGGTGCATATAAACAGCTTGAGCCGAATTGAGGTCATTGAATTTTGGCATCTCGTACCACTTGCCCGTACGTGGGTAGTAACGGTAGAGCCCCTTGTCCCATGTGCCGAACCACAGATACCCACGTTCGTCCTCATAGATAGAGGTGACGGAACAATGAGGAATCTTGGCATTGCCACGCTGGTTGCATAGCAGCGTGAACGTGTCGGCATGCTGGTCGTAATGGTACAGGCCTCCTTCGGTTCCTACCCATAGTTCGCCTTTCTTTCCCAGATAAAGCCTGCTTACAATGTTCGAATTGCTGTAGTCGGTGAGTAGGTAATGCTTGCAAGTGCCTTGGCTGAGGCTCAAGCAGTTGATGCCCTTACGGGTTCCTATCCACAACTTGTCCTCGCCATCGCTGCAGAGAGCGGTAATGTCGTTGGATGTGAAGAAATTGGGACGCAGCAAACTGCTTGCAAAACGTTTCACATGAATGCCGTCGTAGCGGTAGAGGCCGTTGTCGGAACCTATCCACAGAAATCCTAACGGATCCTGATGGATAATACGAACAGAATTGAACGGTATCTTGTTGTTGCCGGAGAAAAGACTGAACGAGATTTGCCTCATATCGGATGAGGCTTGGGCTAACAATGGTTTTGGCACTGCGACGAGCCATAACGCTAACAGGACAGAAAAGAGGAAGGTAGGGAATTTCATAGGTAGAGGATGAAAAAAGAACACAATTACACATGCGAAAATTGCGGTATTTGCAGCGGGCAACCTGTCGCTTGCGAATAGGCGATTTTTGGGGATATTGTGCTGATATGGTTGTGTGTCAGATAGTTATGTTGGTTTTTGCGGTTTTTGAAAGGAGATTGTTTGGAAATATGTGGTTCATAGGTATTCTATCGCAGGGCGAAAGCATATCTATTAGGTGCTAACGGGTAGTTGTAGATGGAACGACAGGTGGCGTTTGGCTACTCGATAGGTGGCCTATCGCTCATCTTTTAGCGGTCTATTCAGCTGCAAGGCGTGTTTTAGGCGCACCACATTTTTGTTTTTCCGCTTATTCTTGTTTTATTTGGCGTGTGTCGGAAATGTTAAATTTCGGAATAATTATTTGACATCTACCATTCGCGATGCTGTCGCTCATTTCCCCGTGGCTTGTTTCCTGATTGACTTGAGTGCGGCGTGGTGTTGCTTGGCAGCCTTGTAGCCCAAGTTAATCATAGCGCGTATGGCATCGGTCTTAAAACTGGTAACGCCGTAGCCCTTGAGCGTTGGGTTGATGCACAGGTCGGCATCTTTCCGGTTGCGGTTGTAGTTTACGAAATCGGGACGTTGCCGCAGCCATTTGAGCCCTTTGCCCATGAACTTGCGAATCTTCTTAGGTACGAAATCGGGATGCTTGTTTTGCGTTAGATCCACAGCGATGACGATGTCGGCACCCATACTCCGCGCCACGTCGACTGGCAAGTTGTTTACCAGACCGCCGTCGAGCATGCGGAGGCTATCTATGCGTACAGGCTTGAACACTCCGGGGATGGCCATGCTGGCGCGCATGGCGAGAGGCAAGCTGCCTGTGGACAAGGCCACACTGCACCCGGTGTTCACATCGCATGCCACAGCGCGATAAGGGATAGGCAACGAGTCGAAATCGATAGAGTCGGGATACATTGTCATTACGCTATCCAGTGGTTTTGCCGAAGCCAATGAGTCGAGAAACTGCAGAACTCCTATTCCGCGCATCAGCCCAAGCCCTTTGATTTGCTTTACCTTCTCACCTTTGTTGGCTTTGTGGTCATTGAAAAGGGTCAGCCAGTCTTGATGTACGAACAGCGAGTCGAGATCGTCGGCACGGTAGCCTATTGCGTACAGACCGCCGACAATAGAGCCAATGCTGGTGCCTACAATATAATCGATCGGTACGCCCACTTCCTCAATTTCCTTCAGCACACCCACCTCGGCTGCACCTTTCGCACCACCGCCGCCGAGCACCAAGGCTATTTTAGGACGTTTCTTGTTTTTGCCGTTAGCATGCGCATTGCCCCACGCCAAAAAAAGAAGCAACACGATTACGGATAGAATTAAATGTCTTTTCATGGTTTTTAAGATAGGTCTTACAAAAGCAAAGTTACATATTATTCGCCCATATCGTGTAAAAAGACGTAGAAAATCATGGATGGATACGTATTTTTCCACCCAATTGACGGATTAATGGAAGGGAAATTAACCTGACTCAACTTTCGGACTTGTCATTTAGCAGATGCCCCTGTCGGGTGACGCGCATTCTTGCACAAGCCGCAAATTCCGAGACTTGGGTTAATTGTACGCCCCTTATAGGGATAAATTAATTGAGCATCAGCGCAGGGGCAAGCCTCTACGCTATAAACTGTCGTCCCTATGGGAGTTGCCAGTTGCAAAGTTTTTACCGATCACCAAGAACTACAAATCCGAAACTTGAGAAAAAAGCATTATACCAAGAGGGTATTCCTTGGTTTTATTTCACCTGATACATCGTAACTCTGCCATTGAGCCCAGATGCGACAGGTGCCCAGTTGGCATAACTCGTTGTCTTGTAATGTATGTCTACAACATTTATTTCTTCCATTTTGCGCCATTTGTAGCCTTTGCGGTCTAAATGTGCTATTCGATTAGCTGGAAGATTGGTTACCTCTATGCGGATGCGGTTCGTTCCTGGCTTGAGAATATTTTTGAATTGTAGAGTGAAAGGTGCTGCCCATGCGCATCCTATAAGAGAGTCGTTGATGAATACTCGTGCACTTTCGCGCACATCTCCTAAATCTATTTCCCAATGGTTTCCATGCTTGAAATGAGCCTTGGTTAATTTTAGTTGACATTCATAAACCCCTGTTCCCATAAGCGTTCGTAGCGAGTCATCGAGGGTTTCCCATGTGGTAAGTTTGTCGATGTTCAGCGTGTCTGCATAACAGGGTGTACTATTATTGAAAGATAAAGTCCATCCCTGGTCAAGTATCTTATGGGTGTTGGCAATGGTGCGGGTTGCACGGGGAGGCAAACTGTTTAAAAGTTGGTGCAATTCGGTGGATGTATGGTTGAATGTCTGCAGGATAAGCGATTCGCCCGATCGCAGACATATATGTATAGAGTCGTTGTTAGTTATTGCTCTGTAGCGGTGCCCTGTCATTGGGTCGAACCAAAGAGCTTCGCTAAACGGGACAGCCAACGTGGTCGTTGTGTCAACGTTGTGGTCGGTCAGATTGGCTATGAAATAGTGATAACCTTGTTCATTCGCTCTTCTGATAAGCCGCAACGAGCAGCGGGCCTTCAGCGCTTCAGCGTGTGCAACTGCTGACATCATCTTTGAGTCGGTACCTATTATGATGACAGCCCCTTGCTTACGCAACATTTCAATATGATTGGCTACTTCTTTTGTGAGCAGGACATCGTTGCTTGGCAATATCAAAGCTTTGTATCTTGAACCTGCTGCAGTCTGCAACATGCCGTCTACATAGCGAGTTTGCAACAGATACCGCTCGCTGATGTAGTCGCAATCGAAACCGAGATGGTCGATATTGTCGATAGTTTGGCTAAACTCGGGTGCTTGCTGGCTCATGGTATGGATGGCGAACTGCATGAGCCGTTTCCCCTTACTCTGTTTGTGCCATAAGTCGCGGACAGGAACAAACACAAGGAAATCGTTGTCGGGTCTGCCCCATTGCAGGAAACTTTGGCAGCGGGTGATGTAGTTCATCATGTAAGGTGCATCGCGCCAAAGGGTATTGGTGGGACTCATGTCTACGCTGGCGTAGAATTTCCAGCCTGGCCACGGGTCATTTTGCGGTGTATATGCAGTTCCGTGAAAAAACATATGGTTGACACCTCCGACAAACATCAAGTCCATGTCTGGCTTCATTTGCGACAACGATGTTCTAAAATGTTCGGTCAGCCATGTGAATGTTTCGCTCGATGTAAAAGGTTTACCATTGATATGAGCTGCCGAGGAAGCCCATTTGTACATTGAAAAGTCTGAATCATTTTTTCGCGTGAAGCCAGGGTCTGTGCGTAGCCCCTTTATCCCGAATTCTGACAGGCCAAAACCTTCAATTTCGGGAATGTCAACCGCCGAGTAGCAATCGATTAGGTTCGCAGGCGAGCCGTGTGCTTGGTTGCGCGTGATTGCGCCATGGCT
Organism: Eggerthellaceae bacterium; assembly: GCA_963656105.1. Lineage (GTDB taxonomy): Bacteria > Bacteroidota > Bacteroidia > Bacteroidales > Bacteroidaceae > Prevotella. Next base: position 43,546 of record CAVKHW010000007.1, read on the forward strand.
ATGCGCCCACGTTGTCCACGTCTGTGTGAAATTCTCCAGCAACAAGTCTCCAAGTGTCTCTCGATAGTCGGCCACAACATTGGGGTCGCCATCCACCAGTTTGTCGAATTTTTCTTCCAACGAGTAACCGCGCCGTCTTTCGAATTCGGCAAAAAGGTTAGTCGTATAGTCTGCTTCCGACACTTCGTAACTATCATTAAAGAATGTGTGAGGATAAGGCGTATGTGTTCGCTCGAAGGCTTGTTCTATGTGTTTGAGATAATGACTTACGGCTTGTTTGTTGAAATGGTCGATAACAAGTCCGGCTCCGCCAGGTGCAGCACGCTTAACCTTCATGACGCCATACTTTTGGTAAAGGGCAATAATCCGCCAAAGACCCTTGTTGGGAAGTTTGCCATTGATTGACAATGATGTTACGACATTGCCATCCTGTTGCTTCTTCAATTTGATTTTGCCTTTTCCCAAGGTGTTTGTAATATTGACAAATGTATCCCCCGAGTAGGCATAAATACCAACCAGTCTGCAATTACTGGCTTTTTTTGCAGGCGGAGTAAGGTCAAAGTCCTTCAGCTTGCTCCCTCCTTGTTGTTTGTCGACGATGACCATTTGCGAGGCGCTCTCTTCCAATGGCACCCATGGACCGCCAAATGGCCATCCCGTGCCGGTGGCCATATCAATCTCAATACCATCTGCAGCACCTTGTTGCTCGGTATATCGCAACATCTCCATCCACTTGTCGGAAAGATAATCGATATTGTTCGCCTCATTGTTTTGCACACCATAAATCGGCGTTATCTCCACAGCTCCTGCACCATGGTCAGCATATTGTTGCAAAGACCATTGAAGGTTAGGCTTGTCAACAGCCGATCCCAACCACCACCACCTCAGTCCAGGTTTTGCTTCTTGGCGAACGATGGGCCATTGTTGTGCGTGAAGGGGTATCGTAATGGCGCAAACGATAAGCAGCAACAAGTATTTTCTCATGGTAGGGTGATGTTTAGTCTATTCGTGGTGATAGGGATCGCCTTTGATAATGGTGCAAGCTCGGTAGATTTGTTCCGTGAAGACAAGGCGAACCATTTGATGGCTGAACGTCATGCACGAGAGCGAAATCTTTTCGTCGGCACGCTGATAGAGTGCTTCCGAGAAGCCATAGGCTCCTCCGATGATAAAAACCAACCGACGCGCTGTGTTCTGTTTCTTTTGCAGCCAAGCGGCAAATTCCACACTGCGACGCTCCGTTCCTCGTTCGTCGAGTAGCACCACTGTATCCGAAGGTTGCAGGATTTTTAGTAATTGTTCGCCTTCTTGCACCTTTTGTTGTTGTTCCGACAGGCTCTTTGTGTTTCTCAGATCGGGAACAACTTTGATTTCAAAAGGCATGTAGTGACCGATGCGTTCAACATAGTCGTTGATGCCTGCAACAAAATGCTTGTTCTGGGTTTTCCCAACAAGTAACAACAGCGTCTTCATGCGCGTTTTCCGTAAATAGTATTCCCTTTACTTATGGGACATAAGGTTTCGTTTTGATCTATGGGTTGGTACTCGTCCTTTCGCTTAGGGTTCATCGGAAACCAACCTTTTTCTACACGTTTTTTCTGCGAAAACAATTCGCCAATCGACCAAAGCAAGCTGGCTCCAAGAACACCGACAAGTGATGAGGCAATGGTGTCTTTGATGCAAAGCGACCCTATGATACAAGCAATTCCAAGCACCAGAAACGCTGCCCAAGGCCGTGTGCCGTAATAATATTCAGCTTTGATGACAAGCGGGTGGCAGAAGCCTATAATTAAAAAGGTGCTTATGGCTATAATTAAACCTGTGAAATACATTTATTGTGGATTAATAAGTAAGAAACTAAAAATATAGAGTATTGTTATGATGTGCAAAATTACTAAAAAATGCCGAATAGATGGGATATAATCAGATTTTTATGGTAACTTTGCCTAGTAAAACAACATCTTTAACAAAAAGTTTATCATGGAAAATAATGCAGAATTGATAGCCCTGTGCGAAGCCAAGGCCAAGCAATGGCTGTCGCCTTCGTTTGATGAGACGACGCGCAAAGAGGTTCAAGCGATGCTTGACGACTCTGACAAGACCAATCTCATCGAGGCTTTCTACAGAAATTTAGAGTTCGGAACAGGTGGTCTTCGCGGCATTATGGGAGCAGGCACCAACCGCATGAACATCTACATCGTAGGTATGGCAACGCAAGGCTTTGCCAACTACTTGAAAAAATGCTATAAAGATCGTAAGGAAATCAGTGCAGTTGTGTGTCACGATTGTCGCAACAATAGCCGTCTTTTTGCAGAGACTGTGGCCAATATCTTTTCGGCTAATGGTATAAAAGCTTACATATTCGATGATTTGCGCCCTACGCCCGAGTGCTCGTTTGCCATCCGTCAGCTGAAGGCTCAGGCAGGCGTGAACATTACGGCAAGCCATAACCCGCGTGAATACAACGGCTACAAAGCTTATTGGGAGGATGGCGCCCAGGTGCTCGCCCCACACGACACTGGTATCATCGACGAGGTGAACAAAGTAACCATTGACGATGTGAAGTTCACACCTAATAAAGACCTCATTCAGGTTATCGGAGAAGACATCGATGAGCCCTATCTTCGACAAATCCGCACCATCAGCATTGACCCGGAAGTCATTCGTCGCCAACACGATTTGAAGATTGTCTATACACCGTTGCATGGAGCTGGACGTGTCATAATTCCGCGTTCGTTGGCATATTGGGGATTTGATAACGTACATTGCGTACCCGAACAAATGATTAAGGATGGAAATTTCCCGACCGTTGACCGTCCGAACCCCGAATTTGCAGAGGCCTTAACTTTGGCTCTCCGCGATGCCAAAGCACTCGACGCCGACATCCTGATGGCTTCGGATCCCGATGCTGACCGCGTTGGTATGGCTTGTAAAAACGACAAGGGTGAGTGGGTGCTGATTAACGGCAACCAGACATGCATGATATTCCTGTGGTATATCATTGCTAACCGCAAAGCCACTGGAAAGCTGAAATCTTCTGATTTCATTGTAAAGACTATCGTCACAACAGAACTAATCAAGAAGATTGCCGACAAGCAGGGCGTAGAGATGCGCGATTGTTACACTGGCTTCAAATGGATTGCAAACGAGATTCGCCTCTCTGAAGGAAAGCAGCAGTATATTGGCGGAGGTGAAGAAAGTTACGGCTTTTTGGCAGAAGATTTCGTGCGTGACAAGGACGCAGTTTCCGCCTGCTCGTTGCTGGCAGAGATTTGCGCTTACGCGAAGGACAAAGGGCTAACGCTTTACGATATTCTCATGGATATCTACAAAGAGTATGGATTCTCTAAGGAATTCACTGTCAATGTGGAGCGTCCTGGCAAGAGCGGAGCCGAGGAAATTCAGAACATGATGGCCAATTTCCGTGCAAATCCTCCCAAGGACTTAGGCGGCTCGCGTGTAGTGTTGTGGAAGGATTACAAGACATTGCAGGCTACTGATATCGAAGGAAAGACCACAGCGATAGATATGCCAGAAACAAGCAACGTGCTGCAATGGTTCTGCGATGACGATACGAAGGTTAGTGTTCGTCCGTCAGGCACAGAGCCTAAGATAAAGTTCTATATTGAGGTTAAGGGTAATATGACTGATGCCTCACAATATGAAGAGCTGGAAAGCCAAGGCACAGCCAAAGTGGAAGCGATAAAGAAAAGCTTGGGGCTATAAACGGGGGGTGCGTTTTGCGCACTAACTAATCAAATAGGAGGTAAATGCTAATCATGAAAAGCATTTACCTCCTACTCGTTTAACGGATAAGTTTACTGAGTATGGCTAACAAATTAGCAGCTTATCTTACCTTGTATCCCCACATACCATAATAGAAGATGAATAGAAAACAGGGTACGCATACCCAATAGCTGGACTGATAACCAAAAGCATCAACCACAAGTCCCTGTACCCATGGCATGACCGCACCACCAGCCATGGCCATTGTGAGTAGCGACGAACCGCTTTTAGTGAACTTGCCTAAGTCGGCCATAGCCAATGGCCATAACGAAGGCCACATAAGCGAACAACCCAAAGCCATCAAGAAGATGCAATAGACAGACATTTCTGGGTTAGGAATTACTGCCACAAGTATTGAACCGATGACTGCAATGACCGCACAGATTCTCATGGCTGTATCTTGTTTCAACAAATTGGGAATGAATATTATTCCGCATATATAGCCTACCACCATACCGATAGAGGGAATGAAGCCGAAATTGTCGCCTGCCAAGTTCAAAGCCTTGGCATAATCGTTGGCCGTGGCAAGCGATATGGTCTCTACGCCAACATAAAGGAATAAAGCCAGACAACCTAATAACAGGTGTGGAAATTGCAGCACACTACTTTTGCCTTCGGCATAAGGGCAGGCAGGCACTTCGTTGCTTGAGCAATCTTCCTCACCAGCAGCCTTCACCTCGGGCAGCGGAGCCAGCAGGGCAATAACGCCCAGCACCACAAAGATTCCGATGATAAGGATGAAGGGCGTATACAGGTCAGGCATCTGAATGTCGGCTATACCTTTGCCGATAACATAGGTTATAAAAGCAGTTGTGGCAGGCCAAGCAAGTTTGTTGCATATGCCCATGATGGAAATGCGTCGTGCAGCACTTTCCAATGGACCGCAAATAGTAACATAAGGATTGACTGACGCTTGCAACACGCAGTTGGCACCACCGCTAACAAAACTCGCAATAAGGAACCATGTCAGCGAACGTTCGCTGGCTGCCAGTATGAAAAGGGCAAAGGCTATCGCGAATATACCAAACGAGAGAGCCATAGTGCGTTTGTAGCCAATGGCCTCAATACACTTGGTAGCGGGAATTCCAAAAAGCAGAAATGGAACAAACGTTGCAGCAAGAAGCAGACTTGATGCGCCGGCAGACATATCCATTGCACCTTTTAGGACTGGCATAAGGAACGAATTGATGCCCAATGCGAATCCGATGGAGAAGAAGAATAGTCCCACAAATGCCAAGGGGACATAAAGATTTTTCTTGTTTGACATATATGTACTGGTTAATAGGTTTATCGGTTCTATTATTTTGCAGACACTAAATTATGTTTATATATACATGAACCATGTGAAATATTACGGCAATCGACCCGACAACAATAGCGTGAAGCAACGTTTGTATTCTTCAACCATATTTTCGTGCTCAGCATGCTGGTAGTGTTGTTTGAATATTGATGTTTCAGAGAACGCAGGATAGATCTCCTCACAATGGTTCACCATCATTGTCTTGATATCGAGTGGGGTAGGAGCAACCTTTTCTCCATGCGGTAAATGCTGAAGCGCAAATTGTCTAAAGAAAAGACTAACTTCATTTTGTAAGGTTTGGTTCATGGCGTAAAATTACAAAAAAGATTAGTAAGTAAACAATAAAACAAAATGTTTTTATCAAAATTGTATCGAGAAAAAAGGAATGTTACGACAAGATTCTTATACGTGGAATAGAATAGGTTAAACTAAAAACGTTCAGCAAAATCTTCCCTTCGCCGAACAGGCGATTTTAATGCTCTTATTCTACCACAGGTGGTGATTGCCTGTTCATTCGTCTGCCCCGTTGTCTTGGTTCGGGTAGATAGTATCCTGCGGAGTTGCATGAAGCAGCATATTCTGTATGTTTCGTGTCAATCCTGCATATTTGGCACGTTTCACAGCAGAGCCTTTGAAAAGGTGTCTGTACTCGTCTTCACTCAGTTGTTCCCATCGTTGACGCGTCATGGAAAGTAGTTCTTTGCTTGGATGAAATTCGGGTATATCGGTAGAGGTTGCAAATCGATTCCATGGGCAGGCCAATTGGCAACGGTCGCAGCCATAAATAAAATTGCCCATTTTCTCTTTGGCGATATCGCTCAGCTCCCCACGGTTCTCTATGGTTTGATAGGAGAGGCACAGACTTGAATCCAAGTCACGCTCTTCGGCTAACGCATGGGTGGGGCAATGGTCTATACAACGATGGCAACGACCGCAATGGTTGGCAATGGGGTGGTCGTAATCGAGTTCGATGTCAAGGAAGAGTTCTCCGAGAAAAAATTCACTTCCCGCTTTGGGGATGATTAGTAATTGGTTTTTCCCAATCCATCCTATTCCGGCTTGCACTGCCCAGTAACGTTCTATGACGGGACCGCTGTCCACAAAAGCGCGGTAAGTGATTTGCTTGTCAATAATTTCTGAAACAAAGGCCGCCAGACGATGAATGCGGTTTTTCATCACGTCGTGATAATCTTTCCCCAAAGCATAAGCGGCTATTTGGGGTTCATTGTCAGGGAGGCGTTGCGCAGGAGCGTAGTTCATAGCCAGCGAGACGATGCTTTTCAGCCCGTTCATAAGCTTGCGAGGGTCTAGCCGTTTGTCGAGATAATTCGTCATGTAGTGCATACCGGCATACCGACCTTCGTCAATCCATCGGCGCAATCGTTGCTCTTCGGCTTCGCTGACGCGTGCAGCCTGAGCAATGCCACATGCTGTGAACCCGAGACGTAGTGCTTCCGACTTGATGAGTGCGGTTAGTTGTTGCTTAGTTAGGTTCGTTGAAGTCATTCTATAGTCTTGAACTCGTAACCTTGGTCGGTGAGCCATTGGAGCGCTTGCGGAAGAGCCGTATGCAGTTTGTCTATACTCTTGAGCGAGTCGTGGAAAGTGATAATTGAACCGTTGCGCGCGTAGCGTTTCACGTTGCGCACCACATCGTCAGCAGTAAGCCACTTGGAATAATCGCGGGTCACTAAATCCCACATTACAATCTTGTATTTCCGTTGCAACCACCAGTAGACCGAGTGACGCATCCAGCCGTGAGGAGGACGGAAGAGGTGAGCTTTGATGATGTTGTTGGCTTGTTCAGTATTCATGGCATAGGTCAGCGTCCAATGTTTGAACGACCCTATATGGTTGAACGTGTGGTTTCCGATTTGGTGTCCTTCTGACACAATTCGGTTGTAAAGGTCGTGGTGACGCAGCACGTTTTCGCCTACCATGAAGAACGTGGCTTTGGCATTATACCTGCGTAACGTGTCGAGAATGAATGGCGTTGACTCTGGGATGGGACCATCGTCGAATGTCAAGTAAACAGCGCGCTCATTTTTATCCATACGCCACAGGGCATGTGGATATAGCCATCTTAACCATACAGCAGGTTGTTCTATAATCATATATTATCAGATTTTACATAAAAACACCCGACGGAAAAAGAGCCATTGCATCGGCATAACTCTTCGCCGTCGGGCGCGCTCTGTTGATTGGTTGTTTAAGTTTACAGAGTTTTATTGCATAGGTTGCCCGCCTTTTCCAATGAATTGATTCATCTTCGACTGTATTTCAGCGTTTCTCTTTTCAGCAAGTTTGCTGTCAACGCTGCGTGTCAGTTCGTTGATCTGATTGAGAATGGTGAGTTGAATCATGAAGTCGCGGTTGGCCGACATGAATCGTTGTCCATCGAGGCTCAGATAGTATGAAGCATATTGGTCAGCGTCTTTCCACACAGTGTTGATGATCTGCAGGGCTTTTTGCTTCTTGCCTAAGAAGGCGTATGCTTGCGCAAAGTCGAGCGCACCGCTCATGTAGTTCATCGGGATGTTGTATTCGGGAATTTCCTTCTCACCCTTTTGCAGCACCTTCAACGCTTTGTCGTTCTTACCTTCAGTAAGCAGGCTTATTGCCAATTGTCCGAGCAGCCGTCGATGGGTGTAGCACATGCGCATCAAGGTTTCATCGATATAAAGGCCTGGCGTGCTGAGCCCTCCATAGCGGAACCGGTTCATCACGTTGTTGTAGGTCTTTTCTGTATCGATGGTTTTCGCGCCCTTTACGTTGGTCTGGAACGGAGTGACGCGGTTGGCCAAGCCCTCAAGCACGAAATTGTCGCCAAGATTCATGTACGAGCTTTGTGCAACAGTGGATGCGATATAGATCGGACGCGTCCAGTTGCAGTTGGCTATCATCTCAAGCATCATCAGGTCGTTCTTGTAGAGAGCCTTCTTGTTTTCAAGCGAGATGACCATCCTGTCGGGAATAGTGTCGTTGGCCATGAGCATACCGCTCTTCTTGACGGCTTCCTTGTCGACCGTAATATAGAGCGTGTCGGTCGGGATAACGTGCATGTCGGGATTGCTTGAACGAACCCAATATTTCATAATATTGGCCACTTCAAACGGATTGTCACCAAACTGAGCCTTAGCTGCTTCGGGATCTTGCTTGTAGAAATCAAGCACCTGTTGTTTCAGGTTAGGCGCGATCTCTACGATTTCGTTGGTGCCTGAGCAATAATCTATTCTCGGCCAGCTGATAGGCACTGCCGGCGAGTTATAAGCTGGGCGTCGCATCTGGTCGATATACCAGTCGGTTTGCAGATACGACAGATTGCAGACTCGTGCATCGGTACGCACTCCTTCCGTCTCTTGGTTGTACCACAAGGGGAAGGTGTCGTTGTCGCCGTTGGTAAAGATTATCGGGTTGCCGGCATCTTGCAAGGTCATGAGGTAGTTGCGGCCAAAATCGCGGCAGGTATATCTTCCCGAACGATCGTGGTCGTCCCATGTTTGGCTGGCCATTTGGATAGGGACCAGCAAGCAGACCAAACCAATCACGGCTGCAGCTATGGCATTGTTGACTTTGAGATAGCGTTTCACCAAGTCGATAATGGCAGCTACGCCCATTCCGCACCAGATAGAGAATGCATAGAACGAACCAGCATAGGCATAGTCGCGCTCGCGCGGTTGCACGGGTGTCTGATTCAGATAGATGACGATAGCGAGACCCGTCATGAAGAACAGGAAGCAGACCACCCAGAACTGGCGGATGCCGCGACGTCCTCTGAAAGCTTGCCAGAAAAGACCGATAAGACCCAACAGGAGGGGCATGCAGTAGAAAACGTTGTGTCCTTTATCGTTTTTCAGCTCATCGGGAAGCTTGCTTTGGTCGCCCAAACGAGCGTTGTCGATAAACGAGATACCGGTAATCCAGTTGCCGTGCTCTAACTCACCATGTCCTTGAATGCCATTCTGGCGTCCGGCGAAATTCCACATGAAATAACGCCAATACATGAAATTGCACTGGTAAGACAAGAAAAACTTGATGTTTTCAAGCTGTGTCGGCACTTTCACCATTACCGACTCGCCGCAACGGTCGTATGGCACCTCCGTGCCGTCAACACCACCCATCCACGACTCGTAGTCCTTGGCATGACCGGCGTCATACATTCGGGGGAAGAACATGTTCTGCGCATAGACATACTTGTCCTTGTGGGTAACGATGAAATAAGAGTCCTTCTCGTCGGCCGAGGCTTTTTCCTTGCGGCTATAAATGGGTGCGCCTTCTGACATGACTGGGCGGCAGTAGTTGCCTTCCGGTTTTAATTTCACCTGCGAAGTGTATGCCTGACCATAGAAAAGCGGACGGTCGCCATATTGGTCACGGCTCAGATAAGAACCCAACGTGAAGATATCCTCGGGCGAATTTTGATCCATAGGAGGATTGGCAACCGAGCGAATGACGATAAGAGCATAGCTCGAATAGCCGATCATCAACATAAGCATACATAGAAGAGCCGTATTCTTGAAACGCGAAGTGACAAGATAGACGGGCTTCTTGGCCACCACTTTCTTACGGTTGAGCAGGAATGCCGTTATGGCCAATACCACAATGCCAACTACTACTGCGCTCCAACCATAACCATAGAAGGGTATACCGATAAGGGCAAATGCCAAAAGGAACGAAATGTTTTCGCGTTTTTTGTTGTTTCCAGCATAGCTCTCGTAGATTGCCCAAATGGTAGCGCCTACCAACAGGACGATGTAGATGACAAGGCCGGTATTGAATGGCATGTGCAACACGTTGACAAACAGAAGCTCAAACCATCCTCCAACGGTGATGATGCCTGGTACTACGCCATAAAGCACGGCAGCCACAATGACAAACGAGACGAACAAAGCTATCAGTGAGCCTTTCGTTTCAACATTGGGGAAACGGCGGTAGCAGTACACCAGCACTATTGCCGGAATACAGAGCAAATTGAGCAGGTGAACGCCTATGGATAAACCAGTCATATAGAAAATGAGTACCAGCCAACGGTCGGAATGAGGCTCGTCGGCATGATCTTCCCATTTCAGAATGAGCCAAAATACGATGGCCGTGAAAGCTGATGAATAAGCGTAAACCTCACCCTCGACAGCCGAAAACCAAAAAGTGTCGGAAAAGGTGTAGATTAATGCGCCTACCAAACCGCTCGCTTCAATAGCAATGGTCTTGCCGAGCGTAAGACTGCTCCAGTCTTTCATGACCAGTTTGCGCGTAAGGTGCGTAATAGTCCAAAACAGGAACAGAATGGTGGTGGCCGATAGCAATGCGCTCATGGTATTCACCATACGGGCCACTTGGCTGGGATCGCTGGCAAAATGGCTGAACAAGTTGGCTGTAAGCATGAAGAACGGTGCCCCAGGGGGATGTCCTATCTCAAGCTTGTAACCAGTTGTGATAAACTCAGGGCAGTCCCAAAAGGAAGCTGTCGGCTCAATGGTGGAACAATACACGAAGGCGGCGACGAGGAATGTCAGCCAACCCAACACATTGTCCACTAATCTGTACTGTTTCATTTATTGTATGACTAATTTATGAATTGTCTTTGCCAATATGCAAAGTTAATAAAAAGAGATGAGGGAGGTTAAGAATGGGCGTATTTTTTAATTTTTTTATTAGATACTCAAGTTGCGGATTTGTCATTTGGAAGGTGTCCCCAAGGGGGCATGTGTTCAAGAACAAATCCCAAATTCGAAACTTGAGTCATATATGTTGTTCATGTTGCGGTGTGTTTTGCTACTCGTTTATGGCTATTGTTTGCCATTAATGCATTTTGTTGTGAAAGGTCTGTTTTTCAAAAAGTGGCAGTGGCTTTATTCTTGTATTTCCGTTCTCTGTCACTTGACCATAGCATTGGCGGTATCCGGCTTTCAATGCGAGCGGAATAATATTTGCGGGAGTTTCACCAATATTGGAAATGATGATAAAGTCAGCCCGCCTTTCAATCACGGCTTTTTCTCGTTGCTGCTTCATTTCAGCGGAAGCATCTTTTTGCTCTGCCCAATATTTGCATGCTGGTAGTCCGCGTGCCAGCAACCCGAAGCCATAGTCGCCACTGAAAAACATTATTTTGGGTTTATCGTAATGCGCCAAATATTTCATCACGCTGATACGCGTGCCATCAGTGTTTGAAAACGCCGTGAAGTAAGCCATGCGAATGTTGAACGCAGTGCCCACAATAAAGATGACTGTCAATAGGGCGGTATATTTCCATGTCTTAAGCCGTTTTATCTTATCGGATAAGATTTGGGCAATATATATGGGAAGAAAGACAAAGAATGGCGTGGCTGATGCGAAATAGTGAAGAAAAACCGCCCGCATTACGAGGAACACATAGAAAGGGAAGAAGGCCAGCAAAAAAATGTAGCTTAGCCGCATGCGGTGGCAAAATAAAGCGATGAAAGCAAAAAGGATGGTAAGGACAATCTTGTCTCTGTAAAAATCTGTCAGGCGATTGCCGCCAGTAATATTAAATGTGTTGATGAAATACTCGTTGATGAAATCCGCGAAATTACCTGCGCTCAGGAAGTAAACGGCAAATGTCACCAATGGAATGCTTATTCCGGCTAAGCCCCAAAGTATGTTTTTAGGCTCGTAGCGTTTGATGGAAAGAAATGCAACGACAAGTGCCATGCCACCCATCATAAAGAAATTGTTCCACTTGATAAGCAGGCACCATGCCATGCATAAACCTATGGCGAGACAATTGTTACCCCCCCCCTTGGCGTTGGACTTGCCGAGCAAATCTCGGCAAGTGAAGTAGATACCACCGCAAATGGCGGGGATACAAAAGTCTTCGGCTCTTACCTCATTGTGGTAGACGATAAAAAACAAGAAAAATGGCATGACCAGCACGACAAATGCTGATTCTCTCTCTTCCAAAAACAGTCGGGCGGTGAGCCAGATGAAATGGAACGCTACGGTATAGATAATGACGCTAAGCCAAAACACCCCATGATAGGAGACAGACGAGAGCAGATAACCCAACCCATAGATAAGCCAAAGCAGCGGGCCTTTTGAATCGGCAAAATCAACATAGGGTGTCATCCCTTCCACCCACGCCTTGCCACAGGTGAAAAACCATGCCGAATCGCAACGCATGCCATAGATGTCAGCCAAATAAGAGTCTGGCGAGAGCAGCAAAAGCAACACAAAAGACATGAGGAAAAGCGTAGCCCAATGAAGGAAATCAGGCTTGCCCAAAGAATATAAGCGATTGCTTGTATAAAAACTGATATTCATATCAGACAAAGGTAAACATAAATTCCGAAACAAAAAAGGAACGGAACCAAAACATGACCCGCTCCTTTTAGATTATCTTTATATGTCATTCAAAACTCTTTTTTGTTGTGAAACAGCATGTGGGTGAGGCGCAAATGCCGATGCAATGCGATAGCTACCGTTTCGCGGCGCGGTAAGTAGTTTATCGCAACGCGATAGATACTTTATCGCAATGCGATAGATGGTTTATCGCAACGCGATAGGTGGCGAACCGCAAGGCCGTTTACAGCTTATGGCAACTGCGAAGATGCCATGCGGACTGACGAAGGTTAAAAAATGAGGTTAACGCTATACGCAATAAGAATATAACGGAGGACCTTACCAAGGGTAATGCTGGTAATGGTGATGGGCAGGTTCGACCGCATGAGTCCAAGGACAATAGTTATCGCAGATCCTAAAATGGGCAAAAACGCGAAAAAAGCCATCCATGCACCATGGCCCGCTACAAAGCGTTGGGCTTTCTCCAGGTCTTTTTTCTTCACATGAAGGTATCGTTCTATCCAGTCCATTCGCCCCATTCGCCCCACGAAATAGTTGAACATCGAGCCGGCAACATTGCCCACAGTGCCGTAAACTACCAATGGCAATGGTTGCAGTCCGGCGGCAAGAAGGGCCAGCATGACGGCTTCGCTGCTGAAAGGAAAGAAACTGCCCGCCAAGAAGGCGGCAATTAGCATGCCCCAATATCCATAATTGAGCAACAAGTCGGTTAGGGCTTCCATACGTTATACAAAGTAAGCGACAGTGCTGCCAAAATAAGCACAAAAAACATAATGTTGGTAATTCTGGAGCGGGTGAGTGCAAAAAAATGGCCTATAAGTGGAGAAACAGTAACGATAAGAAGCGACAATAACAAGTCAAAATAATGTGGCTGAAGAAAGATAATAGCCAAAAAGCACACCTCTAATCCAATAAACATCTCGTAAATCATCCGCGTGCGAATCTTGTCCTGGTAACTGTAGGCCAGAAAATGAACACTGCCTATGATACCAAGCAACCCCACGAATGACACTGTGAACCACCGATGGATGTCAATCGACGAATAATCGAAGAATGGATGCCAAGTGGTTAACGGAAGAAAATGACGAACAAATTCTTCGGGCAATCCCATATAGAGCCAATAACCTCCTACAAACCAATATGGTACCAAAAGGCCAAGTAGCGACGCGCTATATGTGCGGAAACTATACGAAAGCACATTAGTGGCTTGAAACACCCACAATAGTGGGACGAGGTATAGCAATTCGACCTGAGCCAGACTGCCGATGCCCAACGACAGATAGGCATAAAACACTCGACCTACAGCACCTTTGTCTTGATAGGCATGAAAGAGGAAGAATAGATATACGATGAAAGACAGCTGAGCTACACCTGTTCTGAGGGAAGTAAACAGAAAAGGTATCATGAACATGGCGGCACAAAACGTACACGACACCATGCGACTATAGATACGGATCAGCGAATTGCTATTGTTCAGAATTACCATCATCATGGTAGACGCACTAACGATGAGTAGTTGCGGCCATAGACGCTGTTCGGCCATTCCCGACAAAAGGAACACCAATAAACCATATATGGCTGTCACAGGCAGCGACCATCGCGATTGGGCTATTCTGTTTTGAGCGCGTTTAATCATGATAAATCAATTTAGGTGTTAAGTATCATAACTTACACCAGCTTAGGGGCATTGCGGACTTTCAAATCATGACAGGCATCTGTGAAACAACATTTGCATACACTTATCATAAAAAGAGTATTTGCCAATGATACCACAAATGCCTGTCAACACAATGTTATATCTTAATAGATAAATTGATCGGGACGTCGGTTAAAGATCTTGACCTATATCACGTCTGAAATACATGTCGGTAAACGAAATCTTTTGGGCTTCAGTAAAACTTTTACGCAATGCCTCCGCTTTGTCTTTTCCGTAAGAAGACACGGCAAGCACGCGGCCACCGTCGGTTACCACTTTGTTGTCGTACAACTTCGTTCCCGCATGAAACACCATGCTGCCCTCAACCTTGTCAAGACCATCAATAGCATAACCTTTCTTATATTCTTGAGGGTAACCACCGCTAACGAGCATGACGCAGACGGCAGCACGGTCGTCGAAAACGACCTTTCGTTTGTCAAGATCATTCTTGGCTACACCTTCTAAAAGATCCACCAAATCGCTTTTAAGGCGTAGCATCACCGTTTCAGTCTCAGGATCGCCCATGCGGCAATTATATTCGATGACCATCGGATTGCCTTCAACATTGATAAGACCGAAGAAAATGAACCCCTTGTAGTCGATGCCTTCTGCTGCCAGCCCCTCTACCGTGGGACGGATTATGCGGTCTTCAACCTTCTGCATCCATGCCTTGTCTGCAAAAGGAACAGGCGAAACACTTCCCATTCCACCTGTGTTCAAACCAGTGTCGTGCTCTCCTATGCGTTTGTAATCTTTGGCTTCAGGAAGTATCTGATAGTGCTTGCCATCGGTCATAACAAAAACCGAACATTCCACGCCACTTAAAAATTCCTCTATCACCACTTTTGCAGAAGCTTGTCCGAACATTCCGCCAAGCATATCGCGCAGCTCTTTTTCAGCCTCTTCAAGAGTTGGTACGATAAGAACACCCTTTCCTGCGGCAAGGCCGTCAGCCTTTAGCACATAAGGCGCTTTCAACGTTTTGAGGAAAGCAACGCCTTCTTCGATGGTTGTACCGTCGAAAGTCTCATAGGCCGCCGTGGGAATGTTGTGGCGTTTCATAAAACCTTTGGCAAAATCCTTGCTTCCCTCCAACTCGGCACCTTGCTTGGAGGGGCCAATGACGGGAATTGCCGAAGTGCGCGGGTCGGCTTTAAAGGCATCAGATATGCCATTTACAAGAGGAACTTCCGGACCGACAACAACCATATCGATGCCATTTTCGACAACGAAATCTTTTTGTTTATCGAATTCGTTCACGCCTATGGCCACATTTACACCTACTTCTGATGTACCAGCATTGCCGGGGGCAATAAACAATGTTTCGCATTTTTCACTTTGGGCAATTTTCCATGCCATTGCATGCTCACGCCCACCGCTTCCTAAAAGCAAAATTTTCATGTTCTTCTTTTTATTATAAGTGACTGGAAAGCCTTAGGAGAAAGAGCTTTGCCGACACCTTTATTATAATAGTCGACCTATACCCCCTGCTGGCTTTCCACTAATGCTTTACGACAATCAGTCGGTTTCGAGGTATCGGTTGATTAAGTTTATTATTTCCGAACGGGTCGGCTCGGGGAATGTGTTGATGCGTGTGGCATGGCTTCCGTTAGGCAACATATAAACTTTAATCAGTTTCTTGTTTTTCAAGAACTTCAGACCGGCAACGCCCGATGACCCCCATGGATCAATTCCACCATAGATGTATACCATCTTTCGGTCGTTGTTTTTCAGCCAATTCATGGTCTTGTTGTAAAGGGTCTTGTCAAACTTGAGATTGGCAAACTGCTCTGGCAACATCACGCGGTGCATGTAGTCTTTAGCGGTAGTGATTGACATTAATTTTTTAAAGGGTTTAATGTCATAACCATAATAACCCAACTCACGTGCTGCCTGTACGTTGAATGACAAATAGGGCGTTTGTTCGGAGAAATAGTTCGGGTCGGTCGTCTTTATGAAATGGTCGAAAATCTCCGTATCAGAAGCTGTAGTGCCGGGAATCTTTGACATGGGGGTGCCCCATTGCCATATTGCAAACGAGTACTCGAGCACGCAGTAGTCGTAGATATCCTCTCTCGACACACGGAAGGTATATCCTTTATTATTGCAATACTGCTCAAATATGGGCATCAGTTTTGATTTCCGCTTCAGCACCTCTAGTTGAAAATCTTTCACGTGCTGACGACTGGCGGCATCCGAAACTTGGCTTTCTATAAACGGCTCATGACGACCGTCCTCAAGGCTTTTGTTAAGAGGTGCCACATAGGGTACTGACACATCCACATCGTCGGGGAAGAAAACGCGATAGCACATACATGTTTGGCCACCTTTGCTGATACCAGTCGATATCCACTTGCTTTTATATAGCTGGCGGAAAGTCTGGTTGACATGATGCAAGTCGTACATTGAGTTCTCTACCGTCAAGTAATCCCAGTTGCAGGGTGTAGGGGTGGACTGGTCAAAATAGCGGTACTCCACTACCATAATATTGGCGTTAAGCAACTTGGATAGCTCTTCTTGGTATCCTTCACGCAAAGCATAATTGCAGTCGTAACCTTCAGTGACAAGTATTGTGGGACGATCATACCCCACATGGCAGACCACGACTCTTTGCTTGAAAGACCCTGCTTGATGATGAATAGGGTCAACTTCTTGGGTAATCTTCAGCAGGTATTTGTTCTCAAATACCGAACTTTTCAGCTCCTGCACGTCGCTCACTCCTGATAGATTCTTCAGTCTGTCCAACACTTCTTGGTCGGCAGCTTGAACCAACAGCGGCAACAACAAGGCTGCCAAAAACAATATTCGCTTTATCTGTTTCATTCTGATGGGTTGATTTTTATAGTTTTATATTGTTAACGAGCAACACTTATTTAAGATAATCGTCAAAATACTGCGATATACGTTCATGTAAATGTGTGGATTGATGACCGCGCATGTTGTGAGGTTCACCTGGATATACAAAGAGATCTGGTTGCGTGCCTTCTTGTATACACTGCTTGATGAACGAGAATGTGTGCTGCGGCAAACAAATGGGATCATTCAGGCCGATAATAATTTGTAGTTTTCCCTTCAAATTTTTTGCCTTGGGTATTAAACTTGATGAAGCATAACCATCCGGATTCTCTTGAGGAGTGTCCATATATCGCTCGCCATACATCACTTCGTACCATTTCCAATCGATGACCGGACCACCGGCTACACCTACCTTGAATACATCGGGATGGGTTGTCATCATATTGATAGTCATGAACCCGCCAAAGCTCCAACCATGCACTCCTATACGGTCTGCATCAACGTATGGTAAACTTTTTAGGTACTTCACACCTTCCATTTGATCGCGTACCTCGTTGTCACCTAAATGGCGGAAAGTGACTTGTTCAAAAGCTTTGCCGCGATTTTCACTGCCGCGGTTATCGAGAATATATAGGATATATCCCTTTTGAGCCATATAAGTCTCCCAAGAACGAGAGCCCCAATGCCACGATGCGTCTACATTATGTGCATGAGGACCTCCATAGACATAAATAATCGTGGGGTATTTCTTCTTTGGGTCAAATCCAATGGGCATTACCATACGGTAATAAAGGTCAGTTTGGCCATCGGCCGCTTTTATAGTTCCACTCTTGTACTCGGGCACATTATAGCCTTTCCAAGGGTTGGCCGCAGTAAGATAACGCGTCTTCTTACCGCTCATGATATTGACTATCGAAATGTTTCGAGGCATCGTGGGCGTGGAATATTTATCAACCAAATACTCGCCTGAAGAACTCAATGACGCAGAATGCCACCCTTCGCCATTTTCATCCAATAAAGTACGCTTGCCGCTTTCTATGTCAACCATGTAAATGTTGCGCTGGATGGCGTTTCGTTCATTACTTGCAATAATGACACTGTGCCGTTTCAAATTGAACCCGATGAGATCCATCACCACCCATTTACCGATAGTTATTTGTTTCAATTGCTCACCCTTGGTATTGAAAAGGTATAAATGATTGAAACCATCTTTCTGACTTTGCATGACAAACTTGCTGTTGTCCCAAGGTAAGAACACAATCGGGTGTTGTGGCTCTACATATTTCGCATCTGTCTCGCGATAGAGCGTAGCCTTTTTATTGCCCGTTGTTGCATCATAGCCAACCAAGCAACAATCGTTTTGGTCTCTGTTAAGCTCAAACATGTAGATAGTCTGACCGTCAGGACTCCATGAAATGTTGGTGAAATAACGGTTGGTGGGGTCACCCGTTTTAAGCCAAACGATATTTCCAGTCTTTACATCATATACGCCAACAGTTACTTTATGGCTGGTTTCCCCAGCCATAGGGTATTTTTCAGGAGCCTCTTTCGCCATGCGCGATCCAGAAGCGGGAACCCACGTCGGATCAGGTATGTCAATCAAAGGGAAATCGGTTACCATACTCTGATCCATGCGATAAAAGGCCAACTTGTCACCCTTATCGTTCCAAAACAAGCCACTTGAAATGCCAAATTCATCGCGATGTACACTTTGCCCGTAAACAATATTACGGCTTTCGTCGGTAGTCAATTGTTTTATTTGACCGTCTGCATTTTGCACAAACAGTTGATTGTCTTTCACATAAGCGGTGTTTCGGCTTGCGTAATGAAAATCCCAGGCTTGGGAGGAAAGACGGTCGTCGTTTTCAATCGTCCACAATATTTTTCCCGTTTTCCAGTTGAGCAACTGTGTATGCTTATTGTCCGACAAGAGAACAACACTTTTTTTACCTTCAGGAAATGAAACGTTATAAAGGCTATGAATATTGAGGCCACTTTTCGACTTTATGTCTTCTAACGTAAAAAGTGTTTTTTCCTGACCATTATTCTTGTTGATAAGTTTGCAATTCTCAACATCCAATCGTACCAGTTCATCTCCCCACCATGTTGTCCAACGATTTTCAGCTATCATGTTATGATAGTTGTTACCGCCGAAATTTAAATCTTCAAGAGTAAACTGCTTAAGTTCTTGTGCCTGTAAGCTATTGCTATCATGCACCAACAAAGCCGCTGTCATGCCCAGCATTACTATAAGTTTATTAATCTTCATGCCAAAGTACATTAATCTTCGTTAGCAAACTGATTCTTTTCCGCATACTTATTGCTGCCACCGAAACGTTTGTTTCCTCCACGGTTCTTGCCTATTCGTTCGTTATTTTTATCAAATCGGCCATTGGCTTTTCCGAAACGTGAACTTGCATGCCTGTCTTGTTTGTCATCTGAAAACTTGCGTCCACGTTGGTTATAGCCATCGCGTTCATTGCCGCCATATTGTTTAGTGCGACGGTCGTCACGTTTGCGGTCATCAGCTTGTTGCATTCGACTTGAAAAGGTATGGAAACGGAAAGAACGGATGTCGCCATCTTCGTTAGCTTCTTCTTCCTCAAGACGTCGCTTAAACTCACGGTTTTTCTTGAAACGGTGTTTCTGCGCCATCTCCCGTTTCTCTTCATCGGTTTTTACAATACCGCCAACCGAACGGAAATCTTTCATCTTTCCGTCGAACATGACATATTTGCGGAACTCACATTCCAAGCTTCCGTTGAATACAGGTATCTTGATGCTTGGTTTTAGACCTATTTGATCAAAGCACTCCTCACGGTAACTTAGTACCCATGCCTCATTTCCAGAAAATTCCTTTTTTAGCTTTTCACCAATCATTTTGTAGGTGCCAAGCAAATTAGGTGTAGAAATGCGCTCTCCATAAGGAGGGTTGGTTATCATTATACTTTTATTTTTGGGGGCGCTGAAATCTTTAAAATCCTGTTGTTTGATAGAGATTGTCTTCGATAATCCAGCGGCTTTAACGTTCATGATGGCCGTATTGACAGCTTTCATATCAATGTCGTATCCATAAATATGATGATTAAACTCCTTCTCCTCAGAGTCGTCGTTGTATATCTCGTCAAACAGTTCTTGGTCGAAATCCGGCCATTTTTCAAAAGCGTATTCCTTGCGAAAAACACCGGGAGATATGTTCTGTGCTATCAAGGCAGCCTCTATTACCAACGTTCCAGAACCGCACATGGGGTCTATAAAATCGGTATCGCCTTTCCATCCCGACATGAGAATCATGCCAGCAGCAAGCACTTCGTTAAGAGGAGCCTCTACCGTTTCTTGCCGATACCCTCTACGGTGTAGACTTTCGCCACTTGAGTCAAGACAAAGGGTCGCTTTATCCTCTGCAATATGTATATGAAGTCGTATGTCGGGGTTACTGATGGATATGTTAGGACGTTCGCCTGTCGTTTCACGGAACTGGTCGACAATGGCATCCTTTACCTTATACGAAACAAACTTAGAGTTGCGGAACTCGTCGGAATAGATGACAGAGTCAACGACGAAAGTCTTTCCTTTGGAAATATATTGGCTCCAATCTATCTTCTTTACCTCATTATACACATCTTCAGCTGACTTTGCTTTGAAATGTTTAATAGGTTTTAAGATACGGATTGCTGTGTGCAACTGGAAATTTGCACGATACATCATCTCTTTGTCGCCTGTAAATGAAACCATGCGTCGTCCGATTTGCACATTGTTGGCTCCTAATTGGATAAGCTCTTGTGACAGGACTGGCTCTAAGCCCATGAAAGTCTTGGCGATGAGTTCAAATTCCATTATTCTTATGTTTGTTATGATACGTTTGTTTTATTTGTTGTTGTCTGCTGGCGAATTAGCAATATTTCTGTTGCGTTTTATTTTAATTGTCGTCAAGTTTTGTATACTATTGTCTTTGGAGGCATATCATCAAGCACCCAGGTGTTGGCCCCAACAGTGCATCCTCGACCTATTGTGATGCGGCCAAGCAATGTCGCATTGGCGTAGACGATAACGTCATCTTCTATGACAGGATGACGTGGTATTCCTTTAATGGGATTGCCTTGTGCATCGAGAGGGAAGCTCTTTGCTCCAAGTGTTACTCCTTGATAGAGTTTGACATGGTTTCCAATGACACAAGTTTCACCGATTACAACACCTGTTCCGTGGTCAATGGTAAAATAGTTGCCTATAGTGGCTCCTGGATGAATATCAATTCCTGTTTCGGAATGTGCCATTTCGGTCATCATGCGCGGTATCAGTGGCACCTTCATGAGAAACAATTCATGCGCCAACCGATAGCTTGTCAATGCCTTGATTACAGGATAGCATAAAAGGATTTCTGCATAGCTCTTTGCTGCTGGGTCTCCATTGTAGGCCGCTTCCACATCGGTTGCCAGCACACTTCTGATCATTGGCAACTTGCCCACAATTTCACTGGACATTTCATCGGCCTTTTGTTTAAGCTCGTCTCTGTTGCATTGCGGTTCACACTCATCGACAAAACACAATCCCGCAAGTATTTGTCCTGCAAGCAGATGGTTCAGCTTTTCGACCTCTACACCGATTTGGTATTTGATGGTTTGTATGTTTACTTGGGATTTCCCAAAGAAACCCGGGAAAAGGATGGCACGCGCTAGCTGTACGATATCTTCGAGAACCATTCTTGATGGCAGAGGATAACCTTCACGATGCTGATGAAAAAGCCCTTTCAGTGTTTTCGGGTCTGAAAGTTGATCTACCGTGTTTGTCAGCAAGCGAGTCGTGTTCTGGGTGCTCATCTTTGGGTTCCAATAATTTAATGGCAAAGTTACAAAAATATTTAAAAGCAGGAAAGCAAAGCAGCAAAAATATGAATGCCACCCTGCTTTTTGTCCTTTTATGGCGTATAGCCTGTAAAATGGGCTCGAAATCTATAGGCTTAGGCGATGCTGTCGAGGAACAATAGCAGTCGGTTTGTTACATTTACTGCCGATACGCCTGCATCAAAGTCGAGCGACACCAGATTTAACTGAGGATATTTTTCCTTAAGTCGTTTTTCTATTCCTTTGGAAATGATATGATTGGCGATGCATCCGAATGGTTGTAGGCTTGCCACGTTGTTGACCCCTTGCTTCATCATACTGATGATGTCGCTTGGCAGGAGCCATCCTTCTCCAAATTGCGCTGCGAGCGATACGACTCCATTGACTTCGTGCGCTTCGTCGAAGATGTTGGTAAATGGGCGGAAATAGCGGAACCGTGCTGCAAGACGGTTGATACGTTTTTCGCGTTTCCATATCAGGCTATAGATGGCTTTCACTACAAAGTCTGGTAGGCGTGAGCAGGATAGCCCCATGTGTTTCTGTACTATGACATTGACAAACTCTTGCAAAAAGAATGGGGATAGCAATGCAGGCACCACTTCATATCCGCGTTCTATGATTTTGTGTGCCACAAACTGATGTGCGAAAGGATTGAACTTCAGGAATATTTCTCCCACAATGCCCACTGCGGGAATATTCTTGTCAGCTGATATGTCATCAAATTCCATAGCCGCCTTGGCGATAAGACGCATCAGGGCGTTTGCGTTATTTTCGAGAATAGGCTTGTTTGCCAGCTGCATATACTTGTCGCGCAGCATCTCGGCAGCATTGGCAGCCTTTCCTATCGGATGATTATATTCTGGTTTTAGGCGCGATACTGCGCCATGATACATTTTGGACACGGCATCGCCATATAGAAACGATGTCACGATGATAGCGGCATATTTCACCCACGGAATATTCATTTCATCGCTTTGCGAGGCGTCTTCCGATGCACTGGTCGATACGCCCAAGGTAATAAGCGGCACCTCCGAAAAGCCATTTGCGTCCATGGCGCGTCTGATGAGTGCCGCGTAGTTGGTGGCCCGGCATTGTCCGCCCGTCTGACTCATTGCCACAGCTATTTTGTTCGGGTGGTATTTGCCCGAGCGCAATGCTTTCACGACATCGCCGATAATCAGTGTAGCGGGATAACATATCTCGTTATTGGCGTATTTCAGACCCAGTTCGGCACTTTCCGTATTGCTCATGGGCAACACCTCGACGTCAAAGCCTATTGTTTGGCAAAGCGATGAAAGGATGGGGGTTAGATACTCTGTAAAATAAGGAGCCAGAATGTGACGTTTAGCTGCTCCTTTCATGGGGCGTATTGTGAATGGAGTGGCGGCAGGGTTGGCTTTTGCGACATCTTGTCCGCGCAATGACTCAACAAGCGATCTTACACGCAACTTCAAACTTCCGATGTTGCTCACATCATCTATTTTAAGCAGTGTGAACGGTTTTCCGTGGTTTTTCAGGATGGCTCGCAGCTCGTCTTGGATGAAAGCGTCAGGACCGCAGCCGAATGAGGTCATTTGCACCAGCTGTACGTCGCCGGGCTGCTCGGCGCACCATTGTGCAGCCTTGATAATACGGTTCATGTAGGCCCACTGTCTTACGAGATGCGTCTCACCTGTACCTATAAGGTTGTTGCCGCGCACGATGTCGTCGGAAATTACATTCACGCCCAACGAGGCTATCATCTCCGAAAGTTTATGTTGCACGAGCGGGTCTGCATGGTATGGGCGTCCCACCAACAGGATTGTGAGCATGCCTTTTTGTCGGCTATTGTCGAGTATTTGTTGTGCGCGCTGACGCAGGTGCGTGCGATACTGCTCTTGGGCTATCTCTGCTTGATAGAATGCACGTTCAATGGTCGTATTGTCCACTCCCAAGCCTTTCAGATAACCGTGTATCTGTTTATGGAGCAACTTCAGATTGCTGAAATTAATGACGGGTGAGTCGATGCGTTTGGTCAACGGCATGGCACTGCGTATGACATCGGAGTAAGCCGACACTATGGGGCAGTTGTAACTATTGGTGTTGCGTGCGTCGTCCTGATGCTCGAAAACTACATAGGGCATAAAGATGAACGACACGTCGCTCTCGTCAAGTTCTTTTATATGGGAATGGGCCAACTTTGCGGGAAAACAGATATTGTCGCTCATCACCGTGTTGAGAGCCGTCTCGTATCGACTAAAGGTAGACTCACCGCTGAGCACCACTTCGAATCCAGCCTCTGTGAACAGAGTGAACCAAAAGGGGTAGTTCTCATACATGTTGAGCGCACGAGGTATGCCGACCCGCTCTCTGCCGCTGTCTTGAGAAGAGCTGACAAGGCTTGTTAGCGTCACTCCTGGCTGCAGCTTGATTGCCTTCTCTTCAAATATGTTCTCTCCCTTGATAGTCTGTGATCCTTTGTTGTTGAAAACGCGTTCGCATTTGTTGCCTGAGTAAAACCGGCGGACACCGCCGAAGTTATACATCGTCACGGCACATTGGTTCTCGCAGCCTTTGCAGTGCAGCAAACGGGTATCGTATGCCGATAGGCTCAGCAAGTCGTCGACCGTGCGTTCCATGGCCGATTGTTTGCCGTTGCGCTGCGCGCTGCGTATGGCATGGAGAGCGCACCCGTAGGCACCCATCATTTCCGGCATGTCGCTTCGCACCACCTCGGTATGGGTCAGCAGTTCGAAGGCCCTTACCACCGAATCGTTTTTCATCGTTCCACCTTGCACTACCACTTTGTTTCCGAGGCTATCGTTTCCGCGCAGTTTCAAGACCTTGTACAGACAGTTGCGCACAACCGAATAGGAGAGTCCGGCAGCAATGTCGGCAACAGATGCTCCCTCGCGCAACACCTGTTTCACTTTGGAGTTCATGAACACCGTGCAACGCGTGCCTAAATCGCATGGCTTTTGCGACTTACAAGCCAACTGGGCAAAATCGTTCAGTTCGTATCCCAAGTTTTTCGCGAACGTTTGGATAAATGTGCCGCACCCCGACGAGCAGGCTTCATTGAGTTCCATTCGCACCACTGTGCCGTGTTCGACAAAAATGGCCTTCATGTCCTGTCCGCCAATGTCAAGTATGAACGACACGTCGGGCATCAGCCGTTCTGCCGCCCGATAATGGGCAATGGTTTCGATAATACCATCGTCGAGCCCAAAGGATGTCTTTATGAGTTCTTCGCCATAGCCTGTAGCGCACGACCCAACGATTTGCAAATCGGCCCCCGCCAGCCGGGCGGCCTCGCGCAGGCGTTGCAATCCTTTTTCGACTGCGCCGATAGGGTTGCCCAAATTCATGGAATAATCTGCAAAAACTATCTGTCCCTGTTCTTCTTCGTTAGCTCTGACGGCAATAATCTTTGTTGTGGTGGACCCGGAGTCGATGCCGAGAACCACCTGCTCCACGCCATTTCGCATCGTGTGAACAAGAGTGGCGTTGCGATGTTTTTGCTGGAGCCATTGCGAATGTTCCTCTTCGTTGGCAAACAGTGGCGGCAGTGGCTTGGAAGCAGTTGTGTTGTCTTTTTTTACCTTGCAGCCTGCCGCTTGTGTCTGCGCGCCTTTCTCACTGTGGATTTTTGCGTTAAACGTGGAGCGCAAGTCGGACAACAGGATTTCTTTTCCCTTTATGGCCTTAATGGCGCACCCCATAGCCGGAATGAGATTGCCATCTTCGAGCACGATAAAATCGTCGGTTCGCATATGGAGGTAGTCGGCAAATGCCTTGCGGAGCGCTGGCAAGAAGGTGAGGGGGCCGCCGCAAAGCAATACGGGAGCAGCAAAGTTGTAACCGTGACTTAGTGAAGTGACGGTCTGTACTGCGATGCTATGAAAAATGCTGGCTGCTATGTCAGCCTCCGGCAGGTTGCGGGCCATAAGGTTTTGTATGTCGGTTTTGGCAAACACTCCACAACGCGCCGCCATCGGATAAATGCAGGTTGACTGCAAGGCCAAATCGCTCATGCGGTTGTTGTCGCACCCCATGAGCACGGCCATCTGGTCAATAAATGCTCCTGTGCCACCGGCGCAGTTGCCGTTCATGCGCAGCTCTATATTTTTGCCGTTGAAAAACACCACCTTAGCATCCTCTCCGCCGATATCAATCAGCGCCTTTGCTTCTGGATAGCGGTTGCGGGCGAATACGGTCGCTGCCACCACCTCCTGCACAAATGTGGCTTGCAGCTGCTCGGCAGTGGCCATTCCCACCGATCCCGTGACACATACACTTAGCTTTACGTTGCCCAGCTGTTTCTCTATATCGTTAAGAAACGCTTTTACCAACTCATTGACTCTGGCATTGTGACGTTCATATCTTGAGTAGACCAATCTACCGCTGTCATCCATTACGGCAATCTTTGCGGTGGTTGACCCGACGTCCAATCCCATTCTGTATGTTTTTTGCATGGTGTTCTTTTATGTTTTCTTAATGCAAAGTTAATGCTTTTTAAATAGGTGGAAAAATTCATTAGTGTTTTTTAAACAACTATTTCCGTTAGCGCACATCATGCCTTGAGCATCTATAATGACCTCAAGTTTCGGATTTAGGTATTTATGATTGAATATAAGTCCCCGAAGGGGGCAA
>CAVKHW010000008.1:0-64065 GCA_963656105.1 Eggerthellaceae bacterium
AGTGGAGCTGGCGGGAGTCGAACCCGCGTCCAAACAGGGAAACCATATGCTTTCTACACGCTTATTCTGGCCTTCGGTTTTCGAGCGGCAACAAGACCCAGACCACCAATTGTCGCCTTATCCTCTAAAATTTCACTTGAGGCGCGAGGCCACCACAAGCTATTTCCGACGTGATCTGCACCGCTTTATCAGGATGGTTCGGAAAAAGAGCTCCTGAGCGATGTCTCGTCCCATCACCTGGTGACAGGATTAAGCCAGTAATCTACTGTACTTCGATTAGGCAGCGAGAGCGTAGTTGTTTTCGCCAATTAAATTGTTGATTGCTCAGATTAAGGAGCTAGCTATCAAGGCTCCGCGTGCTTACATACCATCTCGTCTGCTGTCAAATCCAGTCAACCCCATAGAAAAGCGACAATCTGACAACGTCGTATCCATAAATGGCATTCGGCGCAGCCCGCGCCCACTGGCATCGGGTCGATTGTTGTTGGCAAAGTTAGGTATTCTTTTCCAAACGCCAAGCATTTTTTATTTATTTTTTGAAAAATGGCCATATAATGATGAACTAACAGATGTTTTTTCGTAATTTTGCTTTTTGTAGAAACTAAAACAAACCAAATATGAAACATCGTTTACTTGTACTCATGACCTTATGCGCCTTATTGGCAACGGTCACACCTGCCTCGGCAGACAAACAATGGATAGATGTGACAGACCAGTATGTCGTCAACCCCGGGTTCGACGGCAATTCGCTCAGTGGATGGACGTACACCGCTTCGGCAGGTGGACGCGGTGCAGCATGCGAAGCCATGGAGTTTTGGAACGGCACATTCAATATCCACCAGACTTTGAGCGCTCTGCCACAGGGACGCTACCGAATGAGCGTCAGCTCCTATTTCCGTTGCCAGGACAACAACGACGGCTACCAGACCTATGTCAACGGCAACGAAGACATCACCGGATACATGTATGCCGGAAGCCACGAGCAGAAATTGGTCAGCGTGTACAGCTGGTCTTCATCGTCGAGCTTTTCCACCGGCACTTGGTCGCCCAGTTGGGTGTCGCCACAAATATGGTTTCCCAACTCCATGGAGAGCGGCACTGCAGCTTTCGCACAAGGTGCCTACCAAAACCAGATGGAGTTTGACCATGAAGG
Organism: Eggerthellaceae bacterium; assembly: GCA_963656105.1. Classification (GTDB taxonomy): domain Bacteria; phylum Bacteroidota; class Bacteroidia; order Bacteroidales; family Bacteroidaceae; genus Prevotella. Next base: position 1,154 of record CAVKHW010000008.1, read on the forward strand.
AGGCGACATCTGTATCGGACTGAAAAACGAAACGTTCACATCGAACAACTGGTGTCTCTTCGACAACTTCAAACTGGAATATTACGGCGAGGTCATTCCTATAACCCATATCGGCATTACACCAGCCGAGGGAACACTCGTTGTGGGCGAGACCCTACAATTGGCAACCGTTGTCTCCCCTGCCGATGCCACCATCAAAAAACTGGAATGGAACAGTAGCGACACGGATGTAGCCACTGTAGACAGCAAGGGCAACGTGACCGCCCTGACTGAAGGCACGGTTACCATCACCGCTGCGGCCACCGACGGATCGGGAACCGTGGGAACGGCAACCTTTAGCGTAGAGCGCAACACGGCAAAGAGCGGTGCCATCATCATCAACGAGGTGATGGTAGCCAATGTGGATCAATTCATCTCGCCTGCCTACAACTTTGACGGTTGGGTGGAGCTATACAATCCTACCGACAAGGCAGTGGAGCTGAGCGGACTTTATTTCAGCGACAACGCCTCCGACCTGCGCCAATGGTACACGCCCAGCACCATCGGGGTGGTTCCTGCGCATGGATTCAAGACGGTATGGTTCGACAGCAATGGCATCAACACCAACCAATCTACTTTCAAACTTGATACCGACGGCGGAAATCTCTACATCAGCAACGCCGACGGCGAGATACTGGCAGAGACCAGTTACCCGGAAGCCATGGAACGCGTGAGTTACGCCCGCACCATCGATGGCGGTGACTCCTGGGGGCTGACAGCCACGCCAACGCCAGGAGCCAGCAACGCCACCGCCGACTTCGCCACCGAGCAATTGGCTGCACCTGTTGTCGATACCGATTCGCACCTGTTCACCAGTTCGTTCAGCGTGAGCGTGGCCATTCCCGAGGGCACCACCTTGCGCTACACCACCGATGGCACACTGCCCACACTGACTAACGGCGAAACATCCGACAACGGACTTTTCGATATCAGCCAAACAGCCAGCTACCGTTTCCGTCTCTTCCAAAGCGGGAAGCTGGCAAGCACCGTTACCACACGCTCATATATATATAAGGATAAGGAGTATGCACTGCCCATTGTCAGTGTGGTAATGGATCCTGACTTCCTCTACGACGACAGCATCGGTGTGTACGTACGCGGCACCAACGGACGCGCCGGAAACGGGCAGTCGACAGCGTGCAACTGGAACATGGACTGGGAACGTCCAGCTAACCTTTCGTGGATTACCACCAACAACGAGATGGGTTTCAACCAAGATGTAGACTTCGAGATGTGTGGCGGATGGAGCCGAGCCTACACGCCCCACTCTTTCAAACTGAAGGGCAACAAGGAATACGGAGGCAACAAAAATCTGGACTACCCCTTCTTCACGGCCAAGCCCTACATACGCAACCGCACACTGCAGATACGCAACGGCGGCAACGACACCAGCTGCCGCATAAAGGATCCCGCCCTGCAGACCATCATACAGACGTCGGGCATCGACATCGATGGGCAAAGCTACCAACCAGTACACGAGTTTATCAACGGACAGTATATTGGCGTACTTAACGTGCGCGAACCCAACAACAAGCACTACGTCTACGCCAACTACGGATGGGGCGACGACGAAATTGACCAATTCGAGATGAGCCCCGACTCAGGCTACGTGCAGAAGTGCGGCACCGACGAGGCTTTCAACACTTGGTACAAGCTCTCGGCCAACGCTGCCGACGATGCGACCTACGAGGAAATAAAGAGACTGGTGGATATCGACGAGTACACCAACTACATGGCCATGGAATTCTACCTCGGCGGTAACGACTGGCCGCAAAACAACATAAAAGGATTCAGGAAACGTGCCGACGGACGTTTCCGTTTCGTCACCTTCGACCTCGACGGCACGCTCAACGACGGCAATGCCTTCAATTCCTTCATAAGCCGGCAGACCTGGACATTCGACAAACTATACGGATGTGCCGCTGACCGTATCACTGCAGAAATCAAACTGGTGACCATCTTCAAGAACATGCTGCAGAACAGCACGTTCAAGAAACGCTTTATCGACACATACTGTCTCATGGGCGGCAGTGTCTTTGAAGCCTCGCGCTGCACGGAAATCATCGACTCGCTGACAAATATCGTCGGCCCACAGATGGCTCTCAACAACGAAAGTCCGTACAGCACCGCCAACTGGATGAAGACCAGCCTGAGCAGTAGGCTTGCCACGGCTACCAACGCCATTTGCAATTACTCGCAAATGGGACTGAGCACATCCGACGCTCAGGCGGCCACACTCAGCAGCTCAGTAGAGGGCGCAAGCCTGTATGTCAACGGCATTGAGGTGCCCACGGGTTATTTCAACGGTAATCTCTTCGCGCCAGTAACCCTTCGTGCAGAGGCTCCTGCCGGCTACACATTCCGCGGATGGAAAAACGCGAACACCAGCTTGAGAGCCATCGTAAAGTCGGGCGCACTGTGGAGCTACTACGACCAAGGAAGCCTCGACAACACTGACTGGACAAGCGCTAGCTACAGCACCAGCACATGGACCAACGGCTATAGTCCATTGGGCTACGGAAAAGACGGACTGAAGACTACCATCAGCTACGGAAACGATGCCAGCAACAAACGCCCCACTTACTATTTCCGCAATAACATCATTCTCTCAGACAATCCAACGGCAAGCGATGCCTTCAAGCTCGAATATACGGTCGATGATGGTTTCATCGTCTACGTGAATGGAACGGAAGCCGGACGCTACAACATGACAGGATCGGGGTATGACACCTATAGCACAACCTACGCGGCTGGCAATCCCGACACAGGAATCATGACCCTCAGCGCAAGCCTCTTCAAGAAAGGCACCAATGTCATAGCCGTGGAGGTGCACAATAATAGCGCCTCCAGTTCCGACATCTATTGGGATGCCACGCTCTACACCACAATGGGAGTCACAGGAGCGTCCAACTACTACTCTACCGACCAAGAGATAGAAATGCCTACTGGACAATTCAGTCTCATAGCCGACTACGAGCCCATGGACGATGCCGTCAGCAAAGGTTTCACCCCTGTGCGCATCAACGAAGTCAGTGCGGCCAACGATATCTATGTCAACGACTATGGCAAGAAGGGCGATTGGGTCGAACTCTACAACACCACTTCCGAGCCACAGGATGTGGAGGGAATGTTCTTGACCGACAACCTCAACAAGTTGCAGAAATGTCAGCTCAGCAAGGGCGAATCCACTGCCACAACAGTCATTCCCGCACACGGATTCCTCGTGGTGTGGTGTGACAAGCGCGACAACAAGAGTCTATTGCACGCCTCCTTCAAACTGGCAGACGACGGAGGAACCGTGGCTCTCTCAGCGGCCGACATGAGCTGGACCGACAGCCTTACCTACCCCGCTCACGACGGATACCACACCGTGGGCCGTTACACCGACGGTGGCAACGACATCTACCTGATGAGCCTTCCCACCATCGGCAAAAAGAACTTGCTGACAAGTTACAATGAGTACATCGAGCACCAGACGCCAACCAGTGTCAATCACAGTACGATCGATGCAGGCAGTAAACTGACCATGAACTATGCTTCCGGCCAACTCTTCCTACACGGACTGGACAAGACAGCTACTGTGGAAATCTTTACGCTCGGTGGCCAAAAGATCACAACCGTCGTAATCAACATGAACAGCGGCTTCGGAACAGCAATGATTTCTACGCTAAAGGCTGGCTGCTACGTGGCCAAGGCCATCAGCAACAGTGGTAACACGGCCGTCTGCAAATTTGTAAAGTAACGCAACCATACCAAAGCCATTTTCTCCTTTGGTTTTCACGGCTCTAACTTCATATATGGAGTTAGGGCCGTTGTTTTTCGGACTATGTGGCACGTAGAAGTTACGCACACAATTCTTTTGCCATATCTCATTTTTGTTGTATCTTTGCAGATACCATAGTTGGCAAGCGCAACAAGCATATAGTCACTACATAATGTTTCTGCGTTTTTTGCCATTATCCAACATCGTTATAACAATAAAACCGCAGAAAAAGAGTTACTATATAATAAAGGTGTAACTATTCAACGTGTAATCAATTCCATAGGATGAAGAAACTCATCATATACATATTCTTTCTTGCCTTGTGCCCCATGGGCATGAGGGCGCAAAGTTCCATGACCGACAATCAGGTGGCCGAGACGATTCAAAGCGAAATGCAAAAAGGCACATCACAAGAACAAATTGTGGTGAAACTCATGCAGAGAGGCGTGGACATCAGCCAAATACGCCGCGTAAAAAAGAAATATCAACGGCAAATGTCACAGTCGGGGCTTGGCATGACCAACGCTGACAATAGCGACAACCGCATGCGCACCAACAATGGAAAAAGTCGTAACGAAATGCGCCAAAAGACCACAAAGGACAACCAACAGCGCGAGGCAACCACCACACAGCGGCTGCAGGGCGTAACACAATGGCAACAGGAATACAACGAAGACGACCAAGACTTCCTGCAGATGAAAGCGGAACTGAGCACGATGACCCGTCAGGACTCCATCGAATGGCTCAATCAAATTCTGGAACAACAAGAGAAAGACAAAAAGAAAGTTTTCGGGCGCGACATTTTCAACAACAAGGACTTGACCTTTGAGCCCGCCATGAACATCGCCACACCGCAAAGCTATGTACTTGGTCCTGGCGACGCCGTATCGGTAGATGTCTATGGAGCTTCGCAGAAAACATACAACTGCACCGTTTCACCCGACGGACAGATTGTAATCGAAGGCTTTGGCCCCATCAACGTGGGCGGACTAACCGTCGGACAGGCCAAAAGCCGCATCCAAGGCACGCTCGGCAGCCGCTACCGCAGCAGCCGCATCAGTCTCTCGCTCGGACAAACTCGAACCATCACCATCAACGTGATGGGCGAAGTAAAGGCTCCTGGCACCTACACGCTTTCGGCATTTGCCACGGTCTTCCATGCCTTATATATGGCCGGCGGAACCAGCGATTTGGGAACGCTTCGCAATATCAACATCTACCGCAACAACCGTCTCATCAGCGTTTGTGACATCTACGACTACATACTCAACGGCAAGATGACCGGAAACGTCAGACTGCACGATGGCGACGTCATCTCCGTAGGCCCATACGACTGCCTTGTCAACATCAGCGGAAAGGTGAAACGTCCCATGTACTACGAGATGAAGAAAAACGAAAGTGTGGAGACGCTTTTGAAATATGCAGGCGGTTTCGCTGGCGATGCTTATAAAAAGAGTGTTCGCATTAACCGCAAAACAGGACGCGAATATGCCGTATTCAATGTGGATGAGTTCGACATGAGCAGTTTCCGCATTGCCGACGGCGATAGTGTAAGTGTTGACTCCATCCTGCCTCGCTACGAGAACACGGTGGAAATCAAAGGTGCCGTATTCCGTCCGGGCATGTACCAGATGGGCGAAAACATCAACAGCGTGCGCACGCTCATCCAACATGCCGAGGGACTTACCGAAGAGGCTTTCACCGCACACGCCGTAATGCACCGCATGAAAGAAGACCGAACGCTGACAGTCATCAGTGTCGACGTGGCTGGCATCATGAGCGGACAGGTGGCCGACATCCCCTTGAAGGAGAACGACGTACTCTTCATCCCCAACAAGCAAGAAAGTATGTCGGAACGCACCATCACCATACAGGGCGAGGTGCAATACCCCGGCATCTACAAATATGCCGACAACGAAACGCTGGAGGACTTTGTGCTTCAGGCTGGCGGACTGCTCGAGACGGCATCAACCGTCAAGGTCGACGTAGCGCGCCGCGTGGGCGATGCAAAAGCATTGACCACTGATACCATCATCGCAAAGACTTACACGTTTGCACTGAAAGACGGTTTCGTTATCGACGGACAACCGGGCTTCATACTGATGCCGTTCGATGAAGTGTATGTGCGCAAGAGCCCTTCTTACTCTAAGCAGCAAAGCGTAACCATTGACGGAGAGGTAATGTTTGCAGGAACCTACACGCTCAACAAACGCAACATGCGCCTGACCGATCTCTTGGAAGCCGCAGGCGGTGTCACCGACTTGGCTTACATCAAAGGCGCACGACTAGAACGCCGCCCCAACGAGTCAGAACGCGCCAGAATGGAAACCGCGTTCAACATGCAGCAAGAGCAACTTCAGCAGCAACTCCTTGAACTTGCCGTCAGCAGCAACAACGGAAGCAATATGCAACAAGTGGCTCAGCAAAACAACAATGCGCAACTGAAGAAATTCCAAGTACCCAACACCTTCCCCGTAGGCATCGAACTCGACCGAGCCATCGCCAACCCCAATAGCGACGCCAACATCGTGCTCCGCGAGGGTGACCGCCTTATCCTGCCTCAATACACAGCCACTGTAAAAGTAAACGGAGCAGTGATGTACCCGAACACCGTGGCCTACGAGCGTGGCAAGAGCGGCAAATACTACATCAACGCTGCCGGCGGCTTTGCACAGAACGCCCGCAAGCGCAACACCTATGTCATCTACATGAACGGCATGGTAGCAAAACTATCACAGGGCGCAAAGATTCAGCCTGGCTGCGAGATCATCGTTCCTAGCCGCATCAACCGCAAGATGAGCGTGGCAGAGACCATGAATCTCGGCACAAGCATGTCATCAATAGCCGCCATGATTGCAACTATCGCCAACTTATCGAAGTAAACTTATTACACCATGAATAAGGATCAGAACAAAGAAGATATAATCGACATGCGTGAAGTATGGAAGAACATTGTCAAGCAAAAGAAATGTTTTTTTATCGCTTTGCCCGTAGCTTTTGTATTGTCATCCCTTATCATCATTAGTGTCCCAAGGACTTATTCAACGAGTACGACAGTGGCACCGGAAATCGAAAACTCAGTTTCCTCGGGTGGTGCACTTAGTTCTATTGCCGCCTCTTTCGGATTTGACATGTCCAATGTGCAAAGTACGGATGCCATATCTCCCGTACTCTACCCCGACTTGATGGAAGACAATGGGTTTGTAACAAGCCTCTTCAATATCCATGTGACAACAGCCGACAAGGACGTAGACACGACTTATTATGCCTACATGCGCTATTATCAAAAGCAATCTTGGTTCTCTGCACTAGGAAACAACATCACGAAAAGTATTGAAAAAATCTTCCCTAAATCTGACGACAAATTCGAGAGGATATCCTCACAAAAAGGTTTCAATCCCTATAATCTTTCCAAGAAAGATAACGGTATCATCGAAATGATGCGCAGAAACATAAGCGTTAGCGTTGATAAAAAAACTGGAGTTATATCCATCTCCGCAAAAGCCCAAGACCCTTTGGTTTGTCAAGTCCTCGCTGACTCAGTGAGAGAGCGTTTACAAGATTTTATTATCAAGTACCGCACTAGCAAAGCACATCGCGATGTAGAGTATTACGAGAAATTGACGAATGACGCGCGCAAGGAATATGAAAAGACAAGACGACTCTACGCCAGCACAGCAGATGCAAACCAAGATGTCCTATTGGAGAGTGAGAAATCGAAAATCGAAGATTTGGAAAACACCATGCAGATGCAATACAACACCTACACAGCAATGAACACTCAGTTAGAGGCCGCCCGCGCTAAACTACGCCAATACACTCCGGTTTTCACTATAGTGAAGGGTGCTAACGTACCCATTAAGGCCTCTGGCCCAAAGCGCATGATTTTTGTTGCCTTTTGGGTATTCGTAACTTTCTTCATCATAGCATTCTTCAGCGTCAAGGACTTGCTCTTCAACAACAAGCAATAAAGGCAGAAGAAAACACACTTAAATGGATTCCACCAAAAGAATAATACTAAACACCTCCGTACAATACGCAAAAGCTATAGCGACAACTATTCTGTCACTATTTTCCATGCGCATCATATTGGAAGCGATAGGAATCTCCGACTATGGCATCTTTTCTGTCGTGGGAGGCGTTATTGCTATGCTGGGCTTTATTACCAATGCTTTGGTCATAACCACCCAACGCTACGTATCTTACTATTTCGGGAGACACAGACTAAACCTTGTAAAGATATTCTTTATCAATAGTTTCTTCCTCCATATAGTCTTGGGGTTGTCCATTGGCCTTATCATGTTGTTTATAAAGGGCTGGCTGATGAATGATTTTCTCAACATAGCTCCAGAACGTCTTGATACCGCAAAATCAGTCTACGACATTACTGTTATCATTCTCTTCATGACGGTTCTTACAGCGCCTTTTAAAGCTCTCTACATTGCAAGGGAAAATATCATTTTCATCTCCATCATAGAGATATTGGATTCCATCATGAAGACTACATTAGCTTTTCTTTTGCTCTACATCCATGCCGATAAGCTACTACTCTATGTGTCGATTCTGGCTGGTATTCAGTTTCTCAACTTTCTTGTTTTTTCCCTTTATGCAAATTTTAAATTCCCTGAATGCACAATCATAATCAGTAAGCGAGATATTAAGAAAAGGTACATTGGACAATTATTGGGGTTTGCTGGATGGACAACTTACGGTATGGGGGCAATTACTGCACGCAATCAAGGAACAGCAATTATTCTCAACCATTTTTTTGGTACCACAATCAATGCAGCCTATGGTATCGCATATCAAATATTTGGAGCCATTTCTTTTGTTTCCACATCGATATTGAACGCTATGAATCCCCAAATCATGAAGGCTGAGGGCAAGAAAGAACGCCTAAAAGTATTTGAATTGGCTGAGAAAGAAAGTAAATATTCCACAATGTTGCTTATCATAGCTCTTGTCCCACTAATGCTTGAGATGCCATCTGTTCTCAATATATGGCTTAAGGAAGTGCCTCCATATTGTGTATTGTTCAGCAACGCTGTTCTGATTAGTTTCATCTTCGATCAAATGACAGCCGGACTGAACACTATCAATCAGGCCATAGGCAAAATTAAAATCTACACATTACTAATGTACACGCCGAAACTGGCATATCTCCTCGTTATTTCCTTTCTTTTTTTTAATGGTGGGACATTAATCGAGGCTATGGCAATATATGCTGGGATTGAGTTTATTGTCGCCTTATCACGCATCCCGTATATTCATTATACAACAGGCATGAGCTCAAAGAATTACATTTCTCATGTCCTTCTTCCCCTCCTTCCGTTGATTGTAATTGCCTGCACGTCTAGTGGCATTTGCATTTTGTTGTTTCATGCAAAATACCGTTTTCTTATCACGGGAACATTTTCTATTCTCGTCTCAACCATTGCAAGCTGGTATTGTGTACTCAGCAAAAGCGAGCGAACCTACTTTAGTGATAAAATTATAAAGCGGATAGTAAGTAAAGGATAGCATGAAGATAAGCAAACTGAACATCTACACCATCGAGAAAGCTACGTTAATCAAAGTCCTTTTGTATCTGGGCTTATTGTTAGCTTTTTACGGTTCTTTGCATCCATGGTTCTTATGGCCCCTAGGGACGCTATACCCATTACCTGCTGGCGCACTCATCTGCACCGCAATACTAATATCCAAGTCCATTAAGGACTGTTGGTTTACCAATGGGCATTTCCTCGTCCCAATTATGGGTTATTTGGCAATCTCTACCTATATGCTCATCACAAGTGAGACGAATATCAATGGATATATTGTCAACTTTTTCCATACTACCATTTTCTATGCGATTTTTCGCATCAAATCCGAGCGAATGGAGGCACTGACAACTTTTCTCTGCAAAACCACGGGAAGTCTTATGGCAGTATCCATTTTCTTTTTTTTATTCTACTTGGCAGGATTTCAGTTAATCGGTGTCAATGCCACCTACGGGGATGGGCTTTATACCTATACTAACTATTTTTTTTTCCTAATTGATGACCGTACACTATGGGCGTTCTTTCCTCGTTTCAGTTCTGTGTTCCTCGAACCAGGACATCTCGGAACAGCTTGCGCCCTTTTGCTCTCCACACAGTTTGGTAAATGGAAGAAATGGTACAATATAAGCATACTTATAGCTTTGTTGCTTTCGTTCTCGCTGGCTGCTTATGTCATCTATGTGGTTATCATCTTCCTAAAACTTTGGACTCAAGGGAAACATTTCATTAAAAAATTAGTCATAATAACTGGGGGCATCTCAGCAATAGTTATCGGCTCATTCTTTTATAATAATGGCGAGAATCTTCTCCATGACCTCATTCTCATCCGACTGGAATTAGAGGATGGTGAATTAGCTGGCAATAACCGTGTGACCGAAGATTTCGATACTGATTTTGAGAAGCTTTGTACATCATCTTCCATCATCTTTGGAAAGAAACGAGAAAATCCAGGATTTGGCAATTCTGGATACAAGGTTTTTATCTACGAGAACGGACTCATAGGTACAGCACTTATGTTGACTTTCTACATAATCTCTTTGGGTAAAATCAGGAACAGGAAAGCTACGACAAGTGCATTCATCCTAGCCTTCTTAGGATTTATTGTGCGTGGCTACCCTCTTTGGTACAGCAACTATCTACCCTATTACATACTTGCACACAGTGCCCCGTCCCTTTCCGAAAAAGACTGTAAAGAACAAGAAGAAAAGGAAGAGGAGGAAAAACCATGAATATACTATATGTGCTCAACGACACCTATGCTTTCGGAGGAGCATCGAAGTCTTTTCTGACACTCATCGAAAGCGTGCAGCATTACGGCCACACCCCTATCGTTGTTACGCCGGACGAAAAAGGAATAGCCATAACGCTCCAACAGATGGGCGTAGAAATTATAGCCGTCTCATACCGCAACAACACTTATCCTGACTTAAGGAATTTTTTGGAGGCAATATTATTTATTCCACGACTCTTCATGCGCAGACTGCTCATACGAAAAGCCGTCCAAAGGATTTACGGGCTTGTAAAATCAAAGGATATTACACTTGTTCACACAAACGTGAGTGTCGTAGATGTAGGAGAGCGATTGGCTAGAAAGTTAAACGTGCCACATATCTACCATATTCGCGAGTATGCCGACCGCGATTTTAATTTCCATTATTATCCAAGTTCCAAGGCATTTCACAAACGTCTTTCAAAAAATTATACCATCTGCATCACCCATGCCATACAGCAACACCATCATCAAACTGGAAATCCGAAGTCGATAGTAGTTTACAATGGTATAACGATGGATGACGAGCAGACCCCTCAAACACTACCCGTCCAGCCCTATTTTCTATATGCGGGGCGTATTGAGAAGGCTAAAGGACTTATGGATCTGCTTATTGCCTACACTCAAATTGCACAAAGAGGAGAGGATTTTCCTTCTCTTGCAGTTGCCGGTTCGGTATCTGATCCTAGATTTTATCAAGGCATCACGCAATATTTGGAGCAAAACGACGTTAAGCATAAAGTTGTCTTTCTTGGCGCACGTCAGGACATAGGCCACTTAATGCGCCATGCCCTTGCCACCATCGTACCCTCCAAATTTGAGGGATTTGGCCGATGCCTTCCCGAAGCTATGCTCTGCGGTTGCATCACCGTTGGGCGCGATACAGCAGGAACTAAGGAACAATACGACAATGGTCTCCAGTTCACTGGACAGGAAATTGGGTTCCGTTTTCACGACACCGATGAACTGGCACAATGCCTCGTGCATATCTGCACATGCAGTCAGGCCAAGCTACAGGCCATGCGCAAAAGGGCTCTGCAGACAATAAACGAATACTATACGCAGCAAAAGTACACCGACACTATCATCCGCTTATACGAAAGCATTCAACGTGAAAGAAATCATTAAACACATAGCCGAGGGCATTGGGCAAACAGCACGATACCTTCTTCCATCTATTCTCCTCAAACAAGTCCGCGCTTTTGGTGTGCATATTTACACTGGATATAGCGCCCACCGCTTCAAACGATGGGGTAAGGGATCTATCCTCGGTTACCCGTTGGAGCGTTCCAATAGATTGGACTTGGTGTCGGTCGGTGATTTTTGTGAAATAGACAAGCACACCATACTGACAGTCTATCCACAAGACGGTGGATATCCTGAAATAACAATCGGCAACGGATGCCACATTGGAGCGTACGCCCATTTGACTGCCATGAGTGGCATAACCATTGGCGACAACCTGCTGACGGGTACCAATGTCATCATCACAGACAACGCCCACGGTGCCACTGATAATTTTCAAATTCTGCAGATGCCCCCCAAGGATCGTCCTCTTCTGTCAAAGGGGAAAGTTACTGTCGGTAACAACGTGTGGCTGGCAAACAACGTTTGTGTGTTGCCGGGAGTGAATATCGGAAACGGCGTGGTTGTTGCTGCAAACAGCTGTGTCACCCATGATTTGCCTGACTACTGCGTAGCGGCAGGCTGTCCGGCTAAAATCATCAAGAGAATAAAACCAGAAAACTCATGAAAGCAAGAGTAATAGCATTTTACTTACCACAATTTCATCCTATTCCCGAGAACGATAAAGTTTGGGGAAAGGGCTTCACAGAATGGCACAATGTGGTCAAGGGGAAACCATTGTTTAAAGGTCATCACCAACCGCGCATTCCGACCGACTTGGGATTCTACGATCTTCGTGTGCCTGAAGTTCGTGAGGAACAGGCACAGCTTGCCCGCGAAGCGGGTGTAGAAGGCTTTGCCTATTGGCACTATTGGCGCGGAAATGGCAAGATGCTGCTCGAACGTCCATTCAACGAAGTTCTTGCTTTAGGTAAGCCCGATTTCCCTTTTTGTCTTGCATGGGCCAACCACGACTGGACTACCAAGACTTGGCAACGCGGAAAGGGTATGGCCGATTCCAATGTCATCATCTCAAAACAGGAATATCTTGGAGAGAAAGACTACCGTATGCATTTCGACTATGTTCTGAAAGCTTTCAAAGACCATCGCTACATTACTGTCGACGGCAAGCCGATATTCCTCATTTGGGATCCATACCATTTTCAGGATGTCACCCTTTTCATGAATCTTTGGCGCAAATGGGCAGTAGAAAGCGGTCTGAAAGGTGTTCATTTCGTTGCCATGGGTCACTCCACATCGACCGTAAGACGCATGCCGGACGGCAGCATAAAACGCGGACTTCCCAACCTTAAATCCAGCGCTAATGTATACAACGATTTCCTGCGGCTTGGGTTCGACGCTGTGTGTTCATTCGGGCGTCCCCGTGCAGAGATGATTTACACAGGAAAGTACAAGCGCATCTCACAAATTTTCCTACGCAAGATCTTTCCGCAACTCAATACGCTCCGCCTCGACTACCCCGAGGTGATGAAACATTGCTTTGCTCCAGAGGACAGTTGGGAAAATGTCTATCCCAACATTATGCCCCAATGGGATCGCAGCCCGCGCGCCGGCAACATGGATGGAGTGTTCATCAATGCTACTCCCGATAATTTCGAACGGCACATCATACTGGCCTTGGAAATTATCAAGAACAAGAAGCCGGAGCATAAAATATTGTTTCTCCGTTCGTGGAACGAATGGGGGGAAGGCAATTACGTCGAACCTGACGAGCTATACGGCCACGGCTTCCTCGAAGCCATCCACAATACAGTCTTCGAGTAAATCACCTTCTCTGGAATGTGCATGATGCCACCGCATTGTGCCACCGCATTCAAACGAAAAAGCACCTGCTATGAACATCAACTTTATCGTCAATTCGGCCAACGATGCCCACTCTATCAGCCGCATCCGCGAATTTGAGGCACACGGATACATGGTCAAAGCATACGGATTTCTGCGCGAGGGAGAAATGAAAACCTCATCACCCATCACCCTGTTAGGCCAATTCCAAAACACGCTGAGTTACCACAAGCGTATCGGCATCTACTACAACGGATTAAGACGACTTTTCCAGCAAGTAGAGTCAGACCACAATACCCTCTGGTACTACTTGGGACTCGATGTAGCCATGTTTGCCACATGGATGAATCCCAACAAGCAATATATCTACGAAGAGTGCGATTTGACCCAAACGTACATAGGGAACAAGTTCTTGCGCACCGCATTGGAGTATATCGACAAGCGTATTATTCGTCGTTCCTTACGCACGCTGCTGACTTCCGAAGGCTTCATCCACTATCATTTCAAGACAGGAAAGGCTCCAAACAACATTCTGCTTGCGCCCAATTTGCTGTCGAGAAACATCACGAACTATCCATACACACCCTCCAGCCATTCTTTCGACCCATCCCACATTCGTTTCGCCTTTGTGGGCGGAATGCGCTATCACGCACTGCTCAGTGTTGCTTCGCTGATTGCGAAGCGTTTTCCCGAGCACGAGTTTCACTTCTACGGCTATATTGCTCCCAAGTTCGAAACATCCCAGTTGCCTCAAGGCAAAAACATATTCTACCACGGACCGTTCAAAAGTCCCGACAATTTACCCGCCATCTACGACCATGTGGACGTACTAGTGGCCACATACGATACCGACGAAGAAAACGTAATGTATGCGGAACCCAACAAATTATACGAAGCCATTTATTTTCGCAAGCCCATCATCGTCAGCCGCGGCACGTTTCTACAGCAAAAAGTGGAACGGATGGGTATAGGCTTCGGTGTGAATGCATTTGACGGGCATGATGTAGCAGCCATGACTAGCAACATGGCTCATTCCTATAAGGCGCAGGTAGCACGACTCGAAGCTATACCTAGAGACAGCGTTTTGGAAACCGGAGAATACATAGAGGTTATCAAACATTTTAATCTTAAAGAGCAATGAAAAAAGTAATGCTTGTATTTGGAACGCGCCCTGAAGCCATCAAGATGGCACCATTGGTCAAGGCTTTCCAATCACACCCTGATATTTTCGACACTACAGTATGCGTGACAGGTCAGCACCGTGAAATGCTTGACCAGGTATTGGGAATATTCGACATCAGGCCCGACTACGACCTGAACATCATGAAACAAGGACAAGATCTCTACGATGTGACAGCGCGTGTGCTCGTAGGCATGCGCGATGTGCTTAAAACGGCTCAACCGAACATTGTCCTTGTCCATGGTGATACGACAACGAGCATGGCGGCAGCATTGGCTGCTTTTTACCAGCAAATCCCCGTCGGCCATGTGGAAGCCGGGTTGCGCACAAACGACATCTACAGCCCATGGCCCGAGGAGATGAACCGGCAGATCACAGGGCGCATTGCCTCTTATAACTTTGCACCGACCCCCCTCTCCCGCATGAACCTGCTTCGCGAAGGAGTGGATGAAAGCAAAATCACTGTAACTGGGAACACAGTCATCGACGCACTCCACCTTGTCACCCGACGTATCAAAGAAGACCCAGAACTTACCATACTGTTGCAAGACCGCCTACGTCTGGCAGGTTACGATATCAAGAGTTTGGATAACTCACGCAAACTTGTGCTGATTACCGGACACAGACGGGAAAACTTCGGTGAAGGATTCATGCATATATGCAAAGCCATCCGCGACTTGAAAGACAAATACAAGGAAGTGGACTTCGTCTACCCCATGCACCTTAATCCCAATGTCCGCAAGCCCATTCACGCCGTTTTTGGCGAGAATCTGAACGAATTGGGTAACATTCACTTCATTGAGCCATTAGAATATTTAGAATTTGTCTATCTCATGGAGCATGCCTCTATTGTTCTCACCGACAGCGGCGGCATTCAAGAAGAGGCGCCTGGACTGGGGAAACCCGTTTTGGTAATGCGCAACACAACGGAAAGACCTGAGGCTTTGGAAGCAGGGACTGTGAAACTAGTTGGAACAGACTACAAGAAAATCATAGACAATGTTTCAATCCTTCTTGAAGACAAAGCGGCATATGAAGACATGAGCCAAGCCACAAACCCCTATGGAGACGGTTTGGCGAGTCAGCGAATTGTCGAAAAACTCAAATAAGAACCTCAAGTTTCTGATTTGGAATCTATACTTGAATATAGTCCCAAAAGGGGGCACCAGCTAAATGACAAATCCGAAACTTGAGTAAGAACTATGGTTTCGGATTTATCATTTATGCTTGGATAACCGTCCCTAAAGAGGAACACCAGCTAAATGACAAATCCGAAACTGGTATTGTTTTTTGCGGTGGGAATTTCCTGCTCCTATCTACAGGGTAATCAGATTTTGCTTTTGAAATATGCTTTGAAAGCATAAATGACAAAATGATAGATGGAGCACAATAGACCTAGCCGCTCCACCTTCCGATACACATGCCACTGCCAAGGCAACACCTTAAGCTTATCGGACGACACTGAGCCACTCACTATCCTATAGGCGGCAGTTACGGTATTGGTATTCTTTGCAACAAAACCTTTTTTCAATATGGATAGCCACAACACATAATCCTCATGGTGTACATACTGAAAAACCACCTTGCCTACTTTTTCCCGGTCGTAAACACCCGTAAGATTACCAATTACATTGCCAGACAAAAGAACATCATAACTAGCAAAAGCCGGTGCTTTCACCACACGGTTCGCACGGCTTCCGTCCTCATTCATCTTCTCGTAGTTGGAATAGACTATAGCCACCCGCTCGTCCTCAAAAAGTGGTATCTGCTGTTGGAGCTTTTCAGGAAACCACAGGTCGTCACTATCAAGAAACGCTATGTAGCGCCCGCAGGCACATTTCACACCCATGTTTCTGGGCGAAGAAGGATGCCCTGTATGATTGTCGTTGTACAACAGATGCACTCTGGGGTCTTGCTCCACGTATTTTCGAACGATGTCACACGAATTGTCCGTCGACACATCGTCTATAATCAGTAATTCCCAATTATCATAGGTCTGTCTGATGACAGATTCTATTGCTTCGCCAACATATTTGACGGAGTTGTGCATGGGCATGATTATGGAAACCAAATCATTGTGCATATATGTCACTGTTTATTGTTGTAATGCAAAGAAGCCTGTTTCAGACGGGTTTGAAGATTTCCTCGCACTGTCAGACTCCGATTATAGCCAATTTGTCATTCTTGACTCTATTTCCTGCGCGCATAGACCCTTACCCAATCAAATTCCGTCTCGTAGGTAACATTCAGCTGCGGAGCCTTCGACATCGTAGAATTCCATGTTTGGTCGCCTAAACTCTGATTCAGAATGATGTAGAACGGATGGTCGTAGGGCCACTGGCCACCACGGCGCGCCTTCTTGGTGTCCAACCGTTTATAAGTACCAACCAATTGGCCATCCACCGTCCACATAAGTTGCTTCTTGTTCCACTCCAATCCATAGACGTGCCACTGGGTTGCATCCATCTTTTCGTGGAACTGATGAGGCGGATTTCCGGCTTGTTCAGATTGGGTTGTCCAATGGGTATGTGCGGAATGATATGCGTTGGGATTCAGACCATAATACTCTACAATATCAATCTCTCCACTATACGGATGCGGATCGGCCGGTTGCTTGGGCAAAAGCCACGCCGCAGGAAAATTGCCAGGCTGCATGTTGGTGCGCATCCGGACTTCTATCTTACCATACTGGAAAGCATACGACAAGCGTGTATCTACCGCCCCCGTCAACATCGCAGCTGTGTCGCTCTGCATCTTGTTATTGGGTATGGCACGGCAAACAAGCTTTCCGTCCCGAATGAACACCACGTCCGTAGAATTGCTTATCCATCGGTTCCATCTTGAAGTACCGCGCACGCTCCGTTGCCACACCTTGGCATCGGGCTGAGCGCCGTCCGGCAAGTCAAACTCATCGCTGAACACCAACTGGTATTTATCATTCTCTGTCGGTTTGGCCGCACTCTGCCTGTCACGCCATGCAAACGAACACAGGATTAAGGCCATTACGACGGCAGCCAGCGCCACAGCAAAAACTCTTCTCATCTTTTCTTCTGGTTTCCCAAATTTGTACATACTGCTCCTTGAAATTTCCAAGCATCAGTCTACAAAAGTAATGGATTTCGCACAAACCAGCAAACAAAAGCTCCAAGAACCTTTCTTCCCCACATCTTTTTAACTTTCTATTGGTCTAGTCAAGAATAATACCTACCTTTGCAGTATAAACATGAAATAAGGCAAAAATGCGGTATTGCTGCAACGACACGGCGTTCACAACGTCAGGCAACGGATACATCGAAATCATTGGAGTACGGACACCCAAAAACCATCTCCTAACTTTTCTTACAACAATCCGCAAATGCAAGCTTGAAGCCAGCACATTGGCAAAATCTCGCTAAAAACCACTTTCGGTGCCCTTGTTCCTTTGTCTACCTAAAGCAAAAAGAAATATATGCTACAACAAGAAAAACGCATACCCCCTTACATCAAGTGGAACGACGATGTAGACAATCCCCGTTTCATCGCCGACGGTATGAACGAAGTGGAACGCAACATCAAGCGGATGGGCGATTTCCTCATAGCCTCTGTCGCTCTGTTGGTGTTCTCTCCCCTATTCCTGATATGCTACATTGCCGTGAAACGCGAGGATGGCGGGCCGGCCATCTTCAGCCAGGAGCGCATCGGACGGTTTGGCCGCCCGTTCAAGATCTACAAGTTCCGCAGCATGCGCGTCGACGCCGAGAAAGACGGGCCTGCCCTCTACCAGCATGAGCACGACACGCGCATGACGCGTGTGGGCCAGTTTCTGCGCTTGCACCATCTCGACGAACTGCCCCAGCTATGGAACGTGGTGCGGGGCGACATGGCGTTCATAGGGCCAAGACCCGAGCGCAAGTTCTACATCGACCAGATCATCCAGCACGACCCGCGCTACGTCTATCTCTATCAGATACGCCCCGGTGTGACCTCCTACGCCACGCTCTACAACGGCTACACCGACACGATGGAGAAGATGTTGCGCCGCCTTGAGCTCGACCTTTATTATCTGGAGCACCGCAGCTGGTGGCTCGATGCCAAGATTCTTGTAAAGACTTTCATCAACATCATGTTTGGAAAGATATTCTGAAACGGTGTGGGCCAAGAGTTGCCCACACCGTTTTTTGTAACGCTAACTGACAAAAAAACGTTCCCGACGGCTCATCCTTCTAGCGAGCCGTCGGGAACGTTTTTTCGTCCTTCCTTTTCTTCGCAACCCTTCTCTTCACCGTTTTGCCCCGCCATTTCGCCTCATCTTCCACCATAAGGCACCTTCCGGCTCCCGATCGGGCACCTTTCGCCATGTCGCGGAACAACCATTGCGGCATGGTTCGATATCTTTCGCGCTCCGGTTTGGCACAAACGGCGAGCGCGTTGCAGCCCATCCGACAGGTGCTTCTTTCACTTTCGCCACAACTCATTAGTAGTCAGGTGATTGCAGCACACAATCCAAATTATTCATTTTTGGCGTGTAGCGACACAAATCCGTCATCCGTGACATGAACGGAACAACTTTGTCGGCTATTTTCACAACATCGAAAAAGAGATGGGTGGGGTTGAAAAAATAATCGTGAAGAAAGTATAATAAACCTTATAGGTTTGCGTTATTATAGTAACTACAGAAAACTATACCCTATGATAACCAATCCCTACACAGACAACTCGCAGTCGCTATCGCTGCTGAGCGAAGAAGACTACATTGAGGACGGCATGACCGAAGCAGGCCGCGACCTGAAACGCTGCGTAGACTTCTGTGTAGCTCTTGTCTGCCTTGTTGTGTTCTCGCCCCTATTTCTCATATGCTACATCGCCGTGAGGCGCGAGGATGGCGGTCCGGCCATCTACAAGCAGGAGCGCATAGGGCGTTACGGCCGGCCATTCTTCATCTTCAAATTTCGCAGCATGAAGACAGACGCTGAGAAAAACGGCCCGCAGCTCACCGCTCACGAGAGCGACGACCGTCTGACACGGACTGGGCGTTTTCTCCGCGCCCACCATCTCGACGAGCTGCCACAGTTGTACAACGTGCTCATCGGCGACATGGCGTTCATCGGTCCCCGACCCGAGCGCGAGTTCTACATCAAGCAGATCATGCAGCGCGACCCTCGCTATCAGAATCTCTACCAGATACGCCCCGGCGTCACATCGTACGCCACACTCTACAACGGCTATACCGACACCATGGAGAAGATGCTGCGGCGCCTCGACCTCGACCTCTATTACCTGAAGCACCGCAGTTGGTGGCTCGATGCCAAAATCCTTTTCATGACATTCGTCAGCATCGTGTTTGGCAAGAAATTCTGAAACACGCCACGTCTGCATACGCCGCGCCCCGCCATCCTGCAACAGGATGGCGGGGCGTGGCGTATGCAAACGGCATGGGCCGTTAGAACTTACGGAAATGCAGACGAATGATTTTACCCCGCAACACCATGCGGCTGCCGGTGAGCTGCTCCACCAGAAAATGCTCGGACAAACTATTGACCCCCAAGGGGCGCAGCGGCGACACGTCGGTCAGCAGCGAGTCGGACATCTCGCGGTTGTTTATGCGAGCGTCGGAGAGCAACAGCGAGTCGGCCGTATGCTGAAAGCGAAACATGTAGCCATAGTTGGTCTGATGCGTATCGATAATATCGAGAAACTTGCCCTGCACTGCCCAAAACACCTTACTGTCGGTCATGTCGGCCGACACACCACTCTGCAATGTGTCGACTTGTGCCAGCTGCCAGTAGCCGTCGAGATCGCCGTTGCCTGAAGTCTCTATGAGGTCGCCGCACGATGTAGCCATGACAAGGCAGGCAGCAAAAAGAAGGAAGGTACGTTTCATAAGTTGAATACTCCTGATTTGGAAACTGTAAATTGGAAACCGGCATTGGCGCCAAGTATATGGCCGAAGTCCATGCCGTAGGCACCGCGCAGCTGCCAGCCTCGCGGCAATCGGTAACCCGCCTCTACAAGGAAACTCACATTATGGTGTTTCTTGGTGTAGGGTGTGACATAGGTGCCGAGACCTTCCTGATAGGTGGCCAGCACCCGATAGTCGAGCCGTTCGGTGGGTTGTCCGTCGAAGCCGAGGTGGAAGGCCATGAAGCGGTTGTCGGCAAAGCCGATGGTACCGTCGTCATTATAGATGGGCGAACGGTAAAGAGGATTGCCAATGGCCTGCCCCCAATGTTGCCACCCGGTGTAAAGGTAGTGATTGTAGTAGTCGTCGCGTCCCCCGACATGGTCGCTGCGTCCCGACGTATGGTCGTGGTAAACGGGACCGCTCTGATACTTGGTGTAGAGATATTCCACCACCACGCTGCGCAACCATGTGCCATACTTCAGATTGAGTTCCGCCCCCAGCATCCAGTCCTTGAAGTCGTAGAGGAAAAAACGGGTCTTCTTCTTCGTGTTCCACTCGGCACCTTCGCCATAGCCGTCATAGTCGACCTGGAA
The DNA here is from genome assembly GCA_963656105.1 of Eggerthellaceae bacterium. Lineage (GTDB taxonomy): Bacteria > Bacteroidota > Bacteroidia > Bacteroidales > Bacteroidaceae > Prevotella. The sequence goes on from CAVKHW010000008.1 coordinate 22,348, forward strand.
CATCGACGAGAGATCCTCATAATACTTGTCGGCGTAGACATGCAGGGCTATATTGTCACCGTCGTAGTTGACGCGCATGAGCCAACTGCCCACCACGTTACCCTCTTTGTTGCGATAGACCGTTCCCTCGCTGGGCTTGTCGCCGCCAGCAGGAACGAGGGCATGCCAAAAGCTTGCGATGCCATGGTCGTTCTCTACCTTGCGCATACCGCCGTTGCCATCGGGCGTGTACGAAGTGCCGCCAAAAAGTGTGGCTTGCTCCAAGCCTAACTCTATCGACCAGGGCACAAATCGGTCTTCACTGCCTATCTTCAGATAGCCAGCCTTGCTATGATAAAGCACGTTGTCGGCATATTTGCTTTTCTTGTCGGTAAACGAGTGCTGCCAACCGTCATCGGTCATCATACCATAGGCTATATGACCCTTGATGTGCAACCAGCGGCCAAGAGCCGGGATAGTCCAATAGCGAGGCAAAGCCAAACGCACCTGCGGCACAGGGCGTGCATTGATGCCCAGCGTCTGCGAGCCACTGCTCAGCCTATTGTTTTTCAGTTCCATGGGGCACTCCTTGGCACCGACGGTGAGGGTGCCGTGGAGCCAGCGCCCCTCCACAAAAGCCTGCTGCACCACTACGTTGCTTGTGTAGTGGAGCGGAGCGGCCACATCAACACCATAGCCCACACCCCAACGACGGGCTGAATCGTTGGCTAGCGGACGGATGGCCGAGGCACGCACATAACCATTGGTCTTGTCGAGCGACGACAAGCCGTACTTGTTGGCATTGAGCCATAGCGGCGTTTTACCTTTCGAGAACGATCCTTGCGTTGATGCCTCATAGTGTATACCGTCGCCAAGGCGCAACTGGCCTGGCTCCGCATCGTACTGCCAAGCATACTGTGCCAGCGAAGATGTGGCGACCAAAAAGGACACAAGGAGAAGGATGGGTCGATTCATCTGATATTGTTTCAGTGGTCGGGTGGTCGGCCAATGCCTCCACCTTATTATATAATATGCAAAGATACATGATTTTTGTGAGTAGCAAGCCTCGACCGGCAACAAATTGGCAGACAATGTAGGGATTTTCCCTCGCCATGTAGGGAAAAACCTTTTGAAAGCTATGATTATTGACGTATTTTTGCAACGTGAAAAGATGAAAAAACATCTTCACGCATGTTGAACCACAAAAAGTCAGAGATATGAAAAAGTTTATGTTAGCGCTTGTTGCACTGATCACAATGACAGTCCAAGCATCAGCAATGAGTTATGAGCAAGCTCGCGACCAAGCTCTCTTTCTCACCGACAAGATGGCATACGAACTCAACCTCACCGACGACCAGTACGAGGCAGCCTACGAGATCAACCTCGATTACCTGATGGGCATCAATAGCCATAGCGACCTCTACGGCAACTACTGGACTCAGCGCAATCTCGACTTGAGCTACATACTGCTCGACTGGCAGTACCGCGCTTTTGTGGATGCCGCCTATTTCTATCGCCCACTCTATTGGGATGCAGGCTTCTGGCACTTCCGCATCTATGCACGTTACCCACACCGCGACTATTTCTTTTTCGGCCGTCCCGCATTCTATGCAAGCTACCGCGGAGGCCATAGCTGGAGAATGAACGGTGGAATCAGCTGGTACCACAACCGCACTTGGGGCGGGCCACGACCCGACGGAGGACAACGCCTTGGCATGCGCGACGGATTTGACCGCGGCGATTTCGGGCGCGGCAAGCAACTGGTCGACAACCACGGCACGCGACAGTTTGGAAACGGAAACCGCACCAACACACAACCCAACAACGGCAACCGCACCTTCGGACGCAACAACACGACACCTGCGGCCAACCGCACACCGCAGACAGGCAACACCCCTTCGCGCACCTTCGGAGGCAGCACACGCCAGAGCAGCACACGCACCACCGTGACCCAGCCCAACAACACGCAACGCTCCTTCGGACAAAGCAGCAACAACACGCCCAGCCGAACCTTCACCCCCAGCAACAGCAACGCACGCACCTTTGGCAGCAGCACACGCCCGTCGACAACCAGCCGCAGCTTCGGCAACAGCAGCGTGCGGCAGTCGGCTCCCACACGCAGCTTCAGCGCACCCAGCCAGTCGGGCGGAGCAACACGCTCATTCGGCGGCGGCAACAACAGCAATGGCGGAAGCCAATCGGGCGGTGGCCATTTCGGAAGAAGATAAGGACAACCAACTATACGATGAAGCCAATATAAGGCTACGAAGATTGGAACAGGATAACAAAACTAGAGAGTAATACATTGACAAAGAGCTGCCCACCATGCGTGGACAGCTCTTTCATGTTTGATCTTGCAGCAAACCCTACAGGTGCAACAGACGCACCTCGGCATTCGACATCTTCGCCACCTCGTTCATCGGCTTATCAAAATAAACGCTTTGTACAGCTTTGTTGATAATGCCGTGCCCCACAGCCAGCACCGTCTGTCCGGCATAATTGCTGCGTATCCAATCAATGAAGGCTTGTGCGCGTTTCTTCATGTGTTCCAAGCTCTCTACGTCGTCGGGCCATGGCTGGTTCTTCAAGTCGGGAATAAACTTGCCAGTGAAGCCACCCCAGTCGCGCTCGCGGAGCAAAGGAGTTGTAACAACAGGCAACCCATGTGGCGCAGCTATCAGTTCGCATGTTTCTACTGCGCGGCGCAAATCGCTCGCCACAAACACGTCGATAGGCACAAGGCGCATCCTGTCGCACACTGCACATGCCTGACGGCGTCCTGTATCATTGAGCTGGCCTGGAGTCTGTCCCTGCATAATCTGCGCCTTGTTGTCAACGGTCTCGCCGTGGCGCACCAGATACAATGTAGTCATCTCTTGTTTTTCTATTAGTATTTTTCACACTTCCTGCCACCAAAAAACTGCAGACAAACAAACACCAATACCAACTTTTTAGTATCTTTGCGGCATGAAAGTTTTACAAAGCAGCATTTTTAGGGCCATCTGCGCCATTGTCGTTGGAGCCCTTCTCGTAAAATACCGCGAGCAAACGGTAACATGGATTACCGTTGTCATCGGTGTCATTTTCTTCGTGTCGGGCGTAATAAGCACCACAACCTACCTGTCGGCCAAGCGGCAGGCAACCACTAATGGAATGGACATCTACGATGCACAGGGAAACCGTCTCACACGTCCCGTACCGCCCTTTCCCATTGTAGGCATAGGTTCCATCATCCTCGGAGCATTGCTCGCATTGTTTCCGAACTCATTTGTAAACGGGCTAATGTTCGTCTTGTCGGCCATACTCATCTTAGGCGCGCTCAACCTATTCTTCAATCTCGCAGCCGCCACAAAGTTCTCCACTATCGGATGCCTGTGGTGGGTGTTGCCAATAGCCATCTTCCTCGTCGGAATAACAGCTCTTGTGAAGCCCAGTGCCATAGCCTCGGCACCATTGTTCATCATCGGTTGGGGCATGATGGCTTACGGAGCGGTCGATCTGGTAAACGCTGTCAAGATTTACCGATGCCGAAAAGCATTTGAGAAAACTCAACAAGCGGCCAATCAAGATAATGCTACAATAATCGAAGAAATCACAGACGATACATCGAACGATTGAAACATCTCGTCGCTTTTATCTCCTCAGCCCCTCGTTTCGTTCTCCAAAGCCGTTAGTCGAAACAACGGGTTACTCCCCGGGAATCAATGTCTTGATATAGTTTGTGAGCATACCAATACCTTTAGCGTTGTCACCACCCTGCGGAATGATTACGTCGGCAAAACGCTTGGTAGGCTCGATAAACTGCTCATGCATGGGCTTAAGCACTTCCAAATAGCGATCGACAACCATTGACACCGTACGTCCACGGTCGATGGTGTCGCGTTGTATGTTGCGGATAAGACGCTCGTCGGGGTCGCAATCCACAAAAATCTTCAAGTCCATTATGTCGCGCAAACGCTTGTTGATGAGCGTCATAATGCCCTCAATAATAATAACGGGCTTAGGGTCGACATGGATCGTTTCGGGCAGACGGTTGCTGATAATATAAGAATAGGTGGGCTGCTCTATGGAATTACCTTGCCGCAACTCATTGACCTGCTTGATGAGCAATTTCCAATCGAAAGCATCGGGATGGTCAAAGTTGATGGCTTTGCGTTCGTCGGGTGTCAAACCCGTTGTGTCGTTGTAATAGCTGTCAAGCGGAACTACTGCCACATAATGGGGCGGCAACGCTTCCACAATCTTCTTTACAACAGTAGTCTTGCCCGAACCAGTACCACCGGCAATGCCGATGATTGTCACTTTATTTTCCATTACTTGTACGTTTTTCTGAAGTTATGTATGAAAAGACTCATCGTTTGATAAGTCCCAAGTCTTCGAACATGCTTTTATAATATTCCGTTTTCTGTTCCAGACGCATGGGAAAGGCACGGCTTGAACTGGGTTGGCGATACAAACGAACAGTTCGACCTTCAAAGACAAAATCGCGATGGGAACCCATCACCATATTGTGGGCATCGATGTCGAAATGGCGCGTGAACAGGCGCGTAGCCAGTTGCCCGGCAGCTACCACTCCACGACACTGCGGCAAGGCATGCAACAGACCGTCAAGGTCGGACGGTACCACTACATCCAGATCCTTGTCGGAAGCCGTACCCGTAGTTCTGCGCACACTCTGGCAAGTATCGTAAATAGCTATTCCCACCTCAGAAAGAAACTTCTTCAGTTCCGTAAGACGATAAGTCCTATGCGCCTCATCAACGAATCGCATCTTGTCGGCAAAAAAGCACAACCCTATAATACGCCACATGTCGTTGGTGTAATTGGGATAATACCAGTCCATACACCATCGGCGGGGAGACGGCGGAAAGGTTCCCAACATCAGCAAACGGGCATTGGAGGGAAGAAAAGGTTCAAAGGGATGCGTCTCCACAGGTGGCGCGTCCCCTAAAAACCGTTGCTTATCCATTTGCTTTGTCTTCATCTCGGCTAAGACGATGTGGTCATTCTTTCTGCCACAAGCCAATATTCCGTTCTACTGCTGCTTGTCCTTGTCTTTCGCCTCAAGCTCAAGCTTTTCCGCTTCACATTCTGCAATATTTTTCTTTTCTGCCTCCGTGAAATCGGGCAGCAAACAATCGCCAACGGCTTTTGTCTTGACTCCCTGCTCCTTCATCAGGTAGACCACGGTCGGCAAGTGGTCGGAATATCCGTCGAGCCAAACGCCACCAGCTGTGGTTCGCTTCGTATTGCCTTTGTATTTGCCTTCGGTTTGGAATAGATAAGGCATACGTTGAATCTCACATTTCCAGTATTTTAACGACGTAGCATCCTTCTTGCCTTTCTTATTGAGCAGACTGGGAGCCAAAATAATTTGGTCGAAGAGATTCCAGGAACTCTGGTACATCAGCGTACCCGTACCCTGTTTCGTAAGAATATTGTACCAAGGGTTGTACATATCATCCTTTCCCACCTTGTCAATATCCTCCTTTGCGGAAAGTGTTTCGTACATACTCTTGTTTGTCGGGTCATCGTTCATATCGCCCATCACAATAATCTTGCAGTCGGGAGTTTTGGAAAGGATACGCTCTTTCAGTGCCTTGATTTGCATTGCGCCCACCTCGCGGTAATAAGAACCGCTGAAACGGCTGGGCAAATGATTGACTATGACCACCACATGCTCACCTGCCATCACACCGCTCACGGTCAAGAAACCACGGGTACGGAAATTAGCATCCTGCTGTTCGGTAGGAACATAGGGATAGAGCTTTACGTCCTTCACCGTGAAAATTGCCGGTTGGTAAAGCATTGCGCAGTCTATGCCACGATGATCGGGACCCTCCACATGACAATATTGGTAATTGCGAGCCTTCAAAGCAGGCTGGTTGCAGAGGTCGGTGAGCACTTTGTCGTTCTCCACCTCACTCAAACCGATAACAGCACAACCCACTCCGGGCAACGTACCCGTAGCCATATCGCTCAAAGCACGCGACATATTGTGAAGCTTGTGGCTATATTTCAAGCCATTCCAATGGTTTGTCCCGTTGGGAAGATATTGGTAATCATTCTTACCCACATCATGGCACGTATCGAACAAGTTCTCTTGGTTATAGAACCCCACGGCATACACAGAGTATTTCTTTTGTGCCGAAGCTGTAAGAAGCCACACCAAGACGGCAAACAATGCAAAAAAATGTTTTTTCATCCGCATTCGTAATTTTTCTGCAAATATCGCAATTAATATCCAAACAATAGTCATAAATACTAAAAATTTAATAAAAATCACTTTTATATTTGGAATATATTTTGTTACTTTGCAACAATACAGAATAATCATTATCATTCCAACTATGCAAAAAAAAATTCTTTTTGCGCTGGTAGCCATAGGAGTGGCTCATCAGGCCTGGGGACAATCCGACTCCATTGGCCAGCCGCCCATCTCCATCGGCGAACAGGCTTTTACCTTCACTGAAGCGCAGTTGGGCGAGGATGAAAATGTGACCCAGAGCGTGTCTATCATATCATCCAACACCAATGCCTATGCGAACCAAGTGGGTTACAGGTGGAGTCCTGTACGGTTTAAGTACAGAGCTTACAACTCCAAGTACAATGACATTTACATCAACGGCAATCCAGCCAATGACATTGAGCGTGGCGAGTTCAAATATTCTTTTGTCGGCGGTTTGAACAACCAAACTAGAAATGTAGAATCGGCATTACCCTTCGAAAGCAACAATTTCTCCATGACAGGCTTGGGGGGGAGCAACAACTACAATTTCCGTCCGTCGGCCATGCCTGTCGGACAGCGCGTCTCTTTGGCCGCCGCCAACCGCAACTATACGGCACGCGCCATGTACTCCTATAATTCTGGGCTCAACGAGAACGGATGGGCTTGGTCAGCCGCGCTCACTTACCGTTGGGCCAACCGCGGATACGTGGAAGGAACCTTCTATAATTCGCTTTCCTACTTCTTCGGCTTGGAGAAGGTTTTCAACAATCATCACTCGCTGTCGCTCGTCACATGGGGAAATCCGACAGAGCGCGCCACCCAAAGCGCATCGACGGACGAGATGTACTGGCTGGCTAACAACTATAACTACAACCCCAACTGGGGTTACCAAAACGGCAAGCGTCGTAACAGTCGCATTGTCAACGATTTCGCTCCAGCCGCATTGCTGACATGGGATTTCAAGATCGACGACAGGACAAAGCTGACCACATCGCTTCTCGGCAAGTACTCCATGTATAGCAGCACCCGTTTGAACTACAACAACGCCACCAATCCCGCCCCCGACTACTATAGCCTCATGCCCAGCTATTTCTACGATGTGTGGGGCAGCGGTAGCGGTTCGGCAAGTGCTTCCGACCTGGAGGCATGGCAGGCTGCGACAAATTATTTTAAGGCCTCGAAAGCCAACCGGCAAATCAACTGGGACAAGCTTTACTATGCCAACAAAATGGCCAGCGCACAAGGAGCTGACGCCATGTACTACCAACAGGCGTACCATGACGACCAACTCGCGCTGAACCTCTCGTCGATGTTGCACAAAGACTTAACGCAAACAAGTTTCCTCAACGCCGGTATCAACCTGTCGACCAATAAGGGCATGCACTACCAGACCATGGAGGATCTTTTGGGTGCCACCCAGTTCCATAACACCAATTATTATGTGGTCGGCACCTACGACATTACCGATCCACGTTCACTCTACGATGTGCGCGATGGCAACAAGCTCGTGCGCGAAGGCGACCGTTTCGGCTATGACTACAACATTTTCGTGAACCGCGCACAAGCATGGGCTGGCTACCAAACAGAGATTGACTGGGCTCGTCTTTTCATTAGCGGAAAACTTGCAGGCACATCCCTGCAACGCGAAGGCAAAATGCAGAACGGCCTTGCCATCAACAATTCGTTGGGAAAAAGCGGAACCGCTTATTTCCTCGACGGAGGAGCCAAGGGCGGAGCTAACCTGCGTTTAGGCAACGGCAATACCCTTTCGGTTGGTTTGGGATACGAATGGAAAGCTCCCGATGCCCGCGTAGCTTTCGCATCGCCGCAAATCAACAACGACTTTGTGGAAGGATTGAGCACCGAGAAGATATTCTCTGCTGAAGTGGGCTACCAATACCAAAACAGTTGGCTGCATGCCAACGTTCAGGGTTACTTCAGCCGTCTGGCCAATGTCACAGAGTACAGCATGTACTACTACGACACCAGCAATTCCTTCTCGTATGTATCGCTTTCGGGCATCAACAAGCAGTACTACGGCGTAGAGCTGGGTCTCGATTTCAAGATCACCTCCTCGTTCAACATCAACGCCCTGGCCACCGTCAGCGAGGCTAAATATGCCAACAACGCCAAGGCCACCTACATGCTCTCCAACGACGGAGCCTACTACAACGACATTGTGGTGAACAAAAACATGCGCGAGGGCGGCACCCCCCTCTCTGCTTATTCTGTTGATTTCTCCTATCATTCGGGAGGCTGGTTTATCGACCTCATCGGCAACTACTACGACCGCATCTACCTCTACTACACGCCAGTAACACGTTACTACAAGAACCTTCCGACCCTAAAGGACGAGGCTGGCAATGTGGTAATGGACGAGAACAACGAGACCATGCACGACATCAGCAAGGCCCCCTCGCAGGCCAAAGGCCATGGCGGCTTCATGCTCGACGCCTCGATCGGCAAGAATTTCTATGTGGGCAAAAACTCTCTGTCGGTCAACTTGACACTGACCAATGTGCTCAACAACCGCAAGATTGTAACAGGCGGTATGGAACAAAACCGTCAAACTTACGACGAGAGCGGCGAAGCCATCCGCACCTACAACTTCATCAACAATCCGAAGAAGTTCTACACGAACGGCATCAACGGCATGATTATAGTCACCTATAAATTCTAAAGAAAGGAGAACGACATGAAAATGAAAGCAACATACCTTTTGCTCATAGCCCTGTTGTGCAGCCTTTTCACAGGTTGTATGGACGGCGATTGGGACGAGCCCAATTTCGACAATGGTGCTCCTTTCGGCAACAACAGCATAGAGGAGCACAATGTCATCACCATTGAGGCACTCATCAAAAAGTATCCCAACGTGTTTGCCGGCACCGACCAAAACACAAAGATTGCCGAGGACATACAGATCAAGGGCCGTATCACCAGCAACGATATCGGCGGCAACATCTACAAGCAAGTAACCCTGCAGGACAGTACGGCCGCTATCATCATCGCCATCAACGAGGGCGGACTGAACGGTTATCTTGCCGAAGGATCGGAGATTCTCGTAGACCTTAAAGATCTCTACATCGGCGGTTACCGCAAGCAACCCGAGATAGGTGCGCCCTACAACGGCAACAGCATCGGGCGCATGTCGAAGGACATCTGGGCAAAGCATTTCAAGATTGTTGGCGATGTTGACACCACAGCCATCAAGCCCGTTGATTTCGACAAAGTGAAAGACAACAAAGATGCCTACTGCGCCATGCTTGTAACACTGAAGAACGTCACGTTCAAGAATGCGGACGGCAAGACCACCTTCACCACAGGCACCGCCAGCGGCAACGCTGTCAACCAATCACTCCAGGAGTATGGTTCGGACGTTGTGGTGCGCACCAGCACTTACGCCGACTTTGCTGCCACGGTGCTGCCCTACGACACGGTGAACCACAAGCCCCAATCGGTGGACATCACCGGCATTGCCACACGCTACAACGACACTTGGCAGATACTCATCCGCAAGACCAGCGACATCAAAGTGCTGAAGTAGTTTACGAGATATCATACAATAGAACTTATTAAATAGAACATAATTAACATGAAAGCAATATTTAAATCGGTTATAGCCCTTATGGCAGCCTGCGCATTCACCGCATGCTCTGACGTGCCTATGCCATACGAAGACCCTAACAGCGATCAGGGCGGTGACGACGCCACGGGTGTGTATCTCAACGAAACCTTTGCCAGCGATTTCGGCAAGTTCTCTGCCTACACCGTGAAAGGAACGCCATGGGTCATCGACTACAGCACAGCCAAGGCCACAGGATATGACAACAGCGCCAAGGAGACAACCGAGTCGGAGGCATACCTCGTTTCCTCGCCCGTCGACCTGTCGAAGAGCACGGGTGCCTACCTGCAGTTTGACTACATACTGCGCTATGTGAACACAGCCACGAACAGCAACAAGGTGCTCGTCACCGACAACTACACAGGCGACCCCACTACCACGTCGTGGACCGACATTACCGGCACCCTGACCGAAGGCAGCGACTGGACCACATTCTCCACCTACAAGAAGAATCTGCCGGAAGCCTTCATAGGCAAGAGCGACGTGGTTGTGGCTCTGATGTACTCGTGCACCACATCATCCTCGACCATCGAGGTGAAGAACCTCGTAATGAAGGAGGGTAAAGTCGATGAGACTGGCGGCGATACGCCCCAGCCAAGCACCGACCTCAACACGCCCGAAACGGCATGGACAGTGACCGAAGCCATACAGAAGATCAGCGACAACGGTGGCCAGGCTCTCAGCGGCCAGGCTTACGTGAAAGGCATCATCTCGTCGGTCGACTACTACAATGAGACCTACAAGAGCATTTCCTACTACATCTCCGATGACGGAACCTCCACCAACGCCCTGCAAATCTACTCGGGCAAGGGTCTCGACGGAGCCGATTTCGGTGCAAAGACCGACCTTAAGGTGGGCCAGACCGTAGTGGTAAAGGGTACGCTCAAGGCCTACAACGGCCAGAACGAGATGGACAAGAGCAGCACCATCGTCTCAATCAGCGATGGAGGCGACGTGCCTGCCGCCACGGGGCTCAACGCCACATTCCAGTCGAGCGACGAGGGTTTCACCATCAGAGACATCTCGCTGAGCGGTGCTCTCACCTATGTTTGGAAATACGACACCACCAACCATTACATGAAGGCTTCGGCCTACATCAACCAAACCAACTGCCCCGCCCAAAGCATGATTGTCTCACCAGCTTTCAGCCTTAAGGGACTGACCACGGCCACACTGACCTTCGACCAGACAGGCAAGTACATGAAGACCCCTGCAGACGAGTTTCAGGTGCTCGCCTCCACCGACGGCACCAACTGGACCAAGCTCGCCCCATCGGCCTATCCCGACGGAAGTAGCTGGAATTTCATCAGCACTACATGCGACATGAGTGCCTTTGCCGGAAAGGAGACAGTCTACGTGGCCTTCCAATACACCAGCACCGACAATGCAGCACCCACATGGGAAGTGAAGAACGTGGTGGTAAAGTAGAAAAGACGTAGCAAAAAGCCACATAAATCTTTGGCGGGTTGCAGAATTCTTCGTAATTTTGCACCCGCTAATTGTATATAGCGCATAATTCATAATCACAACAATAAACAAAATGAAAAAAGGTATTCACCCAGAAAACTATCGTCCCGTCGTGTTCAAGGACATGTCCAACGGCGATATGTTCCTTACAAAGTCTACATGCAAGACCAATGACACAGTAGAGTTTGAAGGCGAGACTTACCCAGTGGTAAAGGTTGAAATTTCGAGCACTTCTCACCCGTTCTACACAGGTAAGAACAAGCTTGTCGACACAACTGGTCGCGTTGACCGCTTCATGAACCGTTACGGTAAGTTGAAGAAGTAATACTCGACATACAATTACACACGGTATAAAGCATTTAAAAGTGCGGTCGAACGTAGTTGCATATGCGTTCTGCCGCACTTTTTTCATACCTTTCCCCCACCCTCTCCCCACAACACACGCCATGAAACACATTCAACTTGTAGCCCTGTCGCTGTTGGCCGCCGCACTGACCTGTTTCTCCTGTCAGGAGGACGACAACCTTCCCGGCAAGAAAGACAACACCGAGACAGGCACCAATACCAACAGCAACACCACCACCCTAAACGCCAACTACGGCCGTCTGGAGTTTCCGCACCTGAAGACCGACGGAAACAACATTGTCCTCGTGCACTCAGTGGACAACTACGGGGTCAATTTTGCCGTGGAATGGGACTGCGACAAACGGGCACAACGATGGACCTGCTACCAAATGAACGCCACCAACAGCGGTCAAAATTGGAAGCGCGACAACTGGAAACAGACCGAATGGGGCGGCGACCCCTTCCAGGAGGATCCCGACATCCCCACCCAGTACCGCACCTCTCTGGCCGACTACAAGTTCTCGGGCTACGATCGCGGACACATCTGCCCGTCGGCCGACCGTCTCAACTCGAAAGAGGCCAACGAGCAGACCTACTATCTGAGCAACATGCAGCCGCAGATAAACGGTTTCAACGTAGGCGTATGGCTGACCATGGAAAACACGCTGCGCAACAAGTGGAACACGAGCACCTACCGCGACGTGCTCTACGTGTGCAAAGGCGGCACCATCGACAAGTCTAGTCAGATTGCCAACTACACCAACAACAGCCACATCATTGTGCCCAAATATTTCTTTGCTGCCATCCTGTCCGTAAAGAACGGCCAGTACCACGCCATCGGCCTGTGGTTTGAGCACAAGGCAAACTCCGACACCAACCTCCGCAACTACACCGTCACCATCGACCGCCTGGAGCAACTTACGGGCATCGATTTCTTCTGCAACCTGCCCGACGACACTGAAAACACCGTCGAAGCGAAGCTCGACCTCTCGTGGTGGGGGCTGTAACACCATTACAAAAGGAGTAAAGAATTACTGAGGAGGCAAGCACCGACAACAGGTGTTTGCCTCCTGTTTTTATCGCCAGACACATCCATTCCGTTGTCTTCACATCACGAATCACACCAGATACCGTTATATTCTGTCCATAAAATTGGCCAAAAAGTTTATCAGCGATTCTATCCGAAATAGAAATCGGAGAAGCGGTTTTTTGCCTATTCACCTTTCTCAAGCAAGCCTTTTCCCCTCCATTTGCCAGCTTCCGGCATGCAATAGATGGTCTTTCATAAGTTCTCCGATGCCAAACCACAGTCCGATTCGATGCAAAACACGGCTCCAACAGACGTTTTTCGCCGAAAAACAATGCGTTTCGCAAGGAGAAATCGTTACACAATTATTGTAACACGCGAACAATCAATACATTACAAAACTATCGAAAAACGCGCATATTTGCACCGAATATTTCCGCGATGGAAAATAACGCCTGTTTTTTAATGTAGTTTGTCGCATCTTTTAACCCACCAATATTCTTAGATCACAGGCTTTTACAACTATTGGTGCCGGGTAAAAACTTTGCCGGACACCAATCTTTTGCGTCATCAGCATGACGCCACCATCAAGCACTTGCCAACCAATCTGGAGTGCCTGCGAAGCCTTGCGCCTCAACAACAGGAACGGCACACAACCATCTTCAATAAGAATTCAGTTGTGCGCCGTTTTGATCTGCTCCATCATTGGGCTTTGTCAGCCCAGTGGCGTTTTATTTCAGCTGCACCTTCCGGGTAACAGTCAGTCCGGTGTTGGCATCATGCGCACTGCGCACATACACGCCTGGAGCCGAAGGTTTCTCACGGAGCAAGGTTCCGTTCACGTCGTACCAGCGCACATCCGCATCGCTGTCTGCAGCAACTTGCGATACAGTCGTGGTCTTTCCGAATGTCACCTCAAGCGGTTTCTTATAGGATCCGCACATAGCGTCTTCGGCAAAGTCGACCACAACATCCGAAAGCCACGCGACCCCGTCATTGACCATCTTGAACCTCAAGTTGCACTTGCCATCGCCAGGCACGGTAAAATAAGCGTAACCATCGGCATCGGTCATCTCGGCCGTGCGACACTCCTCGCCAGCAAACACACCGACTTCAGCGTTTGGCTGCACTTCACCGTCGAACGTTACGCGAGCCGTTATCGTCATGTTGCTTGGATACTTATGGTGATCAATGGGCGAGAATGCCGACAACCGACGTTGCGCTACAGCCCTCTTGGCTGTGTATGCTGCAGACGACGCTGGATAACTGAACGTCCTTGCACCAGTGCTTGCGCTCAGCAACATGTATCCCTGTCCGGGCACAAGCGCCTTCAATGAGCCAGTCCATTCATAACCGTCGAAGAGTGCAAAGCCATACTGGCCCTTAATCATGTCGCCGTCTTGTGGATCCATGCCAGCCAGCGCATCGGCAACCGATGCAGTCTGCGTGTTGTTGTAGGCTATCCAGTTCCAACCCGGCACCACCGTTACCGCTCGGTCGTCGTTCGTGCCACGGTCGCCGATAAGCTTCAACACGCCGGGCAACGACATTTTCACCTTATACATCGACCGGTTGTCCACATCAAACATCTTGCCGTACCATGTGCCCTGGTCATAATTGACAAATGCGTCTTTAGACTTCACCGTTTCCGTAGCGTCGGCCACGCTGGCAAACACACTCTTTACGCTCATATCGTCAGCCTTCACGCAGAACGAAGTCCAGTTCCATCCCTCGCTGAGCGACGTGGCCTGTTCTATCTTGTCGGCCGCCTTTATCAACAACGGGTCGGCATACTTTCCTACAAGCACATTGGCTTCGAACGTTACGTCGCGCGAGGTGGCAACCACAGGATACATGATTCCCGTGCTGGCATCGTATGCCTTGAACACCAGTTGTTTGCCGGCATCGTCTGTGTTGCCGTAAACATCGATAAGCACGAAACTGTTGTCGTAACGCGAGTTGTAGGTCGGGTGCGCCATACCGCGGCACTCGTCGCCCACGAACACACCTACCATATCGTCGGCATCATAGCTTGGCTGACCCAGGATATCGAGCGTACCGATAATGCTCATCGTGCTCTCGTAGCGACCTTTGTCGACAGTCCATTCTGGCTTGTCGCCTTCCACAGTGAGCAAGAGCGTAAGCGGAATGGCTATACCGTCGTTGCCCGTAAGGTAAACGGTCGCCTCGTATTTTCCCACAGGCGTAGACTCCATAACTTCAAAGCGGATGGTCGCCTTGCCAAGAGGATCTACCGTTCCATACGTGTCGCTGGCCTTGAGCCACGAGGGCATACCGCTGATGCTCCACATCTGCTGTTGGCCCCCTCTGTTTGTAAAACCGGCATCAAACGGAACACTTTCGCCCGCTTCTACTGTCATCGTCATGTTGTCTTCATCCCATGCCAGCTCATTGTTGTTGACGTAAGCGCTCCAGCACACAGGCAACGACAAGTTGCCGTTGATGTCGCGCAGATCGCGAACCGTGAAATGCAGCGTACAGGCAGCAATGGTAGCCGGTGCCTCGTTGATGGTAAACACAATTTTGTTGTCGCTCGCCGTGAACGAGTAATCGACATTGGTCTCCGCCTTCTTCTCCCTTAGGGCAGGTGCATCATCGCTGAAGCTTATCTCGCCGACATAGGACATTTTGCGGTCGGGCTGCACCATGTCGACATCGGTACCTACGGTCACCACTTGGTTGTAATCATCGAGAGTCTTTGTCTCAAACGGATAGTAGGCCACAAGTCCTTGCTCCGTTCCATTAAGACGCATCTTGCGGCGTGCCTTAAGCATATCGGCTGTAAGAGTGGCGTTCCAGAGACGAATCTCGTCGACTGATCCCACGAGCATCCTGTCGTACAGGTAGGCTCCCGTATCGGTATGCGTCCGTCGGGCACCTACTGTCATCTTATCGCCAGCTATCGAGCCCACAACGGCCACACTAATAGCCATAGTACGTTCGCCGTCCACATACACGGCAGCATTGCCGTTGCGCAGGATATTGAGAGCCACATGGTGCCAAACGTTATCCTGCAGCGAAACGGTTCCAGCTGCGTAGGTATTTGTCCCCGTTGTAAACTGCAATATGCCGTCGGCCGTCATCCACAACTGCACATCGCCTGCCTGCAACAATTGCGACTCGCCCTGCTGCTTGCCAGCACGCATCCACAACTCTATGGCGCAATTGTCACTGGGAAGGGGCGAAACCTCAGCCGTAGGAATCTCAAGGTATGACGTGCCGTTGAGCGTCACAGCCTTGTTCTCGTTATTGAGCCACCAGCTCTCGCCCGCCATTCTCATATGCCGGTTGCGAGCATAGTCGGTAACAACCGTACCCTCGCCCTCGTCCATCTTCCAGTAACCTATCAGATGGCGCGTTGCGGGATTCTTGGTCATGTCTTTCTCGTTCAACGCCACAGTCAAGTCGTGCGCCTCATCCCACAAGGTAAGCTCATGCAGAGCACCCGTCATTTGTTGTCCGACAGCCAATGGTCCGTTGCCGTCGTAGGCAACCACCGGCTCGTCGTTGAAAAGTTCAACAGTGGTGGCATCCACTGCAGCAGACACACTCAGCGTGCCCCCATCGGTATCCGCAGCATAGTTCATTGTGATGTATGCCCACTTCCCCATAGGCATCTCCGCCTCGGAGTGGTACACATTTTTGCCTATCGTTACGCTAAGCTTATGGTTGTCGTCCATGCCAACCATAAGCTTCGACAGTCCCTTTCCATGCGTGAGCAACGTTCCAGCGGTCTTCAGATTCACCCATGCATCAATGGAAAAGCTCTTGCCAGCAAGGTTGATGTCGGCCTCGGTTGTTGCAGTGTTGTCGGCACCTGTCATTCCAAGCGCAGTGGAGTGCGACACCGCAGCCCCGTTGAGCACCCCCGTAACGATAAAGTTCGCCGTCTTCGTCAGCTCATCCTTGAGGAAACTTTCATTGAACTCTATGCTCACCTCATCGCCCGGCGAGAGAATGCCATTGGTAGGCGAAGGCATACCGAGCGGTTGCGGACGCTGCATATCTTTCACTACGGTCATCTCTTCGCTGTTGTTGTACACCTCCTCATTGCCGTATGAACTTACGGACAGAATACGGAAGGTATAGTTGCCGTCGCTGAAATTGTGCATCGGCAACTTATAAGACACCATAGCTGTAGTAGGCAGCAACTCATTGCTTTGCGTCTTGTCCGACTCATTAAGCACATACTCATGGACAAGCGTCCAGTCCGTATCGCCCTGCTTTCGGTATTGTATGCGGAAAGCCTTCAGATTATGGTATTCGCGGTCATACTGGCTGAACGTAATGTTCAAATCGTCACCTGTCTGCGAATTGAGCGTCGTGCGGTCGAGTTTCATCGTCACCGCCGATGAAGAGGGCACAAACTGTGCCGTCACATACACCGTATCGGCTATCTGACCCCATGTACTCGTCGGGTCATACTGTGTCTGCGAAGCAAGCACAATGCCAATATTTTTGTAATCAAGCACACTGGTATTAGTCTGCCACAGTTGCATAGCTTTGGTAACAGTCTCACCTGCCGGTATCTTGATGATGCGGTTATCGGTGAGCGGCATGCCGTCGATGGTCACCTTGGCACCGTTAGGATTACTCTCGTCGATCATCAATAGCTTGTAATATACATCCTCATCAATCTCCGAAGCATTGGTCAGGCGCAGCGTGTAGTTGGCCGCACTGCCTGTAGGCACATTGCTGACCGTGGGCACATCCACTGTTATCTGCGGCACTTCTATCTGCATGGTTGCTTCCATAATGGTGGTTCCAGGCCGATAGTACCGCGTATTCACCTCACCCTCATACGGACCCGAGGTCTGTCCGCCCCGTGTGCGGAAAATAGGCGAGTAAGCACCATAGTTGTAAACATCCACTGTCAAAGCATCGTCATCGCCCTCTTCAGCGAGGGTGTAGCTAAAGGAAGACAGGTCGGTAGTGCTGTTCTCCGACGTGTTATGCGTTCCACCCCCAGTGCGTGTGGACACATGGGTTTCCACACCTAACGTGTTTAAGGTGATAATCCATGTTCTGTCTAGGATAACGTTGGCCGTCAAGGTCCAGTCAACGGTGCTTCCATGACTTTCTTCCACCTGCGTACTCATGTTGACACTGCTTCCCGAGTCGAACGAAAAGTTCTGGTCGATACAGTTCTCACGATTCTCATAGGCGAGCACTTTCTCCTTTTCGTTTGCGGCAAGTGTGTTCTCCCAAATCAAAATCTGCGAGTTGCACCATTCCACCGAATCGCTATAACATTGATTGCCATTGCTTGGCGTGACCATGGTGTACGACGGGCCATTGGCCGACACATGCTTGGTGGCTTGCGCCCCCCACGCCTTTTGGTCGTGATTAGAACTGCCGAAACGCGGATCGTCGGCAGCGAGTGTAGTAAGATAAACGGGATTGTTGGTCGTGTTATTGTAGTTCTGGGTGCTGGCCACGGTCTGCAACAGACTATTGCGCATGGTGCGCAGATTGGGCAGTAGCACATTCTCCACATAGTTGGCCGTATAATTGAACATGGTCTTGAAGTTGAGCCCCGTGGTCACGATGTCCTCCAGTTCCAATGCTGCCTTGCCGCTCGTTCCTTGCCGGCGGAAATTAACATCACGGGCCAGACCATAGATAAGATTGGTGGCCGAACCAATAAACACGTCACCATTGGCACCCACATATTCGGGAGCCGACGAGGTGGATATGGTGCGTGTAGTAGTGATGGAGCGACTCCAGGTAGAGGCACTCTCGCCTTGAGTAGATACGTTCAGGCCAAACGATGCATCGTAAGTGTTTTTTATTTCATCTATCTTGCCAATACCTATGCCTGTAACCGTTTTAATATCAAATCCGAACTTAAAAGTGCCTACGGCCTCATTCTCAGAGCTCCACACACCGCCATGGCTTGTGGACTCCGACGTCACGGTACCGCTGGTCCACTCGGCGCTGGAGTTGGTTCCAGGCGGATCGCGCAGTATCATCTCCACCACATCGGGGCCGCTTGTCACGAAGTTGTTGCCAGTAGGCAGCGAGCCAAGTATGATACCGGTCATACCGCTACCATCCCAATTATAGGTGCGGTCATCAATGTCGTAGCTGATCGAGAGGGTGCGCGAGTAGGGCGGTGTGATGTTTGGCAATCCTGCCTTCCATGTGTAAACGGCACAACCGAGGCTATCAAGTTGCAATTGGTTGCTCTCAAGTTCCACCAGCGAACCTGCCGGTTTGCCAGCCGTGTTGTTCTCAAGATAAACCGACTGTGATGCGGAGAGCTCATTGCTGACGGTCACCACGTTGCCGCTGAGCGGCACGCGAGAAACCACGGGCTGGTTTTTCACGTCATGGTTAACATACTCCTCGAAGCCTTGTAGGTTAAACGTGTAGTTTTCTTCACTTTCAAAGATGGCTCCACCATAGTTGTAGGTGACCTTGTCATTGGCATCAATGGTGTATATATCGTTGATGGCGAGTTTTCCGTTGGCATCCTCTATCTCATAGGTCTGCAGTCCGAATGCTCCGTCGTCGTGTCCGCTTTGTGTTACGGTGAACGAGGGTGCGCTATGATAGATCTGCCGCAGTATGCAGTTGTAGCCATACTCCTGCTTCAATCCATCTTCGGTGACCAGCGTGTCGGAAAGTTGCATGAGCGGGTTGGTGGCATCCACGGTTGTGGTTTCGCCAACACTTTGTCCTGTGGCCACGACTTTCATGCTCTCCACATCGTACATCAGCGGTGGGATCATGGCAGAGAACTCGCCAGTGAGCGAGTCTGTACGTATGAATATCTTCTTGGCGGCATCGCCGGCTCCGCGCCACGAATGGCTTGCAATGGAGCTAGTGGCCGACTGGACGGTAGTCACCTCTGTGTTGGTCTCATAAGTGTATGATGTTCCGCTGACATTCTTCACCACGTTCAGTCGATAGCGGTCATTAGTTGGTGTGAGCACGAGTTCGGTGATGCCTATGTTGTTATGGCTTGTCGCAAATCCAACGGGTTTTTCGCCCTCGATGCTTCCACCTGCCACACGGCCAGAGAAGTTGACGAGCGTTTGGTCAACGAATTCCATGTTTTTGACCTCGCGGTCGAAAGTCATTTTCACTCCTGCTCCATTCGGGTCGGCCGGATAGCGTCCTTCGGAAGCGAAGACGTGACCGTCCTTCTTCACTTGAATGAAGTGGTCGCCGATAGGCACGCTGATGGTGAATGTTCCATCCTCGGCCGTCTGTACGATTTCACCATCGCGGCTGCATATCGTGCCGTCAACATAGAAAGTGCATCCTTCCACGGGATAATCGGTGCCTTCGTAGAAGACGGTGCCTGAAACGGGGAAGGAAGACACATCGGTAAAGTCCACTCCGCTATGCACTAGCGAAGATGCGCTGACATAGCGCGTGGAATAGGTTGGCGAAAACTCGTGAACCCCAAGGGTGGGCACTACCATATAGTTGGTTCCCTCGCCGGTAAAGGGCACGCCACGTATTACGAAGTTGCCCTGCGTGTCGGTTTGTGCAAACAGTCCGAGCTGGTGCGATGTGGGTATGATATCGCCTGTGGGAAACGTTCCTGCTCCGAGTTGCGCATGGTTTCCGTTGGCTATCCCACTCGTCTTCGAGTAATCGTAAGCAGTGGTTTGCCCCTCAAATCCCTCGTCTACAGGCCAGTAGGCTATGAGCGCATCTTCTGTGCCACAAAGGGTATGGTTGTAGTTGGCAAGGATTTCCGTGTTGGTGAGAGCCTTCCCGCTGAACACGCGCATCTCGTCGATATAGCCTGCAAAGGCCCGCTCGGCCGATGAGACAAAGCAGCCGCCGAAACACAATGCCGCACCATCGGCTATTGGTGTATTGGTGTTGGCTATGCCTGTCAACCCTATGACTGAGAGCGAGTCGGCAGTGTCTATGGCGGTTATGGTGACGGAGCCTGATGCATCAACGGCGAGAGTCAACGAAGTGAATATGTCGGGTTGCAGATAAATGCCCGTCGATGCCGTCATGGATCCGCTTTCGATGTTCAACGGATATCCCTTTCCGTCCGAGAGGTTCGTACCAAGTGTCAGTTGCAACCGCCCCGCGAGGTCAATAATGGTAGGAGTGGTTCCTGTCTGCACATCGTCGGGACGCACCATCATCTGCAAAGTATAGCTGGAAGCGAAATATTTGTTGAGCGTTGCGCTGTCTTTTCGCAGGAACACGCCATCGCCTGCTCCCGACACACGCAGGGCATAGAACTGTCCGCCCTGCTGCAGGTTGCCGTCGCCGCGCACCAACGCCACGCGCGTACCAGCCACAGCGGTGCCTGTGCCGTAAGTGATGCGCCCCGACACAATTCCTGTGGCACGGCTGAATCCGTCGTCGGTTTTTTCGAGCCGTGTGTCGCTGCCGTCACAGGTGGTGACGCTCACCACCTTGTAGTCGTAGTATTGTCCAGGCAACGCTGTCTGGTCTTCATAATAATAAGATGTGGCGGTTCCGCTGGTCTTGTATATGGTGGCCCACGTGTCTGTACCCTTCACGCGGCGCGCTACCTCGTAGCGTGTGGCGTCGGTGCCCACCTGATCGGCCTCCCAGGCCACCTTCACCAGGCCGCTGTAGTCGCCTTTCGTGGCGCTGACCGCCGTCACCTGCGAGTTGCCGGTGATGCGTCCCTCCAGAATGTTGGTGCTTGAGAAGACCTTGTTCTCAAGCATCACTACTTGCACCTTATAAATATAGGTGGGACAAAGTTTCAGGTCGCGCGAGTCGACATATTCATATTGGGTCTTCCCCTTGTCTGACACATTGACGGTGGCCACCTCTGTCCAGTTATCGGTAGGCTCACCGTTCTTGCTCTCTGTGCGCAGCAGCTTAAAGGCATAGTTCTCATTGCCTTTGAACTCCGGGCACTGCCATTTCACGGTGATGGAGCTCTTGTCGGACACCACATCGGTAATGGTGATGGGAAAGGTGCGCTGCACGCTGGCACTGACCGAGGCTGAGAGCCGCGCCAATTCCTGCCCAGCAGGAGTGCTGCTGGGTGTGAACATCACCTCATAGATATAGTTTGTTTCATACTCCGGCACATCGTCCGTATATTTCAGGGTAGTGGCCGACAGATTGCTGGCCACTTTCAGCTTCGACTCCGGCTGCCCATCGGGATAGCGGTACACCGTCCACGTGCCATTTTTGTATTCGCCCGTGGCCTTCCAACTGACGGTGGTCTGCTTCTTCCACATGTCGGACGATACCGCGAGATTGGTGGGGCTTAAGAAATCGGCCACGGCATCGCTCGACCATCCATAGATAATGGTGCTTGGACGGTCGGTAGGTGTCACGGTAATCGACTTCTGCGTGTAGACGGTCAAGCCGTCGCCGTATTTCTCATCGTAGGCAAGGGTCTGCCCGGTATAGCTGCCTGCACCTTTGGCGTATGTCTTCACGCTTTCACGCTCCATCGTCGCAGGGTCAAGGTACATCTTGTTTTTTGAGTTATCGCAGGCTGTAGCAGCCGCCTCCGACCACGACATGGCCACGGTGGTAGGCCCGTAACTGGTGTTGAGTTGGCCGTTGCTCACCTTGTATTGTCCGTATTCAGACCGTTCGCCCTGATGCGTCGTGTCGAAAATGTCGCGCAAGGCATTGGTCGTGAACGTGCGCTCCTGAAAGCCAGTGTACTCGTTGTTGATGCGCCATTTGCCCCTTATCGTTACTTTGTGCTGGGCTTTGACCGCCATCTTGTCCATGTAGACCACCATCTCCACCAGGAATTTGCTGCCCGACTTGCGGGGATCCCAAAAGCGCACCGTATAGTTCACACCGTAGTTGCCTTCCTTGGTATAGGTGCTTCCCCACCATCCGTTGGCACCACGCTCATCCTCGAGGCCATCGGCATTGCCGTTGCCCGATGGCCATGCCAGTTCCCAGTCGGGCGAACAGACATACTGTCCGTCCACATACACCGCAGGGCCATTGTGCCCCGCCTCGGTTGCGTCGTGAAGGAAATAGCCATCGTAGCCGTTCTCGTCGTAGAACCAAAAATAGATCGTTATCCATGGTTCGTCGACGGTGGGCTGATGGGTGATGCTCCCGTTGGCTGAATTGCCAAAATAATCGGCTGCAAAAGTCTGCCGCGGCACCATCAAGGTAATGAGTAGCAGCACTGCCAATGCAAACTTACGTTGCCAAGGCGGTAGACTCGCCCTGCGGCTGCCCCTCGCAAGGCCGAACGGCGAGATTTCTCTTCGTAAACAATTATTACTTTCCATAATCGCTAAGGTTTTGAAAGGAGTTATGTTTTATCGTGATATTGTCGGCTATACAAGGGCAACAGGCTTGCAACACGAGGTGGAAAGAACGCCCAGTTGTTTTGCAAATTTAAACGAATGCCAACAATTCTTAAACCCAAAATTCACGTTCGTGGTTACACTACACGCGAAATGTAACCAACTAAAACGCCCAATTTGCCATCGCGTGACAGATCCACACATCCCTGATCCTCGAAGAATATGCTGTAGTGGCACAACTGAACGATGTTGTCAGAAACCGCTGAAAGCAACACTGAGCTATAGGAAAAGCCCGTCGCCGACCTTAAATTTGTCGTATATATTCTGAAAAAACACGTATCTCCGCAATGCACCATCTAGAGAACGCTGAAGCGGTTTGGGACATGACAACTGTGTCCGAAATACAAAATTCAGCCAATCTGTATGTGCAGCAATAGCCCATTCGGCACATATCGCACCACAAAGAATACTCCAACGAAGTGCGACAAGTACCAGCTCGCCGTCCGAAAGGTATCCTTTCGCAAGCCGGTTCGATACGTATGGCCTATTCTCAGAGAATCTGTAACGGCTAAAAAGCCGCCATACAACCACAAGCCTCTGTATATCTGCGCTTTACACAAACCATCAAAAATAGGGCGTATTTACAAGCTTCGGCGCTGCAATGAGCAAAAAAGCCCTTTTTCGACGTGGTTCTGTACTACTTTTTCCTGCATCATTCGGAATGGAACCAACGGCCGTTTCGGCCTATAATGCTAAACCAAAGCGGGCAAAACATTATCCATTGAAAGAAGAAAAATATACAGGACAAAGGGAAGGTAAAAGCCTCACACTTCAGCATTTCTCTGCCACAAATTCAGAAATACGGAAGGCAGAGCGCAATCTTTGTGGCATCATTGGCATATATCTACACCTGAGGCTGGCTTTTAGCCTCCCAGTCGGTTGGCGACATGCCGGTTTTTCGCTTAAACGCCCGGTAGAGATTCACCCGGCTACCAAATCCTGTTTCGGTAGCGAGGCTGTCCAACGTGTGATGCTGGAGCCATCCGGCCTCAATGAGCCGAATGGCCTCGGCCACCCGATACTCGTTGATATAGGTCTTGAAATTCACTTTGCGGCAATGATTGATGACTGTCGAGACTGTGCGATGCCCCTTGCCGCACAAAGCCGCAACATGGGTTATCGACAAGTCGGAAGCCTTGAACAGGGCTTTTTCCTGCAACATCCTATCAATCTGTTCCATCAGCACGCGGTCATCGTCAGTAACCGCGTTGTCTTCAGACGCAATAGCCGACGAATCGGCCATTCTCTCCCCCACGCACGCTACCGCTTCGCAGGCCGTTTCTTCCATGGGTTCTTTAATCTTTGGAAAGATATGCACATAGTTCATGAAGCCGATAGCGAAAACCGAGTAATAGACCGTTGCCGCAAGCATAAAAAGCAGTTGGGTAAGGGGCGTTATCCACCAGGCAAACAACAAGGCCACTACACCCACGCAGAAGGCACTGTAAAAAGCCACCGGCACCCAGTGTAGCCGCTGGCGCTCATCGTCAGAGAAATAGTTGTCCATCAGTTGCCGGTAGTGGTTGTAATGCCGACGGAAAATCACCACATAACGCGCCAAAAGCACCACATACCACAGAGAAAACGCATAAAACACGAGCGGGCGCTTGTCCTCACCACAGTAGGCGAACAAGGCAAATGCCGCTGCTATACCGGCCACTATCACCAGCATTTCACGCCATGCCTTTTGCCTTGTGAGAAAGCTCATGTCGAGCAAAGTTATGAGCGAGTAGCTGAACAGAAAGGCTTGGGTGGTGCCGATGGCAACCACTATCATACTGTTGAGCAAATCGCCGACAAGCGGTTCGCGCGACACAGCCTCGCCTATGAGTGCCACACTATAAACGACAAACGTGGTACCCATCACCTTACGGGCAAAAATATAGTTTTTCAGCCCATCCTTGTCGGGTATGGAAAGAAAGAAGAGGCATACACCAAACGCAAGCATCATTCCAGGGATGATGTACGCCGTTGCAAGATAATACAGAAATATCAACATAGAAAAGGCACGGACATTATAGACCATGATGCAAATATACTAAAAAGGCAGGGCTTTTGTCCAAAACAACCGCGGGAATTTTTCCATCCTTTTCCTTTCAGCCACTCTACCGGCACCAAAACACAACGGGGTGCATGGAGTTTCAGTTTCTCCATGCACCCCGCTTATTGTTGCAGTTTGCACCTATGGTCAGCGCATCACGAGCTTTAGCCGCACCGCTTTGCGGTTGTTGGTTGCAAGCGCTGCACTCTTGGCGTTGTTCTGGCTTGTGTAACGGTTAAACAAGAAATCGTCTACTTCGCCGCCATCGGCTGCCCAAAGATATCCTGTGAACGTGCGGCTATCAAGATTCAAGTCGTCATAGGCTATCGTCATCACATAGTCGCCGGTCGTGCCGTCGCTATAGGTTTCCTTATACGTCAGGTAGATGGTGCCGTTGTTCGGGTCGATATACCACGTAAAGTTGCGCGTGAAAGGATCGTTGGCCGTGTACTGGTTTCCCTTTGCATCATAGTAAATCTCATAATCGTACTGCGTACCCGTGCCGCTGATACTCTTGTTGTTGTACTGTTTAAACTCAATGTCGGTGCTGTAGAGAATGCTGTCGATAGCCGTCCCGTTCGAGTCAAGCTGGTAGGCCATCAGGTCGCCGCGCCACTGTCCGGCCAGCGTCTGCGCCATGCTCACCCAGAAATCCTCGTCTTCGTTGCCGTTGGGCTTTTCGTCCTGGCGATTGTTGCCGCCATAGTTGTAGTCATGACCCCAGTAAGGGTCGCCGTCATCACAACTTGCAAACATCATGGGCACTGCAAGCAATGCCATAATCCACATTTTCTTCATTGTAATCATATTGTTTCTCCTGTTTGGTTCATCATTATCTATACTCTGCCAACATACGCTTCATTCGGTGTCTGCAGGCTTCTCACTTCTGAAAATCCTCACTGGCTTGTCGGCCTGTTCCGCTGCACGGGTAACGGATGCAGACTTGGCATACGTGCCATACCAATAGTCGTAACCGTAGTGATAGTCGCTCCAGTTGGGCGACGACACGTGGTTCATCTCAAAGTTCACCTGCGTGTTGCCATAGTAGATGGTTCCATCGAAGTAACGGTCGCTGAGCCGGTAATCGGCAATCTCCACATAGCTGTTCTCTTCCATCAAGTGAATGCGTATCACACCATTGCGCACAGTCCATTCCGTATGATTGGCCACATAGCGCCATGGTGCATTCCCGCTGTAGTAGTCTATCCAGTAGCCCGTGCCCGAACTATAGCGGTAAGGGTCTTGCGTAAAGCACAGCTCCGTGTATGCGGCATCGTAGGTATAGCCGCCGTAAACGGAGCTCACATACATGTTGCCTCGCCACGTTCCCTCAAGGGTGTAGGCTATGTTCGCGTCCTCGTCGCACGAGGTGAACGTCATCGCCATCAGGGTCACAAAGACCACCGTCATTAGGGTAGAAATCTTTTTCATGGTTGTGTGGTTTAAAAGTTCTTTTCCGTTGTTTTGTGCAAAAATAGACAATCTTCGCATTCCCGGCAAGCATAATCTTCCTATTCTTTAGGGGGAAATCCCTACTCACCAACGCAAAATGTGGCAAGCGGCGCGCAAAGCAGCGTACACAATCATTAAAAAATATCATTAATTCTTGTAAAAACCATGGTCATTCCAAGCCTATTCTCCACCTATTTTCGTATTTTTGCATTCAAATTAAACAACATAACAAACCAAAGAAAACAAAAAATGAGAACTGTTTACGAGTTTTCGGTCAAGGACCGCAAGGGTGGCATTGTGTCGCTGCGCGAGTATTCCAACGAGGTGCTCCTCATCGTCAACACGGCTACAAAGTGCGGCTTTACTCCCACCTACACCGAATTGGAGGCCCTCTACAAGAAATACCACTCACAAGGTTTCGAGATACTTGATTTCCCCTGCAACCAATTCGGTCAGCAGGCACCCGGCACCGACGAGTCGATCCACGAGTTCTGCAAGCTCACCTATGGCACTGACTTTTCACGGTTCAAGAAGGTCAAGGTCAATGGTGACGATGCCGACCCATTGTTCAAATTTCTGAAAGAGCAAAAGGGATTCGCCGGTTTCGACATGTCCAACGAAATTGCGCCTGTACTGGTGGAACTGCTCGACAAGGCTGACCCCAACTGGCGCGAGACACCCGATATCAAATGGAACTTCACCAAATTTCTCGTCAACAAAAAGGGACAGGTCGTAAAGCGCTACGAACCCACTGAGAAGATTGAAAACATTGCCAAGGACGTGGAAGAGCTCCTGGGCTAACTCTCACCCATCAACCTATATACCATGCAACACACCAAGTGCCTCATCATAGGCAGCGGGCCTGCCGGCTACACGGCTGCCATCTATGCCGGGCGCGCCAACCTCAGTCCCATTGAGTACTGCGGCATACAGACTGGCGGCCAACTGACCCAGACTACCATCGTTGAAAATTTCCCAGGATATCCCGAGGGCATAGATGCCAACCAAATGATGATGGAAATCCGGCAACAGGCCGAACGTTTCGGTGCCGACATACGCGACGGCATCATCACCGATGTTGACCTCTCAAAACGCCCCTATGTAGCGACCACCGACCGTGGCGAACAAGTGGAGGCCGACACCATCATCATCGCTACCGGCGCTTCGGCCAAATACCTGGGGCTGGCCGATGAACAAAAATACAACGGGCAGGGAGTATCGGCCTGCGCTACCTGCGACGGGTTCTTCTACCGCAAGAAAGTGGTGGCCGTAGTGGGCGGAGGCGATACAGCCTGCGAAGAGGCCACCTATCTGGCCGGACTGTGCCAAAAGGTCTACATGATTGTGCGCAAGCCTTACCTGCGCGCCTCCGACATCATGCGCAAACGTGTAGAAGAAGACCCCAAAATCGAAATACTTTACGAGACCAACACCCTTGGCCTTTATGGCGACAACGGAGTGGAGGGTGCCCACTTGGTATGGCGGAAAGGCGCACCCGACGAGAAGCAGTACGACCTTCCCATCGACGGTTTCTTTCTGGCTATTGGCCACAAGCCCAACACCGACATTTTCCGCGGCAAGCTCGACATGGACGAGGTGGGTTACATCAAGACCCAAGGGGCATCGCCACGCACCAGCGTAGCCGGCGTCTTTGCAGCCGGCGACTGTGCCGACCCGCTATATCGGCAGGCTATTGTTGCCGCCGGATCGGGCTGTAAGGCTGCTCTTGAGGCCGAGTGGTTCCTCAACCGATAGGCACACCGCTCAGCGGCGTTTGAGCCACTGGCTGGCCCACAACCCCGTAAAGGTCAGCGCACCATTGATCATCAGCAACTCATAGCCGAACTGATAGCCCGTGGCACGGCGCACCACATCGTTCAGCACATAACATACCACAGGAGAGGCGACTGCGACATAGGGTACCATCCGGTCGTTGACGCCTCTTCTCGTAAGCAGACCATAGGCGAAAAGCCCCAGCAACGGCCCGTAGGTATAGGAACAAAGCACATAGATGGCATCGATGACACTGGTGGAGTTGACGGCTCGAAAAGCTAATATAAACAAGGCGAAGACCACCGCTATGCACACATGCGCACGCTTGCGCAAACGTTCATCGTCCTTGCGTCCACATATATCGATGCAATAGCTGGTAGTGAGCGATGTGAGCGCCGAGTCGGCACTGCTGAACGAGGCCGCAACAATGCCCACCGCAAACAGCACCACCACGGCACCTCCCAACCGCCCTGTAGCAGCAAACAGCGGAAGCAGCTCGTCGCCACTTTGTGGCAACGCCACGCCCTGTCGTTGGGCTAACAGCAGCAGCAACACACCCAGGCACATAAATAGCAGGTTGGCCGGCACAAAGGCCAAGCCATAGCTGCACATGTCTTTCTGAGCTTCGCGCAACGTTTTGCACGTCAGGTTCTTCTGCATCATATCCTGGTCGAGACCCGTCATCACTATCACGATGAACACGCCACTAAGAAACTGCTTCCAAAAATTCTGTTTCGACACCCAGTCGTCGAACACAAACATCCGCGAATGGCTGTCGGCGGCAACGGCCGAGAGTGCCTCGGAAACGTTCATGTCAAGCGCACTCACCACGTGAACAATGATGAGCAGCAGCGCACCGAACATACAAGCCGTCTGGAAAGCATCAGTCCAAACCAGTGTCTTCACACCTCCCCGGCGAGTGTAGAGCCAAATGAGCGCCACCATGACGACCACCGTCAGCGGGAAAGGAACATCCCAACGGTCGAGCACAAACCGCTGCAGGATGATGCACACCACATAGAAACGCACTGCAGCGCCCGTCATCTTCGACACGAGAAAGAACCATGCTCCAGTCTTGTAGGCACGCTGACCCAGCCGCTGGCCCAAGTAGGTGTATATGGTGGTGAGGTTCAGCCTGTAGTATACGGGCAGCAAGAGAAAGGCCACTGCCAAATACCCCAAGATGAAACCCAAGCAAGTCTGCAAATAGGTCATCTGAGTATTCATCACCATGCCGGGCACCGACACAAAGGTTACGCCCGATATAGAGGCTCCCACCATGCCGAAGGCCACCATATACCAGGGCGAACGCCGATTGGCCCGATAGAACGTGTCGTTGCTCGAATGCCTGACGGTGAGTCGGCTCAGCGCAAACAATACGCAGAAATACACGATAACAGTAAGAAGTATGTCCATAATAACTGCAAAGTTACGAAAAAAAAACGGTTTGCACCTCATTCCAAACCATTTGCGACAGGTATCTTATCGCAGCGCGATAAGTGCCCAACCGCACTGCGATATGTGCTTAACCGCACGACGATAAATGCCCAACCGCATGACGATTGGGCATTTATCGCAAAACAGGGCGCAACAATTGTTTGTCAGGTCTGTTTTTCCATGTGGCGCAACACATCTACAGCCTCGGCCACCGAAGGCACATCTTTCACTTGAATGAGGCGATGGCCATGGGTATCCTTAAACTGGCAGCGCCGCGGATTGTCCATCACATACTTGATGACACGTCCGAAGGCCTTGCTCTGATAGAAGGGACTGTCTTGCCGCGATACGAACTGAAGGCTGAGCATAGCATGGCGCAGTGTGATCTTCTCGCAACCAAGGCGTTTGCCTACTCGGCGGAGCGTCACCACCTGCATCAGCTCCTCACCCTCGGGAGGCACTGGACCGAATCTGTCGACCAGACGTCGGCGATAGGCATCGAGCGCCTCATCGCGGTCTATGTTGTCGAGTTCGCGATAGAGCAACATACGCTCGGCACTGCCCGGAACATAGCTTTCGGGGAAATACATCTGCAAATCGCTGTCAACGGCACAATCCTCCACAAACTCGTCGCCCGACACCTCCTTGCCCTGCGCTATATCCTGCACATAGAGGTCGGCAAACTCATTGTTCTTCAACTCGGTCACAGCTTGGTTGAGAATCTTCTGATAGGTCTCGTAGCCCAGGTCTTCCATGAACCCGCTCTGCTCTGCTCCCAGCAGGTTTCCTGCGCCACGGATATCGAGATCCTGCATAGCCAGATTGAAACCGCTGCCCAACTCCGAGAAGGTTTCCAACGCCTCTAGCCGACGGCGCGCCTCGGGCGTAAGCACACTGCGGGGCGGCGCAATGAGATAACAGAAGGCCTTGTGATTGCTGCGCCCCACGCGCCCACGCATCTGGTGCAGGTCGGAGAGGCCAAAATGATGGGCATCGTTGATAATGATGGTATTGGCATTGGATATATCGATACCATTCTCCACAATGGTCGTGGAGAGCAACACGTCGTAGTCGTAATTGATGAACCCCATGATGATTTCCTCCAGCTTCTCGGGTGGCATCTGTCCGTGGCCTATCACCACACGGGCGTCGGGCACATACTTGTGGATAATTTCGGCTATATGCTGCAAGCCCGCTATACGGTCGCTCACAAAATACACCTGCCCGTTGCGGCTCATCTCGAAGCTGATGGCATCGGCAATGACACTTCCATCGAAGGTACACAACTCCGTATGGATGGGATGTCGATTGGGCGGCGGCGTGCGGATGACGCTCATGTCGCGAGCCCCCATGAGCGAGAACTGCAAGGTGCGCGGAATGGGCGTAGCCGACATGGTGAGCGTGTCCACATTCGTCTTCAGTTTGCGCAGCTTTTCTTTGGTCGACACACCGAATTTCTGCTCTTCGTCAATAATGAGCAACCCCAAATCGTGCCACTCTACGGATTTGCCCAGCAACTTGTGGGTACCGACCACGATATCCACTTTTCCTACCTTCAGGTCGTCCAGCACTTGTCGGGTCTGCTTGGCCGTACGTGCGCGCGACAGATATTCGACCCTGACGGGGAACTCTTTCAGGCGCGAACGAAAGGTTTGGTAGTGCTGGTAGGCAAGCACCGTGGTAGGCACCAGCACCGCCACCTGTTTCGAGTCGCAAGCAGCCTTGAATGCCGCACGCACAGCTATCTCGGTCTTTCCGAAGCCCACATCGCCACACACCAGACGATCCATGGGCTGAGCGCGTTCCATGTCGGCTTTTACCTCTTGGGTGGTGCGCAGTTGGTCGGGCGTATCCTCATAGAGAAAGCTGGCTTCCAGCTCGTGCTGCATGAAGTTGTCGGGCGAGAAGGCATACCCTTTCTCATGGCGGCGCTTGGCGTAGAGCTTGATGAGATCGCGGGCAATATCTTTTATTTTCTTTTTTGTCTTCTCCTTCAAGCGTTCCCACGCACCCGTCCCCAATGTGCTCAGCCGAGGCGGTTCGCCTGTATCGCTGCGCCGATACTTGGATATTTTATAGAGTGAATGGATGGATACATCCACCTTGTCGTTATTCTGATAGATGATGCGGATAACCTCCTGATAAGTGCCCTCAGGTGTAGGCACACGCACTAAACCGCCAAATTTTCCAATGCCCAAATCCACATGCACGATGAAATCACCAGGTTCCATCTCCTGCAGCTCCTTCATCGTGAGGGCCATTTTGCCCACCCGGGCACTGTCCGACTTGAGATTGTACTTATGGAAACGGTCGAATATCTGGTGATCGGTAAAGAAACACACCCGCAAATCATTGTCGGCAAAACCCTCATGCACCGTCTTGTCGACCGGAATAAAGGTGATGCGCGATCGTTGGGCATTCGACTGCGAACGTTCCGGATCGCCTCCAGTCTCATCGAAGATATCCTTCAACCGTTGTTGTTGCTTACTGCTATCGGCAAGGATATATATCTTATAATCACGCAAAATATAGTCGTCGAGAGCCTGTCGGAGAAGTTCAAAATTCTTGTGGAACAGAGGTTGTGGTGTGGTATGGAAAGCGATGCGTACACTTTCGCGGCCAACCGCCAGCGTTTCGGTTGACATTGTAGGCGTGTCTGTCACTGCCGAACCGAAAAACACATGCTGAAAACGGTCGGCATCGCGCATAAAGCTGGCCGATGAACAAAGGGTCATGTCTCGGGTCATGTCGCGACGTATCTGCTCCTGCTCCATCTCGGTAGCTCCTTCGAGACGTTCCGTAAGGGCTTGCGACAGGAAACCAGCGTTGTAAATGCGATCTATGGTATCGCGTACAAAGGCAAGATCTTTCGTCGCCAATATGGCATCGTCGGGAAGAAACTCCAGAAAAGGAACCTTCCCGGTAGTGAACGAGGCCAGTTCGGGCACGATTTCCACCTCTGTCTTGCGGTCTTTCGACAGCTGGTCGTCCACAGTAAACGTGCGGATAGTGTCAACCTCATCGCCAAAGAAATCGATACGAAACGGCAATTCGCTGGAGAACGAGTAGACATCGAGTATGCTCCCACGCACGGCAAACTGCCCTGGCTCGTAAACGTAGTCCACGTCTTTGAACTCCAAATCGCGCAAACGGCGCGCCAAATCGGTAATGTCAACAGTTTGACCCGTTTTCAGCGACACGCGGCGTTCATCAAGATGAGTTTGCGACACCACCAACTCGGCTATGGCATCGGGATAAGTCACGATGAACAGGGGCACCCCTTGGTGCGACGGATTGCTTGCTAAAGCCGTGACGCGAGCGGCAAGTTTGGCCAACACCTCTGTGCGAAGAATGGCATTGGCAGCATCGCGCTGGCCGTATTTCGCAGCTCTACGATAGCCCGAAGGAAAGAAAAGGGGTTCATAAGGCATGGCCGATGCAGCATCGGAAGCACTGGAGTCAAGAGTGGTCTGGCCGTTGAGGTCGTTATAAAAATAACCGGCCTCATCGGCATCAGACAATACAAAAACCATATCGCGGCGCAAACGCCGGGCCACTGCACCAAAAAATATGGGGGCGGCAGAAGCCAACAAACCCTGCAGGAAAACGTCTCTCACCGATTTGTTTTCCAGCGAATGAATCATGGCACCTGCCTGAGGCAAGGTGCCATAGAGGTTCTGAATGTCGTGTAAGTTCAATTCTTTATCTTTGGATATTTGCGGAACCAGCCGTCAAGCCTAAGCCTCATGACACCAAAGAGTGCCTCGCTGAAAATGCCTCCGCTCATCTTGCTGGTGCCTTCCTTGCGGTTTACAAAAACCACCGACACCTCCTTAATCTTGAAACCGATGCGATAGGCCGTATATTTCATCTCAATCTGGAAGGCGTAACCCTTAAAACGAATCTTGTCGAGCTCGATGGTCTCGAGCACACGACGGCGGTAGCACACAAATCCAGCAGTGGTATCGTGCACATCAATGCCTGTAACGAAACGCACATACTGCGACGCAAAATAGCTCATCAGCACACGCCCCATCGGCCAATTCACCACATTGACCCCAGTAATGTAGCGCGATCCTACCGCCACATCACCTCCCTCATCGCGGCAGGCGGCATAAAGACGCGGCAAATCGTCGGGATTGTGACTGAAATCGGCATCCATCTCAAAGATGTACTCATACTGACGCTCCAGCGCCCACTTGAAGCCAGTGATATAGGCAGTGCCAAGCCCCAGCTTGCCCGAACGCTCCACAAGGAACAGACGGTCGGAAAATTCGTCGTGCATCAACTGTTTCACGATGCCAGCAGTACCATCAGGACTTCCGTCATCGATGACAAGGATATGGAAACACTTGTCCAACGAGAAGACAGCACGGATGATTTTCTCCATGTTTTCCTTCTCGTTGTATGTGGGAATGATTACTATTGAGTCACTTTCATGCATAGCAAATGGTAGGTTTATTAGTTAGGGTGTCCGTCAGAAGGCACACCTTTTCTTGCAAAATTATAAAATAATGAATGAAATGCCAAGCAAATCTATCAGAAATGCTGACCGTTTCCGCCTTTTGACGGCAATACATTATCATGTCGCATCACTGGTCGGTATTTTCCACATAACCCTGATATTCGGGCACCAAACCATCCATAATGACCCGGTAGCAGGTTTCTTCCATTTCCTTCTCGTACTCGCGCCCCTTGCCTTTCTGCTCTATGGGCTTATGGATGGTGAGCGTCAGCGGATGCCATTCCACCCAATGCCAGTCGCGCATGCGTGGCATGACATTGAAAGATCCGTTGATTGTGAGCGGGCAAACGGGCAGTTGCAACTCATCGGCCAACATGAATGCGCCCCGGCGAAACTTGCCCATGTGCCCAGTGAACGTACGGGCACCCTCGGGAAAGACCACCAGCGACATGCCGTCGCGCAACACTTTGCGAGCCTCATCGTAAGTGGCTTTGATCTTCGACACGCCGCTGCGATCCACGAAAATATGATGGGCGTACTCACAGGCCATTCCCACGAGCGGCACCTTACGTAGCGACCGCTTCATCATCCATTTGAAATTGCGGTTCAGGTAACCATAAATCAGGAAGATGTCGAACGCTCCCTGATGGTTGGCTACAAAGACATACGACTGTCCGGCGCGCAGATTCTCACGCCCTTCCACCTTCACGGGCAAAAGCATTAGGCGCACAATAAGACGCGACCAATACTTGCCGGGATAGTAGCCCCACACGTGTCCGTTCCCCACGACACACCCTACGGCAGTGGTCAAAGCCGTAGCGACCGACGCCAACAGGAAAATGGGCAATACGACAAAAAGCTGGTAAAGACGATAGATGTATTTCATTTTCTTGATTTATGTAAGGTTATCACTGCGATTTCGGGCGGCAGGCCAAACCGAAAAGGCACCAATCCGCCCAAGCCCGACGACACATAGAGCTGGCATCCAGCCCGTTCGTAGTGTCCGTAGTCCTCGGCATAGGTCAAGCAGGTGGGACGCCAGCCGAAGATAGACATCTGTCCGCCATGCGTATGACCGCTCAGCGTCAGCGCCACCTGGTGCGTAGGCACTATGGTCTTGTCCCATGCTGCGGGATTATGCTGCAACATGACCGTGAATGTCTGCCTATCCACACCGCGAAGGGTGCTTTGGATATTCGCACTGTCGGGGTCGCCATAGTTTTGTGCACCCGCAATGACAATAGAATCTTGTCCTCGATGCAGCGCAATATGCTCATTGAGCAACACTTGCCAGCCACATTGCCGTTCGCGGGCGATGGTTTCTGCCCTGTTGGCAGCTTCCACTATGGAGTCTGTATGAATATATTTGCTGTAGTCGTGATTGCCGAGCACCGACACGACACCATCGCGAGCGCGAAGCGAAGCCAGCAATTCCTGAACGGGATCAAGCTCATTGGGCTGTACGTTTTGCAAGTCGCCAGTGAACACGATGAGGTCGGCATACTGGGCGTTGATGCTGTCCAAATCGCGCTTCAGCAATTGTATGTCTCTCGACACAAGGGTTCCTACATGGGCATCGGTGAAATGCACGATGCGGTAACCGTCGAAAGCAGGAGGTAGATTGTCAAAGTAGAGATCCAGACGCTTCACCTCAAACTTGTCGATTCCTATCATAAAGCCATAGACCAGCACATACCAGTTGCCGGCGATGAACACCCATGCCAGTAGGTTCCCCCAATTACGATGTCCCCCCATCATGCGACAGCACAATAGACCAATGCCCGAGCAAAGGGCGAAGAGCACCTTGGGAACGACCACCAGCCCCATTGCTATCATATAGATGTTGACCCAAAGAAGATTGTCGGGCACGAAATTGCGGCTGGAGGCCAGTGCCACCGTGTAGCCCAACATAACCAATCCCGGCAGCCACCACAACAACCGTTTCCACCACCGGCAATGACGGTGTCGACGGCAATGATGCCAATCGATGTAAAGATCGGACAACACGATGGCCAAGATGACTGGTATGACGATTCTTGCTATCATAAGCAGCTGTTAGGATAGGGATTAACGGCTGTTCCTTTTCACGGATTAGCCCGTTCCTGTCCGTTGGTGGGAAGGCGGAAACGAACGGCTTCGCCATGATATTGGCTATCGAACAATCCGTTGTCGTACACCAGATGCCCATTGCAAAGAGTCTTTACGACACGCCAACTATAGCACTGCCCCGTCATGGGACTCCATCCGCACTTGCTCTGAATGAGGCCTTCGGTGACCGTCCACGGGTCGTTGGGCCTGACGATGGCTATATCGGCTTTGTAGCCGGGACGCAGGAATCCGCGCTCGCTGACACCAAACAGGCGTGCAGGGTTATGACACATGAGCCTCACCAGCTGGCCGATGGTCAGCACTTGTTGGTCGACCAGTGCCAGCATCGACACCAGCGAGAACTGCAACATGGGCATGCCCGATGCAGCTTTGGCGCATCCGCCCTGCTTGTCTTTCAACTGATGGGGCGCATGGTCGGTACCGATGGTGGTGATATGTCCGTCGGTCAACGCCGCCCTCAACGCCTCGCGGTCTTCGGGTCGTTTAATGGCGGGGTTGCACTTGATGAGCGCACCTTTCTCTATATAGTCGAGATTAGAGAACCACAGATGTGCTATGACGGCTTCGGCCGTGACTAAGGGCAAGTTGTTGCCGTCTGTTGCGCACGAAGGTTCGAACAGTTGCAGTTCCTTTGCGGTGGTTACATGAGCCACATGAAGCCGTGTACCAAACTGCCGTGCAAGGTTCACTGCGAGCGCCGAGCTCTCGTAGCAAGCCTCCTCCGACCGTATGAGCGGATGCAACACGACAGGAGGGTCGTCGCCGTATGCTTCCTTCATGCGTTTCATATTGCTGTCGATGATTGTGGAGTCTTCACAATGGCTCATCAGAGGCAGGTTCAACGCGGCGCACGTTTTGAACACATCGATGAGCGATCCGAGCCTATCGACCAGCATATTTCCTGTCGACGATCCCATAAACAACTTGATGCCGGGCAGATGGGTTGTGTCGAGCCGTCGAAAGTCGGAAGCATTATCGTTGGTTGCTCCGAAAAAGAAGGCATAGTTGACATGGCTTTCGCGGCTTGCCCTTTGCATCTTGTCGTTCCACGCCTCGTGTGTTGTGGTCTGCGGAACGGTATTGGGCATATCGAAATAAGTTGTCACTCCGCCATAGGCTGCTGCCCTCGACTCGCTTTCGATGTCGGCCTTGGCCGTGAGTCCCGGCTCACGGAAGTGAACATGACTGTCGATAATGCCTGGCAACACAAAACACCCCGTGACATCCAAGCACTTGTCGTAGATGCCACGGGGTATTTCCATTCCTTTTACGACCTGTGCGATTCGGTCGTTTTCGATAATGACGGAGCCTTCGAAAACATCGCCTTCGTTGACGATTTGGCCTCCTACAATGATTGTCCTCATTGCTTATATGGGGTTGATGCGGGTGCATAGCGGCTACTTTGTGTCTGGCATACCAAGCCGTGCGCCATGCTTTTCCCGCGGGGAATGATTATTCGGCTTGCGCCGGCTTATCGGCCGGTTGTCGCTGTGGCGCGGCCATTTGGTTGGGCGTAGAGCCGTCTTGGGGAGGAGCTACCTGCTGCACTGGGGCTTGGGTGGGCATTTCCTTCATGCCATTCATGATGTTTTGGTTTTCCTGTGCGGCCTGATAATACTCCTTCACTTGCGGGTCGTTCTTGAACTTGTCGGTTGCCTTGCTCATGATATCCTCTATCCATGCGTCGAGCATAGGTACCTCGTAGCGGTTTACGCAGGTATTGATGAACACATAGGGACCCAGCACATTATCGAAATTCTCGGTGACGAACGTGGTTACTAGTTTGTCCATCTTGGCGTTGATTTCCTCGTTCTCGCGCGCCAGCCGTGCGTTGACAACATTCATGTCGCTTCCGTTCATGATGGCTTGGTCGTGCTTATGCACCAGCTCAATGCTTTGATTGGTAAGTTGGGTAAACTTGTTTCTGAAAGCCGACAACTCCTCATTGAGCGGCGTACCCGTTACGCTTTCCTGCATATTATCGATTCTGACTTGTATGTCGCCGCTCTCAAGCACCACGGGCAACCCGCTATTTTCGTTAAGGAAAATGGTGGCAATGCGCACGGAGTCGATGGACCCCACAAACTGGAACTGTCCGTGCACTACGTCGCACGAGTCGAGGTTCTTCAGCGTGGTATCCTTAAACACCTTCAAGTACAATTTTTGCCCGTCGAGCGTGGATACGTTCGATGTGCCGCTGATGTTGAAGGTGTTGGCACAAGAGGTTAGAGCCAAAATGCTGGCAATCGCATATAAGACTTTATTCATAAGCGGTTCTGTTCAAGCAACACAAAGATAACATGTATTTACGAGGCGTGAAAATAAATTTATGCTATTTAAACGTATCGCCTAATCTTTTATGTTTTTTTTTGAAAGTTCGTGATCGAGTCTGTGCATGGTGTACACTTCCACTACGGCGGCTATGAGCAGCAGCACCACCCACTTATTATAAATATAGGTGAAATAGGTGAACACATTGGCAAAGAGTGGTCTGAAGAAGCCCCAAGCGGTGTCGGCCATCAGGATGCCGGACACGACAAAGAGCACATCGGCCAAGCTCTGTATGCGCTTTAGTCGCTTGATGGACAGCTGGTTGCCGTCGTAGGTCTGCATCATCTGCATGACCGAAAACATAACTGCTCCCAACAGGAACACCCAGCAGACAGCTTCTTGATGCCACATGAACGAGAAGCATCCAGCGCCGACAACCATCAGCGCACCGCCAGCAAGAAAAAAGAAGGTTTGGACTTTACTTAGTTGTTTCATTGTTATCGGTGGTTTCTACCCCTCCGTCGGCTTCGGCCTGACGGTCGGTGCTGAGCACGAAGATGTCCTCGTCGTCGGCTTTCATGAAATATCGCTCACGGGCAATCTTCTCGATGGCCTTGGGATTGCGCTGCACAGCGCGCAACCGCCTTACGATGTCCTCGTTCTTTTGGTTGTACGCCTTGATTTCGTCTTTCAGCTCGCTAATCTGCAGGTCGTACTTGAACCTCCGCAACAAACTGTTGTCGTCGATAAAGCCGACAACGGCCACGCCCACCACAATTGTAATGAGGTACTTGTAACGTGACAAGAGGTTCCACACGAAGCTAATCTTAGTGC
The DNA here is from genome assembly GCA_963656105.1 of Eggerthellaceae bacterium. Lineage (GTDB taxonomy): Bacteria > Bacteroidota > Bacteroidia > Bacteroidales > Bacteroidaceae > Prevotella. The sequence continues at coordinate 61,730 of CAVKHW010000008.1, forward strand.
TCATTTTCTTCGCTTTAAAGAGTTGCAAAGTTAATGCAAATCGTCGAAAGATACAAAAGAAATCATGTTTTTTGTTTTGCCCTTCACCCAAATTGTCCTAACTTTGCAATGACAAACCACCAGACTACACATGACTGACAACTACATTGTTTCGGCACGCAAGTACCGCCCGATGACGTTCGCTTCAGTGGTGGGCCAGGAAGCCCTTACCACCACGCTGAAGAACGCCGTGACGGGCGGCAAGCTGGCACACGCTTACCTATTCTGCGGCCCGCGCGGAGTGGGCAAAACCACGTGCGCCCGCATCTTCGCCAAGGCCATCAACTGCTCGTCGCCCACCGCCGACGGCGAGGCTTGCAACGAATGCGAAAACTGCAAGGCCTTCAACGAAGGGCGATCCATGAATATCTTTGAGCTTGACGCCGCCAGCAACAACTCGGTGGAGAACATCAAGACGCTGATGGAACAGACCCTCATTCCACCGCAAGTGGGAAGCTACAAGGTGTTCATCATCGACGAGGTACACATGCTCTCCACGGCAGCCTTCAACGCTTTTCTGAAGACTTTGGAGGAGCCTCCCAAACACGTCATATTCATTCTCGCCACTACCGAGAAGCACAAGATACTGCCCACCATTCTCTCTCGGTGCCAGATATACGACTTTGAGCGCATGACTGTGGCCAAAATCATCGGTCACCTGAAGATGGTAGCCGAAAAAGAAGGAGCCGACTACGAAGAAGAGGCACTCAACGTCATTGCCGAAAAAGCCGACGGCGGCATGCGCGATGCCCTCTCCATTTTCGACCAGGTGAACAGTTTCTGTCAGGGGCACATCACTTACGACAAGGTGCTCGAAGACCTCAACGTGCTCGATACCGACAATTATTTCCGCATTGTGGATCTGGCTCTCGAAAACAAGGCTAGCGACATCATGGTGCTGCTCAACGGCATCATCGCCAAAGGTTTCGACGGCGGCAACCTCATCAATGGCCTTGCATCGCATGTGCGCAACGTGATGATGGCCCGCGACGCACAGACCCTGCCCCTGCTGGAGACTAGCGAGCAGCAACGGCTACGCTATCAGGAACAAGCCAAGAAATGCCCCCTGCCCTTCCTCTACAAGGCACTGAAGATCATGAACGAGTGCGACGTCAACTACCGGCAGAGCAGCAACAAACGGCTGCTGGTGGAACTGACCCTCATCCGCGTGGCCCAGCTGACCCAGCCCGACGATGACGATGCTGCCGGTGCGGGGCGTAGCCCTAAGCGTTTGAAATCCCTGTTCAAGAACATCATGACATCCCAACCCACAACGGCAGCACAGGTGGCCGGGGCTGGGAAGACCATTGCAAGGGCGGCGCACCACACGGCCGCCCCGGCACCAGAAGCGCCCGCAGCCAAACAGGCCGCTGGCGAAACGGCAACAGCACCACATGCCATCCATGCACGCATCGACGGGCCGTTGGGTAAGGTACGGCTCAACATCAAAGGGCCGGGAAACATTACCTTCGGCGACTTGAGAAGTCAGCCCCAAAAGCCCGACTACATGAAAACCGACTTGCCCGGCGACGACAAGGACGGCAAAGAGCCGACGGCCGCCCAACCGTTCACCGAGGAACAACTCAGCATGGAGTGGACGCTGATGTGCAACCGCATGCCGCAACGGCTCGTAGGGTTAGCAGCACGATTGAAGAACATCACGCCCCACATAACCGACTATCCCAATATCGAAGCCGTTATCGACAACGAAATACTGATGCAACAAGTCAGCGAGATAAGGGGCAACATACGCGCCACCATGCGCAAGATGCTGCACAACAACAGCATAGAACTGACTCTGCGCTTGGCCGAAGTGTCCGAAATGAAGCGTGCATTCACCAAGCGCGAACTCTTCGACCACATGAGGCAGAACAACCCGGCCATCGAAAAACTCAGGGCTGCCTTAAGTCTGGAGCTGGCCTGACCACACGCCACAGTCCCCACACCACTGACCACCACGTTACCGTCTCTGCACTTTTCCGACAAGAGGAAAGGTGTGGGGACGGTGCCGTTTTATGCAACAAGGCCCTTTCGCTATTTTAGCTGGGTGCAAACTCTTGTAAGGTTTTATTGCTGTCCGGTAAAATATTGTCCTAACACGGTAAATCGCTGGATGGATGCTCTTTATAAGGTTTTGGATGACCCAGGGCTTACTTTACTCAAGTTTCTGTTTTGGGAATTATGGTTGAAAAATTGTCCCCGAAGGGGGAAAACTCTGCATAACCGCTGGTGACCGAAGGGAACCTGCGGATTTTGTATCGGATTATAGAATCGTCCTCGAAGAGGGCGAACTTTCC
>CAVKHW010000009.1:0-60354 GCA_963656105.1 Eggerthellaceae bacterium
AACCCATATTGTTTTGTTGTTTGTTATGGTGGTAATTTATAGAACCCACCTTAAAAGTTATTATTGCACAAAAATAGTAATTTTTCGTATATAATGGTTCATCAAACAATTAAAAATAGTAACTTTGCGCATCATTTAAAATTATTATCAGAAGAATGGATAAAGTAAGTTACGCTCTTGGTATGAGCATTGGCCGTCAGCTTCAACAGATGAACGCTGCCGAAGTGAACGTTGATGATTTTGCACAAGCCATCAAGGACGTGTTTGCCTCACAGACCACACTTACCGAGGATGAGGCTCAGGCTGCCGTGGAAAGCTTCTTCCAGAAGAAAGCTGAGGAGCAGGCAGGAGCCGCCAAGGCCGAAGGCGAGACCTTCCTTGCCAACAATGCCAAAAATGAAGGCGTGGTTACCCTGCCTTCAGGACTGCAGTACCAAGTGCTGCGCGAGGGTGATGGACGCAAGCCGTCAGCCACCGATCGTGTGGAATGCCACTATGAGGGTACGCTAATCAACGGACAGGTGTTCGATAGCAGCTACCGCCGTGGCGAGACAGCTACCTTCGGTCTCAACCAGGTGATCAAGGGCTGGACCGAGGGATTGCAGCTCATGCAAGAGGGTGCCAAGTACCGTTTCTTCATCCCCTATCAGTTGGCCTACGGTGAGCGTGGTGCCGGCCAGAGCATTCCGCCCTATGCTGCCCTTATCTTTGATGTAGAGCTGGTCAAGGTGAAGTAAATGCCCTAAGCGCAACAGAAGTTCTGTTACCCAGTATAGAGTTTAGAAAAAACAAATACAAGACAATGAAAAACTTAAAATCATTAGCCGTCATGGCTATCGCTGCAGCCGCTTTATCGGCATGTGGCAACTCAACACCCAAACCCGACTTGAAGAATGATGTCGACTCAATGAGCTATGCCATCGGCTTGCTCCAGTCGCAGTACATCCATCAGGTCATACAGTCGGGGCAGGCAGGCATCGACACTGCTTACATCGACGAGTTCGTGAAGGGTATCAACGAGGGTGTGAATGCCGGCGACGACAAGAAAAAGGCAGCCTACATCATGGGTCTGCAGGTGGGCCAGGGTCTTTCCACCCAGCTGGTGAAGAGCGTGAACCACGAAGCTTTCGGTTCCGACTCTACGAAGACCATCTCGCTGAAGAATCTCCTCGCCGCTTTCATCACAGGCGTGAAGGGCAAGACCGGCCTCATGACTCCCGAGACAGCGCAGGAGGTGGCTCAGACCAAGATGGATGCCATCAAGACCGCCACAATGATGAAAGAATACGGCCCGAACAAGGCAGCTGGCGAGAAGTTCTTGGCAGCCAACAAAAAGAAGCCAGGCGTGGTGACACTGCCCTCAGGATTGCAGTATAAGGTCATCAAGGAAGGCAACGGCCCTATCCCCACCGATACCACCACAGTGACCGTGAGCTACGAAGGCCGCACCATCGACGGCAAGGTGTTCGAGAGCTCGTATACCAACGGCAATAGCCCTGTGACCATCCAGCCCAAGCAGTTCATCCCCGGTTGGACTGAGGCACTGACCCACATGCCCGAGGGATCGGTATGGGAAGTCTACATTCCCCAGAACCTGGCCTACAAGGAGCGTCAGGCCGGTTCCATCAAGCCGTTCTCTACGCTGATATTCAAGATTGAACTTCTTAAGGTAGGCAAATAAACTGTCGGGAGGCAAAAGCATGAAAAAATCAATATTGTTTGCCATATTCCTCTTGGCCGGTGCCACTTTCAGCACGGCTGTGGCAGGAAAGAAGAAAACCAAGAAAAATGCTGAGGCCGACACCGTGGCCGTACAGACTGTTCCTGTGAAATTGCTGAGCTCGTCCGACACGGTGAGTTATGCAGCCGGCTATGCCGCCACACAGGGACTGATGGCCTACCTGCAGCACCAGATGCACGTCGACACGGCTTACATGGCCGAGTTCGTGCGTGGCTATCGCGAGGCGGTCAGCAAGGGTAAAGACCCCGCTTTTGTGGCCTATAATGCCGGTGCCAGCATTGCCGAGCAGGCTGGCAACCAGATACTGACCAGTGTGTCGCGCAACCTCGAAGGATCGAGCGATTCGATTACTGCGGCCCTTTTCCACGAAGGATTCATTGCCGGTGTGCAGAACGACACCACTTATTTCAAGACCGAAAGCGCCGGTGCCCTGGTGCAGGCTCATGTGAAAGCTGCCCAGGATGCAAAGAATGCCGCCTATAAGGCCGAGAATGTCGCATGGCTGAAGGACAACGCCAACAAGCCCGGTGTCAATGTGTTGCCTTCGGGATTGCAGTACAAGGTGCTCGCTACCGGTACGGGGGCAAAACCCGAAAAGAACCAAAAGGTGGAAGTGATCTACGAAGGCAAGACCATCGACGGTAACGTTTTCGATGCCACAGCACGCCACAACGGTGCAAAAACCGACAAGTTCCGTTGCGATCAGGTCATCAAGGGCTGGACTGAGGCTCTGACCAGCATGAACGTGGGCAGTAAATGGGAAATCTACATTCCTCAGGAACTGGCTTACGGAGAGCGTCAGGCAGGACAGATCAAACCTTATTCCACGCTGATCTTCACCGTCGAACTGGTGGGTATCGAGCAGGAAGAAAAGGCGGCCGACGAAACCGCTACCGCCAAGAAGGCTACTGCCAAGACAGCCAAAAAGCGCAAGAAATAGTATCGGAAAATACTTTCTAATATGACAAAAAGCACGGTTATTGTAAAATAATCGTGCTTTTTGTTGTCGGTATCGTTTAAAATGTCTACTTTTGCTCAATAGAAAAAACAATATGAAAGCAAAATACAATGGATAAAATTGATAACTTGGACAGAAAAATTCTGTCGATTCTTTCTAAAAACGCACGCATACCCTTTAAGGATGTAGCGGCTGAGTGCGGCGTTTCGCGCGCTGCCATCCACCAGCGCGTGCAGCATCTCGTGGAGGGTGGAGTCATCACCGGAAGCGGTTTCGATGTCAACCCGAAGAGTCTCGGCTATACCACGTGCACTTATGTGGGTCTCAACCTCGAGCGCGGATCCATGTATAAGGACGTGGTGAAGCGACTGGCCAACATTCCCGAAATAGTGGAATGCCATTTCACTACCGGTTCATATACCATGCTGCTGAAGCTCTATGCACGCGACAACGAACAGCTCATGGATCTGCTCAACAACCAATTGCAGACCATACCCGGTGTGGTGTCGACCGAAACCCTTATCTCTCTTGAGCAGAGCATCAAGCGTGAGATACCCGTTCCCGTAGAGGCATAAACGATCTTAGGCTTTCATCATGGAGACATTTCGTATGGAGTCGCATCTCCGTGAGGTCTATGCGACTTTTCCAGAGGCAAGCCATCGGCCTGTCATAGGTATAACGGCCAATTACACCGACGGCGACGCTACCTTGCGCGACCGCTATTATCTGCAGGTGGTAAGGGCTGGAGGCGTGCCACTTATCATCCCGCCCGTTGCCGATAAGGAAACCATCGTCAACACACTCGACCATATCGATGGGCTCCTGCTCACCGGAGGTGGCGACCATAACCCTCTTTGGTTCGGGCAAGAGCCGTCGCCACGCCTGCACAACATTAATGCCACGCGCGACCTGCCCGAACTGCTCATCACCCGACTGGCTTTCAACCGGCAGATTCCCATGCTCGGCATTTGTCGGGGCATACAGACTTTGGCTTTAGCCCTCGATGGGAGCGTGGCGCAGGATATAGGTGAGTTGCCTGCTGGAGCGCATCCTGCCATCAAACATTCGCAGGATGCCGATCGGTCACTGCCTACCCACACCGTGACGCTGCAGCCCGGTTCTATCTTTGCTTCTTTATATGGTGGCGACGGCACAAAGCCTACCACCGTCTTCGTCAACAGTTTCCATCATCAGTCAGTGAGCCAACCTGGCCCTCATTTCAAGGTCTCGGCTGTGGCTCCCGACGGCATTGTCGAGGCCATCGAAAGTACGGAGATGAAACCCGTCATGGGCGTGCAGTGGCATCCCGAATGGCTCGGCGAAGATGGGTTGCCTGTGTTCCGATGGCTGGTGGAGCAGGCTGCATTGTTCTGGAAGGCCAAGTGCGTGCATGAGCGCACGCTGACCCTCGATACACATTGCGATACACCTATGTTCTTTCCGCAAGGTGTGGATTTCGCCCAACGCGATGGCCGCATCCTTTACGACCTCCACAAGATGAGCGACGGTAGGCAAGACGCTGTTACCATGGTGGCCTATCTGCCCCAGCCCAAGATGGGCGAACAGTTCTCGCAAAAGGTCGACATTGCAGGTATCGTGCGGCACAACCCTGATCTGGCAACCTTAGGCACATCGTTGACACCCACGCAGTATGCCGACCTTATATTCGACAAGCTTGAGCGTATTGTGGCGCAGAACAGCGACGCTGTAAGCATCGCGCGCACGCCAGCCGACCTCTACGAAGACAAACGCAAGGGACGCCGATCCATCATGCTTGGTATAGAGAACGGACTTGCACTTAATCACGACTTGGCTTGTGTGCATCACTTTGCACAGAGGGGTGTGGTCTACATAACGCTCTGTCACAATGGTGACAACGATATATGTGATAGCGCACGAGGATGCAATACACACAATGGCGTGTCGACATTCGGCGAGAAGGTCATCAGACGAATGAACGAAGAGGGTATCATGGTCGACCTTAGTCATGCAGCTGAGAAATCGTTCTACGATGCGCTCGAAATCAGTAGCCTGCCCATCGTCTGTTCGCATAGCAATGCGCGCGCCTTGTGCGACGTGCCACGCAATCTTACCGACGACCAGATGAGGGCCTTGGCCAAGAAGGGGGGCGTTGCCCATATCACTCTCTACCACGGCTTCCTGCGCAAAGATACGCCCGAAGCCACCATCCTCGATGCTATCGACCATCTGGAACATGCCATCAAGGTGATGGGAATCGATCATGTAGGCATCGGGACCGATTTCGATGGCGACGGTACGGTGCGTGGGTGTGCCGATGCATCCGAACTTATCAATCTTACACGACATCTCTTGTTGCGGCGCTACAGCGAGCGCGACATCGCTTTGATATGGGGCGGCAATTGGCTGCGCGTCATGGCGCAAGTGCAAGCCGCCAAAAACAACTAATAATGAAGAAAAAATACATTCTGATAATCGTGATAGCTATTGTCTGTGCCATCATAGCTTGGCTTTTCCTGGCCGGGCCGCTTGCTTCGCCCAAGAGCTCCGAAGCGGATGAAAGCGACGACATAGAACGTCTGAACCCTGTCGGCCCGATGTTCAATGCCGACACGGCTTTTGCCTTTGTTCAAGCCCAGTGTGATTTCGGACCCCGCGACATGAACTCTGTGGGGCATGAGAAATGTGCCGAATGGATTATTGCTAAGTTTAAGCAATATGGTTGTGAAGTGTCCACTCAAAAGGCTGACCTGAAAGGATACGACGGCACACCATTGAAAAGCACGAATATCATAGCCCGATGGAATCCACAAGCCACCACGCGCATCATGCTTTGCGCTCATTGGGACTCGCGCCCTTGGGCCGACAATGACCCAGACAGCACCAATTGGCGAAAGCCAATACTTGCCGCCAACGATGCTGCCAGTGGCGTGGCTGTTATGCTCGAACTGGCAAGGGTGCTGAGCCAACAGAAAGTGGCCGCTGGCAAAGCCGGTGACGGTCAGACGCAGACGCTCATGGAATCGAAAGCTCTTGGCATCGATTTCGTGTGCTTCGATGCCGAGGACTGGGGAACGCCGCAGTGGAGCGATCTGCCCGATGATGGCAATTCGTGGGCGCTTGGCGCTCAATATTGGGCGCAGAACAAACCGCATGACTATGCTCCTCGCTATGCCATTTTAGTAGACATGGTTGGCGGTCAGGGCGCACGATTCTATCAGGAAGGTATGTCAAAGCAGTATGCACCTGACATAGTAAAGAAAGTATGGCGTGCCGCCCGACAGGCAGGTTATGGTTCTTTCTTCCCGAAAATCGACGGAGGCATGATCACCGACGACCATATCCCCGTAAATCAGGTGGCCAATATACCTTGCATCGACATCATTTCTTATTATCCCGATTGTGAACAGAGCTCGTTCGGGCCCACCTGGCATACTTTGGCTGATGATGTGCAGCACATCGATGCTACTACCCTTAAGGCTGTCGGTCAAACCTTGGTGCAGGTGCTTTATACCGAAGAATAAATCTTTTAGGGTGCAATAAACGTCAAATTGCACCCTAAAGGCTTCTTGTTTTCTTGCAATTTTGCTAACTTTGCACGAAAACGCTATACTTGCATGGATGCTCTTACTTATTTGCAAAGGCGTTGCTCGTTGCGCCGTAATGTGCTGACGGGCGAGACGCTCTATGCCACACAAGGCACCGATGATTACCAACCTCTCAGCCCTGAAGCACGCAACACCCTCGTGCTTGAGGCTGCACGCGATGGGGTTGACGTCAGCGACGAGACGCTCGAACGGTATATCCACTCTACACTCATCGCCGATTGGAATCCCGCTGAGGAATGGCTCGACAGCCTCGAAAGTTGGGATGGAAATGACTATGTGGCCGATTTGGCTAATCGAATCATTACATCAAATGCCGACTGGGTAGCGCTCTTCCACAAATGGATGTTGCAGATGGTGGCCAGATGGACCGGAAGAGATGTCGCTCACCGCGATATCATAGTGCCCGTAATCGTAGGACAATACGGATTTGGCAAGACTTCTTTTTGCAGCCTCTTGCTTCCCCCACCACTTCGCCGCTACTACAACGACCAAATAAAACTCCGTTCAACGGCCGAAGTGCACGAACTGGTGGCTACTAATCTCTTGCTTTGCATTGACGAGTTTTACCAAGAGAACACCGATCAAGCACCCGCCGTTCGCTATCTGTTGTCGCGATCCACGCCTGTTTTTCGCTCTGCGTATGGCGTTACGCGTCTTCCGCGGCGTAGCATGGCTGCATTCATTGCCACAACAGGCAATCTGCATCCTATGACCGATGCCGCAGGTGCTGCACGTTTGGTGTGTGTCGAAGCCGAACACATCATCGATCTCCAAACGATTATACCTTACGAACAGCTCTATGCACAACTGCGAGAGGAACTGGAAGATGATACCGACTTTTCGCTTACCGATGTAGAGCGCGAGCGCATGGCCGTACAAAACGCACCTTTTCAAGAGGCTGATAATCTTGTGAAGATGATTCGCACACTCTTCGCACAGCCGCCACGTGGAAAAAAAGTAAAAGCGACCTATATAGATGCCATCATAGACCGTCTCATGAAAGAATATCCATACTGGACTCCTGGTGAACACGTGAACCAGGATGTGGGATTTGCCTTGCAAGAAGCAGGCTTCGTGCGCAGCCGTATTCATGGGCGGTCTTGTTATAAGGTGGTCGAACGCGATCCCAGAAAACTCGATTTTGTGGAAGAAAACGATGTGGAGCTGAAGGCCGACAATATCGACAATAATCCTTTAGCTCGTGCCTTATTGGCTGGACTCGGCAATTTGGTGAAGAAAGATTAAGTTGATCGGCACCTTTCACAGGTTTAAAATCAATATAAAATGAACAATTATTTCTCGTGTGTTAAGTAAAAGGTAGTCAAATGACGTGCTGTTATTACCCGACCGAAAAGTTTGCGATTCGTGAAATAATTATGTTTGGTCTGCATGACTAGTATCGAAAACAAGAAATGTAGGCATCTGCAGACTAAGTTAAGCTATGCTTTCTATTGTCTGATTTTGTAACTTTTGAATTATTAAAACTATGTCAACAACCAAAGATAAGACATTAACCCCGATGATGCGGCAGTTTTTTGCCTTGAAAGCAAAGAACCCGGATGCTCTTCTGCTTTTTCGTTGCGGCGACTTCTATGAAACATATTGCGAAGACGCTATAGAAGCCTCGCAAATCTTGGGCATCACTCTTACCAAGCGTAACAATGGCGCTTCAAAAGGGTCGGAAATGGCCGGCTTTCCTCATCACGCCCTCGATACTTATCTACCCAAGCTTATTCGTGCAGGAAAACGAGTGGCAATCTGCGACCAACTTGAAGACCCGAAGAAGAAACGGGAGGCCATAAAGGGTAAGAAAGGACTGACCGAAATGGATAAGATGGTGAAGCGCGGCATTACCGAACTCGTTACTCCTGGCGTGGCCATGAGTGACAATGTGCTTAATTACAAAGAAAACAACTTTCTTGCAGCCGTACATTTCGGTAAGACCGCATGCGGCATCAGTTTCCTCGACATATCGACTGGCGAGTTTCTTACCGGTCAAGGGTCGTACGACTATGTAGAAAAGCTTCTTGGAAATTTCTCACCCAAGGAGGTGCTTTACGACAGAGACCGTAAAATCGATTTCGAACGTTATTTCGGTACGCGTTATTGTGTCTTCGAACTCGACGACTGGGTGTTTACCGAACAATCGGCAAGACAGAAACTGCTCAAACATTTTGCAACCAAGAACCTAAAGGGTTTTGGTGTGGATTATCTAAAAGAGGGTATCGTTGCATCTGGTGCCATCATGCAATATTTGGAGTTGACCCAGCACACACATATCAACCACATCACTTCATTGAAACGTATTGAAGAGGAGAAATATGTGCGTCTCGATAAATTCACTATCCGATCGCTGGAGCTTTTGCAGCCTATGCAAGAAGACGGAACGTCGCTTCTTGGTGTCATCGACCGTACGGTTACTCCTATGGGCGGTCGTTTGCTGCGACGGTGGATGGTATTTCCGCTGAAGGATGTGCGCCAAATCAACGACCGTCAGGACGTAGTGGATTATTTCTTCAAATGTCCCGACTTCAGACATCTTGTTGATGAGCAACTTCATCACATAGGCGACTTGGAACGTATTATCTCGAAAGTGGCCGTCGGAAGGGTGTCGCCGCGCGAGGTCGTGCAGCTGAAAAACGCTCTTATGGCCGTCCAACCCATCAAGTCAGCGTGTCTTTACGCCAAGAACCAAAGCTTGCGCCGTTTGGGTGAGCAGTTGAATCTTTGCGAAAGTCTGCGCGACCGCATCGAAAAGGAAATACAACCCGACCCGCCCTTGTTGGCCAACAAGGGCAACGTTATAGCCAGTGGGTACAATGCTGAGCTTGATGACTTACGTTCCATTTCCCGTAATGGGAAGGACTATCTGCTGCAGATCCAGCAGGATGAAGCCGAAAAGACCGGCATATCGTCGTTAAAAGTAGGTTTCAATAATGTGTTCGGTTATTACCTCGAAGTAAGAAATACGTTTAAGGATCATGTGCCCGAAACATGGATACGTAAACAAACCTTGGCACAGGCCGAGCGTTACATAACACCCGAACTGAAACAATACGAGGAGAAAATACTGGGAGCCGATGAGAAAATCCTTGATCTTGAGACACGATTGTTCTCCGAATTAGTGGTTGCCATGCAAGACTTTATTCCTCAGATACAGATTGATGCTAATGTCTTGGCTCATATAGATTGTCTGTTGGGCTTTGCCAAGGTGTCGGAAGACAATATGTATGTAAGACCCGAAGTGGATGAAGGCGAAGTTATAGACATACAACAGGGACGGCATCCGGTTATCGAAACGCAAATGCCGTTGGGCGAACGTTATGTGCCTAACGATGTGTATCTTGACACCGAAAAGCAACAGGTAATGATGATAACTGGCCCCAACATGGCCGGAAAGTCCGCTCTGTTGCGTCAAACTGCTCTTGTGGTACTGTTGGCTCAGGTAGGGTGCTTTGTGCCCGCAGAACGCGCTAAAATAGGCTTGGTGGACAAAATATTCACCCGTGTGGGAGCAAGCGATAATTTATCGTTGGGCGAATCCACGTTCATGGTGGAGATGACAGAAGCTGCCGACATACTCAATAATGTTTCGTCACGGTCGCTTGTTCTGTTCGATGAACTCGGACGCGGAACATCTACCTATGACGGCATTTCCATAGCATGGGCCATTGTGGAGTATCTTCACGAGCATCCCAAGGCTCGTGCGCGTACGCTTTTCGCAACTCACTATCATGAGCTCAATGAAATGGAGAAACTTTTTCCGCGTATCAAGAACTATAACGTTTCGGTGAAAGAGGTAGATGGGAAGGTCATCTTTCTTCGGAAATTGTTACGCGGAGGTTCTGAGCATTCCTTTGGTATCCATGTCGCTGAGATAGCTGGCATGCCGCGCAGTATTGTCAAGCGTGCTCAGGTGATACTGAAACAGCTCGAAGCCGACAACGCATCGGTAGGATCGGCAGGCAAGCCGAGTGTTGAGCGATTGGCTGAAGCGCGTGAAGGCGTGCAGATGAGCATATTCCAGCTTGACGATCCAGTACTTTCGCAGGTGCGCGATGAGATTTTAGGACTTGACATCAATAATCTTACCCCTGTTGAAGCACTCAACAAGCTCAATGAAATAAAGAAGATTGTGACAGGAAAGAGTCAGTAGGGTAGGGTAGTCAAAGCCTCTTAAGGAATGTAATATGCAGTGTTTGGTTTTACTGCCGTTTAAATAACATTCCTTAAGAGGCTTGCTTTCTTTTAATATTTCTGCGTTTTCGCTTTGCTGATGTCTATTGTTCTGTTCGCTCGAAAACGTCTTAAGACCATCTTTTTCTCCTCGTTTATTCGTATTTCCAAGGCTTTGCGCCAAGTTTTTTCATGCCTTTTTTGCAGCCGATGCAGAACAGGCCGATGGCGATGAACGGAAGGGAGAGAAGCTGCCCCATGTCGAACAACATGCCGGCCTCAAAGTCTACTTGTATATCTTTGGTGTATTCGATAAAGAAACGCATGGTAAAGATGAGCGTCAGACAGATGCCGAAGAAAAATCCTGTACCCACTTTTTCGCGGTGTTTGCGGTAAAGTGTTAATATTATGGCAAAGATAATCAGGTAGGATATGGCCTCGTAGAGCTGTCCAGGATGCCTTGGATTAGGATCTACGCGCCCGAAGATAAAGGCCCATGGCACATCGGTCACCTTACCGATAATTTCCGAATTCATCAGGTTTCCAAGCCGGATGAACGTGGCGGTAATGCCAGAGCAAACACCCATGTTGTCGAGTACCACCCAGCCAGGCACTTTCGTGCGTCGGCAATAGAGCCATATTCCGATCAGCATGCCGATCACACCACCATGTGAAGCCAAACCAGCATAGCCTGTATAGTGCCACGACCCGTCGGGCGCGTGCTGCATGGGGATAAGCATTTCGATGAAATGATCGGCCGACGAAAGGAAATAGTCGGGTTGGTAGAACAGGCAGTGCCCTAATCTTGCGCCTACCAGTACGCCCACGAAGATGTAGAAGAAAAGCGGGTCGAACTTTTCATCTGCAATTTTCTCTTCTTTATAGATGCGTCGCATGAGCACATAGCCGAGCAGCAGTCCTATGAGCCAGCAGGTGGCATACCATCTCACGCCGAAGCTCCCTATATGGAAAATGATTTCGCTTGGGTCCCAATAGATGTAAAGCATGATGCTATTTGCTTTTTGTGTCGTGTCCTACGACTGTTATACGTTGAAGCGGAAGTGCATGATGTCACCGTCCTGTACAAGATATTCTTTGCCCTCGATGTGGAGTAGACCGGCTTCGCGCACGGCGGCTTCTGTCTTGTATTTCATGTAATCGTCGTACTTGATGACCTCTGCACGGATGAATCCCTTTTCGAAATCGGTGTGGATGACGCCTGCACACTGCGGTGCTTTCCAACCCTTATGGAACGTCCAGGCTTTCACTTCCATTTCGCCGGCAGTGATAAACGTCTGTAGGTTCAGCAGATGATAGGCTTTCTTGATCAGACGATTTACGCCGCTTTCCTCCAGTCCGAGCTCATCAAGAAAGAGTTTTTTGTCCTCGTATGTGTCCAACGATGCGATATCTTCTTCTGTCTTAGCAGCTATAACCATTGCTTCAGCCCCTTCGTTCTTGGCTATTTCTTCAATTTGTCGGCTGTATTTGTTTCCTTCTTTCGCGCTTGCTTCATCTACGTTGCAAACGTAGAGCACCGGTTTGGTAGTTAGCAGGAACAGGTCGTGAGCGGCTTGTTGCTCGTCCTTGTCGTCGAAAGTTACCGAACGGGCATTCATACCTTTGTCGAGCACCTCCTTGTAAGCGTGTAGTACGTTGACCAATACTTTTGCATCCTTGTTGCCCGAAGCAGCTATTTTTTCTTGCTTGGCCAGTTGACCTTCGATGGTTTCAAGGTCTTTTAGCTGCAGTTCGGTGTCGATGATGTCTTTGTCTGATGCAGGGTCAACAGGGGCGCCACCCTCGCGCACCACGTTGTCGTCGTCGAAACATCGTATGACGTGTATGATGGCATCGCACTCGCGTATGTTTCCAAGGAATTTGTTGCCCAATCCCTCGCCTTTGCTTGCACCTTTCACCAATCCGGCAATATCCACTATTTCGCAGGTTGCTGGGACGATTCGCCCCGGATGAACTATCTCCGCCAGGTTGGTGAGTCGTTCGTCGGGCACGGTGATGACGCCCAAATTGGGCTCGATGGTGCAGAACGGGAAATTGGCTGCTTGTGCCTTGGCACTCGACAGACAGTTGAAGAGAGTGGACTTTCCCACGTTGGGCAGTCCCACGATACCACATTTTAATGCCATATTATGTACGTTTATTGTTGGCCGCACGCTTGGTGCGCCCTCATTTTAGTTTTAAATTTATTTGCAAAGTTACTAAATTTTCTTGCCTTTTGTTTTTTATAACCTTGCTTTTTGTCTCTTATCCATTTCTTGGTAGCTTATAGTAAATACCGTGATGTATCACATATTATATTATGTGTTACTCACGTTATATCCCGTGATATACCTCGATGGCTATTCGTCTGATTAGTGGGCTTCGAGCCAGTTGTCGCCCCATCCTGCATCCACCGTTAGCGGCACTTGTAGCTGCGCTGCGTTCTGCATCTCCTGTACGACAATCTGTTCTACCTTTTCGGCTTCATCGGAGTAGACCGAGAAATTGAGTTCGTCGTGCACTTGCAAGGTCATTTTTGTGCGTATTCCCTCCGCCTTAAATCGTTGCCAAATGCGTATCATGGCCAGTTTTATGATGTCGGCTTCCGATCCTTGTATGGGAGCGTTGATTGCGTTGCGTTCGGCAAATCCGCGTACCGTTGCGTTGTGTGAGTTGATGTCGGGCAGGTAACGTCGCCGTCCGTACATGGTCTCGGCGTATCCGTTCTTGCGAGCTTCGGCCTTGGCCGTTTCCATGTATTGATGCACCTTAGGGAATGTTTTGAAGTATTCGTCGATAAGTTGGCGGGCTTCGCCTGTGGGTATATCCATGCGTTGAGCCAAGCCATAGGCGGTGATGCCGTAGATTATACCGAAATTGGCTTGCTTGGCTTTTTTGCGCTGAGCCTCGGTAACCTCGTTGATATCCACTTTCCATATCTTTGCTGCTGTGGCTAGGTGTATGTCTTTTCCTTCGCGAAAGGCTTCAATCATGTTTTCATCGCCCGAAAGATGTGCCATGATGCGCAGTTCTATCTGGCTGTAGTCGGCCGAGAACCATCGGCAACCGTTGTCGGGTATGAAACACTTGCGAATCTCTTTTCCATCGTTGTCGCGCACGGGTATGTTTTGCAGGTTAGGGTCTGACGATGACAGGCGCCCGGTGGCAGTAATGGCCTGATTGAACGATGTGTGTATGTGTCCAGTCTGTTTGTTGACGAGCTTTGGCAAAGCCTCTACATAGGTTCCGAGCAGTTTCTTCATACCCCGATAGTTGAGTATAGCGTCTACGATGGGTGCTTTACCGCTCAGTTGTTGCAGCACTTCCTCTGAAGTTACATACTGCCCTGTTTTCGTGCGTTTAGGCTTTTCGAGCAGTTGCATTTTCCCGAAGAGTATGTCGCCGACCTGTTTGGGCGACGATATGTTGAACGTTTGTCCTGCTTCGTCGTATGCTTGCCGTTCGTAGTTGTTCATGCGTTCGGTGAATGATTGTTGTGTAGCCTTCAGCTGTTCGGTATCGAGGCACACGCCGCTGAGCTCCATTTCTGCCAGAACCTTTACCAATGGCATCTCAATTTCCCAAAACAGCTTTTCTGCTCCAGCTTCTTTCAGGCGCGGCTCCAGAACGTTTTTCAGTCTAAGTGTGATGTCGGCATCCTCGGCGGCATATTCATAGATTTCCTGCGGAGCCAGATTGCGCATGTTTTTTTGTCCCTTTCCTTTTGCCCCTATCAGTTCCTCGATGTGTATGGTGCGGTAGTGGAGGAGTGTTTCGGCCATGTCGTCCATGTTGTGGTGCTGCTCGGGCTGCAGCACATAATGCGCAATCATCGTGTCGAACATGGGACCTTGTATGTCCACTCCGTAGCGACGCAGCACTTCGTAGTCGTACTTGATGTTCTGTCCGACCTTCAGTATTTCTTCATCCTCATAGATCGGCTTGAACAAATCGATGTATTGCTGAGCTTCGTGACGCTTGGCGGGTATGGTCACATAGTAAGCCTCGTTTTCCTTCACCGCAAAGCTTAATCCTACCAATTCGGCATCTATGGCGTTGGTCGATGTGGTCTCTGTGTCTAGACTGAGAATTTTATTTGTCCTTAAAAAGTCAAATAAACAAGACGCATCTTCAAGATTATCAATCAGTTGGTATGTATGTGTGGTCGTTTTTAGACTAGAAAACAGCGGTTTTTCTGCTCCTTCTTGCCTGCTGGTCGTAATTTCCGAAAATAAATCAAGTTGAATATTAACAGAATTTTGCTTAACTTCAGACTTGTTAAGAAACCGTTCGGCCAGTCGTTTGAATTCGAGTTGATCGAACATCTGACGCAGTTTTTCCTCGTTGGGCGTTGTCACTCTCAATTCTTCCAGGTTTAGCGTGATGGGAACATCGGTGCGGATGGTTGCCAAAAATTTCGACATCTTTATGTCGTCGATTGCTGTTTCAACTTTTTCGCGCATTTTGCCCTTCAGCCGATCAGTATGGCTGATGAGATTTTCGGTTGTTCCGAACTGACCGATGAGTTTCGTTGCCGTTTTCTCGCCGACACCCGGACATCCGGGATAATTGTCGGAGGCATCGCCCATCAGTGCCAGAATGTCTATCACTTGTGTTGCGTTTTCAATGCCATATTTTTCTTTTATTTCCGGTTCGCCTATCACATCGTATCCTCCGCCGTGTCTTGGCCGATACATTTTAACACTCGGGCCGACGAGCTGACCGTAGTCCTTGTCGGGTGTGAGCATATAGGTTTCTACGCCTTGCTGACCTGCTTGTGTGGCCAGAGTGCCTATGACATCGTCGGCCTCAAAACCATCGGCTTGTAGCACGGGGATGTTCATGGCTTGCAAAATATCCTTTATGTACGGCACCGCAAGTTTGATGTCTTCGGGTGTCTCCTGTCGCTGTGCTTTATAGGGTGGGTAAGCTTCGTGTCGAAACGTCTTTCCATGGTCGAATGCCACGCCAAGGAAAGTGGGTTTTTCCTTGTCGAGTATTTCCTTCAGCGTGTTGCAGAACCCCAGTATGGCAGAGGTGTTGAGGCCTTTGGAGTTGATGGTGGGGCGGTTAATAAAAGCATAGTATGAACGGAAGATAATGGCGTATGCGTCGAAGAGGAATAGTTTCTCCATAATTATGATTGTTTTAGCGGTAAAATTACTAAAAAATTGCCATAATTCCCGATAAAAATGGTTACTTTTGTAACAAATTTAGTAGTGGCATGGATTACCTATCAGTTATTAAACAACCCATAGCTTCGGAACTGACCGATTTTATAGATCTTTTCAATCGGTCTTTGTCGCATAGAGACGGCATGCTCAGTCAGGCGTTAAATCATATCAGACAACGGGCTGGCAAGCGCATGCGTCCCATGCTGATCCTGCTCATGGCCAAGTGTGTGGGGCGTATAACTGATGTTACGCTCCATGCTGCCGTTGGCCTTGAGTTGCTTCACACTGCTTCGCTTGTGCACGACGATGTAGTGGATGAGAGTGGTGAGCGCAGAGGTCAGAAATCGGTCAACCAATTGTATGACAACAAAGTGGCGGTGTTGGTTGGCGACTATATCCTCTCTACGGCTTTGCTTCATGTCAGCTACACGCACAGCGAAACCATCGTTCGTTATTTGGCCGAATTGGGTCGCACGCTGTCGAATGGTGAAATACTGCAACTGTCGAATATTCATGCCGATGATATTTCGGAAGAGTCTTATTATCAGGTGATTCGTCAAAAAACAGCCGCGCTGTTCGAAGCGTGTGCTTCGATAGGTATGTTGAGTGGCGGAGCCAGCGAAGAAGAGATAGAAAATGCTAAGATGTTTGGAAGAAATCTAGGTATAATTTTCCAAATTCGCGATGATATTTTCGACTATTATGACCATTCGGACATCGGAAAACCCACTGGTAATGATATGGCTGAGGGTAAGTTAACCTTGCCTGTCATTTATGCGCTGAACAGTAGTCATGATGAAGATATGTTGCACATGGCCTATAAGGTAAAAGACGGATCGGTTACAAAGAACGAAATTGCGCAACTGGTTGAATTCACCAAAAAACAAGGCGGCATTGAATACGCCGAAAAGCGTATGTGGCAATTGCATGCGGAGGCTCTTACTTTCATAGAGCTTGATGTTCATAATGAAGAATTGAAACGCAGTTTGCGCGCCTATCTCGATTTCGTTATAGAACGTAAGATGTAGTATTGTCTATACTGTTCTATATTCCTGCTTCAATTTCTTATCGGCATACAAGCGAGGGGGATAATGATATCCCCCTCGCTTGTATGCCGTATGCATTCTTTTTGATGCATTAAGGGTTGACATTTCGCAATTAACCTTCTTGGTTTTTTGCTCTAATATTCTTTGATTATGCCTCCCTTAAATATTCTTTTCTAACCTTTTGAATATCAATCGGTTGTAATAGCAAAGAAAATAATAGCTTAAATATGAAAAATTTAAGCTATTATTTTAGAAATTTAAGCTATAATTTATCACGATAGCATACAAATCGGTATGCTGCAGATTAGGCGTTAAGCTCCTCTAAGAGTTGTTTGGCCAGGCGGCTGGTTCCCAGGCGAAACATCTCGTTTGTTATCCACTTGTCGCCGAGCACTTCTTTGGCGATGGTGTAGAGGATAATGGCATCCATTGATCTGTTGATGCCGCCAGCAGGCTTTAGCCCGATCATGATACCGGTTTGCTCGTAGTATTCTTTGATTGCTTGGCACATCACATAAACGCCCTCGGGTGTGGCACCTGCTTTCTCCTTGCCTGTTGATGTCTTTATATAGTCGGCTCCGGCATACATGCTGAGAATGGCAGCGCGTTTCACATTGCTAAGGCATTCGAGGTCGCATGTTTCGAGTATCACTTTCATGGGCACATCGCCACAAGCTTGCTTCATTTCGCTGATGTCGTCGGCCACGCTCTCATAGTCTTCTGACAGGAATTTACCTACCGGAAGTACAACGTCGATGTTGGTTGCGCCGTCGGTCACAGCCAGTTGTGTCTCAGCCACTTTCACCTCCATGCGGCTTTGTGAGGAGGGGAAGTTTCCGCAGACGCTCGTTATCTCCACTCCGTCCACTTCCAATGAGTTGCGCACGAGGTTTACAAAGACTGGATAGACGCATACTGCTGCCACGTGTGGCAAGTCGGGGTGTGTGGATTCCATCTTGTTGACCTTTTCTACCATGGCAAGTATGCTCTCCTCAGTGTCGGTGGTGTGGAGCGAAGTGAGCTCTATGCTGCCTAACAAGAATTTCTTAACATCGTGGTTGTCGTTAGTTGGCACTTTGTTGGCTATAATTTCTTTTACGGTCTCACGCACCGCAGCCTCGTCTACATTGAGGTTGTATTTGGCAAATGCTTGTTCGATTTTGCTCATGTTTGATGTTGATGCAGCTTGTTGTGCGGCTATGTCTTTCGACACGTTTTCTTTGATGATTCCCATAGTTGTTTTGAATTATTTTTGTTTTTTTTCTTGCAATGGTATGAGCGATGATCCTTCTCAGCGTAGCTTAGGATTGTCTATATGACGCTTGGCATCGCGCTGAGTTTTCTTTTCCATGCTTTCATGGAAGGCTTTTGTCAGGTTCACGCCTGTTTGATTGGCCAGACAGCAGAGAACCCACAATATGTCGGCCATCTCATCACTGAGGTTGTCGTGCTCGCCTTCTTTGAAACTTTGGTCGCCGTACTTGCGCGCCATCACACGCGCCAGCTCGCCCACTTCTTCGGTTAGGATGGCCATGTTGGTAAGTTCTGAGAAATACCGTACGCCGTAGCTTTTTATCCAATGGTCTACGCTATGTTGTGCTTCTTCGATTGTCATAAATGCAAATTTACGTCTTTTCCATAACAAAAGGCTGTTATGGCTTGCTTTTTTTGATGCGATTGGCTCCCTTTTTATTCCCCATTGCGGTTTGGTTATTTGTTATATTGAGATTTTTTGCCTATTCAATGCTTTTGTTGGTAGATTATTGTCTTCTTGTTTTTTGTTTTTTTTGCTCTACGGCCGTTTGTTTCTTTTGTACCTTTATCTCATTCGCTTGGTATGATAGGTGGCCTTGTGCGTCAGAAAAATGCCGTTTATGACAGTTTTGATAGATGCTTTGTCTTGTCCTTTTTGCATTTGCAGTTATTTTTATACCTTCTCCTTGTTTCTTGGTATGCTGTCTATCGCAATTACTCTTTGTTTTTAGTGTCCATGCAGATGGTGGTAGGGCCGTCGTTGACAAGATCCACTTCCATCATCGCACCAAACTCGCCTGTGCCTACTGGCTTTCCCAATGCTGCTGAAAGGCTGGTGCAAAACTGTTCGTAGAGCGGTATGGAGATAGAGTGGGGAGCAGCCCTTAACCAACTGGGACGATTTCCTTTTTTATAACTTGCCATCAATGTGAATTGCGATACTACAAGTATGTCTCCTCCTACGTCGTGTATGTTGAGGTTCATCACTCCCTGTTCGTCATCGAATATGCGCAGTCCGTCTATCTTGCGTACCAACCAGTCTATATCTTCCTTTGTGTCTTCGCTGCATATTCCCAATAATATCATGAATCCTTTGCCTATGCTAGACTTTACCTTTCCAGCCACAGATACTGATGCGCGGCTGACACGTTGTATCACTACTCTCATGCTTGTTGATATATTTTACGGGTTATAATGTGAATTTTATTATGTTATTGTTGTTATTGTTTCGTGTTCTTGTCTTCCGTAACCGATGTGCTTTGAAAATGCTCGTAAACTATGCGTGCTTTCGAATTGCCTATTTTGGTAGCAAGTTGCTCGCAAGTTGCACCCTTGATGTTCTTTACGCTCCTAAACGAACGCAAGAGTTCATCGCGTATCTTGGGACCTATGCCGTGTATGTTGTCGAGCTCCGAATGTAAGGCATGTTTCGAACGCTTGTCTCGATGGAAAGTTATTGCATAGCGATGAACCTCGTCTTGTATCTGCGTAAGTATATGAAACAGCTCACTATCGGCCTTCATTCCTATTACCGCAGGTGGGAAACCATATAGCAGTTCGTTAGTGCGGTGTCGGTCGTTTTTTGCCAATCCCGCTATCGGAATGTTGAGATGCAACTCGTCTTCCACTACTTCGCGCACCACCTCCATCTGTCCCCGACCGCCATCGGTGATGATGAGGTCAGGCAATGGTGTGCCTTCTTCAGTCATTCTTGTATAGCGACGGCGTACCACTTCTTGCATAGAGGCGTAATCGTCGGGACCCGTCACGGTCTTAATATTGTACTTACGGTAGTCCTTGCGCGAAGGTTTCATACCCTTATACACTATGCATCCTGCTACGGCATCAGTGCCCGATATGTTTGAATTGTCGAAACACTCTATCTGGTAAGGCATTTTTGGCAAGCCCAATTTGGTTTGCAGTTCTTTCATGAGGCGCGTCTGTTTCTGCTCGGGATTGAGCTTTTCAGCCTGTTTTAAACGATCAAATTTGTATTGTTTTCCGTTCATCTCAGATAGTTCCAACAGATGGCGTTTGTCACCCCGTTGCGGTACAAAAAATGAAGCATTAGGCAATTTCCATTCCATATTGAACGGAACAATTATCTCTCTTGCCTGAGAAGCAAATCGTTCGCGTATCTCTGGAATGGCCAACATCAGCAAATCTTCATCGGTTTCGTCCAATTTACGATGATACTCGTATGTGAAACTCTGGTTGATAGTGCCGTTTTTCACGTGGATATAGTTGATGTAGGCGTTGTGCTGGTGGCCATCATCCACAATGGTAAACACATCCACATCGCTGATGGTATGGCTAACCACCTCGCTTTTAGAGACAAATTCAAGCAACATTTGGTAGCGAATTTTTAACGCTTGCGCCTCTTCAAACTTCAGTGCTTTGGCTTTTTCCATCATTTCGCAGTACAGCCACTCTGAAAGTTCGCGCGTGTTGCCCTTGAGTATCTCTTTTGCCTGACGTATGTTTTCTTGGTAGTCTTCCCACGATTGTTTGCCAACGCAACATCCCTCGCAATTGTGCAGGTGATACTCCAAACATGTCTTGTAACGCTTTAAAGCCACTCCTTCTAGTGATAACGACTGATGACAACGGCGCGGTTTGAAAACTTTGTTGATCAAGTCAAGTATATTGTACATGGCGGAAATGTGTGGATATGGACCGTAAAATGTGCCATGTTTCTTGTTGATGTTGCGAGTCTTGAATATGCGCGGATAATATTCGTTGGTGACACATATGCTTGGGTATGTTTTTCCGTCCTTTAAAAGAACGTTATAGCGTGGGTTGTATTTCTTGATAAGCGAATTCTCAAGCAATAATGCGTCTTCCTCGCTGTTCACAACAGTGTAGGTTATGTCTTCAATCTTCGATACTAATACTTTTGTTTTATATCTATCCACTTCCTTGTGGAAATAGCTCGAAACGCGGCTTTTTAGATGCTTGGCTTTACCTACGTAGATAATGTGCTCTGGATCCGGATTCGCTCCAGGCTCTCTTCGCTTGTCGTAGTATTGATAACTGCCAGGCTTTTGTGGCATGTTCAGAACGATATTCTTAAGATATGCTAATCTTGCCTCGTTTTCCGCTTTAGTCATTTTTGTCGCTCTTTTATCTGATGGAGTATTTGGTGCTTGTGTTTCACGTGAAACATTTACAGCCCCGTTACAATCATCTGTCGTGTTAACTGCTTTGAAATAATGTATTTACCTATTTTGGCGAGTGTATTGCTGCGTATCGCGATTATTTTCTGCTTATTCTTCTTGAATAGGCTCGCACTTAGTTCTGCCGCTCCTTTTATACGCACCTGCTTAGTCTTAATGATTATAATCTCACGAATCCCTGCATGCGCTTTTATTTGAAAGCTTTGACTTCACCTCTTGCAAATTTAACAAAAATATAGCTGTTTACAAACAAACTTAGACTATATTGTCGCCTTTTTCTTCTTTTGCAAGCGTTATTTCTTCTTATGCCTACTTCCATCTCTTATGTTTAGCGCGATGGTTCTTTAGTATTGTCCGTTTCTTCTGCTTTAGATTTCATTCCTGATTTTATCTGATTCTTTTGTGTTTGATCATAAATCCTCTTCGTATTCTTATTTGGCGCCTCACGAAAAACAGCGAAAAAGTGCCGTTTTTTAATGGCATTATTGTCCAATTCTTCCCTTTACTAAAAATCCCCAAGTGTGTTTCGCTTCCAAAACTACACTTGGGGATAATCGACGCTTTTTATGTTTCGCTCGCCTTTTCTCTTAGACGATACAACGGGAGATCACTTTCTTTCTTTTAGTTGACCCTTTTATTTTTAGACATTATTCAATCTTTTCTTCAGAATTGCAGAAGACTGGTTATTTCTATGTCCTTGTCAAAAATCTCCCGGGCATTCGGAAACTCCGATGATAATTCAATGATAAAATTGCAATATATTCTTTTGGGATTAAATTTGCGCACCAAATCGCAGGCCGCTTTCATCGTTCCTCCTGTGGCCAAGAGGTCATCGTGAAGCAATACAACATCGTTCTCGTTTATCGAATCTTTATGAATCTCTATGGTGTCGATGCCGTATTCTTTTGCGTAACTTGTCTGGATGGTTTCGCAGGGCAGTTTGCCAGGCTTGCGGCAAAGCACGATTCCTGCCCCTAATCTTATTGCTGCAGCCGAACTCATTACAAAACCTCGGCTCTCTATACCCACTATTTTTGTGATGCCCTTGTCCTTATATAAATCGAACATCTCGTCTGTTATGGTCTTGACACACTCTGCGCTTTTAAACAGTGTTGTGACATCGCGGAAATTTACACCTTTGATTGGCCAGTCTGGAATACAACGTAAGTTGTTTAACAATATTTGATTGTTCATGTTTAACGTTTTACTTTTTATGTAATTCTTTAATTCTTAATAATTTATCGCTATCCTTGTTTCACGTGAAACATTTACCTTCCGAGCAAAACAAGCATCACATTTATATCGCTTGGCGATACTCCGGGAATGCGGCTGGCTTGCCCTAATGTCTCGGGATCAATGCGCTGCAGTTTCTGCCGACCCTCTGTTGATATTTCATGTAGTTCATTATAATTGAACCTTCCTTTTATATGAATATCTTCTAAGCGGTGCATCTTGTTGGCAACAATCTTTTCCCGTTCGATGTAACCTTTGTATTTTATGCGAATTTCTGCAGCTTCGGCGATTTCCTCCGTCCGGTTCGGCGATTGCTCTATTATTTCTTTCAGTTCCGGAATGATTTCGGAAAGTTGCTGAATGGATATCTGTGGGCGTGCGATGAGATCTGAAATTTTGCATCCCATTCGCAGAGGCGTTGTTCCGATGGCTTCCAATGCGCCATTGATAACATTGGGTTTGACCGGCGTTTGGTCGCAGAATTCAATGAGTTTTTCGATATTCCCTTTTTTCTCCAACCACCAGTCCATTCGTTTCCTGTCAGCAAGTCCTATGTTGTATGCTTTTTCCGTCAGTCTGGTATCTGCATCATCTTGGCGTAGCAGTATGCGGTATTCAGCCCGAGATGTGAACATCCGGTATGGCTCGTCTACACCTTTCGTGGTAAGGTCGTCAATAAGCACGCCGATATAGCTCTCGTCGCGTTGCATCACGTAAGGCTTGCTTCCTGCGCATTTCAGTGCGGCGTTGATTCCAGCTACCAATCCTTGTCCTCCGGCTTCTTCATATCCAGTCGTTCCGTTGACTTGTCCAGCAAAGAAAAGACCGCCAACTATTTTAGACTCTAAAGAATGTTTGAGTTGGGTGGGATCAAAGTAGTCGTATTCTATCGCGTATCCCGGACGGTATATTTTTGCCTCTCTGAGTGCCGGTATTTCGTGAAGGGCTCGTAGTTGTGTCTCTAAAGGCATGGACGAAGAAAAACCATTGAGGTAAATTTCATTCGTGTCTTCACCTTCGGGCTCTATGAACAACGGGTGTTTGTCGCGGTCAGGAAAGGTTACCAACTTGGTTTCGATGGACGGGCAATAGCGCGGTCCTGTTGACTGTATTTGCCCGTTGTAGAGTGGGGAGTTTCCAATGTCGTTGCGAAGGATATCGTGTACGCGTTGGTTCGTATAGCAAGTCCAACATGGCAGTTGTTTCAGTGGTCGATGGAAAGACATGTATGAGAACTGCTGGTTGCCCGTATCGCCTGACTGTTCCTCAGTATCTTCGAAATGGATGGTACGTTTGTCTATCCGAACAGGCGTTCCCGTTTTCATGCGTCCAGCTTTTATTCCCAGTTGTGTGATGCTTTCCGTAAGGTGATAGGTGGCGGGTTCTGCGCACCTGCCACCCGGAACCTTGTGGTTTCCGACATGCATCAGACCATTGAGGAACGTTCCAGCCGTGATGATAACAGCTTTGGCGTGTATCTCTACCCCCCAAATTGTCTTAACACCGACAGCTTCTCCATTTTCTACTATCAGTTCTTCTGCTTGGTCTTGCCACACATCGAGGTTGGATGTGTGGTCGATGATGCGTCTCCATTCCCAAATGAATTTCCCTCTATCGCATTGTGCGCGTGGTGACCAGACCGCAGGGCCTTTTCCTTTATTGAGCATCCTAAACTGTATGGCGGTGGCATCCGTAACAAGTCCCATCTGTCCGCCGAGGGCATCAATTTCCCTTACAATCTGTCCTTTTGCGATACCGCCTACTGCAGGGTTGCAACTCATTTGGGCAATCTTGTTCATATCCATTGTTACGAGCAATGTTCGTGCCCCGATGTTTGCCGCTGCGCATGCTGCTTCGCAACCCGCATGGCCGCCGCCAATTACTATCACATCGTATTTGAAATCCATCATTTTGTCTTTTTGGCAAAAGTAAGAAATAAAATCGATTTTTTGTTCGTTTTACTTTGATTAATCGCTAAAATATAGTATTTTTGCAGTCATTAAGAGTTAGGATAATACCTATTATAAGGTATTGTGAAACTCCGAAAATCATTTTACAAACGAGAATTGTCTTATAAAATCTGATGTTACCGAAAACACATCTAATATTTAAATAATTAAAAATCAATCATTTATGTGGTTAATCAATTCTCCAATTGGTAGGAAAGTGGTGATGTCGCTTACCGGCGTTTGCCTCATTCTCTTCCTAACCTTCCACTGTGCGATGAATGTTGCTGCGTTCTTCTCCGGAGACGCCTACAACACCGTCTGTGAGTTCTTGGGTGCAAACTGGTATGCAGTTGTTGGCACACTTGGCTTGGCTTTCCTAGCCTGCTGCCACATCGTGTACGCTTTCATCCTTACTGCCCAAAACCGCCGCGCTCGCGGTGATCAGCGCTATGCGGTGACCAACCGTCGTCCCGAGGTGTCGTGGGCTTCTCAAAACATGTTGGTGCTTGGCCTTATCGTTGTGGTGGGAATTCTTCTTCACCTTTATAATTTCTGGGCACACATGATGCTAGCAGAGTTGACAGGCGCAGAGGCCTCTATTGCTCCCGCCGATGGTATGGGATGGATTAAGGAAGTGTTCTCCTGCCCCGTCTATTCGGTGCTCTATCTGGTATGGATTGTCGCTTTGTGGTTCCACCTGACCCACGGCTTCTGGTCGGCCATGCAGACCTTAGGATGGAGCGGCAAGATTTGGCTGAAGCGTTGGCAAGCCATTGGCGTTGTCTATGTCACCCTTCTTATGGGCGTATTTGCCATTCTCGTGCTGAGCTTCTGGCTTGGCTTTGCCCCAAGTATGTGTTAATAATAAATTCAGAACATTATGTCACAAATAGATTCTAAGATTCCTGAGGGCCTTTTGGCCGACAAATGGACTAACTATAAAGCCCACCAGAAGCTGGTTAACCCTACCAACAAACGTAAGCTCGACATTATCGTTGTCGGAACAGGTCTTGCCGGAGCCAGCGCAGCCGCCTCTCTTGGTGAGATGGGCTTCCATGTTATCAATTTCTGCATACAGGATAGTCCCCGCCGTGCGCACTCTATCGCTGCGCAGGGTGGTATCAACGCCGCGAAGAACTACCAGAACGACGGTGACGCTGTGTATCGTTTGTTCTACGACACTATTAAGGGTGGCGACTACCGTGCCCGCGAAGCTAACGTTTATCGTTTGGCAGAGGTCAGTGCCAGCATTATCGACCAGTGTGTTGCTCAAGGTGTTCCTTTCGCCCGTGAGTATGGTGGCATGCTTGCTAACCGTTCGTTCGGTGGTGTTCAGGTAAGCCGTACATTCTATGCAAAGGGTCAGACCGGCCAGCAGTTGTTGCTCGGTGCATACAGTTCGCTAATGAAGGAAGTGAACAGTGGTACTGTAGAGCTGCATACTCGTACAGAGATTGAAGACGTGGTAATCATCGACGGCCGTTGCCGTGGTGTCATCGCCAAGAACCTCGTGACTGGCAAGCTGGAGCGTTATTCCGCACATGCTGTATGTTTGGCTACTGGTGGTTACGGCAATACTTATTTCTTGTCCACCAACGCCATGGGTTGCAACTGCACAGCTGCTATCCAAGCTTACCGCAAGGGCGCTTATTTCGCCAATCCTTGCTTTGTCCAGATTCACCCCACTTGTATCCCTGTTCATGGCGACAAGCAGTCGAAGCTGACGCTCATGTCTGAGTCGCTGCGTAACGACGGCCGTATTTGGGTTCCCAAGAAACTGGAGGATGCCAAGCGCTTGCAACGTGGCGAAATCCAAGGCCGCGACATTCCCGAAGAGGATCGCGACTACTATTTGGAGCGCCGCTATCCTGCCTTCGGTAACCTTGTTCCCCGCGACGTGGCCTCACGTGCCGCTAAGGAGCGTACCGACAAGGGCTTTGGCGTGAACAACACCGGCTTGGCCGTGTTCCTCGATTTCTCTGAGTCGTTCGAGCGCCTTGGCCGCAAGCGTGTCGACGAGCGTTATGGCAACCTCTTTGATATGTATCAGGAGATTACCGACGTGGATCCCCACGACAACCCAATGATGATTTTCCCCGCTATTCACTATACGATGGGTGGTCTTTGGGTCGACTACGAGCTGCAGACCAGCGTCAAGGGTCTGTTCGCATTGGGCGAGTGCAATTTCTCTGACCATGGCGCCAACCGTCTCGGTGCCTCTGCTCTTATGCAGGGTCTTAGCGACGGTTACTTCGTTATACCTTACACCATGCAGAACTACCTTGCCGACCAGATCACCGTTCCCCGTTTCAAGACCAACCTTCCTGAGTTCGACGAGGCCGAGAAGAAGGTGCAGAGCGAGATCGACCGCATCTTCGACATCCAGAACAAGCAGGCCGACAAGAGCAAGCTGGTGAGCGTTGATACCATCCATAAGGAGCTTTACAACATCATGTGGAACTATGTGGGTATGGCTCGCACCGAGGAAGGCCTGAAGACTGCCCTCAAGAAGCTGAAGGGCATCCGCGAGCAGTTTGACACTTGCGTCCGTATTCCCGGTACGAAAGAAGGTCTCAATGTTGAGCTCGATAAGGCCATCCACCTCCGCGACTTCATCCTTATGGGCGAGCTGATAGCCTACGATGCCCTTGAGCGCAACGAGAGCTGCGGTGGTCATTTCCGTGAGGAGAGCCAGACCGAGGAAGGCGAGGCTAAGCGTAACGACGAGGAGTACATGTACGTGGCATGCTGGGAGTACCAGAACGACGACAACAGCGCTCCCGTCCTGCACAAGGAGCCGCTCAACTACGAGTACATTAAGGTTCAGACCCGTAACTATAAGTCGTAGTAAGCCGAAGCCTGCCTTTACGGGCAGGCGTGAGGATATGCAGAAACATTATATAAAACTTCAGAACAATTCAAATGGATCAGAATATATCATTCACACTTAAGGTGTGGCGCCAGAACGGCCCTACAGCTGAAGGCCACTTCGACACCTTTGAGATGAAGGACATCCCCGGCGACACTTCATTCTTGGAGATGCTCGACATTCTCAACGAGCAGCTCATCGAGCAAGGCAAGGAGCCGTTCGTCTTCGACCACGACTGTCGCGAAGGTATCTGCGGCATGTGCTCGCTTTATATCAACGGCAACCCTCACGGTCCAGCGCAGGGAGCCACCACTTGCCAGCTCTATATGCGTCGTTTCAACGACGGCGATGTCATCACTGTTGAGCCTTGGCGTTCGGCTGCTTTCCCTGTCATCAAGGACTGCATGGTCGACCGCTCTGCTTTCGACAAGATTATCGCTGCTGGCGGTTACACCTCTGTTCGCACCGGCCAGGCCCAGGATGCCAATGCCATCCTGATTTCCAAGGACGCTGCCGACGAGGCTATGGATTGCGCTACTTGCATCGGCTGTGGTGCTTGTGTTGCAGCTTGTAAGAACGGCTCTGCCATGTTGTTCGTCTCCAGCAAGGTCAGCCAGTTTGCTTTGCTGCCCCAAGGCCGTCCCGAGGCTGCCCGCCGTGCCAAGGCCATGGTTGCCAAGATGGAAGAGCTGGGCTTCGGCAACTGCACCAACACCCGTGCTTGCGAGGCTGAGTGCCCGAAGAACGAGTCGATTGCCAACATCGCTCGTCTGAACCGCGAGTTCATCAAGGCAAAGCTTGCCGACTAATCCGAACTTATCTATAACGCACGATACGCCCGTAGGTGATTTTTTCGCCTGCGGGCGTTTGTTGTCAGTAGCATTCTGTGTTGCCTGTTCACTGGTTGTAGAGGTTTCAGCCATTAGTTTTTTGTCTTCATTTTTTTGAAAAAACAGCCACCTTTGGAGTGTACCTTTTAGATGAGGAAGGTCTTGTTTCCGCCCGATAAAAATGCGGTTCAAGTCCGAAAATCGCCTCATTTGTGCGTTACTGTCGCAAAGAACATGCCTAACGAAGCGTTCAAAGATGCCTTGTCAATGGATGAAAAGTAGCTTTTCAAGTCTCGATAAGCCACATATCGCCTCTCGATAAACCATCTTCTCTCAAATCTTTTTTCCTTTGCGACGTTCACTTTAATTATGAAATTTTGTAACGCGCAGATTATCAACGGTTTTTATTGTTGCTGAAAATAGCGTTTATTTGCGACAGAAGCAGTCTTAGTTCGCGCTGCGCCGCTTTTTGAGAGGTCGTTTGTTTAATAAATTCCATCAAGTTTCAGATTTTGACTTATGCTTGAATATTTGCCCGCTTTGGGGGCACTTGGCAAATGACAAATCCGAAACTTGAGGTAAAAACAAGTTTACCGTAAACAGCGCCGCCGACGAGCTGCGTTGTGACAGATTCCGCATGAGTGGCCGCGTAGGTCTTGCGTTGTTCGCAGCAACATAACACCGTTGCCCGCGATTTTTACCCGACGCCAATATTTTCCAATAGGATAGTTTTTCCTAACTTTGCACAACGATTGGCTATTGGCGGCCATGAGGAATAACGTAACCCCTTATGCAGAACGAAGCAACCCTCCAATTTGTGCGCAGTCACTACGATGACGACATTCGCCGTTTGGCTTTTTTGGCCGACAAACATCCTGATGTGGATATGCCGTGGGCGTTGGATCAGATAAGCGGATGGCAGACAGCTCGCCACAAATTGCCATCTTGGGCTACCTGCGAAGGACTTGTCTATCCGCCCCATCTTAGTATGGAACAGTGTTCCAGTGAGCAAACGGCTCGCTACAAGGCCTGTTTGGCAGCAAGCCTTATAGGTGGCAGCGCAAAGCAACAAGGGCGTCTGGTGGACCTTACAGGCGGTTTTGGCGTTGATTTCAGCTTTATGGCGCAAGCGTTCCGTGAGGCTACCTATGTGGAGCGCAATGAGAATTTGTGCCACATCGCCCGCCACAACTTTCCGTTGCTTGGTCTGCCACATGCCGAGGTGGCGTGTGGAGATGCCACGACCTACCTCCAATCACTCCCTTTTGCGGTTTCCTCTGCTTCTTCCGAACGACGTACGCTCATCTATCTCGATCCTGCGCGGCGCGACGGCCATGGCCGTAAGGTTTTCGGCATGGAAGACTGCACACCAAACGTGGTGGCTCTCGGCGCAGCCCTGCTTCAGCGATCCGACGCGGTGATGGTGAAACTCTCGCCCATGCTCGACTGGCACGAAGCCGTGCGAAAGCTCTGCAATGTGGTTGAGGTGCATATCGTGTCGGTTGCCAACGAGTGTAAGGAGCTTTTGTTGGTGATGTCACGCGTGCAACGCCCACTACGTGTGGTCTGTGTCAACGATCAGCAAGTGTTCAGCTATCTCGCAGAGGAATGTTCATCCGCCGTTGCGCCATCACCTTTGGTGCACCCACAGATATTGCTCGTGCCCAACAGCAGCTTGATGAAGGCAGGCTGCTTCCACGAAATAGAATCGGTTTTTGGTGTGCCTCAGATTGGTGCCGATGCCCATTTGTATGTGTCGGCAACCCCGTTGTCCGATTTCCCCGGACGTCAGTTTCGCATTCTTCGTGTTACATCGATGAACAAGCGCGAACTGCGCGAGGCGTTCCAAGGCATAGCGCAGGCCAACATTTCCGTGCGTCACTTCCCCCTGACTGCAGTCGAGCTGCGTAGGCGTCTGAAACTAAAGGATGGTGGCAACCTTTATGTGTTTGCCACCACCGTAGGCAAGGATCATCGTCTGTTCATTACAGAGAAGTGTAACGGTTGCTGAATATTCGGATTCGTGTTTCCTGCTAAGCATAAGAAAGTCGCCCCATCGGTTTGACGGGACGGCTCACATTATCTATCGTAGCGTGTGTCGTGTGCTATGTCGTGTCAATCAGAAGCCTTGCTTTTGTCAATTGATAGGCAGGCTCAGTTTGCCGGCCTTTAGTCCGTCGGCCTTTACATTAACCGTTACTTTTCCCTTCTTTGCCTTGCTGTGCACCACAGCCAAGGCGTGCCCGTGCCAAGCGCGGTGGTTGTTGTCGTAATAAGGTTCGGGGTCGGTAATGTCGGCGCTGCCTGCGGCCAGCAGATCACCGCCAGTCACTTCGAATGTCAGGCGGTCGTTGGCCAATGGACAGACGTTGCCGTCGTTGTCCTCTATCCATGCCTCAACGAAAGCCAGCCCGTTGCTTTCCATGGCCTTGCGGTCGGCCTTCAGCACGATGCGTGCAGCCTTGCCTGCCGTTCTGATGACCTGTTCGCTATTCCCGGCCACGGCTCTTAGCGTTCCCGGTTGATAGGCCGTGCGGAATACCGCCTTGTACTCGGTGGTGCTGTCCACAGCTTGTGTGCCTATGAGCTTGTCGTTGAGGTAGAGCGCAACCTGTGGCTCGCGGCTATACACCACCACGTCGATATCCTTGCCTTCCCATCCCGGCCAGTTCCAGCTCACCACAGTCGGCCATGTAGCCCATAGTCCGGTGCGCACCCTTCCGTTGTATCCGTCGGGCTCATACACGGCAAGGTGCATGCGTTCCGTCTGGTTCTCGTTCCACAGTAGCGAGCGGTAGTGGCCCACAGGCTTCAGGTAGCCCGTTAGGTCGACGTCGCCGCAGTAGGCTGCGTGCCATGGCCACAAGGGTCGCTGGTAGTGTTCGCCTGCCGGGTCGCCGTCGTGCCAATATCGGCCGATGCCACTCTCGCCGATGTAGTCGAGGCTGGTCCATACGAAATCGCCCACTATGTAGGAGTGAGCCATGCACCGCTTCCAGTTGGCAAAGGCATCTCTGGGGTACGACTCAGTTTGCCACATCACGCGTTCGGGTACCCGCTGGTGGTCGCTTTCGGCCTTGTGCATCATGTAGTTGTAGCCCACGATATCCTGTGCCGATGCCAACGGGTCGTATATCTCCCAGTCGTTGTCCCATGCAGCCAGAGCCGATGTTATGGGTCGTGTGTCGTCCCATCGTTTCACCTGTTCGCGCAGCTGGTAAGCCGTGGCCACGGCAGCCCTCTCTTTCCGTTCAATGATTTCGTTACCCACGCTCCAGCAGAACACCGACGGGTGGTTGCGGTCGCGTCTCACCATGGCTTCGATGTCGGTCTTGAACCATTGGTCGAAGAGTGTGGAGTAGTCGTAGGTGTTCTTGGCACTGCGCCATCCGTCGAACGCCTCGTCGATGACGAGCAGTCCCAGCGAGTCGCAGGCATCGAGGAACGCCTCCGATGGTGGGTTGTGGCTTGTCCGGGCTGCGTTGTAGCCAGCTTGCTTCATTAGCTGCACTTTGCGTATCTCTGCATCTTTCCACGCCGCAGCACCCAGTATGCCGTTGTCGTGGTGCAGGCATCCGCCGTTGAGCTTGATGCTTTTGCCGTTGAGCGTCAGTCCGTGTGTGGCATCGTAGTGGATGGTGCGTATGCCGAACCACTGTTCTTCGTGGTCGATAACCTTTCCGTCCCTGTCTTGCAGTTCCACCACGGCTTTGTAGCGGTTGGGTTGTTCCGGACTCCACAGACGCGGGTTGTCTACGACGAACACCTGTTCGAACACCTGTGGCCCATTGCTGTCGAGCCGTATGTTGCGGCTGGCGGTCGCCCCATTGCCGATGCGCGCCACGAACTTAGCGTCGGCAGCGTGTCCTGTCCGGTTGTACAGGGTGGTTTTCATGTGTATTTCGTGTACCGTAGGCGTGGTTATCTGCATCCCCCATCGGTCTATGCCCATTCCCTTTTTGTGTATGAGCCACACGTTGCGGTAGATTCCCGATCCTGTGTACCAGCGGCAGTTCTTCTGCTTCGAGTTGTCCACCCGCACCAGAAGGGTGTTGGAGCCTGCATGTAGTGCCTTGGTGATGTCGCAGAAGAAACTGGAGTAGCCATAAGGGTGTCCGCCTACATGCTGCCCATTGACATAGACATCCGAATTCATGTATACCCCCTCGAAGTAGAGGTCTGTCCGTGTGTCGGTGCTGTCCAGCCATTTGGCATCCACCTCAAAGGTCTTCTTGTACCATCCTGTTCCTGTGGGCAGATAGCCTCCGTCGTTGCCCGACGCATTGGTCTCGCTGAAGGGCATGTTGATGCTCCAGTCGTGAGGCAGGTCCACTGCCTTCCATCCGTCTTGGTGCCCTACGCTTTGCACATCGCTGTCGCCATAACGGAACATCCATCCGTCGTTGAACATTTGCTTTTGTGCCCATGCCGTGAGAACTGCGAGTAGGCACAAGAGTGTTGCCAGACATCTGTGCGTGATGGTTTGTCGTAACTGTTGTTGTTTGTTTTCCATTTTTTTGTTACCGGATTGTTTGAAAAGGATTGATGTGTTTTTGGCTTTTTGATTACCTTGCAAAAATACGATAAAGAAACGAAAAATGACCTTTCGATTTGGCTTTTCGTCTAAAAAGTTTTATTTTTGCATACTTAAATACTTTCAACATCAAGAAATTATAACTTTCATGGGAGTAGAAATACGGAAGGTGGAGACCGCCAAGGATCTCAAAACCTTCATCGATTTTCATTATGACTTGTATGAGGGCAGTCCTTACGATGTGCCCAATTTGTATAGTGACGACAAGAACACACTGAGCAAAGACAAGAATGCCGCTTTTGATTTTTGCACGGCCGAGTACTATTTGGCCTATAAGGAAGGCCGGGTGGTTGGCCGCGTGGCTGCCATCATCAACCACCGGGTCAATGCGCACTGGAACACGAAGGATGTGCGATTCGGATGGATCGACTTCATTGACGATATAGAAGTGAGCAGTGCGCTCTTGGATGCTGTGGCGGATTATGGACGCGCCAACGGCATGACTGATATGGTGGGTCCCCTTGGATTCACCGATATGGACCCAGAAGGCATGCTGACATGGGGCTTTGACAAGCTTGGCACCATGGCCACCATCTACAACTACGACTACTATCCGCGCCATATGGAACAGTTGGGCGGATGGGAAAAGGACAACGACTACGTGGAATATTTGCTGCCTGTGCCCGACGAGGTGCCTGAGAAGTACGCCAAGATAGCCCAGATGGTAGAAAAGCGCTACAATCTGCATGTCAAGAAATTGACGCGCGAGGACGTTTGGAAAGGTCAGTGGGGCCGCAAACTCTTCGAGATAGTCAACGCCACTTATGCCGGACTCTATGGCTTCGTGTCGCTCACCGAACGGCAGATCGACCAGTATGTGAAGATGTATATGCCGATGGTTGACCTCAATCTCGTTACAGTCATTCTCGACGGCAACAAGAACGATGCTGTGGCAGGCATTGGCATCACCATCCCGTCGCTTTCGCGAGCCTTGCAGAAATGTCGCCGTGGACGTCTGCTGCCCACCGGATGGTGGCATGTGCTTCGTGCCATCAAGTGCCACAAGACCGAGGGCGTTGACCTCTTGCTGATAGGTTTTCTGCCCGAATACCGTTCCAAAGGAGCTAACGCCCTGCTCTTTGCCGACCTCATTCCCCGCTATGTGAAATATGGATTCAAGTGGGGCGAGACACAAGTGGAGATGGAAAGCAACGAGAGCGTGCAAGGCCAGTGGGGACCATTGAACCCCATCAATCACAAACGCCGCCGCTGCTACCGCAAAAAAATCTGACAACCATTGCTTCTTAGCCACGAGTGACCGATACCAACCATTGTTACCAAGACATACTTCCATTCCATGACCAACGATATAACCAACGAGACACAACCCCAAGACACCGTACAGGCAACCACAGCTTATACTGATGACAATATCCGCCATTTGAGCGACATGGAACATGTGCGCACACGACCAGGCATGTATATCGGCCGTTTGGGCGACGGGTCGCTTCCCGAGGACGGCATCTATGTGCTTCTGAAAGAAGTTATCGACAACTCCATCGACGAGTTTAAGATGAAATCGGGCGATCGTATCGAGGTGGATATCGACGATTGTCTGCGTGTGGCGGTGCGCGACTATGGCCGGGGCATACCCCAAGGCAAGCTCGTGGAGGCCGTCTCGGTGCTCAATACGGGCGGTAAGTACGACTCCAAGGCCTTCAAGAAGAGTGTCGGCCTGAATGGCGTCGGCGTGAAGGCCGTCAATGCCCTCAGTTCCCGTTTTGAGGTGAAGAGTTTCAGAGAGGGCAAGGTGCGAAGCCTTGCTTTCGAACGGGGCAAACTCGTGCACGACACTACCGAGCCTACCAGCGACGAGAATGGTACCTATATCTTTTTCGAGCCAGACAACACGCTCTTCAAAAACTATGTCTTCCACGAGGAGTTCGTGGAAACCATGCTCCGCAACTATACCTATCTCAACTCAGGTCTCACCATTATGTACAATGGCCGGCGCATCAAGAGCCGCAATGGGTTGGAAGACTTGCTGACCGACACCATGACAACCGATCCGCTCTATCCTATTGTGCATATCAAGGGCGAGGATATCGAGATAGCCTTTACACATACCAACCAGTATGGCGAGGAATATCACAGTTTCGTCAATGGCCAGCATACCACACAAGGCGGAACCCACCAAAGTGCTTTCAAGGAACACATTGCCAAAACCATAAAGGAGTTCTACGACAAGAGTTATGAGTATACCGATATCCGAAACGGCATTGTGGCGGCCATCGCCATCAATGTGGAGGAACCGGTGTTCGAGTCGCAGACCAAAATCAAACTGGGTTCCACGCTGATGGAACCTGGGGGCGAGACCATCAACAAGTATGTGGGCGATTTCATCAAGCGTGAGGTGGACAACTACCTGCACATCCACAAGGAGGATGTGGCCGATGTGCTGGAGAGCAAGATCAAAGAGAGCGAGCGCGAGCGAAAGGCCATGGCGGGTGTAACCAAACTGGCGCGCGAACGCGCCAAAAAGGCCAACCTGCACAACCGCAAGCTACGCGATTGCCGCATACACTACTGTGATGCCAAGGACAACCGAAAGGAAGAAAGCTGCATCTTCATAACCGAGGGCGACTCGGCAAGCGGCAGCATCACAAAGAGCCGTGATGTCAATACGCAGGCAGTGTTCTCGCTACGCGGAAAACCGCTCAACTCTTTTGGTCTGACCAAGAAGGTGGTCTATGAAAATGAAGAGTTCAACCTGCTGCAAGCAGCACTCGACATTGAGGACGGACTAGATAACTTGCGTTACAACAAGGTTATTGTGGCTACCGATGCCGATGTCGATGGAATGCACATCCGTTTGCTTATCATCACATTCTTTTTGCAGTTCTATCCCGAACTGATCAAGAAAGGCCATGTGTATGTGCTTCAGACACCTCTCTTTCGAGTTCGCAACCGCCGTACGAAGATTAAAGACAAGAAGATGATTTCCGACTACGACAACCGGATGGGCAAGGGCGAGAAGAAAAGCGATTTTATTACCCGTTATTGTTATACCGACGAAGAACGTGTCAATGCTATCCGCGACTTGGGACCCGATCCCGAAATCACCCGTTTCAAAGGACTTGGCGAAATCTCACCCGATGAGTTTGCACATTTCATAGGACCTGACATGCGGCTCGAACAAGTGACGCTCCATAAGAACGATCAGGTACAAAAACTCCTCGAATATTACATGGGAAAGAACACCATGGAACGCCAAAACTTTATCATCGACAATCTGGTGATCGAAGAAGACATACCCGAGGAGGAATAAAACCATACAGACAAACAATAAATATGACAAGCTTTTTTTCACTGATATCCCATGCGTGTCCTTTTTGTGGACATTATGCCAACAGACGCTTTAGCGTTTTCTTTCCACTTGCCTGTCTTGTATTTTTGTTTCTTCCTTACTCGCCTTTGTGTGCCCAACGCATTTCGCAGAGTATCAATGAAGAGCAGCTGCGAAAGCTCCAGATAGCCCAGCTGGCCATCAGCGATCTTTACGTCGATTCGGTCGACCAACCGAAACTGGTGGAAGATGCCATACGTGGCATGCTGGAGAAACTCGATCCTCATTCATCCTATACCACTGCCAAGGAAACCAAAGCCATGAACGAGTCGCTGGGAGGGTCGTTTGAAGGTATAGGCGTGCAGTTCAATATCCAAAACGATACGCTGCTCGTTATACAACCTGTAACCAATGGCCCTTCGGAGAAAGTGGGCATAGTGGCCGGCGACCGCATAGTGGCCGTCAACGATACGGCTATTGCCGGTGTGAAGATGGCTCGCGACGAGATGGTAAGGCGTTTGCGCGGCCCGAAAGAATCGAAGGTAGTGCTGACTATTATGAGGCGTGGCATCAAGGATAAGCTGACATTCAATGTTGTGCGCGACAAGATTCCTGTCAAGACTCTCGATGCCAGTTATATGATACGCCCAGGTGTTGGCTATGTGCGCATAGGCAGCTTCGGTGCCACCACTTACAAGGAGTTCATGGAAGCGGTCAAGGCATTGCAGAAACAGGGTATGAAAGACTTGGTGCTCGACCTGCAGGACAATGGCGGCGGGTATATGATAGCTGCTGTTCAGATAGCCAACGAGTTTCTGGCAAAGGGCGACCTCATAGTCTATACTGATGGTCGGCGGGTGCCTCGTAACGACTATCATGCACAGGGCAATGGCACGCTGCAGACAGGACGTGTGGTTGTCCTTGTCAATGAGTTTTCTGCCTCGGCATCCGAAATCGTTACTGGTGCCATTCAAGACCAGGATCGCGGACTGGTGGTCGGGCGTCGCTCGTTTGGAAAAGGACTGGTTCAACGTCCCATCGATTTCACAGACGGCTCGATGATGCGCATTACCATAGCACATTATTTCACTCCTACTGGACGCTGCATTCAGAAACCTTATAAGAAAGGCGACCACAAGAGCTACGAAAAAGAGCTTGATAGTCGTTATAAGCACGGCGAACTATACAGTGCCGACTCCATACACTTTGCCGACTCGTTGAAATTCTACACATTGCGCCGTCATCGTGCGGTGTATGGCGGTGGCGGTATCATGCCTGATTATTTCGTTCCCCTCGACACCACTCAGTACACCCATCTGCATAGGCAGTTGGCAGCTAAGGGCATCATCATCAAGGTGAACTTGAAGTATGTGGATAATAATCGCAAGCAGCTGCGCCGGCAATATCCGACATACCTGTCATTCCTGTCCTCGTTCAATGTGCCGCAGAGCCTTGTCGACGAAGTGCTGGCTGAGGGAAAGAAAGAGAACGTGGAACCCAACGACGAGCGTGAACTGGAACAAACCTTGCCACAATTGCGCACGCAGCTCAAGGCACTTGTGGCGCGCGACCTTTGGGATATGAGCGAGTATTTCCAAATCATCAACGAACAGAACCATGTCGTTACCAAGGCCGTTGAGCTCATAGCCGATGATAAGGCATGGCAATGATCGACCTTATGTAAAAGTTCAGGTAATGGAACAGTTGCTGCATTATTGTTGGAAGCACAAAATGTTTCCCCTTGGGGAGCTCCATACCACAGACGGAAAGGCTGTGGAGGTGATAGACCCTGGCCTACACAATCGCAATGCTGGCCCTGACTTCTTTAATGCAAAGGTTAAAATCGATGGCAGTCTGTGGGTAGGCAACGTGGAAATCCACGAAAAGTCATCCGACTGGTTCCTCCACGGGCATGACCGCGATGACCATTATAACAATGTGGTGCTTCATGTAGCGGAGAAAGTCGACACGGAGGTGCGCACGGCCAATGGTCTGACTCCGCCTCAAATGCAGCTCCTCGTGCCCGAATCGGTACGCCGCAACTATTCCGTTCTGCAGCAGGCCGATAAATATCCTCCCTGTTATCGTATTGTTCCTCAGCTTTCGGGGCTCATGGTACACTCGTGGATGAGTGCGCTTGAGACTGAACGGTTGGAACGTAAGACCGAGGATATCAGTCGGCGGGCAGCCAACTGTCAAGGCTCTTGGGAAGCAGCTTATTTCGTGACCATGGCTCGCAACTATGGATTTGGCATCAATGGCGATGCCATGGAGCAGTGGGCCATGAACGTGCCGCTTGGTTCGGTGGGGCATCACCGCGACAATCTTTTCCAGATTGAAGCCCTTTTTCTTGGTCAGGCCGGTCTGCTCGACCTGTCATCGGTGCCTGAACGTCATCGCGAAGCTGCGCTTGCCGACGGCTATTTTCAGCGTCTTGGGAGCGAATATAAGTATTTGGCGCACAAGTTTGGTCTACATCCCATTGATTATCGCTCGTGGCGTTTTCTGAGACTGAGGCCGCAGAACTTTCCCCACATACGTATATCGCAGCTGGCGCAACTGTATTTTCGGCGAAAGACAGGGCTGTCGCACCTTGTTGAGTGCGAGGATTTGAAGAGTGCTGAACGGTTGCTCGAAACCTCGGTTACTGATTATTGGCAAACGCATTATGCTTTTGGCTGTGCGAGTGCGTATAGCGAGAAACGGCTGTCTGCTTCGTCGGTCAATCTTTTGCTTATCAATACGGTGGTGCCCATGCTCTTCGCCTATGGCCGCCACAAGTGCAACGAGCAATTTTGCGACCGTGCTTTCAGTTTTCTTGAACAGTTGCGTGCGGAGAACAACCATATCGTACGCATGTGGAAAGAGTGTGGGCTGCCTGTCGATAACGCAGGTGACTCGCAGGCACTTATACAACTGAAGAATGAGTATTGTGACCGGCGTGACTGCCTACGCTGCCGTTTCGGTTATGAGTATCTTAGGGGATAAGGTACGATATTCTCCTTATGGAAAGAACAAAATCGCATAACAATAATGAAAGAATACCTATTTACCACGCGCATGGATGTACGCGACTATGAGTGCGACATTGAGGGCATAGTCAATAATGCCAACTATCTACACTATACGGAGCATACCCGTCATCGTTTTTTACATAGTCTTGGTGTAAGTTTTTCAGCTCTTCACGAGAAAGGTATTGATGCTGTTGTGGCACGTATGCAGTTGAAATTCAAGACTCCCCTGCGCTGCGACGACGAAATGGTGTCGTGCCTTAATCTAAAGAAGGAGGGTATGCGGTATGTGTTTGAACACGATATCTTTCGGGCTTCAGACATGCGGTTGAGCTTTCACGCCGACGTAGACCTTGTGACCCTTGTCAACGGCAAGCTCGGCGTTAGCGAAGATTACGACCGTGCCTTCGGATTCGACAGACGATAGTGTTCAAAGCAAGTTAACGAATTAAGCAAATTGGATAACGAACTGATTAATATCGTCGCGCTGGCTCGTCTCAGTTATTTCCATCTGAACGTAATGGTAAGCCTCTATCGGCAGTTTGGTTCGGCTACGGCCATTATTGAACAACGACGCGATTTGCCGAAGATGTTTCCGCATCTGCCAGTCCGTATCGTCAACGAGCTGGCCAGCGTTGATGTCATGCGCAAACGAGCCGAAGAGGAACTGGTCTGGGCTTTCGAACATGGTGTTACGGTTCTCAGCCTCAACGACGACCATTACCCTTATCGACTCAAGGATATACCCGATGCGCCGCTCGTGTTGTTCTATAAAGGAACAGCCGACCTCAATACGCGTCAGGTCATCAATATTGTTGGCACGCGCCACTGCACGCCTTATGGTGAAGATCTTGTTCGGCGTTTTGTGGGCGACCTCAGGACGTTGTGCCCGAATGCGCTCATTGTTAGCGGACTGGCCTATGGCGTGGATGTTCATGCCCACCGTTATGCACTAGCCAACCATATGGATACCGTGGCAGTGCTTGCACATGGTTTGGACACCATCTATCCGCAAGGGCATCGCAACACGGCCAATGAGATGGTGGCTCATGGCGGTCTTGTTACAGAGTACATGACCCATACTCAACCCGATAAAATCAATTTCGTTCGGCGCAACCGCATTACTGCGGGTCTGTGCGATGCAACGGTACTTGTGGAGAGTGCGGCAAAAGGTGGTGGGCTGATTACCACACGTATCGCCAAGGAATACAATCGCGACGTGTTTGCTTTTCCTGGTCCTGTGGGTGCCCCGTATAGCGAAGGTTGTAATCGTCTTATCCGCGATTGTGGCGCTTCGCTCCTTACGTCGGCAGCCGATCTGGTCTATGCTATGGGTTGGGAAGAAGACCGGAAGCTGGCTGAGGCTCGACGTCAGGGCATCGAACGCCAGCTCTTTCCCGACCTATCTGACGACGAGCAGCGCATCGTGCAACTTTTGCAAAAGACCAACGACCTTAGGCAAGACATCATTTCGGTGAAGACGGGGTTGCCTGTGGCATCGGTGATGGCCATGTTGTTTCAGCTCGAAATGAAGGGCGTAGTAAAGGCTTACGCTGGAGGCACGTATCACCTGCTTGCTTGACCGCTAATGTGAAATTATGGATGAGCTGTTAATAAACAAAAGTTTTGATATGCTCGCGCGTGCTACTAAGTGTAAATAGCTTAGTACTCTTGCGACATCAATACAATTATCAGATTTATGAAGATAGGCAATATAGAATTTGGTAGCAAGCCATTATTTCTTGCACCCATGGAAGATGTTACAGATATCGGCTTTCGTAAGTTGTGCAAACGTTATGGTGCAGCGATGGTCTACACCGAGTTTGTGTCGGCCGATGCCATTGTACGTTCCATTCCCAGTACGCTTGCAAAGATGAAGGTCGACGACGACGAACGTCCTGTAGGCATACAGATATATGGCCGTGAAGTGGAGCCGATGGTTGAGGCGGCCAAGATAGTCGAGACATTTCATCCCGACATCATCGACATAAACTTTGGATGCCCGGTAAAGAAGGTGGCTGGCAAAGGTGCTGGCGCCGGCCTGTTGCGCGACATCCCTAAGATGTTGGAGATAACCCGCGCAGTGGTCAACGCCGTTAAGACCCCGGTTACAGCCAAGACCCGACTGGGCTGGGATCTTAATGACTTAGTTATCACCACACTGGCCGAACAATTACAGGACTGCGGTATACAAGCACTTACCATACACGGACGCACGCGTTCGCAAATGTATACGGGCGAGGCTGACTGGACGCTTATCGGAGAAGTAAAGCGAAATCCCCGTATTCATATTCCGATTATTGGTAATGGCGACATCACCACCCCCGAAGGTGCTCAGCAAGCCTTTGAATGCTACGGAGTGGATGCGGTGATGATTGGCCGGGCCACCTTCGGAAGACCTTGGTTTTTCAAGGA
This sequence comes from Eggerthellaceae bacterium, assembly GCA_963656105.1. Lineage (GTDB taxonomy): Bacteria > Bacteroidota > Bacteroidia > Bacteroidales > Bacteroidaceae > Prevotella. The sequence continues at coordinate 41,300 of CAVKHW010000009.1, forward strand.
TTGCAGAGACTATCTGGACTGTTGCGAGGGTGCAGCTAAGGTACTGCCTGCACCCTTATCCATAGACGACAAGATAGATATACTTAAAGAACAGCTTCTTATCAATGTGCAACGCATCGATGAGTACCGAGGCATCCTCCATACGCGCCGCCACCTTGCCGCTTCGCCCATATTCAAGAATATCCCCAACTTCAGACAGACGCGCATAGCCCTTTTGCGGGCAGAAACAACCGAAGAAGTCGTTAGAATACTCGAAAATTGCCGTTCTATTTTAAACGGGCTATGCAGTGAAAATCAGAGCGTTATCGTGTAACTGCGACAAAATCATGAATTGTTTTAACTTGCTTTAACATGTTTCTTTTCACCATTTGTCTTTCCACCTTTTTACCCTTCAGCCTTTTATGGTTACCTTTGCACTAATAAAGTATCAGAACGCACATGGTTGACGATTTCGACATACGTGACAGCAACATATCCGGAGCGGAAAAAGAGTTTGAGAATGCCCTTCGGCCGCTAAGGTTCGACGATTTCAACGGGCAGCCCAAGGTGGTGGAAAACCTTAGGGTGTTTGTTGAGGCGGCAAAATATCGGCGCGAACCGCTCGACCACACGCTGCTCTATGGCCCTCCCGGATTGGGAAAGACCACGCTAAGCAATATCATTGCCAACGAGTTGGGTGTGGGATTCAAAATAACGTCGGGTCCTGTGCTCGACAAGCCCGGCGACTTGGCCGGCATCCTCACGTCGCTCGAGCCCAACGATGTGCTGTTTATCGACGAGATACACCGTTTGCAGCCCGTGGTGGAAGAATACCTTTATTCGGCCATGGAAGACTATCGCATCGACATCATGATTGACAAGGGTCCGTCGGCGCGAAGCATACAGATAGACCTCAACCCGTTTACGCTCATAGGTGCCACCACCCGCTCCGGAATGCTCACAGCTCCGCTGAGGGCGCGTTTTGGCATCAACATGCATTTGGAGTATTACGATCCAGCCACTTTGCAGCGCATCATCCATCGTTCGGCCCGTTTGCTGAAGGTGCCTATCGAGGCCGACGCTGCCGTGGAGATAGCCCGCCGTAGCCGCGGCACACCACGAATAGCCAACGGGCTGCTGCGCCGCGTGCGCGACTTTGCGCAGGTCAAGGGCAATGGAACCATCACCAAGGACATTGCCGACATTGCGCTCTCTGCGCTCAATATCGACTCGTATGGTCTCGACGAGATTGACAACAAGATATTGCTGACCATTATCGATAAGTTTAAAGGTGGCCCCGTGGGTGTTTCCACCATAGCCACAGCTATCGGCGAAGATGCCGGAACAGTAGAGGATGTGTACGAGCCTTATCTCATTATGGAAGGTTTTGTAAAGCGCACCCCTCGCGGTCGTATGGTGACGGCGCTGGCTTACGAACATTTGGGACGCAATCCTTATAGCGGCAACATCATGCAGACCGAGATGTTCTGAATCCTTTCGTATCTCCATGTTACTCCATAGCACATGACACAGCAATCTCTTTCCGCCGTTCATCCGCGCGTAGCCCTTTTCGCCGGCAGTTTCGATCCGTTCACCATTGGCCATGCCGACATTGTGAACCGTGCCTTGCAGCTTTTTGACAAGGTGGTTGTGGTCGTGGCGGTCAATCCCGAAAAGCGATACATGTTCACCGCCAGTGAGCGTGTGGAAGCCATAGAAGCTCTTTATCGGTCGGAAAGTCGGGTCGAGGTGGTGCTTTATGACGGCATGATGGCCGATTTGGCTCCGCGTTATGGAGCACGGTTTGTGGTGCGTGGCGTGCGTTCGGTCATCGACTTCGAGTACGAAAAGATGGCGGCCGACTTCAATAAGCGTTTGGGCGGACTTGAGACCGTGCTGCTCTATTGCAGTCCATCGTTGGCATCCGTGTCGTCGACGGCCTATCGCCAGCTGGTGTTTTTTCATAAAGATGCCGAGGCTGCTGCCATGCTGCCGTCGCTTCCGTCTTCCGATTCTTCGTCTCAACCTTGAAACGCAGGCAGCCGCAATCCATATCACAGATAACACATTCATCCTATCATTCGTTTAAAATATGATTACTTACAATGCAGACGGCGTGAAAATGCCGAAGATACGCCGACGCGACACGACCGCATGGATCAAGCGTGTGGCCGAAGCCCACGGACGCAAAGTGGGCGAGATTGGCTATATGTTCGTCAGCGATGAAAAGATACTGGAGGTCAACCGCCAATATCTTGGCCACGACTATTATACCGACATCATTACCTTCGACTACGACGAGGGCGATGTACTCAATGGCGATCTGGTTATCTCGCTCGATACCGTGCGTACCAATGCCGATCAGTTTGGCCGTGATTATGACGAGGAGCTGCACCGTGTCATCATTCACGGCATACTGCACCTCTGTGGCATCAACGACAAAGGGCCGGGCGAACGCGAAATTATGGAGGCCAACGAAAACGCTGCTTTGGCCATGCGCTGATCCTGCCAGATGCACGCCAGTGTACTTTTCTTCCGTTCACTTAACGCGCACAATGGAAAATATAGTATAACTTTTATCAAAATAGTCCAACCAACATCATAAAACGCGCTCGCAAAGGGTGCGTTTTTTGTTTTATTTTTTATTTTTGCAAATACATCAACCTAATCATCATCATTGGCAATCATATGAAACAAAAACCATTACTCAAGTTAACGGCTGTGTCGTTGCTGCTGTCGCTATTCAGCTTGTCAACGCTGGCAGGCAACCGTTACGATTTCAATTACAACATTTCTCGCCCCGTGGATGCCGCCTCCGCCACGGTGTGCACCGTGAGTCCCACGCTGGTGCGTACGGCCATCGGAGCCGCCGACCTCTCCGTGCCGACTCTCGTTGCTTCCTACATGAGTACGGCGGGTGTCGAGAAATTCCGCTCCACCAACACCCCGGGGCTTGAGAGCGGACAGACAGGCCACTGGTTTGACCTCAATGCGATGCCCACCAGCCGTGCTGCCCAGCGTGCCGTATTGGTGCTATGGGATCAGGCGGCCTTCAACGTCACGCATAGCGAACTGGCCACCGCCGGCACCAAATTGACCCTTGTCGAAGGACTGGTCAATGGCGAAGACTCCCTCTTCTTCCACATCAACATCGCCTTCACGGAAGCCGGAACGGCAGAGAGTGTCACCACCGACCAGCCCCAGTATGTGGGCCGCCGCAGCGAGACCGACGGCTGGCTGGTGAAACCGCTCGTGCAAAAGAACGACGAGCAGGCGCTGCAGCAAAACTGGATTCAGGTGAACGAGGGCGACAAAATCACCCTAAGCTGCGAGCTTCCCAACCCCGACGACTACAAGCGAGTGCGTTATACCTGGTACAAAACCAAAATGAGTACCAGCACTTATCAAAACACCAACACCACGGTGCGCCGCTCGATGGACACCGCACCCTACAAGCTCACCACCAACGCTGTCTATGCCGATGGCGCGCGCTATGTGCTCCGTGTGGCCCTGACCGACACTGCGGGCAAGGTGACGGTGAAGGATTACAACTACTATGTTGACGTGCAGACCAACGCCGGCGCATTCATGGAATGGCCCCATTTCAACCTGTCCTACGATTTCCATACCGAGTATCCCGATCTTCAGAAACCCACCAAGCTGCACACCTTCACAAAGAAAGACGGCACACCTGCCAACCACTATGAGGGCGAGTGGTGGTCGGCCTTCTGGGGCGACAATCTCAACAGCGAGGCAGGCACCGACTCTGCCACCATTTACACGGCAGCCAAGAACATGGTCGACAAGTACGACTACGACTTCTCTTATATCCGCGACTACATGGGATGGCCTCCCGACCTCAGTGCCCGCCGCGGCTACAAGTCGTTTGTTTACATCTTCGGGTCGGGTCTCAGCAACGACAGCGAGGCCAACACCACCCAAGGCGGCTACCAAGGCTCCACCTATGCCGACGGGCAAAACTGGGCTTGCGTGTGGGCGAGCTACTATCCGTTCAGCCGTTTCCGTGAGGATGCCGACAAGAAATGGAGCGACGGCGAATACCAGCGCAATGCCATGATACACGAAGGCATACACGCCATCTTTGCCGATCTGGGTGCTTGCCAAGGCTCCAGCTGGTTCCACGAGGGCGGCAACACCTGGCTGCAGGGACAGGTCTACGCCAAGCGCGACGGACTCTACGGTGACGCCGGCTTCCTCGACGGAGGACCGTTCCTCGCTCCCCACATGCCCATCGAGTGCTACTCTGGTTGGTTGCAGGACGGCTCGTATGGAGGGCCGGGCGCACAGGGCGTCAATATGTATCAGACTGACGGCAAGCAGGTCTGCACTTGGCGCAACTATCTGGGCGGCGTGCAGTATGCCAACGCCTTCCCTGTGGTGGTGGCCAATGTGTGCGGCGACGGCGTCATCCCATGGATATGGCGCAACTGCAAGGACTATGTGCTCAAGACCATGGGCGACTCCATCGGCGAAGAGCCCATGCGACAGATCGTTACCGAGTACCGCGCCCGTCAGGCTCTCTTCGACCTCGGCGGATGGGACAACTGCTACCGCACGGTGGTCAATGCCAACTTCGGCATAACCGTGAAGCCTGAGTGGGAACCCTATTGGATCAACGTGGCTCCTTACCGCATCACTCCGTACCAGTCGGTCACGCTCGACAATGCCGACGGATGGATGTCGCCCGACACACTGACCAACCCGGGCTGGAGCGGCGGAAACATTATCCCCATCCACGTGTCGGGCAATGTGGCCAACGTGGAGTTTCGTCCCGAAGACACCAACATGCGCGCCTTGCTCTGCTATCGCACCAAGGATGGCAAGTGCTACTACAGCCAGCCCGTGAAGTGCGGCAACATGAGCATCGATATCACCGAGAAACCCGCCAATGGCGTCGTGTTCTGCGTGGTCTGCAACACCGACTATGTGTATACGGGCGACGCCCAGCGCAAGCACCATTGGGACTACCGCATCCGTCTGGGCGAGGGTGCCATGGCCATTGCCGACACTTACACACGCTGGTTCAACTACGAACAGGATCTCGAGGACGATTACATCACGGGCATCAATTCCGTTAAGGGTAAAGACCTCGCTGACGCCAAGCTCCACATGATGTCGACCGTGGCAGTGCGCGGCAATGTGGTGCGCCTCGATCTGGGCGACGTTAATCCTGCCGATGTCACCGTGCGCGTCGTGGGCGCATCGGGCGTTATGGTGCAGCAGGGACGCTTGAATGCCGACGGCACCTACCTCGTTCCTTCCAACCTGCCCGCAGGTCTCTGTTTCTTCACCTTTGCTTACGGCAATGAGCGCCAGACAGTGAAGATGATTGTAAAGTAAAGTCATATCGATTTCCATAAATGAGGTGTCACCGTTAGGTGGCACCTTTTTTGGTACATGGCAAATGAGTTAAAGCGGATAGCTGGAAACTGGTTGCGTAAAAAAACAGGACGAAAAAGCTCCTGAGAATCGCGTATTTGCAAACACGAAAGCCTTTGCTTGCAAATACACGCTGTTTTATAGGCTTTAGTATGTTGCTGATACATAGTTTGTTATGAAAAAATATGCGGCGAAGCGAACTTATCAATGGCTTTGGGCTTTAGCGAAGGTGGCTTATCGCAGGCCGATATGTGCCTAATCGGGTGGCGACAAACGTCTTGTCGAGTTGCGTAACATATCAGATGCCGCTCGAATAGGTGCCTTTTCCGGGATTTTAACGGCTAATTTAACCGTTTCGTGGTTTTCAAATCACGTTTCCGCCCGCCAATCACGTTTCTCCGCTCTCTATATTGTCACTCCTCGAGGTGCCTGTTTTTTCAGAACTTTCAAGACAAAGTTGAAAGACATTACAAGAATCAGGTTAACCCCCTGCCCGTTTTATGGGTCTTCGGCTAACATTTCTCACCATAATTTTGGGTCGTTCGGCCAGATGTGTTTCCGAAATATTGGTTACCTTTGCACAAAGATTGTAAATCAGAAGCGAATGTTGAATTTAGACAATTTCTACAAGGCTCGCTACGTGCTGAGCAAGATTATCCGTCGCACCGACTTGGTACACGCTCCCAAGATTAATCCCGAGAGTGATGTTTACTTGAAGCCAGAGTGTTTGCAAAAGACTGGGTCGTTCAAGATTCGGGGTGCCTACTACAAGATTTCTCAGCTCTCCGAAAATGAGAAAAAGAAAGGTGTCATAGCCTGTTCGGCAGGCAATCACGCACAGGGTGTGGCGCTCGGCGCCACGTCGATGGGCATCAAGTCGCTTATCTGTTTGCCAGAAGGCGCCCCCATCAGCAAGGTGGAGGCTACGAAACGCCTTGGTGCTGATGTTTGTTTGGTGCCCGGAGTTTACGACGATGCCTACCAGAAAGCCCTTGAACTGCGCGACGAGCATGGCTATACTTTCATCCATCCTTTTGATGACGAAAACGTCATTGCGGGACAGGGCACCATAGGTCTTGAGCTGCTCGATCAGCTGCCCGATGTGGAAGCGATAGTTGTGCCTGTGGGTGGCGGCGGACTCATCTCAGGCATTGCCTATGCCGTAAAGTCGCTCAACCCACAAGTGAAAGTCTATGGTGTGCAGGCAGGCGGTGCCGCCAGCATGGTGCATAGCCTGCACGACCACAAGCAGGAGAAACTGGCCAGCGTGTCGACCATTGCCGATGGCATTGCCGTGAAAGAACCCGGCAAGATAACCTTCGACATCTGTTCGCGCTATGTGGACGACATTGTGACCGTCAGCGAAGACGAAATCTGCGCCGCTATCCTTCATCTCATCGAGAGCGAGAAGATGGTGGCCGAGGGCGCAGGAGCCGCCAGCGTGGCTGCCGTGATGTTCGACAAGGTGCCCGTGAAAGGCAAGAAGACCATCTGCGTGGTCAGCGGCGGAAATATCGATGTCACCATCCTGAGCCGCGTCATCAACCGTGGCTTGGCCAAGAGCGGACGCATCTGCACGCTTACAATCGAACTGGCCGACAAGCCCGGACAGCTGCTCAAGGTGTGTCAGGTCATATCAAGTATGGGCGGCAACATCGTCAGCGTGCACCACGAGCGCAACAATGCCAGCAAGAACGTCACCGACTGCATGCTAAGAGTGTCGGTCGAGACCAAGAATCAGGATCATGTCGATGCCATCACCAAGGCTCTTATCGACAATGGTCTGAAAATCCGCGAAAATATTTAGTCAATTCTTAAACACATATCAACTATGCAAGCAATCCACACAGAGAAGGCTCCTAAGGCCATTGGTCCTTACAGCCAGGCTATCAAAGTCGGCAACCTTGTGTTTGCGTCGGGCCAGGTGCCCATCGTGCCCGCTACGGGCGAATTTGTGGAGGGTGGCATCCAAGAGCAGACACGCCAGTCGCTCACCAATGCCAAGGCCATCCTCGAAGAGGCGGGAACCAGCCTCAGTAAGGTTGTGAAGACAACCGTCTACCTTTCCGATATGGGCAATTTTGCAGCCATGAACGAGGTCTATGCCGAGTTCTTCACTCAACCCTATCCAGCTCGCTCGGCTGTGGCCGTGAAAGACCTGCCCAAGGGGGCGCTCGTGGAGGTGGAGTGCATTGCCGAACTCTAAGCACGCCCATGTAGCATCGCTACTCTATATTAAAGCAGACCGCCGAAACTTCTTGATGAAATTTCGGCGGTCTGCTTGTTTTGGGTGCATCGCGATGCTGGCGCCATTGATATTCGCCAATGTTAGACAGACATCATCCTTTCTTCATTCGTATGTTGAGCTGGAACAGGCAGGGCAACATGATACATACGGAAAATGCCAGTCCCATCCACATCATGCGGTCATTGCCGTGGAAAAGGTCGATGAGTTTGCCGTCGCCCATCTGCGGCATGAAGTTGAACATGATATAGGCTATGGTGTTGTTGACCCAATGGAACAACAAGCCGGGGATGATGGAACCTGTGCGGTAGTACATCCAGCCCAACAATAGACCGATGGGCAAGGCGTGTACAAATTGCGCCATGTTCATGTGGACTGCGCCGAAGAGTAGAGCCGAAATGAGAATGGGCCACCAATGAGCCTTAGTTGGGAATGTTTTCAGCAGCGAGCGCAGGACGGCACCTCTGAAAACCATTTCTTCGGCCACGGGACCGAGAATGCCGATGGCCAGATAGCCGGCCGGCTCTTTCATGATGCCCTCGAAGAGCTGTTCTGTTGTCCCAGGAAGGCTGAGCTGGAATTTCTCGACCATCCACTCGGATGGCAGAATGGTGCCTAACGACAACAAGGCTACCCATGTCAGTGTACCCCAAGGGTGTGAGGCCAACCAAACGCGCGATACGGGTGACCAGCGCAGACGGCCAAAGAGCAGCAGTGTGAACAGACTGCTTAAGGCCATGTAGGTTACGGTCATCTTAGTGGTCATGTGCAGGGAATCTTGCAGCAGTGCTTGCCAAATGGAAGACCAGGCTGTTCCCTCGTGCCACATGCCGATGGCACCGATTATAATTCCCATTACAATCTGTATGAGAAAGAAAACGATAATATAAGATATAACGTTAAGTGTGCTGTGAAAGGTTTTGTTCATTGTTCTGTATCTTTTTCAAATAGTTGTCCCACGGTTTTCTCGTCCTCCTTGAGTTGTTCTATGAGTTGTGTTACGTTGTTGAACTTGCGTTCTTCGCGGATGCGGTGCATGAACGACACCAGTAATGTGCGCCCGTAGATGTTCTCGTCGAAATTGAAAATGTAGGTTTCCAAGCTCAGCCTGTGCTCTCCGAAGGTGGGGCGCGTGCCAATGTTCATCATCGCAGGCTTAAAAGCCATGCTATGCTCCAACCTCACTTTTACGGCATAGACACCTCCTGCCGGGATGAGCTGGTCGATGGTGGCGGGGTCGAGATTGGCCGTGGGAAAGCCAATGCGCCGGCCTTCCTTGTAACCGTCGATAACCTTTCCGGCTATGGTGTAAGGATAGCCCAAGCAGCGGTTGGCAAGTTCTATCTCGCCCTCTTTTACGAAGGCTCGCACCACCGAAGAACTGATATTGACATCGTTCATTATAAACGCCGGGTTGTGTATGATCTCGATGCCCAACTCGCGCCCATAGCGCACATAATCGTCGAAACCTTCCGTGCGGTTATGCCCGAAACGATTGTCGTAGCCTATGACAAGCTTTCGGACGTTGAGGCGGTCGCGCAACACCTCGGCCATGAAATCGTAGGCCGAGAGACTGGCCAAGTCCTTGTCGAAATGGAGTAGGGCGGTGGTGTCAATTCCGGTTTTCGAGAGCAACAGCAGTTTGGTGTGGAGCGTGGAGAGCATCTCTGGCTGGTAGTCTTGACGAAGTACCTGCCGTGGATGGCGGTCGAACGTTATCACGAGCGAACGCAACCCCGAACGGGCGGCTTCTTGCCGCACGTGGCTGATGAGGTATTGGTGCCCGCGGTGCACACCGTCGAAGAAACCGATGGTGGCCACACTGGGTTCCAGTGGCTCAGTATTGTCGTTGAGGAATATTGTCTTCACGCTTTCTCAAGAGTTCTGTTTGCCTTTTTTGATGCGTTTCCATCCGCGCCATAGCTCGCCTATCCACAACACGCATGATGTGCCCAGTACGACGGTTGCCCATTCGCTGAGCGACAAGGGTAATGTGCGGAACATCTTTCCACCGAAAGTAACGATGGCCCATTGGCCCACCGTGACCATTGCCAGTACCAGCACCAGACCGCGGTCGCGCCAGAAATGTCGGAAGGCAGAGTGGTCGGATCCGAAACTTTTTGCATTGAAGAGATTCCATAATTGAAGCATGACGAACGTGGTGAAGAACAGTGTCAGTTCGTGCACATCGACCACACTGCCTTGTCCGTGGCGCTCGCACCAGACAAGGAATACGAACATCAATGCAAAGAAGGTTATGCCGCAGAATAGGATGCCGTGTGCCATGGGGCGCGAGATGATGAAATCGGTGCTCTTGCGGGGCTTGTCGCGCATCACCTCGTGCGAGGGCGGCAATGAAGCCAGTGCCATGGCTGCGAAGGTGTCCATGATGAGGTTTATCCAAAGTATCTGTGTTACGGTAAGCGGCATCTCTGTTCCGATGATGGAACCGCCCAGTACCAGCAACAGAGCAGATAGGTTTACCACCAGTTGGAAGAAGAGAAAACGCTGTATGTTCTTATAAAGCGACCGACCCCACATCACGGCATTGGCTATGGAATGGAAACTGTCGTCGAGCAGGGTGATGTCGGAAGCCTGCTTGGCCACTGAGGTGCCCGAGCCGAGCGACAAACCTACGTGGGCATGGTTCAAGGCTGGAGCGTCGTTGGTGCCGTCGCCAGTTACGGCTACAACTTCGCCGTGCTTCTGCAACATCTCCACAAGACGTTGCTTGTCGGTGGGGCGTGCTCGTGACATGACTCGCAGGCTCGTGCAGCGTTGGAAGGCTTCCTCATCGCTGAGCGCGGCAAAGTCGGTGCCGGTTATATGCCAGTCGGCCTGTTCCAGTAGGTTGTGCGCAGGCCATATTCCTATTTGGCGTGCTATCTCGATGGCTGTGGCCGATGTGTCGCCTGTAACCACCTTTACCTTGATGCCTGCCTGATGACACTCGGCTACGGCCGACGGCACATCGGCACGTACGGGGTCGCTGATGGCCACTATGCCTTGAATCGTCATGGAGCCATTGTCCACTTGGAAAGCAAAGGCCAGTGTACGCATAGCTTGTTGCTGATAGCCGGCAAGCGCCACCTCAGCCTGTTGGCGTTCTTCGATGCCGATGGCACACATGTCGAGCACTATCTCGGGCGCGCCTTTTATGAATGTCACTGTTTTGTCGCCCAGGCGTACGGTAGTCTTCATGTATTTTTTCTCGGTGCTGAAGGGCTGCTGACTGACTACGGGGTAGCTGCTGCGCAAGGCGGCATAGTCTTTGTCGTGGTCGCGTAGCCATAATAGAAGAGCTCCTTCAGTGGGGTTGCCCACCACCTTCTCGCCGTCGAGCTCGGCCGTCGAGTTTGCGGCCATGGCAATGTCGAGCAGTTGTTCGGCGGTGGTAGCTGCCGGTAATTGTTCGGAAGAAAGATAGGAGGTGAGATGGCTGACGCGCATCTTGTTTTGCGTCAGTGTGCCTGTTTTGTCGGTACAGATCACAGTCACGGCTCCCATGGTCTCAGAAGCATGGAGCTTGCGCACCAGATTGTTCGACTTCAGCATGCGGCGCATGTTAAGCGCCAGCGACAGGGTGACAGCCATCGGCAAGCCTTCGGGTACGGCCATTACAATTAGTGTTACAGCCATCATGAAGTAGTTGAGCACTATCTGCAACATTCCGAAATAATCGTGGCCTTGCCAAATGGCGTTGGTGAGGATGTCGTGAATCAGGAATATGGCGAAAGCGGCCACGGAAACAAATGTGCCAATCTTGGAGATTAGTTTGGCCAATTTGTCCAGTTGTATGTTAAGTGGGGTCTTTATGTGGGTGTTTTCGGTCGACCGTTGTGCTACTTTACCAATCTCGGTGGCATCGCCCACTGCCGTTACGACCGCTGCGCCGTGTCCGTTCATTACCATGGTAGAGCGCAGAATGATGTTGGGCGGGTAGGCTTCGCCAGCATCCGGTTCGTGGTCGAGGCTCTTGGTGGCCAACGGTTCGCCCGTAAGGCTCGATTCGTCGACCTGCAGATTGACGGCTTCAATTAGTTGGGCATCGGCCGGAATCTCGTCGCCCACCTCCACAAGGATGATGTCGCCCACCACGATGTCGCGCCGTCGTACCTCTGTAACGTGTCCGTCGCGTCTCACCTTCACCATTTGGTCTTCGTTCATGGCCGTAAGCACGTTGAAACGTTTGGCGGCATCGCACTCGAAGTAAAAGCCTACGGTCGTGGCGATGATTATTGCTGCAATGATTCCGATGGTTTCAATGAAATCATTTTCCACGAAGGCGAGTAGCAGGGATATGGCTGCTGCAACAAGGAGTATTTGGATGATTGGGTCGCGGTATTTATCCAAATAAAGTTTCCAAAACGAAGTGCGGCGTGGTGGAGTGAGTACGTTTTCTCCGTGCTGGTTGCGGCTGGCCGTTACTTGACTATTGTTTAAGCCCTCGGGATTCTTGTTCTCGGACAATGGAGTGTTCATGGCGTAATGTTTCATGGAAACCTTCTCGCTAAAGAGGTTTCAGTGATTATTTGTTTTTACAAAGTTAGTTAAATGCCCCCAAAATGCTATAATATTAAATGTTATTTAGCTACTTTTTACAAAAATTATTTGGTATTTACGTTGAAAGGCCGTACCTTTGCAACGCTAATTGCGGCAGGATGTAACAACATGCAATGCTTATCCGTTAAGATTTCCTGTCGTTTATAGCTCGAATAAATCACATTTGGACTTGTAGCTCAGTTGGTTAGAGCAACAGACTCATAATCTGGAGGTCCTAGGTTCAAGCCCTAGCTGGTCCACGTTGTTATCAAGCAGTTGCGGTTTTCGTAACTGCTTTTTTCGTATAGTGACTTGAATAAGAAAAGCTTGACACATTTTGAGGCCTTAAAATAAAGCCGATGAAAAGATAGGCAAAAGGCGCAGGTCGTGTCAGGGGTGTTGTTCGCAGTCTTCTCTTTTTAATGTCGGCAAGAAGATCAAGATGTGTTGCGACACCGATTCTACTCAATCTTGAGAGGGAAATCGCAGGTTTTCTGATGGAACCGTGCGATTTCCCTTTGTTTTATTCTTTTCAAATGGGCGGTGCATGCCGTGTCGTTTCAAAAAGTTTCGCAGCCCGGCTGGTGACGTGCGGCGAGCCCCCCACCCGTTACATGTCCTGTCAGCACGCCTTATTGTCGGGGCGGCTTGTTCCAGAGGTAGGTGAGGTGGATCATGGCGTAGTGGGGCAGTGATCTGTACCACGTCTCGATGCGCCCTTGTGCGCTCACCTCGTAGCGTGTGTTGGACAACTGGTGCAATAAGTCGAATGCCTCCACGCGCAGGATGAGCTTACCCCTCAGTAGCGGTTGACTGATGGAGGCGTTGATGATGAGGTTGTCGGTGTTGAGATTGCTGCTGCCATAGCCTCGTCGGCTGTACATCGTGCCGTCGGCTGAAAACGTGGTGCCAAGTTTGGACAGCGTGTAGCGGGCCGAAAGGCCATAGTTGTAGTCGTAGGCGTTGAGCGTCTCGAAATCGTGCATCTTGCCATGCGAGTTGCGCCAGCATAAGTCGGCCGACAGGCGGATGTAGAGCCTCTGGCGGTCGAATTGCAAGTAGGCACCGTCGTGCAGCTGCAAGGTGTTCACGGCGTTGGCCAGGCTCTCGGTCTCGCCAGCCAGCAGAACGTAGTCTACGGCGTGGTGGAATGTGGCGTCGGCGTTGTTCTGCCAAGTCCAGTGGCGGTCTTTGTCAATGGCCTGCGAGTAGTTGGCGGACAGCTGAGTGTTGTAGGCATCATGTGTGTTGCGCGGCTGATAGGTGCGCATGCCCGTCGTGGGGTCGTAGGTCACGGCCTGCGCCACGTCGCGGTGGGCATAGTGGAAGACGGTGCCTACATGTAACATCTGTTGTCGGTTGCCGCCCTTTCGGGTGTAGTCGGCCGTAAGATGCGACGAGGCCGCCCCCCTTAGACTGGGATTCCCCAGTTTTGTCACCAGGGGTCTACTCTCGTCGCGGTAGGCCACCTGGTTGATGAGGTCGGTGGGCTGCTGGCTGAAGCGCGCGTTGATGCGCAGATCGTTGGTGCCCTTGTCCGACATATATCGGTATGCGATGGTGGGCGACAGGTAGGTCACGCTGTGGCGTAGTGTGGTGTCGATGGCTCCCCGTTGGTAGTCGAGCGTGCGGTGGTGTATGGTCACGTCGAGCCCCACTCGCCATTGGTCATAGGCCACCTTGAACGCTGCGTTGCCCAGTTGGTATCGGCTCTGCTTGGCTATGTTGAGGCTTAAGGTGTTGATGCCGATCATCCGCCGGCTCTTGTAGGAGTTGTTGGCATCGGCGGTGGCGGTCAGCATATCGAGCTGTGAGGCGAGCGTCAGCGTGTCGGGGTGGTAGAGATAGTCGCGGTCGTAGATGTAGTTGTTTTGTAACGACTCTTTCAGCCTTACGTTCAGATTGTGCCATACTTTGGGAAACTGGGCGTTGGCATCGATCATAAATGTTGTCGTTCGGTTGGAAACGTCCTGCGCATTGCGCGTGATGAGCCTTGCGGTCGATGCCGATTGCCATGTGTCGTATTGCGCCGATGGATTGGTCTGGCTGTCGGAATGGCGGAAATAGGCTGAGTAGCCTGCGCTCCAATGGGCGCGCTTGTTGATGTTGAACGCTCCGCTCAGATACTGTGTGAGGCTCCAGTACCGGTTCCGGTTGATTGAACGGGTGATGACCCAAACGGTGTCGAGGTCGTTGCGCTCGACGAACGTGGTGTGGCCGGAGCCTCTCTGCCAGTTGTGTTCGAAGGTTGTCTCCGAGCGCAGATAGACCGGTTTCTTCAGCTGAAACACATTCGACACTCTCAGTTGTCGGTCGCTGGTCTGGTTGTCGGCCTGTGATAGCGATGTGGGTTGCGCCCCGTCAACGAAGGTCTCCTGACGCTGGTGCATGTCGCTGGTCTCGTTTGTGGTGGTGTATGAGGTCGTGAGGTTGTTGGATACCTGCTTGTTCTTCGACTGGTAATCGAGGTCTGTTGCCACGCTGCGTGTGGTGATGACCGATTGGGGTGACCTGCCGGGAGTCCAAAAGCCCTGCGCACTCATCTGTTGCGTCTCGTTCACGTTGTTGGCGTTGGCCGTTACCGAGTAGCGCCACAGGTCGTCGAAACCCAGCGCGAAACCACGCACCAGCCAGCGGTTGCCAGTGCCAGCGGCCGCCTCCATGTTGGCCATGTAGCCGCGCGAATACTCCGACTTCAGGTTCACGTCCATCACGAACTTCTTGGGTTCCACGTCGCATCCCAGTGCCTGGCTCTTGTCCGACTGTTTCTCATAGGCCTTGACGGTCTTCACGGTGTAGTAGGGCAGGTTCTTCAGCAGGATGTTCTTGTTGCCCCGCATGAAGGAGCGCTCGTGCAGCAGCAGTTCCTCCACCAGCCGTCCATTGACGCGTATCTGTCCGTCATCGCTCATCGTCACACCGGGCAGTTGGCGTATCAGTGCGTCGAGCATCGATCCGTCGGGCAGTTTGAAGGCATCGGCATTGTAGACTATCGTGTCGCCCTTGTAGAGCATCTTGATCTGGGTGGCCTTCACCACCACCTCGCCCAGGTCGGTCACCCGCCGCTTCTGCATCTTGAAGGTGGGCACGGTGATTGTGCCGTCGGCAGTCGGGTGAGCCGTCGACACCCGTTGCCAAGCGTCTTCATACCCCTCGCGGGTGGCGCGCACCAGCAGGTCGGTCGGTGCGGTGCTGACGGTGATGGCGAATGCTGTCTTTTGCAGATTGCCGTTGCGGTCGGTGAAACGGATGAAGCGCGCCGAGTCGGTCATCAGCGTGCTGTCTGCGTTCAGCACGCTGATGCTGACATCGGCGAGCGGACGGCCCAGAAAGCCGTCTTCCACCTCGCCCGTGAGGTGTATGCTTTGTGCGGTGGCGCTTGCGAGAAGGAGCATCCATAGGAGGATGACTGTTGGCAGGGTTCTTTTCATTTGCGAAAGGATAAGAATTTGGTAATTGGTTTCCTGCTGCAAATGTAGGCAATGAGATGGTGAAAAGGCACCCTGCGCATTGTGCAAAAACTCCGCAAATGAATGGATCAAACAAAAACGGACTGCGCAAATCCTGTGCAATCCGTGTAAATAGTTTATAATGAGGCGATAAACTTGTCCCAGTCTTTGGGGCTTCCCTTCTTGCCAAACACCTTCTGATAGAGCCTGCTTCGCGTGCTGGCCACCGCGCTTTGCGAACGGCAGATGAGCGTGGCGATTTCCGTCGGTGCGAAATGGGCCTTTAGCAGCAGGCTCACGCGGTACTCTTGGGGTGAGCATTTGTGGAGCGAGAATATCTTGCTTCGGAAGTTGGGCGAGAGCAAGGCCACATGGTTCTCCAGCTCATCCCAGTCGGTCTCGGCCATGGGATCGCCGTCGGCCACCTTCTTGAGTAGCCGCTGGTAGAACCGCGACTGCAGGAATTGCTTCTCCGTGGCGGCCAAAGTCTGTTTCATCTCATCGCTGGCTTGTAGTTGTCCTGCCTCGTATTGAGCCAATTTACGCTCCACTTTCTTTCTTCTTCGTCTGGAATGGATGGCATAGCCCGTGGCGCACAGAACCAGACAGGCCAATGCGGTGATGATTGCGTTCATCGTCTTCTTGCGGGCTCGCATCTCGATGTCGTTGATCGAGAACACGCGTATGACCTCGTGGCCTGTCGCATCGACGTAGGCGAAGTTCTTGGTCTCTTTCTTGATGAGGCGCCGGGTGGCCGCATCGAAGGCCTCCGTCCGTTTCCATGTTGCGCCGCTGAAGCCTTGGCCGATGGTTATCGTGGAGTCGTTGGAGCAGCGGAACGCCAGTTTCCGGCCGTTCTCGGCGTAGGTAGTGTCGCGGATGGCGTAGGTTCCTCCGCCGGTGGCGAGGAACATTCCGTTGGGCTCGCCGGGTTGACACCGCAGGGTGACAAACGTGTTGTCTGAGAAATAGAGACGGTAGCGGTCGGTCGGCGCATTGAAGCCCACTTGTTGCCAAACACCTGTGAGGTCGGGGTCACCCTTGTGCGCAGGCTTGCCCCACTGGCAGGCGGTGAGCGCCAGCAGGAGCAACAAGTCTAAGATGTGTAGTCGTTTCATCCGTGATGGGTTGGTTTTGTCGTACAAAAGTACAGAAAATGTTCGGAAATGCGCACAGGCTTAGGATTTAATTTGTTAGGGTGTTAAGTCCGGCATCTCAAAAAACGGCCCTCGCCGGTGAGCCCATCGTAGGGCGCAGTCATTTAGTTGTCCGGCTTGCCATGCTGTTCCTGAAGAACCGATTGCTGAGCACCGGTTTCATCTCTTTGCCCCGGTCGTCTGCAGGGCAGCCTCGTCGCGATGGCTCCGAACAGAACAAAGTGGGCGTGTGGGGCTGTTGGCCTTCATGAAATGATAGGTAATAAAACAGAACAAAAGGTTCGCTGAGAATCGCGTGGAATCCAAGAAGACTACTTTTGCCCGCAAATACGCGATTTTTCGAGCATTTGTGTAATCGGCCAATAATCAGAACGTTAAGTTAAAAGCAGAGCTCTGAAAACCTCGTGATACCCTGAAGTTTTGAAAGAAGGTGTCTTGTCGCGTCAAAATAGCTATCCAATGGAACCCCGATAAGTGTTCCGAGGAACAAAAAAAAATGCCTTGAGATGCCGTGATAAGACACCTTTTTCGGAATGACAGTCTACAAATTAACCTTTCTTTTGACTTTTGTCAAAATCGAATCATGCAAAAGCCGTCAGCTCTTCTCTGGAAGCTGCACTCCGGACGGGGCTGTTTTTTCAGACTATTATGGACAAATACTGTCGGGTCTTCTGCCTGAACCGCCACCACATCATCACGCCGGCCGAGGTGAGACCGAAAGGGAACGCCATCCACACGCCCACCAGTCCGAAGTCGAACACAAAGCCGCAGAGGTAGCCTACGGGCAGCGAGATGACAAAGAAGGCGATGAAAGCGATGATCATGAGCGGTTTTACGTCGGCTATGCCGCGCAAGGCGTTGGCGTAGTTGATCTGCAATCCGTCGCCAAACTGGTAGATAAAGAAAGGTACCATGAGTGCGAGCACTGAGGCCGACACCTCGGCCGAGTCGGTAAACCATCCGCCGATGTGGTTGCGCAACATGAATAGGATGCTGCCCAGCAACAGTTCGAGCACCACCATGATGTGCAGGCCGGCCGTTACTGTGCGCAGCATGTTGGTGTGGTCGCGTTGGCCGCAGAAGAAACTGGTGCGCACAGCCACAGCTGCCCCCAAGCCATAGTAGACCATGAATGTGAACTGCGAGATGGTGATCATCACCTGATGGGAGGCCAAGGCAATGGTGCCCAGCCAACCAACCATCACTATCGACAACGAGAATGAGGCCGTCTCCATGCCCATCTGGAGGGCTATCGGTGTGCCGAGCGCAAACAGACGGCGCACCATCAGCCGTGACCAGCCGCAGCGCAGAAAACCTTCGCGGTAGGGGCGCATCGATTTGCGCAGGAACAATATGCCTATAAACATTGTCGGCATGAGCGCACGCGACAAAAAAGTGGCTACACCTGCACCCGTCAGTCCCATCTCGGGCAGTCCGGCCTTGCCGTAGATCAGTAGGTAGTTGCCCACGATGTTGATGAGGTTGCCGCTGAGCAGTATCCACATCGAGGTACGCGTGTCGGTGATGCTGTCGGTAAACTGCTTGAAAGCATTGAACAACATTACGAACGGCAGCGAGGCCCACAGCACGAGAAAGTAGGGGTGCATCAGGGGCAATAGCTCTTCGGGCTGGCCGATGTTGCCCAAGTTGAAGAAAAGCACAAGCAATGCCGCCATCATCATCAGTCCTGCCAGCGTGTTGGCCAGTAGGGCGCAGCGCAACGCATTACCGGCCTTCGACAGTTCGCCGCGTCCGAAGAGGTTGCCCACGATGGGCGTCAGCCCGTAGGAAAAACCCGTGGCGGTGATGATGACGAGGTTCATGATGTTGTTCACAAACGAGGCGGCGCCCAGCTCTGTGGTGCTGTGGTGCCCCACCATCATGGTGTCGGCGAACCCCAGGATGATCATGCCCAGCTGTCCGATCATGATGGGCAGGCCCAAGGAGAGCAGAAAACGGTAGTGGTAAGGGTATAGTTTCATGTCTTATGCTTGACAATGTCGGAATGTGTGCCGCACAGTGTTTGCGGTGCTTGCAAAGTTACCCATTTTGGCTGCATGGTGCAAAGCAATAGCCCCTGTTTTGCATACAAAACGTGCTTTTGAGGCAACAAAAACAAGAAAAAATAGCCTTTCTTAAAAAAAATGCGCCAAAAGTTTGGAGGTTTCATAAAAAGTCCATACCTTTGCAACCGCAATTCAGAAATGAATTAACACTTAATGCTTCAGTAGCTCAGTTGGTTAGAGCACCTGACTGTTAATCAGGGGGTCGTTGGTTCAAGCC
>CAVKHW010000010.1:0-60029 GCA_963656105.1 Eggerthellaceae bacterium
CGCCCTGCTACTGAATCCGCAGGTTCCCTTCGGTCACCAGCGGTTATGCAGAGTTGGCTCCCTTCGGGTACGCATATTCAATCATAAATACCTTAATCCGAAACTTCAGAACATTACCACTGCAAGTCCCGTAGGGACGACATAGTATAGCGTAGGGGTGAACCCTACGTTTTTTGTTGTTTTCGCCCAACCATCGCCCCTGTAACGCCGCATACATTTTAATTATGCGCCCCCTTCAGGGGCAATAATAAAAGCAAACCCTAACCTACGTAGGGGTGAACCCCTACGCTATACTATGCGCCCCCCTCAGGGGCGTTGGTCGCAATAAGCGCACACCATTGGGGCGTACCTACTTATACGCCCCCTTCAGGGGCGTTGGCTCATTGCCCCACCCATGCGAAAGCCCCGCAGGGAGTGAGACGACTCCCTGCGGGGCTTGGTGTATCGTGGCTGTATGGCCGTGTGCTGTGCGACGGTTGTCAGAACCTCACGGTCTTGCGCTCGCCGCCGGCAAGCGTCACGGTGACGGTCTTTTGGTCTTTCGACACCTTCACGCTGCGCACGGGCGAGAGCTCCTTGTCGGTGAACGGTGCGGCCTTCTTCCAGAGCTGCAGGGTGACGAGTATGCGGCAGCCGTCGACGTGCTGGCGGAGGGAGGGCAGGGCGCATCGCCGTGTGTCGGGGTGCAGACCTGTGGGGAAGACCACGGTGGCCGCATCGTCCCATCCGTAGACGGGAATCATGGCCAGCGTGTAGCTGCCGTTGCTGACGGTGGTTGCGGTGCGGCCGCCCACGCTGCGCTGCGCCACGGGCAGAGTGTCGTTGCCCGCGTAGGCCAGCGTGTAGTGTCCGAGCGTGATGTCGGTGGGCGCGGCGGTCACGATGCGGTCCACGCGCAGTATGCCGTCGGGCAGCGTGATGTCGGCCAGCTGGTAGCGCACGGTGGTGTCGGTCTCGAGCACGGCGTCGCGGCGGTAGATGCCGTTGTCGTAGCTGCGGAAGTCGTAGAGCCGCAGCACCTCCCATTCGCCCTTACGGTTCTTGGTGCCGTAGTTCATCGAGATCTCGCCTTTCTGTCCGTCGGCCATCCACGGGAACTCGGTGTTGTAGGCCAGCTTGTTGTAGTTTTCCGAGCTGCGGAACTTCTGCCAGTCGCCGGCCACGGTCTCGTGGCACCACGACCGCATCTCCGATCCGCCGCAGTTGGGATAATTGGTGATGAGCAGCGTGGAGGCCGGCTGGAACTTGTTGTACACCTTGCCGGCATGGAGCTGGTCGTGCCACGGCCCTTCGGTCTCGGTGGCCGTCCAGTATTTGGAGTTGGCGGGCAGCAGCAGTCCGAGGAACGCTTTGCCGAGCCAGTAGACACTGCCGCGGCAGCTGTAGATCTGCACGGCGGGTGCGAAGGGCCCGTAGAAGCCCATGGTGGGCACGCCGTTCTCGAGGAAGTCGGGGCGTGTCATAAACTGCAGCAGCGATGCCGAGGCGATGTGGCGCATCCATCCGTAGTCCACGTCGTCGAAACCGGCATACTCGAGCAGGGGCAGCGGCGTGACGGCGGCAAAGCGGTAGCAGATGCTGCGTCCCCACATGTTCATGCGTCCGTCGCGTGCGAACATATAGGGGTAGTTGGCCACGAGGTCGTGCTCGTTGGCGATGAAGCGGCGTGCGATGTCGGGATACATGCGCTTGCCGAACAGCTCGGCCCAGAGCGGCCCGTAGCTCTGGTAGGCCCACATGCTGTAGTAGTCGTAGGCCGGCGCGTCGTTGTACCATCCCTCGCCGCGGTAGCGGTCGAGCAGTTTCTCGAGCCAGTCCACGAGTTTCTTCTCGTCGACCTTATATCCCTGGTCTTTCAGGAAGCTGAGTATGTAGACGTTGAAGAACATCCAGTTGGAACCGATGGTCGGTCCCTCGCCGTAGCTGCGCAGCAGGGCGGCCAGCTGGTCTTTCTGCTGCTGGGTGAGGGGGTCCCAGAGCACGCTCTGCGCGCCCTTCATCGATATGCAGAGCGATCCCAGCTCGAGCAGCGTCTGGCTCGGTCCGCCGGTGCGGTGGGCGATGTAGCTGCGGCTGGTGGGGTCGGATAGGCTCACGAGCTGGTGGCGGTAATACTCGGCCACGCTGATGCCGTGGAACGCGAGCGAGGGGTTGTCGTTGAGCAGGGGCGCGGCAATGAAGAGCGTGCGTGCCAGTCCCTCGATCTTGGCCACGGGAATCTGTCCCTCGTTGCGCGGGTAGGTCTTCTCCAGCTCCTTGGGGAAGTACATCTGGTCGTCGAGGCAGTGTATGTAGCTGAAGGCACCCTCCAGCAGATACTCGCCTGCCGCTATCCAGTGCTGGCGCGTCATGCCCGTGTAGGGGCTGCGCGCATAGTCGGGGTTGTCAACCTTGAACACCTGTCGCTGCGACGTGTCGGCGTGTGCGCCGATGGCCATGACCATGGCTGCGAACAGGAGCATGGCGGTTCTGAAACGTTGTGTCATGTAGTGGTTATTTTTTTAGTGGATTGATAATTTTTCGGGATGATTGTTGTTTGGGCAAAAGTACAAATAAAATAGGAGAATCCGCCACTTTCCGTGCCGCATAATTTATGCCGTGCCGCGCGGCAGCGGATTGGAGGCGGTGTCGGGGGGCATACAACAATAGGACAGCGAGCGGTCATGCCGCATGTCGTCCGCATAGTTCTGCGCATATTCCAACGCCGCATACATTTGAATTATGCGCCCCCTTCAGGGGCAACAATCATCGTGCAAACGAACCTACGTAGGGGTGAACCCCTACGCTTTAATATGTGCCCCCTTCAGGGGCGTACGTTGCAATGGGGCGACACCCTTCAGGGGCGTACGTCGAAATGGGGCATCACCCTTCAGGGCTTGGTGTTGTAGAGGCCGTCCATGCGGCCTGCGGTGTATTCTGCGTGCCCTGCGGTGTATTCTGCGTGCCCTGCGGCGTCTTCTGCGCGGTCTGCGCTGTCTGCTCGCGCGGCCTGATGTGTTAAACGTTTGTTAAAAACATATATATTGTCCCGATGTTTTACTTTTCGTGAAATCTGATTTCATCGATATTTTAAATGTCTTTAAAAAATGGGCGTTTTTTTGGTCTCGCGTGCGCCAACGCCTATCTTTGCCGCAATGAACAACGAGCGCTGGCCAGCCTCCTTCAAACAAGTGCAGCAATGCGTGCCGACACCTACACACATCAAACACTCATCACAAACACACATCACATTACAAACCCTTAAACACACAACAACAATGTCACACATTACCAACGATTGCCCATCTGTAGCCACGAACCATGCCGTGCGCCCGTTCACGATGACCTACGAGCAGCAGCTCATTATCGAAGACCGTATGGTGGAGCTGTTCAGCGCCGTGATCGACCTCGACTGCGCCTCGTCGGAGTTTCCCATCTGGAGCGACACCACCAGCCAGCTCATGGAGGTGGCCTGGACCCTCTCGCGCATGCACCGCATCATCGACCACGACACCCACCGCCCCATGACCATGCAGCGCATAGCCACCCTGCTGTGCCGCAACCTGCACCGCCGCCTGCCTGCCAACATCTACAGCGTGGCACGGCAGAGCCGGCTGACGGGTCGCCCGTCGGTGGTCGACTATTTCGGTCGCCTGTGGTTTGAGGGCGGCGTCGACATCAACGTGTTCATACAGTGGCAGAAACCCGTGCGCTTCCCCAAGCTGCGCTGCTACCGCGGCGTGTTCTGATCCGCCTACAAATAAAACCACTGACGAAACATGATCGACGAGATGGAACAACAGCGGCAGCGCCTCTCCCGCCGCCGCAAAGCCCTCGACCTGCTGGCCGCCGATGTGGCCCGCATGGCGCTGCAGCCACCCGCCACGGTGCACTGGACGCGCACCAAGACCGACCTCGTGGAGCTGGTGCATCTGGCCTGGCTCACCCACCGCATCTGCGACGAG
Organism: Eggerthellaceae bacterium; assembly: GCA_963656105.1. Taxonomy (GTDB): domain Bacteria; phylum Bacteroidota; class Bacteroidia; order Bacteroidales; family Bacteroidaceae; genus Prevotella. The sequence continues at coordinate 3,945 of CAVKHW010000010.1, forward strand.
CATGGCTGCCCCTGCACCCAGCGATGGCTGGCCAGCCGCGTGTTTGCAGCCGCAGGCATCGATATGCCGCGGTCGCTCACACACGTGGTGTGGAAAATCAACAACCGCACCAGCGACCACCGGTCGGTGCTGCGCGCCTACCTCTGACAGGTTCACAACAACACAATCATTCACAACAACACAATCATTCACAACAACACAATCATTCACATCAAACACACTAATGCCATGACAAACACCGAACGAACCCACCTCACCCCCCACTTCATGCTCTACGAACTGACGCGGTCGGGCGTGGCCGCCGACCACAACCTTGCCAACCGCCCCGATGCCGCGCAGACCGCTGCCCTCGAAGCCCTCTGCCGCCATGTGCTCGAGCCACTGCGCCAGCGCTTCGGCCCCATCGTGGTGTCGAGCGGCTACCGGTCGCCCGCCGTCAACCGACTCATACCCGGTGCCGCACCCAACTCGCAGCACCTCCGTGGCGAGGCCGCCGACATCGTAATCGGAACGCCCGAGCGCGGCGTGACCCTCTACCGCTACATACGCGACCGGCTCGACTTCGACCAGCTCATCTGGGAGCCCATCGGCGCCGAACAGCCGCGCTGGCTGCACGTGAGCTACACCCTGCGCCGCAAGAACCGCCATTGCGTGCTGTGAAGGCCGCTACACATATGGTGAATAAAAAAACACGTAGCCGATGACGGTTATCTCAACGAAAATACCTACCTTTGTCGAAAGTCTGCCCTGTCGGGCGGACTCCCGGCAACGGGACAACACGACAAAATCATGAAATACGCACTCATAACAGGCGCCTCGCGCGGCATCGGACGCGCCGTGGCCCTGCGGCTGGCCGCACACTATGCGGTCGTCATCAATTACCGGTCGTCGGCCGACAGCGCCGCCGAGGTGAAAAGCATCATCAAGGCCGCCGGCGGACACGCCGAGCTGCTGCCCTTCGACGTGGCCGACCCCGCACAGGTCGACGAAGCCCTCGACCGCTGGGAGGCCGCCCACCCCGACGAGCACATCTCCGTGCTGGTCAACAATGCCGGCATACGCCGCGACAACGTGATGTTCATGATGTCCGACGACGAGTGGCACGATGTGCTGCACACCAACCTCGACGGCTTCTTCTACATCACCCGACGCCTGCTGAAACACATGATGCCGCGACGGCGTGGCGGACGCATCGTCAACATGGCATCGCTCTCGGGCATCAAGGGCATGGCCGGACAGGCGAACTACAGCGCCGCCAAGGCCGCACTCATCGGAGCCACCAAAGCACTGGCCGCCGAGGTGGCAGCACGTGGCGTGACGGTCAATGCCGTGGCACCGGGATTCATCGACACCGACATGACGGCCGACCTGCCGCGCCAGGAGCTGCAGAAGCTCGTGCCAGCCGGACGATTCGGACGACCCGAAGAGGTGGCGGCCACCGTCGATTTCCTCTGCTCGCCCGACGCAGCCTACATCACCGGCGAGGTGATCAGCGTCAACGGAGGACTCTACACCTGACCGACACCCGGCAGGCAGCACCAAGCGCCATCCCACAACAACCGAAGTTTAACAGTGCGTGGAACGATACCCCACACACGCCAAAAGCAATACAAACCAATGGAAAGAAGAGTGGTAATAACAGGCATGGGAATATGGTCGTGCCTCGGCACCGACCTCGCCACCGTCAAAGAGTCGCTCTACACCGGGCGGTCGGGCATCGGCCTGCAGCCCGAACGACTGCAGTACGGCTACCGGTCGGCACTGACCGGCATCGTGCCCGAACCCGTCATCACCAAGCAGATGCTCGACCGGCACACGCGCGCCGGCATGTCGGAAGAGGCACGCTACGCCTACATGGCCAGCAAGCAAGCCTTCGCACAGGCCGGCATCGACGACAACTACCTGCTGCACAATGAGGTGGGGTGCATCTTCGGCAACGACTCGTCGGCCAAGCCCGTCATCGAAGCCTCGAAAATCATGGACGAGAAACACGACTCGGCCATGCTCGGATACGGCATCATCTTCCAGTCGATGAACTCCACGGTCAACATGAACCTCAGCACCATCTTCCACCTGCGCGGCGTCAACTTCACCGTCAGCTCGGCCTGCGCCAGCGGCAGCCACTCCATCGGACTGGGCTTCATGATGATACGCCAGGGACTGCAGGACATGGTGCTCTGCGGCGGCGCACAGGAGACCAACTACTACTCCATGGCCTCGTTCGACGCCCTCGGCGCCTTCTCCGTGCGCATGGACGACCCCACGCACGCCAGCCGACCCTTCGACCGCGACCGCGACGGACTCATACCCAGCGGCGGAGCGGCAGCCCTCGTGCTCGAGGACTACGACCACGCCGTGCAGCGCGGCGCCACCATTCTGGCCGAGGTGGCCGGCTACGGCTTCTCGAGCAACGGAGGCGGCATCAGCCAGCCGTCCGACGACGGCAGCGTCATCGCCATGACACGCGCGCTCCAATCGGCAGGCGTGGAGGCCGACACCATCGACTATATCAACGCACACGCCACCAGCACCCACCAGGGCGACATGTACGAAGCCATCGCTCTCGACCGTATGTTCCGAGGAAAGCACGCCCTCATCTCATCCACCAAGGGCATGACCGGACACGAGTGCTGGATGGCCGGAGCCTCCGAGGTGGTCTACAGCACACTGATGATGCTCCACAATTTCGTGGCGCCCAACGTCAACTTCGACAACCCCGACGAACACTCCGAAAAACTGAACATCGCCGCCCACACCGTCGACACGGACGTACGCACCGTGCTGAGCAACTCCTTCGGCTTCGGCGGCACCAACTCGGCACTCGTCATCAAGCGGGAAGGCGAACATTGCTAAAACGCTCGCACGGAAACAAAAACAAAGACAAATATGTTCCGACAACTGGCTATAATCATAGGCTGCCTCGCCGTGGGCGAATTTGTGGTGTGGCTCACAGGCATCACCGTGCCCTCCAGCATCATCGGCATGCTGCTGCTCACACTGCTGCTCAAGGTGCGGGCCGTCAAACTGGAGTGGGTGGAGACCATCTCCAACTTTCTGGTGAAGAACATGGGATTCTTCTTCGTGCCGCCCGGCGTGGCACTCATGCTCTATTTCGACCTCATCAAGGCCGAGATATGGCCCATCGTGCTGGCCACGGCCATCAGCACCACACTGGTGCTCGTAGTCACCGGATGGACACACATCGCCGCACGCAAGATGGTGAACGGCATCAACAAGGCCGCACGCAAAGCCACACGACGCTGACAGGCTCCACAAGCACACACAAGCCACGCAACACGCACGACAACACATACCCATGGACATTCACGAATATTTCAACAACGACTATTTCCTCCTCACACTTACCTTCGGCGTCTATTTTCTGGCCAAGCTCGTAAGGAAAGTGCTCCAGCTACCCATATTCAACCCCATCCTGGTGAGCATCGCCTTCATGATATGCTTCCTCACCGTGGCCGATGTCGACTACGAGACCTACCGGCTCAGCGGATCGAAAATAGAGTTCTGGCTCAAGCCGGCCGTCGTGTCGCTCGGCGTGCCGCTCTACAAGCAGCTCAGCTCCATCAAGCATGAGCTGGTGCCGATATTCATGTCGCAGCTCGTGGGATGCCTCGTGGGCATCGTCTCGGTGGTGCTGCTGGCACAGGCCTTCGGCGCCTCGCACAGCGTGGTGCTGTCGCTCGCCGCCAAGTCGGTCACCACACCCATCGCCATGGAGGTGACACGCAGCGTGGGCGGCATACCCTCGCTCACGGCCACCATCGTGGTGTTTGTGGGCATCTTCGGTGCCGTCACCGGCTTCCGCATCCTGAAGTACGGACACATCGGCATGCCCTCCTCGCAAGGCATCTCGCTGGGAACCGCCTCGCACGCCGTGGGCACCTCGGCAGCCATGGAGCACGGCATGGAGCACGGAGCCTACGCCTCGCTCGGCCTCACGCTCAACGGCATCTTCACCGCCGTGCTCGCACCCTACATCCTCCAGCTGCTCGGCGTGTTGTAGAAGGCGCATAGTTCAACGCCGCATGCTTTTGAATTATGCGCCCCCTACAGGGGCAATTATCACATTGCAAACGAACAAGCGTAGGGGTTCACCCCTACGCTTTATTATGTCGTCCCTACGGGACTTGGTGTGCGAATGCCCCGGCACATGACGTCCCATTACGCCGTGCGCCCCTGAAGATGTCGTCCCTATGGGATTATTTCGTTTGCGATACGGTTATGTTGCTTTTCCCTACGGGATTATTTCGTTTGCGATACGGTTATATTGTTTCCCTGCGCGGCTTGTTGCCCACGTCACATGGTGTCGTCCTGCGCGGGGAATTTGTTGTCGGCACGATGCCTCCACGCACCACTTGTTGTCAAACGATAAATTTTCCTTCGGCGTGCTGCAGCTGCGTCTCGTTGTGCGGCCGGCTGGTCATGGCGTCGTACACTTTGCTGCAGATGTAGGCGTCGTGGAGTCCGAGGCCGATGTTGTAGTCGATGATGCGCTCGGTGTCGGTCTGCCGTCCAGACTTGTCGCCGCGCACGATGTCGCCCAGCTCGGTGAGGTTGCGGAACAGGCTGAAATAGCGGAAGCCGCTGACGTGGCCCACATCGTCGCACACCACCTTGTCGAAGATGGTGTCGCAGTTTTGGAAGCCGCGTGTATGGACGGGCACGATGAGCACGCCGGGCTTGAACACGCTGGTGTCGGTCACAAACAGGTCGGTGGCGTGGGTGATGCAGGAGATGATGATGTCGGCTCCGTCGAAGAGGTCGCGCGCATTGTCGGCCATGGTGAACCGCACGTTCTTCAGTTCGCTGAACCGCTCGGCAAACTGTTCGGCCTGGTCCTTATAGCGCAGCAGGCGCACCTCGTGGCAGTCGCTGCCGAGCACCGTTGCCAGGCAGGCCATTGTGGCGCGTGCGGTGTTGCCCAGTCCCATGAGGGCTATGGTGCGTGCGCCGTTCTTGCGTAGCGTCTGCACGGCCAGTGCGGCCACGGCTCCTGTGCGCATGGCTGTGATGTAGTCGGTGTCGATCACGGCCAGCAGCTCGCCCGTCTTCACGTCGAAGAGCATGGCGTCGCTCCTCAGAGCCGGTGTGCGTCCCTCGCCTCTCGACACCACCTTCACGCAGAAGCGGCCGGCCTCGGCGGGCAGCAGGCAGGGCATGGTGTTGATGAAGTCGTAGCCCTGCGGGTGCAGGCTTATTTTCGGTGGCAGCTGGCACTCGGGCTTGTGCACGAAGCAGTGGCGCACCATCCTGACGAAGTCGTCGGGCTGCAGGCCGAGGCTGCGTATGTCGTTGTCTTGTATGATGGTCATGGTTACAGTGGTAATTTATAGAACTTACCTATAGTGATTTGAGTATTTCCACGAGCCGCTCGTCGTCGTGTCGGTCGCGCACAGCGAGGCGTATGAGTTGTCGGCCGGTGTCGGCCATGTTGCGTTTCAGCGAGCAGTTGCTGATGATCACGTCGTGCTCGATGAGCTTCTGCGTGAGCTGGGCGGCAGTGTAGCGTGCGGTCACCTCGCAGAGGAAATAGTTGGCTTGCGAGGGGATGACGCGCAGGTAGGGCACCGTCTGCAGGTCGCTGAAGAAGCGGCTGCGCTCCTCGCGGAACCGTTGGCAGGCACGCTGGTAGTCTTTCTCGTACTTGCCGAAGATCTGCATATAGAACTCGCCGAACGAGTTGATGTTCCATATAGCCACCTCCTTCTTCAGACGGGCGATGAGCTGTGTGTCGGCCGAGGCGAAGATGCCCAGCCGCAGTCCGGGCACGCCATACGACTTGCTGATGCTTTTCATCACCATGAGGTGGGGGTGCTGCTCCAGCAGCGCATTGTGCAGCAGCGAGTTGTCGGTGTCGTTGTCGTTGTCGGTAAAGTCGACGAAGCTCTCGTCCACGATGACGCGCACGCCCTTCTTGCCGGCCCACGCCACGAGGCGCAGCACATCGGCCTTGGCGATGAAATGTCCGGAGGGGTTGTCGGGATTGACGAGCAGCAGCAGTGCGATGTCTTTGTTGTCGAAAAACTGCATCAGCTCGTCGACGGTGTAGTCGAAATTGTCGCCGGCTGTGATGAACGGCACGATCTGTTCGGGTCGCAGGCGGTTGGGATACTCGTCGAACGTGGGGAAGATGACGCCCACCTTTTCGCCCGTGTGCTGCTCCATCACGATTTTGATGAGCTCGGCGGCACCGTTGCCCACCACCACATAGTCCTGCTTGATGCCGAAATACTTGCCGGCCAGCAGCGAGTTGACAAACATGCCCGAGGGGTACTGCCGCAGCAGGCAGTCGAAGTTGGCGCGCATCTCGTCGCGCATACGCTTGGTGGGGAAATAGGGGTTCACGAGGTAGCAGTAGTCGAGCAGGTTGGGGAACCGCCAGAATCCGCCGTAGCGTTTGTGGTACTCGTGGTACTTGGTCACGCCGTCGGAGAAGATGGTCGATGCGATGTCGAGATCCTGCACGTCGTCGATCTCGTACCATTTCTGTCCGGGGCGTATGGGCAGCGCGCGCAGGTCGGGCTGGTGCAGATGAGTGATGACGCGCAGCACCTGTTCGTAGTATTGGTTCTTGCCCATCACCTTGGTGAAGGCGTCGAGGAAGGGCACATACACATCGCGGCTGAACTCGCGGCTGAACTTGTAGATGTTCACCGTCTTGTAGTAGCTGTCCACCTCGGCCCAGTCGAATGCCTCTCGGGGCACGAAATTCACTATCTCGTTGAACTCGTTGATTTTCACCACCGTGCCATCCATCCACGACTCGTATTTGGCCACCAGCGCGAGATTGGGGCTGGGGTGGTCAACGAGCATCTGCAGCATGCTGTCCTCGAATATCAAGTCCGACTCGAGCAGCAGCGTGTCGTCCTCGCAGAGCTGCTCTTTGGCCAGTGCCAGCGAGTAGATGTTGTTGGTGGTGTCGTAGTCGGTGTTGTCCACAAATTCTATCGGCAGCCGGTCGTCGTAGCGGTGGCCGATGTATTGCTTGAGCTTCTGCCCTTCGTAGCCCACCACCATCACCAGCCGTCGCAGGCCGAGCGCCGCCAGCTGCTCTATTACGCGGTCCACGAGTTTCACCCCGTTGACCTCCACCATGCACTTGGTGTTGTTCTTGGTGTACTCACCAAGTCGTCTGCCCATTCCGGCAGCCAGTATGATTGCTTGCATGAATCAGTGTTTTTTAGTGCTTCCCTTGTGAGGCGCAGGTTGGGTCGCCCCTGCCCGCATGGGCCGCATGACAGCTCCAAAGTTAAGTAAAATGCGGCATTTGAGCAAACATAACCTAAGATTTTCAACTTTCGGATTCAAAACCAATGTTGGACGCACGTCCCGTAAGGTGTCGATGCCCCCTACAGGTGCAATAATCTTGTTGCATACGAACATACATAGGGGTAAACCCCTACGCTATATTATGTCGTCCCTACGGGACTCGTTGACACCTGCCTGCCACACCTGCCTGCCGGATTATCCATCGTGCTGGATAAACATCCGCTTGACAAACAAACCGCTGGATTAACACCCGTGCTGCATTAACACCCGCTTGACAAACAAACCGCTGGATTAACAAATGAACACGATTTTTTAACCAATTATAAAATTTGCTAACTTTCTTAATCGCAAATAGTTCCGTTCCATATTACCTTTGTCTACGCACGGCCCATCCCCCCCACCCATAAACCATCATTTATTGGGCCCAACCGCCACGGCAATTTCCATCTGACACATGCAACCCCCATCTGCCGCTTGGCTCCCCATCTGCCACAGCAATCCCTAACCGCTTGGCAATCCTCCATCTGCGACGGGCGTGCATTACGACGCGTAATGTTCCAAACGCTATCACAACAATATCAAAAATATTTTTATCCATGAAGAAAACGAGTTTCTTTCTCATAATGGCTTCAGCGATAGGCGGAGCTGTTATTGCGAAAAGTTTTTCTCCGGTGCTCATGTCCGCGCAGCGGCCAGCCATCACCCATGTGCTGTCCGACTCGGCCCAGACCTCTGTGCCCACCGACTCTGTGCCCACATTCGATTCGTTGCAGGCTGTGGTGTCCGCCGAGTCTGTTCCGTTGTCGTTCGGCAACGACGAGAAATACCCCTGGACCTTTGTCGACGGCTATCTGCAGAACGGCAATGTGGGACAGTCGAACAGCCTTTCCGCCTTAACTTTTTCTTTCGAGTGCGACCAGCCCACGGAGCTGAGCTTCGATTGGGCGTGCTACAACTATAGCGGCTACCACGAATTATACTTGTATGTGGACGGCCAGCAGATCAGCTCAACCACCAGCTCCTCGTTCACCACCGAGCGCCATTTCCTGACCCCTGGCAGCCACGTGGTTACCATCATGGATCTCAACAATGGTTACACTTACGACCAATACGACTGGAGCAGGCTGGGCAACATCTGCGTGAAAGCCCTGCAGCCGTTGGAGCCCACAGTCCTGACCAGCAAGTCGCAGCCAATCACGTTTGTCAACGAGATGCCCTATCCCTGGACCGTCGAAGACGGATACATACAAAGCAGCAACTACGGCCACAACAATACCGCATCGCGCTTTACCGCCACCGTTACCGTCGACACGCTGTCGAAACTGTCGTTCTGGAGCTCCACCTATTATTATAATGGTGACAAAGAGTACAGCTACAGCGGCTACCATTATTTCAGTTTCAAGATCAACGGCCAGACGTATATGGGTCGCGAATACGGTTCGGGCACCACATCCGTGGTGTTGTCGCCGGGTGAATACACGCTGGAGTGGTGCGACTCGATATACAACTACACCGCCAACGTGAAATCAAGGGTCAAGGACATCGAGCTCTCGTCCGACTGGATAACGCTCGATCTGGCGCAGGCCGGCACCTTGGGCGTGGAGGTGCTCCAGCAGGTCGATGTGCTCAACGACGTGGAACTGCTGAAGGTCAAAGGCAGCCTGAACAGCGACGACTGGACGGTCATCAAGAACATGAGCAACCTGATGGGTCTCGACTTGTCGGAAGCCACGTTCAGCAGCCTTCCCGACAATGCGTTCGACGGACTGGACAACCTGTCGAATGTCGTTCTGCCCGACGGGCTGACAAGCATCGGCCAGTATGCGTTCCGTGGAACACAGCTGCTCGAAATCGACATTCCCAGCACAGTGACCACCATCGGCCAATACGCCTTTGCCGGCACAACGGTACAATCCGTCAATTTCAAAGACGATTCCAAGCTGGCTTCTATCGGCTACTCTGCCTTCAAAGACTGCACCTCGTTGGAGCAATTCATCATGCCCAACACAGTCACCTCTCTGGGTCTGAGTATGTACTATGGTAACGACTGCAGCACCTTCTTTGGCTGCAGCAAACTCAAGAAACTTCATTTCTCCGATGCCTTGACCACCTTGGGGCAATATGTCTGCTACGATTGTTCAAACCTGCAGGAGGTGCATCTGCCGGCATCGTTGCAATCCATCGGCAGCTACGCTTTCCAACAGTGTGGCATCGACAGCCTTCGGTTGCCCGCAACCCTGTCGTCACTTGGCAATTACGCATTCTCCGAATGCTACAATCTTCGATATGTGGAGCTGCCGTCTTGTATAGGCAGTTACTACTCTAATTTCAGCAACTGCACAAGCCTGCAGACCGTGGTGTGCCCGTCGGCCACGCCGCCCACCATCTCCTCCGACCCGTTCCAGGGCGGCTCCGACAAGTCGGCCATGACCTTGGTCGTGCCGTCGTTTGCCGTGGCCAACTACAAGCTCGACTGCTACTGGTATCAGTTCGGCAACATCATGGAGATGGACACCGACCTCGACTATTGGCGCGTGGCCGGCAACTTGTCGCTCACCAACAACCGCCGCATGAACGGCCAGCCCGACCTTGACCTCTACTACGGCGGCCAGCTCACCGTTGGCGGCCAGGCTCCGATGACCCTCCGTCATTTCAACATCTATGTCAACGAGTCCAACCCCGGCCGGTTGCTCAACGACTGCGCGTCGCTCACCACAGACAGTCTCACCACCCGTTTTGCCGTGGATGCCAACCGGTGGTATTTCCTCACTCCGTTCCACGACGTAGACCTCACGCAGGTGACGCACAGCGCCAACGCCTCGTTCGTGTTCCGCTACTACGATGCGGCCAGCCGCGCCACCAACGGCACGGGCAGCAGCTGGCGCAATGTGGAGGACAGTCTGTTGCAGGCCGGCAAGGGATACATCTTCCAGTGCAACAAGTCGGGCGAACTGGTGCTGCCCGCCGATTCTGCCTGCCACATCCAGGCTTTCAACACCGGCGACGCCACAACCGCCCTCGCCACCCACGAGTCCACCGCCTCGGCCAACAAGAACTGGAACTACGTGGGCAATCCCTATCCCACTTACTACGACATCTATTACATGGACTTCACCGCCCCCGTCACCGTGTGGACAGGCAGCACCTACAAAGCCTACTCCATTGCCGACGACGACCTTGTGCTGCGTCCCATGCAGGCGTTCTTTGTGCAGAAGCCCGATGCCATCGACCGCATCGTGTTCCACAAGGAAGGCCGCCAGCTCACGTCGGCCGCAGACCACGCTCAGGCCGCCAAGGCACGCGCCCAGGCCGCTGCCCACAGCGCCCGCAGGCTGTTCAACCTCGCCCTGTCCAATGAGGCCGGCCTGACCGACGAGACGCGTGTGGTGGTCAACCCCGATGCCCTGACCGCCTACGAGATTGAGCGCGACGCCTCCAAGTTCATGAGCGTCAACACCGCTGTGCCCCAGCTCTTCACCGTCGATACCGACGGCACCCGCTACGCCATCAACGAGCGTCCGCAGGCCGACGGCAACATCGCTTTGGGCTACTTGGCACCCACCGACGGCTTCTACACCATCAGTGCCCTGAAGGCCGACGGCAGCGTGGTTCTTTACGACAAAACGCTGAACAAGTACACCGACCTCTCCGTTCAGGACTACACCTTCCATTCCGCATCGACCGCAGGCGCCGACCTCACCCGTTTCACGCTGATGGTCAAGGCCGGCGGCACCACCGGCATCGGCACTGCCACCACCCCAGCCACCCCTGCCGCCACGGTCGAAGGCGGCAAGGGCACCCTGCGCATTGCGGCACCGTGCGGATCGCGCGTCGTGGTTGCCACACTCAACGGCACCACCGTCTGCCACACCACCGCAGCCGCCGCACCCACCACCCTGCCGTTGCCCGCCGGCGCATACATCGTCACCGTGGGCGGCACGTCCGCAAAGGTGGTTGTTTATTAGTCATCGTTCCAAATCTTTCAATCTATGAAGGGTTACAGATTCATTATCTTCATGCTGGCACTGATTGTCAGTGTCGGCATGCGAGGGCAATACAACCCGACCAACCCTGCCGAGCCGGGCATCAGTTACACCCTGACTCTGCAGGCCACGCCGTCGGGCAGCGGCACCTTCAACGTCAGCACGACGTCCAGCTATACCGAGGGAACCAGCGTCACGCTGCGCGCCTATGCCAACAGCAGCTACACGTTTGTGGCCTGGGAACAAGACGGCAAGGTCATTTCCACCACCTCCTCGTTCACCTACACCATGCCGGCCGCCAACGTGAAGCTCACGGCCCGTTACACCTACAACCCGTCGAGCCCCTCCGAGCCTTCCGACCCGAAGCTCTACCATAAGCTCCACCTGACCAGCGATCCTGCCGCCGCCGGCTATTTCAACGTGTCGGACGGCAATGCCTACCAGGAGGGTTCACGGCTCTATCTGCAAGCCTATTCCAACACCTGGTACCAATTCCAGCACTGGACGCTCAACGGCGAGGTCATCTCCACCAGCAGCGGTTTCACCTACACCATGCCCACCACCGATGTCACGCTCACGGCTCACTACACCTACTGCTACGACCCGTCCAACCCGTCGGAGCCGTCGGAGCCCACCGGCACGAAGACCAGCATCTACGGCATGACCGAAAACGGCGTGCAGGGGCAGACCGTAGCCTATCCCGTCTATCTGGCCAACGACAGCCTGGCCCACGCGCTCGTTGTCGACCTGCAGTTTCCCGACGGCTTCACCGTCCACACCGACGATGTGCGGCTAGCGGGCCGCGCCTCGGGCCACGACATGACGGTCGAGGCCCTGTCCGACAACACGTTCCGTTTCTCGCTCCTTGGCGACGACGCCTTCGACGGGGTCAACGGCAAGATGTTCGAGGTGCCGGTCACCATCCCCGCCGACGCGCAGGCCGGCCAGAGCTATCCGGTGGTTCTTGCCAACGGTGTGATCCATTCGCTCGACGGCACGCAGCAGACCGTGTCGGTGCGCAGCGGCAACATCTGTGTGGAGAAGGTGACCGAGGACGGCCTCTACGCCAAATTCTCGTTCGACAAGCTGCAGGGCCGCGTGATGTTCACCAACCAGTCGTCGGACAAAGCCACCGCCTACCTCTGGGACTTCGGCGACGGCACCACCAGCACCGAACGGTCGCCCCTCCACATCTACCGGCAGTCGGGCACCTACACCGTCACACTCACCGCCACGGGCGAGAGTGCCAGCGATGTGGCTGAGATGACGGTGCTGGTCAACGATGAAAGCACGTGGAAGGTCGACGGCACCTTCTATCTGTCCGCCGAAGCCACGGGCGTGCGCCATTTCGCTTCAGTCGAATCGCTGCTTCAGTTCATCAGCGGTTCGCCCATTGCGGGCAATGTGAAAGTGTCGGTTCAGGCCGGCTGCGACTTCAGCTGTGCGCTCGACGACTCCAACCTCTCGGCACTCAACCAGCTGCTGGCCTCGCTTGCCGCCTCCGGCCATACGCTCGCGTTCAACAAGTGGGGCACGGGCCGCAACCCGGTAGTCAATTTCGGTGCAGCCGGCACCACCGTCAATACCGACTTTGTGGCGCAGGTCATGGCCAACAGCAACTATGTGGAGTGCGACGGGGTGGAGCTGAAACTGTGGAACATCGGTTTCGACCCGTCGGCCATCGGCCGGCTGCAGAGCCAGACGATAGCGTCGGGCGCGAAGACCGCCGAAGTGGACTTCTCGTCCATCAGCACCGACCTCACCTTTCAGTGGGTGCTGCAGTCGGTGCCAGAAGGGGTCAGCGGTGCCCTGGTCAGCGGCCAGCGCGCCATACCTGCTGCCACCATCGTCAACGAGGGCGAGGGCACGGCCACGCTGACCTACCTCGTCACCGGCATGTACCACGACACGGAGTTCTGCCAGTTCACCTACACCATTGCCGTGTCGCCGGCCTTGGTGGGTCTGTTCTCCACGCTCAGCCCGGCCAACGGTGCCGTGTCGGAGTCGACCACCGTCACACTCACATGGAACAGCATCCGCAACGCCGTGTACGACGTCTATCTGTGGAACGCGCAAAACCAGCGTCCGGACAGCCCCGTAGCCTCCGGTCTCACCGACCTGCGCTTCACGTCGAGCAATTTCTGCGTGAACGGCAACACCTACAAGTGGCAGGTTGTGGCGCGCAACGACGCGCAGCAGCTGGCCAGCGACACGATGACCTTCGCCGTGCGCAGCCTCCCCGACCTGCACGTATATGCCCTCGACTGCTCGCAGGCCGTGGCCGGCCAGAAGTTCACCGTCAGCTGGACCGTCCGCAACGACGGCCCTGGCAGCACCGGCAGCACCCGTTGGAACGACTATGTGTGGCTGGTGACCGACGTGTATGGCGGCACCGCGCCGTCGGGATCATCGTCCAACAGTGCCAAGCTGCTGGCCACCGTGCCCAACGTGAAAGCCCTCGAGGCCGGCGAGGCTTACAGCAACAGTGTCGATGTGACCCTCGACGAGCGCGTCTACGGCAACCACTACATCCTTGTGGCCGCCGACATGTATAGCGTCAGCGACATACAGTGGAGCACCGTCGGCGGATCGGTGGTAGATCCCTACAACCCCTCGGTCGACGGTTCCACCGCCTACCGGCATCTCTACGCCACCACCGCCGCATCATATAATAAGGTGTACGAGCAGGGCGAGACACCCACGCTCAGCGACAACTTCTTCTACAAGAAGATCAACATTGCCGTGCCCGACCTCGCCGACCTGCAGATTCCCAGCATCACCTCGTTCGTTGTGCCCAACGTCGACCCGCCGACCTCATCATCGTCGTCATCGGCCACCGATGCCCTCACCACCTGGCAGGAGTGCTGGACAGCGTCGCCCCTCACGGCTGCGGGTCTGCGCCAGTCCACCGGCTACTACTCGGGCAAGAAGGTTGCCGTCAGGGTGACCGTGGCCAACAAGGGCGGCAAGGACACCGCCACGCCCTTCCGCACGGTGCTCTACATGTCGTCGTCGGCCGACCGCGACGCCGCTCCGCTCACCGCCCTCGGATCGATCACCTGTCCCACACACATCGCTGCCGGCAAGGACACCACCCTCACCTTTGCTTTCTATCTGCCCTACGCTTGGCACGGCGACACCTATTTCCATGCCTATGCCGACATCGACGATGCCGTGTACGAGCTGGCCAACACCCTCAACAACTGGGGTGCGAGCGAGAAGGTCGACGTGCTGCTCTGTCCCGGCGCCGACCTGGTGCCCACCGAGGTCAGCGCGCCCGCCAAGGCCGCCTCGTCGTCGGCCTTCGACGTGACCTACACCGTGCAGAACAAAGGCACGGGCATACCCTTGCCCAACGGCTCCGCCCGGTTTGCCGGCACGTGGAAAGACGCGGTCTATCTGTCAACGAAGAGCACCGGGCTCGACGACAGCGCCGTGCTGCTGGCCACCGTCAACCGCACCGCACAGTTCACCGCCCCTGCCACATCTGCCGCTGCCGCCTCGGTCCAGCCCGAAGCCTACAGCTACGAAGGCGACAACTACAGCCACACCGTTACGGTCAGCCCCAAGGCATTGACCGCAGGCACCTACTACGTCTATGTCAAAGTGGACGCTGCCGACAATCTCTACGAATACGACGGCGAAACCAACAACGTGGCCTGCTCCGGCCCCATCACGGTGGTGCTGCCCGACCTGTCGGTGGACCTGATCTCCATCTCCGCCGACACCCTCGTCACCGGTCAGGAGGTGGCCTTCGCCTGGAAGCTGAAGAACAGCGGAACCGGCGACCTGCAGAACGTCACCGTGACCGACGCCTTCTATGCCGCCGCCAACCCGGACGGCACCGGCGACCAGCTCATCGCTACGGTCACCAACACCGTCTGGATAGCCGCCGGGTCGGAGAAGACGCTCCGTGCCAACATCAAGATACCGAGCAACGATCAGCTCAACGGTCTGCACTACATCTATGTGCTGACCAACTGCAACCAAGCCATACAGGAAGCGGACACCGCCAACAACCGTTCGGCGGTAGTGAAATCGTGGTGCAAGTACGAGGCTAATCCTTCGCCATCCGCAGTGCGCGGTGCCCACCTCTCGGTGAGCAACCTGACCATGGACAGCTCCGTGAAGCCCGGCCAGACGGTCACCGTCAGCTACACGGCACGCAACACGGGCGACACCGACCTGCCCGACCGGGAGGTCAGCCAGGAACTGTTTGTCTCTGCCGACAAGGCTTTCTCCGAAGCCAAGTCGCTGAAGTGCGAGCTGACGGCGCAGCAAGGGTCGGTGCGCCATCTGAAGGCCGGCGCCGCCACCACCGTGACGATCACCTTCACCATGCCCACCACGCTGCCCGGCGGCCTGAAGTATCTCCATCTCTATGCCGACCGCGCCAACCAGCTGGGCGGTCAGCCGACGAGCGACAACCATGCTTCGATAGCGTTCCGTCTCGACGGCAACCAGCCCGACCTGACGGTCACGGCCTACACGCTGCCCGACACCCTGACCACCTCCACCGACGTGACGCTGCGGTTCACCACCCTGAACCAAGGCCAATGGGCTGCCGGCCCGTCCACCGCCGCCGTCTACCTGTCGTCGTCGTCCACCGTCGGCTCCTCCGCCACGCAGCTGGCCACCACAGCGGTCAGCGCCTTGGCCAAGGGCGACAAAACGGAGAATACTGTCACGTTCAGCATCCCCGACAAGATCTATGGCAAATGGAACGTGGTGGTGAAGACCGATGCCTCGAATGTGGTCGACGAGAGCGATGAGGACAACAACCTCGTGGCCATTCCCGTCACCGTGCGGAAGGCACCCCTTCCCGACCTCGCCGTGGCCAGTCTTTCCACCGACACACCGCTTGCCAGCGGACAGGCGATGAAGGTCAAGACCGTTGTGGCCAACACCGGGCAGCACGCCACCCGTTCCGACAAGTGGTCCGACACCTATTATCTCTCGACCGGCACCGTGCTCAACACCCAGACGGCCACCCTGCTGGGCAGCAAGACCCACGTGGGACGGCTCGAAGCCGGCCACACGTACACCAGCGAGGTCAGCCTGAACATTCCGCCCGACCTGCAGGGCAACTACATGCTCTTTGCCGTGACCGACGCCTCCGACGCCATCGCCGAGAGCAACGAGAACAACAACGCACGGAGCATACCGGTGTATATAAGCGGTACGGCCGACAACCCTGCCGACCTCGCCCTGACCGCCATCAACGCCCCGGCAACCATCAAGGCCGGCGAGGCCGTGACCATCTCCTACCGGCTGAGCAACGTGGGCGCGTACGCTGCCCAAGGCACGTTGAACGACGTGATCTACCTCTCGCGCAACAAGACCTGGGACAAGGACGACACCATGGTGGGCGTGGTGACGGGCGAGGTGACCATCGACCCCGGCGAAAGCATCACGCGCACCGTCACCGGACGCATCACCAATGTGCCTGAAGGCAACTACTATGTGGTGGTGAAGACCAACTCCACGCGCACCATCGCCGAGCAGGCCGACGACAACAACACCCTGGTGGCCTCCTCGCCCAGCGCACTGTCGTTTGCCACCATCAGTCTGGGCAGCACGGTCCATGTCAGCACGTCGGGCTACTACAAGCTCGAGATACCCAGCGGCTACGACGGCAAGACCGTGGGCTTCTACCTCGACCATCCGGAGGGTGCCTCCGCCGGACTCTACGCCGCCTACGAGACCGTGCCATCCACGGCACGCTATGATGTGGCGGCCACCAGCAGCCAGAGCACGCAGCAGGAGCTGCTGCTGCCCCATGTGAAGGCCGGCAACTACTACATCCTGGCGCAGGACAACGCCGCCCTGACCAACGCCACCGGCAATGTGTTTGCGGAGAGCGGCAGCGACTGGGCCACCACCGACATGACGCTGCGAACCGATGAGGTGAGCTTCGGTGCCACCACGTTGAGCATTGCCGAAGGCGGCAACGGCGGATGGGTGTCTACCGATGTGCGGGGAGCCTTGTTCGACTCAATCATGGACTTCCGCCTGAAGCTCGCCGAGACCACCATACCGGCCGAGGCCGTCACGTTCAACGGCATGACCAGCTCGCGCGTCACCTTCAACCTCAACAACGCCGCCACGGGATCCTACGACGTGGTGTCCGAACTGCCCGACGGCACGCTGGCCACCCTGCCCGACGGCTTCAAGGTTGTGCCCGGCGTGTCGGTCAACCTCAGCGCCAAGATCGAAGCGCCGAACATGGTGCGTCAGGGCAACTACGCACCCATCTCGGTGACGTATGCCAACGGCGGCAACACCGACTGCGAGGTCTACCGACTGATGCTCGTCATCGACCACGGCTACCTCGGCACCACCATCAAGGATCTCGACCGCCACGAGTCGGTGATCTATCTCGACCTCGGCACCGAGAGCGACAGCCGCGGCTACACGGCCATACCACCCGGCACGCAGAAAACCATCAACCTCTTCATGTACCAGATGGCGGCCACCAGCCATCTGACAATCTATGTGGTGAATTAATCAAGACCATGAACATAAAAAATCATATCCACCAAATGCTCTTGGGCGCAGTGCTGCTGCTGGCAGCACTGCCTTCTGGGGCGCAAAACATCATCCGCCCGAAGATAGCGGGCCCCAACGGCCTGTGGGTGAACAGCTACAACGGTGTGCTGTTTTTCGGGCAGACCGACCTCGAGACGCAAAACATGCAGATGCCCATGCAGTTGCGTTTCTACTACAACAGTTCGGCTCAGGCCACCAACTACGGCTACGGCCTCGGCTTCTCGCTGGGCTACGAGATGCGCTACCGCACCGACGAGAGCGGCAACGTGGTCATCGAGAGCGGCGACGGACGCACCGACACCTACACACGCTACGGCAACGACTATGAGGCGCCGGCAGGCGTGTTCAGCCAGCTGGAGCAGTACGAGAGCGGCAAGTACCGGCTCACGGAGAAATCGGGCGAACAGTATTTCTTCGACAACGCACAGCACTGCAAGCTGACGGCGCTGACCGACCGCAACGGCAACAAGACCACCTTGACCTACGACGACAGTCTCTTGGTGAAGGTGCAGGATGCCGCCGGACACACCCTCAACCTCAGCTACACCGACGGTCTGCTGCGCTCGGCCACCGCCTCGTTCCACAAGGGCAGCGTCAGCTACGAGTACGACAGTCAGCACCGATTGCGGAAGCGCACCGATGCCATGGGCCACAGCACGCTCTACGCCTACGACAAGCAGAACCGCATCAGCGAGATTACCGATGCCAACGGCCACAAGACGCTCATAGCCTACAACCTCGGCGGCATGGTGAGCCGCATGAAGACCGACGCGTCCGACAAGTCGATACGCTACGAGGGCGACAAGACGGTGTTCGTCGACTACACCGCTCCGCAAAACCAATACTCCTACTACCGATGGGACAGCAAGGGGCGTGTCGTGGAGAAGGTGGGCCTGTGCTGCGGCATACAGTCGACCGTCGAATACGACGACGACGACAACGTGGTGAAACGCACCGACGCCAACGGCAACAGCACCGCCTACACCTACGACGACCGCGGCAACATGCTCTCGCTGACCGACGCCCTCGGCCACTCGGAGCGTTACACCTACGACGAGAAATTCAACAATCTGACCTCGTTCCAGGACAAGAACGGCAGCACCTACCGCTTCGACTACGACGGCAAGGGCAACCTCAAGTCGGTGACCGGACCGGTGGGCAACAGCAACGCCTTCACCTACAACGACAAGGGATGGCCCCTGACCACCACCGATGCCAACGGCAACGTGACGGCCACCACCTACAACGCCGACGGCACCACCGCCAAGGTGATGGACGCCGCAGGATACACCACCACCTACGCCTACGACGAGTGCGGCAATATTCTGACGATGACCGACGGCCGCAGCAACACCACTTCGTACACTTACGATGCCAACAACCAAATCACCTCGCAGACCGACGCGCTGGGCAACACCTCCACGCTGAGCTACGACAAGGTGGGCAACATCGTGCGCGTGAAGAACGCCAAGAACCAGATACAGGCCTACAGCTACGACGCTCTGGGACGGCTGCTGACCATGACCGACCCCACGGGCGGCGTCTACACCTACAAGTACGATGGCAAGGGCAACATCGTGAGCGTGGCCGACCCCATGGGGCAGGAGCAGACCTTCGCGTGGAACGAGAAGAACAAGGTCGTGGCGGTGACCAATGCCGCCGGCGAAAAGACGGCCTACGACTACGATGCCAAAGGCAACCTGATAGCCGTGTTCCAGCCCAACGGCAACACGGTCAACTATTTCTACGACAAGCTCGACCGCATAGAGCAGATCACCGACAATATGGGCGTGATGGCCAAATACACCTACGATGGCAATGGCAACCAGCTCACGATGACCGACGCGCTTGGTCGCACAATGACCTACGCCTACGATGCCCTGAACCGCACGGTCTCGGAGACACTGCCCTCGGGCGCTACGACCAAGTATCAGTATGACAGCAACTCCAACGTGCTGTCAGTGACCGATGCCCTCGGCCATGCGACGAGCTACACCTACAGCTCGCTCAACCAGCAACTGACGCACACCGATGCCCTGAACGCCGTGACAAAGTTCGACTACGATGCCAACGGCAACCTCGCACGCGCCACCGACGCACGCGGCAACGCCACCACCTACACCTACGACGCGCTCAACCAGAACACCGCCATCAGCTTTGCCAACGGCGCCTCGCTGCAGTACACCTACGACGAGCTGGGCAACATCACGGCATCGAAAGACCGCGCCGGCAACGAGTTCAAGTATGCCTACAATCCGTTGGGCAACCTGATCTCCAAGACCTATCCCGACGGTTCGGCCGACCGATACACCTACGACCGCATCGGCCGCATGATCACCGCCGTGAACAACGACGCCACCGTGACCTTCGGCTACGACCGCGCCAGCCGCCTGATCGCCGAGACGCTCAACGGACAGACCACCGCCTACAGCTACGACGTGGCCGGAGGCAAGCGCACGCTGACCTATCCCGGAGGCACAAAGGTGGAAGAGCATCTCAACGCACGCGACAGGATAGCTACCGTGCTGCGAAACGGTAGCCAAGAGGTGGCCATAGCATACAATTCGGCAGGCGAAAAGACACGTATGACCTACGCCAACGGCATCGCCACCGAGTATGGCTATAATGAAAACGGATGGCTGACATCAATCAAGGACGGCCACAAGGTGACCGACCTGGCCATGAGCTATGATGCCATCGGCAACATGACCCAGCGTGCCGACAACCTCGACGCAGCGCGCACCGAGAGCTATGGCTATGATGTCATCTCGCAGCTCACCTCCTTCACGCGTGGCACGGCGGTCAACAAGACCTACGAATTTGACCTGCTGGGCAACCGTGTGAAGAGCGTGGAGAATGGGGTGACAACGAGCTACACCGCCAACAACGTGAACGCCTATACAGCCATCGCGGGCGGCCTGCACCTCACGCCCTCCTACGACGGCAACGGCAACCTGATCAGCGACGGCAACCACCAGTATGCCTACAACTACAACAACAAGCTCGTCAGTGTGGCCGACCAGTCGGCAACCTACAAATACGACGCCCTCGGCCGGCGCATCGCCAAGAACAACACGCTGTATTACTATGCCGGCCTCCAGATGGTGGAGGAGTCGACCGACGGCACCGTGACCTCTTATCTCTACGGCGACAACATCGACGAGGCGCTGATGATGAGCCGCGGCAATGAGACTTACTATTACCACACGAACCACTTGGGGTCGACCATGGCCCTCACCGACGCCAAGGGCAAGACTGCCGAGCGTGTGGACTACGACGTCTACGGCATGCCCACGTTCATGGACGCTGACGGCAAGGTGCTTGCGGCTTCCGCCGTGGGCAACAACATCCTCTTCACCGGCCGCGAGTATGATGCCGAAACCGGAACGTATTATTTCCGGGCAAGAACCATGCACCCGATGATGGGACGGTTCATGCAGAAAGACCCGTTGATGTATGTGGATGGAATGAATGACTATACTTACGTTTGTAATGGCGTGATAATAAACATTGATGATACGGGGTTCGGGGCTATTCCAATAGTCATAAAGTCTTTTAATTATCTATTTAAATTAGCTTCAAAAATAGCCAAAAATGAAGCCGTAAAAGCAGCTGCAGCAACATATCATAAAGGGTCAAAGGTTAATAATAAAATGAACAGTATTTTTACTGCAAAATCTATGGGTGTTTTTGGGGGGACTGTAGCTGCTGTAGGTTTCGGGACTCCAAGTTTTGGCGAAACGAAAGATACTCCAAATCAAAGAATAAAAAATCCATGGAAAAAAGTGAAAGATTTATATAATTATTACGATACAGAAGGAAAATATATGTACAGAGAAAGCGGACAATGGTGGTTTCGACTGTTTCATGGAGGCGAAGACTACAATGGTTGTAACTCATTTTTTGACCCTGATGATATCTCTGATTTCTTATGGTTTGTTACATCCCCAATTTAAAAACAATAGATAATGAAAAAAAATATATGTATCTTAATGGTACTACTTTGGGGCTTATCTGTAAAAGCACAAGTAAACTGCCATCAAGGAGACCAAGAACCTCCTCATCAGCATGACCATCCCCACCAGCCGCTACACAGTCTGACTCCCTCCGCCTATGTGTCGGTCGACCCGAACGAAATCATCGGGCCGACGGGATACGACTCTGTGCGGTGGGTGAGCGTCGGCGACGTGCTGAACTACACCATCCTCTTCGAGAACTCCCCTGAGTTCGCGTCGGCCAACGCGCAGAAGGTGGATGTGCGCTTCGCCTTCGACGACAAGGCGTGGATGCGCGGCTTCGGACTGGGCGGCTACGGCTTCGCCAACTATGCGTGGAGCGTCGACAACAGTCCGGCGGCCTATCAGAACCGTCTCGACCTGCGCGACTCGATGAACATCTATGTGGATCTCAACGCCGGCATCGACGTGGTGAAGAAGCAAGCCTTCTGGACCTTCAACACCATCGACCCGGAGACGGGTCTGCAACCGTGGCAGGTGGATAGAGGCTTGCTGCCCGTGAACGACTCCACCCATGTGGGCGAGGGCTATGTGCGCTTCTGTCTGAAGCCCTACGACGGGCTGAAGACGGGCGACACCATCAGCATCGTGGCCAGCATCGTGTTCGACCAGAACGACACCATACAGACCAACCGCTGGACGAACAGGATCGACGCCGGGCGGCCCACGAGCAAGGTGAAGGGCAAGGCCGACTCGAAGAACAAGAACCTCTACCACATCACCCTCGAGGCGGCCGACGACAAGGGCGGGTCGGGACTGAACACGGTCACGCTGTATCTGGCCAACAACTTCGGCATCTACGAGGAGTATGCCGTGTGCCCCGTGGACACGGTGATCGATTTCGAGGCTGAGGAGGGTAGACAATACCGGTTCTACTCGCTGGCCGAGGACAACGTGGGCAACCGCGAACCGCTGAAGACGGAGCCCGACCTCTTCATCAACACCAACGCCGCGCCCACCGCCATCGCCCTGTCCGACTCCACGTTCCGCGACGACATCGCGCCCGGAGGATTCATCGGCGAGCTGAGCTCGGAGGATGCCGACGGCAGCACGTTCACCTACGCCCTGGCCGAGGGCGAGGGGGCCGTGCACAACGACCTGTTCCAGATCAGCGGCGCGCAGCTGCAGGCCAAGAACAGTTTCAAGTGCGCCGCCGACACGGTCTACAAGATACGCATCAGCACCACCGACGAGGGCGGCATGAGCTATGAGCAGCCGTTCACGCTGCATCTGGTCAACGTGCTGGAAAAACCGAAGGCGGACACCCTGGCCGTGGACATCTGCGAGGGCGACGTCTACGAGTTCCACGGCAAGGACTACGACAAGGCCGGCACCTACTGCTACACGCAGAGCAACGATTACATGTGCGATAGCGTCTATGTGCTGCTGCTGACCGTGCTGCCCCATCTGGATGCGCCCAAGGTGACGCTGGAGGGCACTTGCACGCTGGTGTCGTCGGCCGAACAGCACAACCAGTGGTTCCGCGCCGACGGCACACCGGTGGACGGTGCCACCGACCAGCGGTTCACTCCCGTGGAGGACGGTGTCTACTACGTGGCGGTGGGCAGCGGGGCGTGTTTCTCCGACCCGTCGCCAGCTTACCGCGTGCAAGTGTCCGATGCGTGCAGCCTGCGCCTCGACCTGGCCAAGGGCTGGAACTGGATATCGTCGAACCTGGCCGACGAGGGCTACCGCATGGCTACCGACTTCCTGAGCCCCATAGCCGACAAGGTGGAACGCCTCGTGGGCATCGGGGCCGAGCTGGTGCGCGACACGGAGGGACTGACCGGCGACCTGACCACGCTGTCGCCCACTGCCGCCTATCTCGTGGAGACCAACAGCGCCGTGGACAACACATGGGACGGTCACGGCTATAAGCCCGAGACCACCGCCGTGACCCTGCACCAAGGATGGAACTGGATGGGCTATCTGCCCACTGGCACCAACACGCTGGAGGCGGCACTGCAGGCGTTGACCCCCAGCGAGGGCGACATCGTGAAGGACTACTCGCAGTTTGCCGTCTACAGCGGCGGCAAGTGGACGGGCACGCTCACCGCCATGTCGCCCGGCACGGGCTACATGTTCTACTCGGCGGGCGGCGACAAGTCGTTCCACTATCCGGTGCAACGGGTGTTTGCCGCCGAAACCGCCGCAGCGCGCATGACGGCCGCCGCCGTGGCCGCGCCCTGGCATCTGGACAGCCACAAGTATCCGTACAACATGAACATGATAGCCACGGTGCAGGCCGACGGCAAGGCCGCGCCGGCCGGACTGTTCACGGTGGGCGCATTTGCGGGCAGCGAGTGCCGTGGCGTGGGACAGTATGTCGACGGACTGTTGTTCCTTACCCTCTACGGCGACGTGAACAACGCCACCACCCTGACGTTCAAAGCCGTGGACAACACCACGCAGCAGGAATACGACATCGCCGAAACCGTGCGGTTCGACAACACGCTGATGGGCACCGTGAGCCGTCCGTACACGCTGACCGTGAGCGGATCGACGGGCATCGGCGGCGCAGCCGACGGCACCTACAACATCTATCCCAACCCCGTGAGAAACACGTTGTATGTGAACGGCGACACCGACCGTCTGAAAGCCGTGTATGTCGTGGCCAGCAGCGGTGCAGTGGTGGCGCAGACCGACCATTACACCGACAGCGGATTGAACGTGGCCTCGCTGGTGGAGGGCACATACATCGTGGTGCTGAAAACCGACAGCGCCACGGTGGTGAAACGCATCATGAAAGTGAACTGACCCAGTGCCGCAGTCGTGGGGATGCCCCATTACGGCGTGCGCCCCTGAAGGTGTCGTTCCATTGCGACGTGCGCCCCTGAAGGTGTCGTTCCATTACGATGTGCGCCCCTGAAGGTGTCGTTCCATTACGATGTGCGCCCCTGAAGGGGGCACATATTATAGCGTAGGGGTTTACCCCTACGTATTGACATGTGTTATCGACGAATCGCCCCTGTAGGGGGCGCATATTTCAACGCGAATGTTTTGAATTATGCGCCCCCTACAGGGGCAATTATCACATTGCAAACGCACAAACGTAGGGGTGAACCCCTACGCTGTATTATGTCGTCCCTACGGGACTTGGTGTCGGCGTGCGTGTCGTCCCTACGGGGATTGGTGTTCGTGTGTGTCGTCCCTACGGGACTTGGTGTCGACGTATCTATGGCGACAATGTGCCGGATGGAAAAACGGTTTGAACCGCGACAGATTAACAACAACCATTCCAAACTTGTCGGAGCATGCAAATATTCAACCAAAACTTGTTTTATATAAAAAAAAAGCGTTACTTTTGTAATTATCTACTCTGAAGGCACGCTGCCGCCGCTATGTGCCGCTGCGCCACCCTGCAGACGAACAAACTTAATCGACAAGCAATCATGAAAAAGAGAATGCAATGGTTACTGCCCATCGTTGCGGCTCTGGGCATCAGTCAGACGGCTGGCGCACAGAAATGGGCCGATGCTCCGCAGTATCATTTTGGCGTGCGCGCAGGCGCAGCCAGCAGCGTGCCGCTGGTCAGCAACTGGGACGGCAGCGGGGAGTATCCGCTATGGTCGCCCGTGCTGGGTGTCAGCGTGGATACCCGCGTGGCCAAACTGCCGTTCTACATTGAGTCGGGACTCTACTACATGGATCGCGGTTACAAGGTGAAGGAAGACCACGTTGTGACCGACACCGAGCACAACCACTCGATACTCATTCCCGCCCTGATATCCTACCATGCCTACACCAGCACGCAGGTGAGCGTGCAACCCTTCACGGGGCCGTATCTCGCCTACGGCTTCGGCGACACGGAGGCCGACTACGGTTGGCGCGTCGGCTGCGGCGTGAACGTAAAGCAGTTCTACGCCAACATCGGCTTCGACTTTGGTCTGCGCGACAACTTCTATTCGCACGAAGGCAATGTCAGCTCGTTCTTCGTTACCCTGGGCTGGAACATCCTGGGCAAACGGTGAAGCCGCCCCTTGGAAACTGACTTACAAGACATATCGTATCATTTTTTTAAACCGAAAAAGCTATGAAGAGATTTGTATTATCATTGTGTGTGATGGTTTCGGCAATAGTTTGTCTGGCTGGCAACCCGTTGAAGAACATTGTGGGCAAGGAAAACCTAAAAGCTATCATGACCGACAAGGCTGAGGCTTGTGTGGTTTACGACTGGTCGGCTGCTAAGTACGACCAGACCAAGGATCTGAAGGCAGAGCTGGCCGACGACTATGACTTTGTGATAAGCGACAGTGAGGCGAAGTTTGTGACGGGATTCAATCAGAAGACCAAAGGCCTGCACCTCTCCACCGACGCTGCCAATGCCAAGTACAAGTTTGTGCTTAAGATAACCAACCTTGACCGCCGTTTTGCAGTCATGGCCTTTATACCCAAACATGAAGGAAAAATTTGGGGATCGCTCGAGATTCTCGACAACGCCACTGGCAAGTCGCTCGTCACCATCACAATCGACGAGGCCGAGGAAGGATATGATTTCGTTCCCAAAGAATGTATCGGTGCAACGTTCATGAATCTGGGCAAGCTGGTGGCCAAACTGAAATAGCATACACACTACAGAAATGAACCTTTTCAAAGCTGAACACGACCGCTACACCCAGGAGCACCTCTCCGCACGCGAGGCGCAGCGCCAGGCTGAGTACATAGCGTGGGCACCGGTGGTCTTCCAGGTGTCGCGGCTCATGGTGAAGTATGGGCTGCTCGACCGGCTGCGCGACAGTGCCGACGGCCTGACCATCGACGAGCTGCAGGCCTCGGTGCCTCTCTCGGCCTACGCCCTGAAGATACTGCTCGAGGCGTCGCTCAGCATCGGCACGGTGCTCATCGATACCGACACCGACCGCTACAGCCTGTCGAAGACGGGCTGGTTTCTGCTGACCGACCCCGCCACGCGCGCCAACCTCAATTTCAACCACGACGTGAACTACCGCGGCATGTTCTACCTCGACGAGGCACTGCGCGAGGGCCGGCCCGCCGGTCTGAAAACCCTCGGCCCCTGGCCCACCATCTACGAGGGCTTGTCGCAGCTCGATGAGCAGGTGCAGCAGAGCTGGTTTGGCTTCGACCACTTCTACAGCGACCACTCGTTCGACGAGGCTCTGGCCATCGTGTTCGACAAGCAGCCGCGGCGTCTCATGGACGTGGGCGGCAACACTGGGCGGTTCGCCCTGCGCTGTGTGGCTCACGACCCACAGGTGGAGGTGACCATCGTCGACCTGCCCGGACAGATCGGCATGATGCAGGCCAACACCGCCGGCCAGCCCGGTGCAGACCGCATAGCCGGCCACGCCACCAACCTGCTCGACCCCCACAACCAGCTGCCCGACGGCGAGTGGGACGCCATCTGGATGAGCCAGTTTCTCGACTGTTTCTCAGAGGACGAGATTGCAGGCATACTCAGCCGCGCGGCCCGGGTGATGACACCCCACACCACCTTATATATTATGGAGACCTTCTGGGACCGGCAGAAATACGAGCCAGCCTCGCTCTGCCTCACCCTCACCAGCGTCTATTTCACCGCCATGGCCAACGGCAACAGCAAGATGTACCACTCCGACGACATGACACGGCTCGTAAACCAAGCCGGACTCAAGGTTGTGGCCACGCACGACGGCGTGGGGCAGGGGCACACCATACTCGAGGTGAAAAAAGGATAAGGCTTGCGCCGACAAGCATACGCATCAATAAAACAACAACAACAATAGAATGGAAAGAAAAGAAATTGAAGAGAAAGTAAGAAACTTCCTCATTGAGGATCTTGAGATCGACGAAGAGAAGATTGCCCCCGAAGCCAAGCTCAAGGACGACCTTGGCATCGACAGCCTCGACTTTGTGGACATCGTGGTCATTGTCGAAAAGAACTTCGGCTTCAAGATCAAGCCCGAGGAGATGCAGGGTGTCACCACGCTGGCCCAGTTCTGCGACTATATAGAGAGCAAGGTGGCATAAGCGTGAAGGCCAACACCACCTTTGGCAATGCCTGGATGCACCGCTGTCTGGTGGCGCTGCTCCGCCATGTCGACGTGCGCCTGTTCTACGCCTTTGCAGCCGTGTTTGTGGTGCCTGTGTGTCTGGCCGTGAATGCCAGCCGCACCACTGCCTACCATTATTTCCGCCGCCGGCAGCGCTACAGCCGCCTGCGCGCGCTGTGGGCCACCTACCGCAACCACTGCCTGTTCAGCCAGACGGTCATCGACCGCTTTGCCCTGTTTGCCGGGCGTAGGTTCGAGGTCACGGTCGAGGGTTACGACCATTTCGCGCGGCTCTCCGCCGCCGATGATGCTTTTGTGCAGTTCAGTGCCCATGTGGGGTGCTACGAGGTGGCCGGTTTCACGCTTGTGGCCGACCGCAAACCGCTCAACGCCCTGGTCTACGGCGGCGAGAAACAGAGCGTGATGGACGGGCGCCGCAAGCGTTTCGCACAGACCGGCGTGACCATGATACCCGTGCAGCCCGACATGAGCCACCTCTTCGCCGTGAACGAGGCTCTTTCGCGCCACGAAACCGTCAGCATGCCTGCCGACCGCATCGTCGGCTCGCGCAAGACCATGACCGTCAGCCTGCTGGGGGCGAAGGCGCAGCTGCCCATGGGACCTTTTGCCGTGGCCACCATGCGCGGCCTGGAGGCCATCGCCGTGAACGTGATGAAGACCTCGGCGCGGCGCTACACCGTCTATGTCAGTCCGCTGCCCTACGACCGCACTGCGCCGCGCCGCGAGCAGATGCAGCAGTTGGCCGACGCCTATGCGGCGGAGCTGGAGCGCATACTGCGACAATATCCCGAACAGTGGTACAACTTTTTTGAGTTTTGGTGCAACGATGACAACCCATAGTTTCGACCCCACCCATCCCACGGAGGCGTTCCTCCGGCAGATAGACATACACGAGCTCTTGCCCCAGCAGGAGCCGTTCGTCATGATAGGCACGCTGGTGCTTTTCGACCCCACCCTCACCGTGACCGAGACCACCGTAGCCGCCGACAACATCTTCGTGGACGGCGGAAGCCTTTCAGCCGTCGGCCTCATGGAGAACATAGCGCAGACCTGCGCTGCCCGCATCGGCTACGCCAACAAGTACATCCTCGGCAAAGGCATACAACTGGGCTTCATCGGTGCCGTGCGCAACTTCGAGGTGGCCGCCCTGCCCCGTGTGGGCGACCTGATCACCACCCGGGTGGAGGTGAAGGAAGACGTGTTCGGCATGACCCTGGCCGAGGCCACCGTGGTGTGCGGCGGCACACGGCTGGTCAGCACCGAGATAAAGATTGCAGTGAAAGACGCCGAGCCGCCTTCACCCCAAAGCAACAACCCATGAGAGAACTGAAAGAATCGAAGACCTTTGAGGTGCGTTTCTCCGAGGTCGACTCCATGAGCGTGGTGTGGCACGGATCCTATCCGCTCTATTTCGAAGATGCCCGCGAAGCCTTCGGCCGCCGTTACGGTCTGGAGTACATGAGCTTCTTCGACCACGGCTACTTTGCACCGCTCGTGGAGCTTACGTTCCACTACAAGCGCCCCATCAAGTACGGCATGCGTCCGCGCATCGACATCGTGTACCGCCCCACCGAGGCGGCCAAGATCGTGTTCGACTACGAGATACACGACCCTGCCGACGAGAGCCTCATAGCCACCGGCCACTCCGTGCAGGTGTTCATGGATCTCCACTATCAGCTGGTGTGGGACAACCCGCCCTTCTATCAGGCGTGGAAAGAACGCTGGGGCCAGGTGCCGCCCGCCGCCGACAACGCTAACCAATAGGCACGCGAACCATGGCATATGTATTAGCAGACAACATACTGTCGCCTTTGGGCGAGACCTCGCAGGCCAACTATGAGGCCGTGAAAGCCGGACGGTCGGCTGTGCGCACCTATGCGCCCGGCAGCTGCGGCGTGGCCGATGCCTTTGCGGCATCGCTCCTCGACGAGGAGTTTGCGTCGCTGGCACTGCGGTCGGCTCGTATGGCTGTCAGCGAGGCGGCTATCGACCCCTCGCGCGGCCGCACGGTCTTCATCCTCAGCACCACCAAGGGTCCCGTCGAACAACTCGCCCTTGCACCCGACGACGACACCTCGCTGGGACAGGTGGCCCGGCGCATCGCCCAAGAGCTGGCCATCGACACGCCACCCTATGTGGTGTGCAACGCTTGTGTGTCGGGACTGTCGGCACTGACCCTTGCCACCCGGCTGCTCGATGTGGGGATCTACGACCATGCCGTGGTGTGCGGCTGCGATGTGCCCGGACGGTTCATCCTGTCGGGCTTCCAGTCGCTCAAAGCCCTGTCGGCCGACCCTTGCCGGCCGTTCGACATGGAGCGCACGGGGCTGAACCTCGGCGCGGCCGCCGCCACCATCGTGCTGGGCACCACCGCGCCCAGCCGCCCCTCCGCGGGTGCTGCTGCGGCTGAGGCTTGGCGGCTCGACCATGGTTTTGTGCGCAACGACGCCTACCACATCAGTGCGCCGTCGAAGCAGGGCGAGGGATTGCTCAAGGCACTCACCGCCACCCTGCGCGGCGTGGATGCCGAGGAGCTGGCTTTTGTCAACCTGCATGGCACCGCCACCCTGTTCAACGACCAGATGGAGTCGGTGGCCATCGACCGCGCTGGCCTGTCGGCTGTGCCGGCCTGCGCCCTGAAAGGATATTTCGGCCACACGCTGGGAGCCGCCGGTCTGGTGGAGACCATCGTGTCGATGCGTGCCGTCGACGACCGCACGGTGCCCGCCACACTGGGGTTTGCCGAACGCGGCGTGTCGGGACACGTGAACCTCAATCCCCACAACCGACTCACCGACAAGCAGGCTTTCGTGAAGATGCTCTCGGGCTTTGGCGGTTGCAACGCCACCCTGCTGGCCGAGAAGACGGGCAGCGCGTCGCAGGTGGCCTCGACGGTCACGCCGCGCCCGTTTGCCGTGCGCCACCGTCTGACCCTCACGCCCGCTGGTGCCGTGCTCGACGACGAACCGCTGCCGATGCCTGCCGTCGACAGCGACAGCAGTCTGCTCACCGCACTCTACAAGACCCACATTGCCGACTACCCCAAATACTACAAGATGGACGGCCTGTGCCGCCTGGGGTTCGTGGCCTCCGAGCTGCTGCTCCGCGCCGAGGGCAAGCCGCGCTTTACCCCCACCGACCACCGCGCCGTGGTGCTCTTCAACCGGTCGTCGTCGGTGGCCAGCGACCGCCGCTACCTGGCCTCGCTCTGTTCGCCCGACGGCTATTTCCCCAGTCCGTCGGTATTTGTCTACACCCTGCCCAACATCGTCACGGGCGAGATAGCCATACGCAACGGCTATCACGGCGAGACCTCCTTCTACATACTGCCCCACAAAGATTCCACGCAGATGCGCCAGGCCCTGCAGGCCACGTTTGCCGACGGCCAGACCACCAGTGCCATCACGGGATGGGTGGACTATGAGGACGACACCCACTACGAGGCCGACCTGACCATCGTGGAAGGCCAATGACCTTCGCCGCTCCACCATCCGCTCATACTATAATATAAGGTAATAACACCATAATATAAGGATACAACACCATGGAAGAACTGATTAACGAACTCAAGGAAGAAATCATAAAAGCCCTGAACCTCGAGGAGATGACCCCTGCCGATATCGATGCCGACGAGGCACTTTTCGGCGACGGTCTGGGTCTCGACTCCATCGATGCCCTCGAACTGATTGTGCTGCTCGAGAAGAAGTACGGCATCAAGCTGGCCAACCCCGCTGCCGGCAAGGAGATCTTCAAGAGTGTGGCCACGATGGCCGATTATGTGAGCAAGAACCGCAAGAAATAAAAACCGGAACACGCCCTGTTCCGCAAACGGAAGAAGAGATGAATATCGCAATCACAGGCGAGGGCATCGTCTCGGCCATCGGCCTCGACAAGAACGAGGTGCTGCAGTCGCTCGTCGACGGCCGCACGGGCATCGGCCCGATGACCCATCTGCAGTCGGTTCACCGCGAGCTGCCCGTGGGCGAGGTGCGCCTCTCCAACGAGCAGATGAAGCAGCGGCTGGGCATCGACCCCACCCGCACGGTGAGCCGCACCGCCCTGATGGGCATGATGGCCATCGGCCAGGCGCTCAGCGAGGCCGGCATCAGTCAGGCCACTGGCCGACGGCTGCGCGTGGTGCTCGTGTCGGGCACCACCGTGGGCGGCATGGATCTTACGGAGCAGAGCTTCGGCCATCTCGATGACCCGACCAGCCTCGAACGGCTGCGCCAGCACGATGGCGGCCGCTGCACGCAGGTCATGGCCGACCATTTCGCATCGGTCTTCGCCGATGTCGCTACCCTCAGCACCGCTTGCTCGTCGGCCGCCAACGCCATCATGCTCGGCGCACGGCTGCTCAAGGCCGGGCAGGCCGACATCGTGGTGGCCGGAGGCAGCGAGGCGCTGAGCCTGTTTCATCTCAACGGGTTCAACTCGCTGATGATACTCGACCACGAGCCGTGCCGCCCGTTCGACGCCACACGCGCCGGTCTGAACCTCGGCGAGGGTGCCGCCTTTGTGGTGCTGGAGCCCGAGGCGCAGGCGCAACAGCGCGGTGTCGGAGTGCATGCCTACCTCACCGGCTGCGGCAATGCCTGCGATGCCTTCCACCAGACCGCCTCGTCGGACAATGGTCAGGGTGCCTATCTTGCCATGACCGAAGCGCTGGCCGAGGCCGGCCTCACGCCGCACGACATACAGTATGTCAACGCCCACGGCACCGGCACACCCAACAACGACCAGAGCGAGAGTGTGGCTCTGGAGCGTGTGTTCGGCGCAAGCATGCCCTTGGTGTCGAGCACCAAGTCGTTCACTGGCCACACCACCAGTGCCTCGGGCAGCATCGAAGCCGTGGTGTGCCTGTTGGCTATGCGCCATCGTTTTGTGCCGGCCAACCTCGGCTGGAGCCACCCCATGGAGCACGGCATCCGACCCACCATGGGTCAGCGCGACATCACGCTACGCCATGTGCTTTGCAACTCGTTTGGCTTTGGCGGCAACGACACGTCGCTCGTCCTTTCGGCTCAGCCCACGGCTACAACCGCCGATGCACCGCTGCTTCCCGAGAGCAGCGTGCGCGTGCTGTCGAAGGTCGAAATCAGCTCCACCGACCGGCTGGCCGACATCCGCAAGTATGTGAAGCCGCTGGAGGCGCGCCGCATGGGCAAGCTCATGAAGAGTTCGCTGCTGGCCTCGCTCGAAGCACTGGCCGAGGCCGGCCTCGCTGCGCCCGACGCCATCGTGACGGGCACCGCCTACGGTTGTCTGGAGAACAGCGAGCTGCTGCTCGAACAGCTCACTCGCGAGGGCGAGACGGCGCTCAAGCCTACCCTGTTCATGCAGAGCACCCACAACACCCTGGGCAGCAACGTGGCCATCCGAACGCGTTGCCACGGCTACAACGTGACCTACACGCAGGCCGACCAGTCGCTGGAGTGGGCCTTGCGCGATGCTCGTCTGCTGCTGCGCAGCGGCAAGGTGCGCACCGTGCTCGTGGGATGCCACGACGAGAACACCCCGCTCTTCGGCCGCCTCATGGAGCAGGCCAACGGCGAGACGCTGCCCCCCGTTCATTCCGTAGCAATGGTACTGTCATGTGGCGGGTGATGGTGCTGGCCGTGGTGCAGAGCGCACTGCTCGCCGGCGGACAGGTGTTTCTCAAGTGGGCCTTGCAGCGCATGCGCCCCTTCGGTTGGACGGCCGATTTCTGGCTGTCGCTGCTTGTCAACTGGCAGTTTGCCTGCTGCGGTGCGCTCTTCGCAGCCAGTTCGGTGCTGTGGATGCACATCGTGAAGCGTTATCCGCTCAGCGTGGCCTATCCGATGATCAGCCTGAGCTACGTGTTCGGCTTGTTGGCAGCCATGGTGTTCTTCCACGAGCAGGTGTCGGCCTGGAAATGGGCGGGGGTGGCGCTCATCATGGCAGGATGTTGTTTAATAGCAAAATAAAGATGAAACGAATACTTGTTTTTCTCACGGCTTTATGCCTGAGTGTCACTTTTGCCGCCGCGCAGCAGAAGGTGGATGCGGCCAAGGTGAAACAGCAGATCAATGCGGTGGCCTCGTCGCTGAAGTCGATGCAGTGCGACTTTGTGCAGACCAAGTACCTGAAGATGCTCAACGACAAGATGGTGTCGAAGGGCAAGATGTATTACCGGCAGAGCAACCAACTGCGCTGGCAGTACACCTCGCCCTACGCCTACACCTTTGTGCTCAACGGTTCGAAGGTGCTCATCAGCAAGGACAAGCGCAACGACGTGATCGACGTGAACCGCAACAAGATGTTCCGGGAGATTGCCCGCATCATGATGAACAGCGTGGTGGGCAAGTGCCTCACCGACAGCAAGGACTTTAAGGTTGCCGTCACGGCCACGTCCACCGAGTATGTGGCCACCCTCCTTCCCCAGCAGAAGCAGATGCGGCAGATGTTCCAGAAAATCATACTGCATTTCGACCGCCAGCGATCCACGGTCTCCACTGTGGAGCTCATCGAGAAGAATGCCGACCGCACGGTCATCGAACTCAAGAATGTAAAGACCAATGTGCCCCTTCAAGCCAGTCTGTTCGCTGTGGGTTAGCCTTGTGCTGCTCTGCGCCGTGGCCTTGCCGGCGAGTGGCCGCTGCCCGTCGGCCTTCCCCGACAGTGTGGGGCAGAAGGTGCGCTACAACGCCACCATCGAGCTGCAGCGCGGTTATCTCAGCGGTGTCTGCGTGCTGCTCAACGAGGGCGACGTGGTGCGCGGCAGCCTGTTCAACGAGTTCGGCCTCTCGGCGCTCAGCTTCACCTACCGCCCGACCCAGCAGAAGGTGACCATCGACCACCTCGTGGCCATGCTCAACAAGTGGTACATCCGCCGCGTGCTGCGCCGCGACCTCAGCCGGCTCATGGCCAATCTGCGCCAGGGCATCGGCACCTACCGCAACGAGAAACACCACATCGACTACAACTTTTCCATATTGTCAGATGCAACTGAGGAATAACCTTTATACCGTCATAGACCAGCAGCTGGAAAGCCCCGTCGCCACGTTCCGCATCGCGCTCCATGCCGACCACTTCATCTACCATGCCCATTTTCCCGAGCAGCCGGTCACACCCGGCGTGTGCATGGTGCAGATAGCCCAGGAGCTGCTCGAGCTGTGGCTGGCACGGCAGCGGCCGGGCGGCGTGCGCCTTGAGCTGGTGCGGGCCAAGAACGTGAAGTTCCTGTCGGTTGTCTCGCCCCACGAAACCACCGAGGTAGAGTATCATGTGCGCAAGGCCGAGCTGTCCGACGATGGCAGCCTGCTGCACGCACAACTCACCGTTTTGTCGCACGACGAGGCGAAGGCCAAACTCTCGTTAACCTTCCGAGTGATATGACAAACGCCAGTAACACGCCGCTCGACGAGCAGAAACGTGTGCTGCGGGCACGCGGCATCTGCGTCGTCATACCCACCTACAACAACGAGACGACCATCCGGCAGGTGGTGACCGACACGCTGGCTCAGTGCCTCGACGTCATCGTGGTCGATGACGGCAGCACCGACCGCACCACACCCATCCTGCAGGCCATCGACGGCATTACCCTTGTGGCCTACACCCGCAACCGCGGCAAGGGCCACGCCTTGCGCGAGGGGTTTCGCCGCGCCCTGGGCATGGGCTTCGCCTATGCCATCACGATCGATGCCGACGGCCAGCACTACCCGGCCGACATCGCCCTTTTCCTGGAGGCCAACCGCCGCCACCCCGGTGCGCTCATCGTGGGCAACCGCCAGCTCGAGGGCGCCGACCGGTCGACGGGCAGCACCTTTGCCAACCGATTCTCCAACTTCTGGTTCTGCGTGCAGACATGGCAACCCCTTTCCGACACCCAGACCGGCTACCGACTCTATCCGCTGCGCAAGCTGCGTGGCCTCGCGCTGCTCACCTCGCGCTACGAGGCCGAGCTCGAACTGCTGGTCTTCGCCTCGTGGCACGGCGTGGAGCTGGTGTCCATCCCCGTGCGCGTCTACTATCCGCCGCGCGGCGAGCGCGTCAGCCATTTCCGTCCGGCCTACGACTTTGCCCGCATCACGCTGCTCAACACCGTGCTCTGCCTCTTGGCCGGCATCTACGGTCTGCCGCTGCGCATGGCGCGCGCCCTGCTCACGTTCGTGCGCACCGCCTACTCGCTGATCTTCTTCCTGTTCTTCTCGCTGGTGGTCATCACCCCGTGCGTGTGGCTCTACGTGCATCTCGGCACCATGACCGAGCGCAAACGCCTGCGCCTGCACCAGCTCATCTACCATGCCGCCCGTTTTGTGATGATGCGCCACGGCATACCCGGCACCACGTTCCGCAGCAAGGTGTGCGGCACGGTCGACTTCAGCCGCCCCCACATCATCATCTGCAACCACCAGTCGCACCTCGACCTCATGTGCCAGCTGGTGTTCACGCCCAAGGTGGTGTTCCTCACCAACCGATGGGTGTGGAACAACCCGTTCTACGGTTTCCTCATACGCCATGCCGAGTACCTGCCCGTGGTCGACGGTCTGGAGCCGCTCATGCCGCGCCTGCGGTCGCTGGTGGCACGCGGCTACAGCATCGCCGTCTATCCCGAGGGCACGCGGTCGGCCGACTGCCGCATCGGGCGGTTCCACCAGGGTGCCTTCTATCTGGCCCGCGAGCTGGGTCTCGACATCCTGCCCATGATACTCTACGGCCCGGGCAAGGTGCTGCCCAAACGGTCGTACCACCTGCATCCAGGCACGTTCTACGTGGAGGTGGCGCAACCCCTCAGCGCAGCCGACCTCTCGGCCATGGGCGACCTCCGGGCACAGGCTGCCACCCTGCGCCGCCTGTACCGCCACCGCTACGAGGCCATCGCCAACGACATCGAGCGCAACGCATAACCCCACCGCCCGCCATCAACCCACACACACGCCACGCATGACAGCACAAAAGAACATCATCATCATCGGAAGCGGACTGGGCGGCCTCTCCACCGCCGCCATCCTTGCCAAAAACGGCTACCACGTCACCGTGCTCGAACAGGGAGCGCAGGCGGGCGGATGCCTGCAGTGCTTCGTGCGCCACGGCGCCAAGTTCGAAACCGGCATGCACTTCATAGGCAGCG
Organism: Eggerthellaceae bacterium; assembly: GCA_963656105.1. Taxonomy (GTDB): domain Bacteria; phylum Bacteroidota; class Bacteroidia; order Bacteroidales; family Bacteroidaceae; genus Prevotella. Next base: position 40,885 of record CAVKHW010000010.1, read on the forward strand.
CCGCCGAGGGGCAGACGCTCCACAAACTCATGCGCTACCTTGAGATAGCCGACGACGTGAAGCTCGCACCCCTCGATGCGCAGGGCTACGATGTGGTGGCCCTCAACGGCCGCCGCTACCGCTTTGCCAACGGCCGCGAGGCGTTCATCCGCCAGATGACCGAATATTTCCCCCACCAGCACGACAACCTCGTGCGCTACTTCGACCTCGTGGAGCGCATAGCCAGCGCCTCGTCGCTCCACTCGCTGAAACACGCCGACACCGACGAGGCCGTCAACACCGAGTACCAGCTGCGATCCATCAACGAGGTCATCGGCGAGATCATCACCGACCCCACGCTGGCCAACGTGCTCGTGGGCAATCTGCCGCTCTATGCCGCCGAGAAGGACAAGACACCCTTCTCCACACACGCCTTCATCATGGACTTCTACAACCAGAGTGCCTACCGCATACAGGGGGGCAGCGACACCGTGGCCACGGCTCTCGTGCGCACCATCGAGCGACACGGCGGCGAGGTGCTCACCCGACACCGTGCCACACGCATCGTCTGCGACGACACCCATGCCGTGGCCGTCGAGGTGAACGGCACGCAGCGCATGGCCTGCGACTACGTCATATCCGACGCCCACCCCAAGCGCACGCTCGAACTGCTCGACACCCGCCTCATACGCCCCGCCTTCCGCAACCGCATCAACCACATACCGCAGACCATAGGCGGCTTCTCCGTCTACCTGCATTTCAAGGAAGGCACGGTGCCCTACCTCAACTACAACTACTACGGCTACCGCAACGGCACACCCTGGGACTGCGAACACTACACCGACGCCACCTGGCCCAAGGGATTTCTCTACATGCATTTCTGTCCCGACCACCCCACGGGCTACGCCTCCACGGGCGTCATCCTGTCGTACATGCAGATGGCCGACGTGGAACGGTGGGCCGACACGCGCGTGGGGCACCGCGGAGCCGACTACGAGGCGTTCAAGCGCCGCAAGGCCGAACAGCTCATCGATGCCCTCGAAGAGCACTTCCCACACCTGCGCGACAGCATAGCCGAATATTTCACCTCCACACCCCTCACCTACCGCGACTACACCGGCACCGACGGTGGGTCGATGTACGGCAATGCCAAGGACATACACCTCGGTGCCGCCGGGCGCGTGCCCCAGCGCACCAAGGTGCCCAACCTGTTCCTGACCGGTCAGAACATCAACTCGCACGGCATGCTCGGCGTGCTCGTGGGCACCATCGTGACCTGCAGCGAACTGCTGACCGCACCCACCATTTACCAACAGATAAAGGAGGCCAACACATGAACACAGCCATCATCATCGGCGGCGGACTGGGCGGACTTTTCACCGGCGCCCTACTCGCCAAAGACGGGTACCGCGTGACGGTGCTCGAGAAAAACGCCACCATCGGCGGCGGACTGCAGACCTTCAGCCGGTTCGGCGAGCACTTCGACACCGGCATGCACGTCGTGGGCGGCATGCGCCCCGGCGGCAACATACGGCGCATCTGCCAATACCTCGGCATCGACCACAAGATGCAACTCATGGACGTGGACGACGGCTGCACCGACAGCCTCTATTTCGCCGAAGACCACACCGTCTACAACATCAGCAAGGGACGGCTGGGATTCGTCGACTCGCTCAGCCACCACTTCCCCCACCAGCGCGCCTGCCTCGAAGCCTACGTCGAGGCAGTCTTCGCCATCACCGACGAGGTGGACCTGTTCAACCTCCGACCTTCCACCGACAGCTTCCGGCTGCCATCGGCCGACTTCCTCATGGCCGCCGACGCCTTTGTGGCCAAATACATCACCGACCCCAAGCTGCGCAGTGTGGTGGCCTACATGAACCCCCTCTACGGCGGGCGCGGCAACGAGACACCAGCCTTCATCCATGCCATCATCACCACCCTCTACATCAACGGCGCAAGCCGCTTTGTGGGCGGCAGTGCGCGGTTTGCCAACCTGCTGGCCGAGGTCATCACCGAGGGCGGTGGCAGGGTGCTGCCCGGCGACGGCGTGCGCTGGATGGAGGTGAACAACCGCCATGTGGACTATGTGGAGACCTGTAAGGGACGGCGCTATCAGGCCGACCATTACATCGCCGCCATTCACCCTTGTTCGCTGCTCCGTTTGGTACCAACGAGCGCCTTTCCAAGGGCTTATCGCAACCGGATAGATGCCATACCGAACGCTTATTCGGCATTTTCCGTCTACATCAAACTCAAGCCCGCCACCTTCCGCTACATCAACCACTCGGAATACTACATGACGCGCTACGACGAAATATGGAATTTCGGCAAGCCGCACGACATCTGGCCACTCGGGTTCCTCTTCATGACGCCGCCCGACGAGGCGCAAGGCCCGTGGGCCTCGAAGGTGCTCATCACCGCCCCGATGCTCTTCGACGAGGTGCGCGCCTGGGAGCACACCACCGTGGGGCACCGCGGTGCCGACTACGAGGCGTGGAAAACGCGCATGACGCACCAGCTCATGGAACGCGTGGAGGAGATGCACCCTGGCTTTGCAGCCTGTGTCGACAAGGTCAACGCAGCGTCGCCCCTTACCATACGCGACTTCTACGGTGTGAAGGACGGGTCGCTCAGCGGCTTCAGCAAGGACTACCGCAACATGGCGCTCTCGCAGGTGCCCGTGGTGACCAAGGTCGACAACCTGCTGCTCACCGGACAGAACAACAACCTGCACGGCTTCTGCGGCGTGCCCCTCACGGCTATCACCACGGCCGAGGTGCTGCTGGGCCGCAACCATATCATCAACAAAATCAACGCTCATGACAACGCAGCACACTGAACACGCCGCACACGCCGGCCGCCCGTGCGCCATTGCCCGCCACCGCCTCATCCGCCTGTGGCTGCTGCCCCTGCTGCTGTGGGCTGCTGTCGTTGTGGCCGTGGCACAGGCACCCGGCGCAAAGCTGAACATCTGGCAGGGCACCGACGTGCGCAAGACCGTGGAGCTGACACCCTATCTGGCACCCGGACAGGGCAACACGGCCGTAGTGGTGTGCCCCGGTGGCAGTTATTTCTGGCACGACATGGATGCTGAGGGTGCGGCCGTGGGCCAGTGGCTGCGCAGCAACGGCATTTCGGCCTTCGTGCTGCATTACCGCACGGCAGGCTTCTGGGCCTACTTCACCCATTTCCGCTACCTCTTCCGCGGCAACCGCTATCCCGACGCCCTCTGCGACCTGCAGCAGGCGCTGACCGTGGTGCGCAGTCGAGCCGGCGAGTACGGCATCGACTCCACCCGCGTGGGTGCCATGGGCTTCTCGGCCGGCGGTCACCTCGTCATGCTGGCCGGCGAGCAGCTGCCATCGGCCCAGCGCCCAGCCTTCATCGCACCCATCTATCCCGTGGTCACCATGACTGAGCAGTGTGTGCACAAGCGGTCGCGGCGCGCCCTGCTGGGCGACGGCCGCAAGAACAACCGGCTACTGCGCGACTCGCTCTCGCTCGAGCGCCATGTGCCTGCCGACTGCCCACCGGTGTTTCTTGTCAACTGCAAGGACGACCCAGTGGTCGACTACCGCAACTCCTTGCTGCTCGACTCGGCCCTCACGGCCCACCACATAGCCCACCAGTATCTGCAATACCGCACCGGCGGCCACGGCTTCGGCGCCACCGACCACAAGGGCACCGCTGAGTGCCGACAGTGGAAAGCCGCCTTCCTCAGCTGGCTGGCCGCCCTGCCTGCCACCACCACGCCACCGCTATCCCCCTCAGCAAAACAACCATGACCATGCAAACAACCCTCTTCGACGACATACGCCCCTACAACGAACAGGAGATACCCGCCGCTATGCAACGCATAGCCCACAGCACATCGTTCCCGCTGCTGGCCACTTATGTCTATCCCGACGAACCGCTCGAGCAGGTGCGCCGACGCATAGCCGCCTACACCACCGTGCGCGAGTTTCAGACCGAGACCATGCGCATGGTCAACCAGCGCATCATCGAGAACAGCATCACCGACTTCTCGTGCCACGGCCTGGAGAAGCTCCGACCCGACGGCCGCTATCTCTATGTGTCGAACCATCGCGACATCATGCTCGACTCCAGTCTGCTGCAGTATTTCCTCGTGAACAACGGGTTCGACACCACCGAGATCACCTTCGGCGCCAACCTCATGACCCATCCGCTGGTGGTCGACATCGGCAAGAGCAACAAGATGTTCAAGGTGGAACGTCCCGGCGGCGGCCTGAAGGAGTTCTACCGCTGCTCGAAACACCTGTCCGACTATATCCGCCATGTCATCACGGAGAAAGGCCAGTCGGTGTGGATAGCCCAGCGCAACGGCCGCACCAAGGACGGCAACGACACCACCGACCAGGGCATCATCAAGATGTTCTGCCTGTCGATGCCCGACAACAAGATTGCGGCCATCGACCAGCTGCACATCGTGCCTGTGTCGATCTCCTACGAGTGGGAGTCGTGCGACATCCTGAAGACGCTCGAGCTCTACGCCTCGCAGTTTGCCAAGTACACCAAGAAACCCGGCGAAGACCTGAACAGCATCCTCACCGGCATCGTGCAACCCAAGGGGCGCGTACACATCGAGCTGTGCGACCCCGTGACGCACGCCGACCTCGCTCCCCTCGAGCCGCTCACCAACAACGAGTACCACAAGGCCGTGGCCCGGCTGCTCGATAGCCGCATACGCCGTGCCTACCGTCTCTACCCCAACAACTACATCGCCTACGACCTGCGCTACGGCACCAACCGCTACCAGCAGGCCTACACCGCCGGGCAGCGCACCGCCTTCGAGGAGCGCGTGGCCATGCTGCAGCGTTACGACACGTGCGACGTGGAGCGGCTGACCGACATCTTCCTCGGCATCTATTCGAACCCGGTAATCAACAAGAACCAAGCATGACCGACATCATTATAAAGGTCTACGAGTATCTGCGCGCCCACCGCGCGGTGTGCTGGCTGTCGCTGGCAGCGGTCACGCTGCTGCTGGCCGTGGCTGTGGCCGGGCTCGACTACAAGGAAGACATCGCCGACTTTCTGCCCATCGACCGTCAGCACCACAATGCGCTGAAGGTCTATCAGGATGTGTCGGGAGCCAACAAGGTGTTTGCCATCGTGGGCTGCCGCGACACCGCCCACGCCGACCCCGACCGGCTGGTGGCCGCTGCCGACGACTTTGCCCAGGCGGTGGCCGAGGCCGACACGGCGCATGCTGTGGCCAACCTCATGGCCGAGGTCGACATGGATCGCATGTCGGCCGTGGCTGCGTTTGCGTATGCCAACATGCCCTACTTCCTGACCGAGGCCGACTACCGGCGCATGGACAGCGTGCTGGCCCAGCCCGACTATGTGGCCGCCCAACTGCGCCACGACAAGCAGCTGCTGATGTTTCCCACCGGCGGTCTGCTGGCCGGCAACCTCGAGTACGACCCGCTCAACCTCTTTGCGCCTGTGGCCCAACGGCTGCAGCGGTCGGACACGGGACTCAACTATGAACTCTACGACGGCCACATCTTCACGCCCGACATGCAACGAGCCATCGTCATGATGGACTCGCCCTACGGGTCGAGCGAGACCGAGCACAACGCCCGGCTGGCCGCCTTGCTGCGGGCGCAGGCCGACAGTGTGGAGGCGCACCATGCGGGTGTCGACATCCACATCATCGGCGGCCCGGTGATAGCCGTCAGCAACGCCACGCAGATCAAGCATGACAGCATCCTCGCCGTGGCCATCGCGGCCACGCTCATCCTCACGCTGCTGCTCTTCTCGCTGCGCAATGTGCGCAACCTGCTGCTCATCGCCCTCAGCATAGCCTGGGGATGGCTGTTTGCCATGGGCGGACTGGCTCTGCTGCACGACCGGGTGTCGGTGATTGTGATCGGCATATCGTCGGTCATACTCGGCATAGCGGTCAACTATCCGCTCCACTTCATTGCCCACCTCTCGCACACGCCCCACCGCCGCAAGGCCCTGCGCGAGATTGTGATGCCGCTGCTGGTGGGCAACATCACCACCGTGGGCGCGTTTCTGGCGCTGGTGCCGCTGCAGTCGGTGGCACTGCGCGACCTGGGACTGTTCAGCTCGCTGCTGCTCGTGGGCACCATCGTCTTTGTGCTGGTGTACCTGCCCCACCTGTCGAAGGCGGCTAAGGCACCCCACCACACCTTCCTCGACAAGCTCAGCAACGTGTCGCTCGAGAACAAGCCGCGCTTCGTGGCCGTGGTGCTGGCCCTGACGGTGGTCTTCGGCTACTTCAGTTTTCAGACGCGGTTTGATGCCGACATCAGTCACATCAACTATATGACGCCGGAGCAGAAAGCCGACATGAACTATTTCCAGCGTGCCATGACCCGCGAGGCCGCAGGCCAGACCGTCTACGCCATCGCCTCGGACACCACGATGGACGGTGCGCTCGACAAGAGCGTGCGCCTGCAGCCCAGCCTCGACAGTCTGACCCGTAGCGGACAGGTGATCAGCGCCGTGGGCTGCTACCCGTTTCTTGCATCGCACGACGAACAGGCGCGCCGCCTGCGCCGCTGGCAGCAGTTTGTGGATCGCCATGAGGCCACGCTCCGCCCTGCGCTGCGTGCGGCCATGGCCGCCGAGGGCTTTGCGCCCCAGTCGTTCGACGGGTTCTTAGCTCTGATCGAAGGCCACTACCAACCGCAGCCCATCGCCTATTTCGCACCGCTGACGCAGACACTCTTTGCCGCCAACATCAGCACCGACAGTGTGGAACGGCGCTACAACGTGGTCAGCCAGCTGACGGTGGCCGCCGACAACGTGAGCCGCGTGGAGGAGCACCTGGCACGGCAGGGCTGCTACGGCTTCGACGTGAAGAGCATGAACAGCGCCGTGGCCAACCACCTGTCCGACGACTTCAACTATATAGGTTTCGCCTGCGGTTTCATCGTGTTCTTCTTCCTCTGGCTCTCGATGGGCAGCATCGAACTGGCCGTACTGTCGTTCGTGCCGATGGCCGTGAGCTGGCTGTGGATACTGGGCATCATGGCCCTGTGCGGCATGCAGTTCAACATCGTGAACATCATTCTGGCCACGTTCATCTTCGGACAGGGCGACGACTACACCATCTTCATGACCGAGGGCGCGTGCTACGAGTATGCCTACCGTCGCCGCATGCTGGCCTCCTACAAGCACTCCATCATCCTCTCGGCGCTCATCATGTTCATCGGCATCGGCACGCTCATCGTGGCGCGCCATCCGGCACTGCACTCGCTGGCCGAGGTAACCATAGCCGGCATGTTCTCCGTGGTGCTGACGGCCTATGTCTTTCCACCGCTCATCTTCAAGTTTCTGGTGCGCCACCGCACGGGCTACCGCCGCCGCCCGCTCTCGCTCGTGCCCATGCTGGCCACGGCGTGGGCGCTGTGTGTGGCGGCAGTGCAGATGGCTGTGGTGGCCGTGCGTGGCGGATGGCTGAAGGCCAGCCGCCGGTCGGCTGATGGCAGCATGGCATTCCGGCTGACGGTGCATCGCCGCTGCCGCTACCTGCTGACCCATCTGCCTGCGGTGATCTACGCCGAGGAGAACGTCAGCAGCCATCGTTTCGACACACCCGTGCTGGTGGACGGCCGCCGCCTCACGGCCTACCCGTTGCTGGTGTGCGCCGCCCTCGACGCGCGTATCCTGACCGTGAGTGGGGTGGGGCGGATCGCGCGGCCGAGGCGCATAGGGCGCTGGCTGGGCCACATCGGTCTGACACACGACGCTGAGGCCGATCTGGCCTTGCTGCGCCGCCGCGTGGCCGAGGGCTACAGCGTGGCCGCCCTCGACGACGAGGCGCTGGCCGTGGCCCGACAGCTCGACCTGCCGCGCCTCACGGTCTATGCCCACGGCTTCGACCAAGTGTGGCCCGACGGAGGACCGGCGCTCTATGGCGGTCGCATCGCCGTGAGCGTGCAGCCTGTCGATGTCCACAACCCTGCCGATGAGGATGCAGCCTATGCCGCATGGACGGCCTGCCAGACCAGTGCCCGCTATTTCCATCACCTGGTGATCGACCGCTACCGCTACAAGGGCACCGACGTGGTGCGCACGGTGGCACGCCATCTCAAACGCAGCAACGATTACGCCCAGTGGGTCGACACGCACGAGGCGCACCGTCATGTGGCGGTGGTCAACGGCGGCTACGGCGAGTTTGCCCTGATCTATGCCCTGGTGCATCCGCAGACCATGGTCAGCGCGGTGGAGCCCGACGACGAGCGTGCGGCCCTGCTGCGCTACAGCGCCGAGGGCGTGGCACCCAACCTGCAGGTGGTGGCCAGCACAGCCGACCTGCCCGCGGCGCCACTGCCCGACAAGGTGTTCGACGTGGCGGCCATTTTTCAGAATACGATCATAAATGTAGTTTGCATCAACCCATGAAAACAAGACACAGTTTACTGATTATCGCCTGTATGGCCATGGCGCTCATCCATCTCCCGGCAGCGCGTGCACAGACACCGGTGGCTGGCACCGACGGATCGCTGACGTTCCGTTTCCCCTATGTGGCAGGCGTGGAGAAGGTGACGCTCGAAGGGTCGTTCGGCGATGCGGTCGACATGACGCTCAGCGATAGCCTGTGGCAGTGCCGCATCGACTCGCTGCCTTCGGACATGTATACCTACCGCTTCGAGGTGGGCAAGGGCTACCGCACCGACCCGTGGAACGACCGCGTGGTGCGCGACATCGACGACACGCTGAGCTACTTCATCGTCGACGGTTTCCCGGGATCCTACTACATGGATCGCCATGTGCCCCACGGCACCGTGGAGCAGTTGTGGTATCCCTCGTCGTTCAATGCGAAGATGGCGCAGCGCCGCTTGTCGGTCTATCTGCCTGCCGGTTACGATGCCTCTGCCGACAAGCGCTATCCCACACTCTACCTGCTCCATGGCACCGGCGGCGACGAACTGTCGTGGCTCGACATGGGCAGGCTGGCGCAAATCATGGACAACATGATAGCCGAGGGCAAGGCCAAGCCCATGGTGGTGGTCATGCCCAACGGCATGGCCGATCAGGATGCCGCGCCCGGCTACAGCCGCTACACCGACGCCAAGGCATCGCACTCCAGCGTGCGGTCGTGGATGGGGCGCACCGAGAAAGCCTTCGCCGAGGAGGTGGTGCCATTTATCGAGCAACACTTTCGCGTGACCACCGACAAGGCCCACCGCGCCATTGCCGGCCTCTCGATGGGCGGACTGCACACCATTGCCATCACGGCCAACAACCCCGACCTGTTCGACTATGTGGGACTGTTCTCGCCACAGGCCAACAACGCACTGACCGAGAGTAACATACGCCGCATAGAGAGTGTGACCGAGCGCATCGGCAACATCAAGGAGCGCATCGGCAAGCTGAAGGACAAACTGCCCACCTGGATACGCGAGAAGTACACCGACGGCGTGGCGGCTGTGGCCGATGTCGATGTCTACAAGGATTTCGACAACAAGCTGGCTCGCCAGTTCAAGACCCCGCCCGCGCTCTATTACATCGCCATAGGCAAGAAAGACCCGCTCAAACCGCTGCTCTACCAGTTCCGTCAGCGACTATCCAACCAGGGGTGCGTCTATCTCTACCGCGAGAGCGACGGTGCCCACACCTGGGACAACTGGCGACGCTATCTGCTGGATTTCCTGCCCCGCCTGTTCTGAAACGTTACAAGCCAAGCGGTGCGCCACCCGACAAAGTGCCGAACGGTAAGCACCACAAACCCTAACAACAACTGTAAGATGGAAACAAAAGAAAACATAAGAAAGAAACTGGAGGAGGTGCTGCCGCTCGTCGATTTCGACTCCGACTTCCTCTTCCAAGAACTCGACTCGCTGGGCATCACCGCCATACTGATGGTGCTGTCGGAAAGCTGTGGCGTGACGCTCGACCACCGCGACGTGACACCCAAGAACTTCAGGTCGTTCGATTCGCTCATCGAGATGGTCGACCGCAAACGTGCGGCGCAATGACCCTCGAAGACCGGCTCCGGCAAAATGCGGCGCGATGGCCCGACAAGGTGGCACTGATATGCGAAGGCCATGCCCACAGCTATGCGTGGCTCTACGATGAGGCTTGCCGCAAGGCTGAGGCCATGGAGCCGAGGCGCGGGCGCACGGTGGTGCTGACGGCTGCCCCGACGGCCGCGTTCCTCACGTCGTACTTTGCGGCCCACCTCGCTGGAGCCGTGGCCGTGCCGTTGGCCCACAGCCTGCCTGCCGACAGGCGCGAGACGCTCCGCACCGCCCTCGACGGTCAGCCGACACCCGACGGTGTGGCCGACATTCTCTACACCACCGGCACCACCGGACTCTCGAAAGCCGTGATGATTGGCCATCGGGCCATTGCCGCCAACGCCGAGAACCTGGTGGAGGCGCAGGGCTACAACGACCGGCTGACGTTTGTGGTCAACGGACCCCTGAACCACATTGGAAGTCTTTCGAAAATCTACCCCACGATATGGACGGGCGGCACCCTGCGGCTGGTGGACGGTCTGCGCAGTCTCGACCCGTTCTTCCGCGCCGTTGAGGAGGCGCCGCACGGGGCTGCCACGTTTCTTGTGCCCACGGCCATCCGCATGTTGCTCACCCTGGCTGCCGACCGCTTGGCGGCCTGTGCACCGCAGCTCGACTTCATTGAGACGGGCGCAGCGCCCATGCCGCTGGCCGACATGCAGCAACTGTGCCGACTGTTGCCCCACACGCGCCTTTACAACACCTACGCCTCGACCGAGACCGGCATCATCGCCACGCACAACTACAACGGAGGCGACTGTCTGGAGGGTTGTCTGGGACGCGCCATGCGCCATGCCGAGCTGGCCATCACGGCCGACGGGCGTGTGGCCTGCAGCGGCCCGACGCTCATGACCGGCTATTGGAACGACCCCGAGGCCACGGCACGCATCATGACCGGCGGCACCATCCTGACGGCCGACTGCGGCCACCTCGACAGCCTTGGCCGCCTGCGGCTGACAGGTCGCAACGACGACACCATCAATATCGGCGGCTACAAGATTGCGCCAGCCGAGGTGGAACGCTGCGCGCTGGCTTTCCCCGACGTGGCCGACTGCGTGTGTGTGGCCGCCCACCATCCGCTGCTCGGACAGGTGCTGAAACTGCTGGTGGTGTCCCGCGGCAAGGATATAAGGCTGCCGCTGATGCGCTTTCTCAAGGCACGCCTCGAACCGCACCAGATGCCGATGCTCTACGAGGAGGTGGAAAGTGTGCGCCGCACGTTCAACGGTAAAATCGATCGGAAGAGCTATCGCGAACAGTGAGCGCGCCCGTTGCCGCACAGCGATTTCGAATTATTGGTGTCGGGTAAAAACGTTACAACTGCAAGTCCCGTAGGGACGACATTGCAGATTGCAAGTCCCGTAGGGACGGCATACGCAGATTGCAAGTCCCGTAGGGACGACAGATTATAGCGTAGGGGTTCACCCCTACGTTTTTTTTGTTGGTTTCACGCAAACATTGCCCCTGCAGGGGGCACATAATTCATTGTGACGTTGAAATATGCGTCCCCTATAGGGACTGTGGCAAAAAGCGGGCGGGCAACGGTCCCCGCCCCAAAAACGAAAAATCATTTCGCATCGACGAGAAATTGGCATTATACTAGATGATTTAGATTATTTGAACTAACTTTGCAAACGTGATTATTCATTAACAGACTCTGCAAATATGGATTGGGAAAAGATAAAAAAACTCAGTGCTACAGAACAAAAGAATCTGTCCGCCATAGAGCGTAAGCTCTTTCTCCAAGATTTCTGCACTAATGAAGAATTGCAGAAGGAACTGGATGTCACATCAGAGAAACGTGTTCAAGACTATATAAAGATGCTGAGATTGTGCTACCGCAATCTGGAAACAGGCGATAGCGACAACAACATAAGCAGAGGCCCCCATTATGCGCTGGCAAAACGGGATATGGCACATTTGGCCTTTCCAGAAATGGTACTTGGAAATGAAGAAAGGAAACAACTGCACAACATATTTAAATTGGCTGCTGTTTTTGAAGGGGCAATCCCACTTAAAAGTATATTGGAAACAACTGGATGTATGGACAAAGAAATAAACAAAATACTGAAAGAATATTCTAAAGGCATTGATGTGCAGTTGAAAGCCGACCTTGCCAGACTTATCTCCAACATCTACACTGCAATATCCGAGAAAAAAGTCATTTCGTTCAAGTGGTCAAAACTCAACGATAACTATGCCACGAACGACGGAGTTCTTCACGTGGCACCTTATTATATAAAAAAGTTCGAAGGCAACTGGTATCTATTAGGCTGTATCCGAAACTCACCACTGAAAAATTGGGTAGACTTTCCCTGGTCGGTTTTTCCGCTACAACGCATACTGGACGAGAATCCTACGGGAAATCCTATATGGCAATGCCAAAAGCCCGACATACACTATCGGGAGATTGACGTAAACCGCATTCTGCATTACTACAGCAATGTTATAGGTTTCAACGTTCCGACAGTACCGGGCGAGAAATTCAAGGAAACGCTTGACGTTAAGGACATCATCATTAAGGTGCCGTCTTACAAACGAACACGACTTAAGGAGTACCCCATACACCAATCACAGAAATACAACCCCGAGGACGGAACTATAAGCATACATGTCATAGAAAACAACGAGTTGTATTCCCGACTTATGTCCTATGGAAAGGATATAGAAGTCCTTGCGCCACAGGAAGTGAGGAATAAATTGAGAAAAAAACTGGCAGAGGCATTGAAACGCTATACCATTTAAAGAAGACGACGATGAAAAGAGAAGGTAAAGACAAAAGTTGGGATTTTCTTCTTGACTGCAATGAAAATCAGTGGCAGTTGATTAATGATATTATGGGCAGCTTGCATGCAACCGGTTCCATATATGGTATGCGGCGCAACAAGAAATACTGTTGTATTACTCGTAAAGGCTATTATATCACATACTACGACTTTATCCGTGGTATCGTGAATGCAATAGGCGAGAAACCAAAAGTGGTTATGCAGTCAAAGGATAATGATGAAGCAGAGGAAAATATTCTCATGCTTTCTTGCCTAAAGTCTTTGGCATGGAAACAACCTCAGTATTTCAAGACTCTATACAACTTGGCCTCTACTTCCACAGAAGACGTTGTGGAAGAATTGGAAATAAGGTTCAGTACCTCTCCTGCCTTGAGACACAGTTTGCCTGCTGTATTATGCACACTGTTGGCTCAGACCTTTTCCGTAGAGTTGTCTGACAAAGGTAAACAAGCCATAGACGAGAACCTAACGACATTAGAGAAGAACTCACAGTTGGGCAACTACCGCTACGCTGGGTCGTTGGCAAAGGTTTTGTCTCTGAGCAATCCCGGACTGTGGGCTTTGGGCGGTCCTGTGGGAATAGTATTAGGTATGGCTTATAATATAGGCAAGGAGATGCTGTCTCAGAAGAAAGACTCTGCCAAACAGAAAGAATCTGTCGGGCAAAAGGATAAAGATGCTCGTGAGAAAGCTACGGTCTTGGCGTGTGCATTAATCATGTTAAGACGTGATGTTTGCGGTATTGACTGGAATGAGAAACAAGCATATGCTAATGTTTGTAAATGGATGGACGATTGCAGTTTTTCCTTAAGTGCTGAAGAACACAGTCAGGAGGAAAAGGCGTTCGTAGAGACTTTGTTTCTTAAAATTCTGAAGGCAAAGGATGAGGAAAAATATCGCCTTGTCATGAATTCGTATGGCTATACGGAAGAGCGCCACACCCGTATCGACGAAAAGATAAATGCAAAGATAAAGCTGTTGTTGCCCCATGCTGCCTACCTCGTAGAGAAGTTGTGGGATAAACTCATCGCCGACCATTCGAAAGAGTACTACTATACCATGCCGCAGTTGAGCGCAAGAATGACAGGCAAGACCTGTCTTGTGATCGAGTTTCACCCCGACTTCATAGATAACGAAAATCGGGTGCATTTCCTCGTGGACAACGCTTCACGCGGGAGTGTGATGCTTTGTCTTGAACTGATGGGGCATGACAGCACTGCTGTCTGCAAAGAGCTTGCGTCTCTAAACAAGGAGTACGACCGTATCTTCGTGAGCAATGAAACTCAAAGAGAAGAAATGTATTCGTATTTGAACCCTCGATCTTACCATGGTAGAGTATATTCGCTATATGCTGACTTTGTTGGCAATACTGCTACTTCTAACGCAGAGTCCGAAATTAAGGATTTGAAGGAGGAACTCAACAAAAAGAAAGAGGAACTCCAAAAATGTCAGATGCAAATAGATGGATACGAAAAGAAAGTTAGACTTTTGGAAAATTCCACACGATCTTTTCGGCATACAAGAATGCCGAATATTATGTGTAGGTTTTCTGATATAATCTTTGATATACAGCGAATTAAGAACGAAATGCCAGAATCAACAAATGAAGAATTTGATAGTGTTCTTCATGAGATGGCGAATATACGTGATATGTTAGACAAGTTCACGCGCCAGATTGCAAAGCAAGATGATATTTGCAAAGTCTCATTGTTTTCAGTAACAAAAGAAGTGTTTGATGATATCCGGACGGATATTAAAGTTGAGTATGTTAATAACAATGTTGATAGCCATGTTCTGATATCCAAGGCTGTATTTCAGGAATGGGTTCTTGAAAACATAAAAAGTAATATAGAAAGACATGCTTTCCCAAAAACAGATAGCATAGACAACCCTCGTGTGAGGATAGGTATAGCAGAATGTAATGACTCCATTATTCTTACGATAGAGAACAACGGAAAGAAATTTACTGGGGACCCTAGTTCGGTTTTTCGCAAGGCTGTTAAATTCGGAGAAACGGGGCATACAGGTGAGGGACTCTATTTGGCCAAATGCTATATAGACGATTATCATCCTAATGGTGGAGAAATAATACTTACCCCCAATCCAAACGATGATTTTTCTGTTGCTATGGAAATAAAAATCAAAAAATAATAAAAATGGAAGAAAAATTTAACATTTTGTGGTTAGATGATGATTTCAGCCCCACTAGTACTGCTGGCTTTAAGGAGCAAGTTGAAGAAAAAGAAGCGGAATGGTCTAATTGGAATATTCAGAAGGTTACAAATAAAGCTGATTTTGAGGAGAAATTCAGTAATCCAGAGAAACATTGGGATGCCGTAATCCTTGACATATATGGAATGATGAGTTCTGAAGATGAAGATCCAAATTCAACGACATTTAAGAAAGCCTTAGAAGTTGTTGAAAATAAATGTCACGTGATTGTAGGGTTCAGCGGAGAATATTTTGCGGAGAACAGAAAATCAGAGAAAGGACTTATAGGTGATATTGCGAATGAAAAAGGAGTAAAAATCATTCGTAAGAAAGACGGATTGCATAATTTGCACAATGAGGTTTCAAAGATGATAAATCCTCCCTTCAGAAGAGATTTTCCTGAGTATAGAATTGTAGAAAAATATTTAGACTATGACAAATATGGAAATGTCTATAAAAAGATTCAGGATTTATACAATATAAACGTTAATAAATTCTCGGGGTTCACAGAAGGGGATTTTGACAAGTTAAGAAAGTTCCCTGATTGGATATTTAATATTGAGGCTTTGGAAAAGGGGTATCTCAATGAAAATATTATAAAAAAGGATAAAGATAAGGATAAAGATTTAACCTTAGGTGACTGTCTCAGAAGTTTAGCTGATATAGCTGGAAAAAAACATAAAATGCCTTATGTTAAAGCAGCATTATTATCTCTGAACAATCTGACTAATGTGGATAACCATCCTGATGCAACAGGAAAGGCGTATGAATATGGAAAGTATCGTTTCAATGCTTTCTTCAATGCTTTGTTTATCAGTTTAAAGTGGTATTATGAGGAATTTGTTCCTTCATTCCATGAAGCGACAATCCCTACGTTAAGGGAAAACGCAGCATTAGCAGAGAATTCAGAGTCGAATACGGAAGATGGAATAATATACCATGATGAAAAGCTGGATATACTTCATGTGGGTAACATCCAATTGCCTAAACCTAAAGAAAAACAGATAGTTGGTTGGAAATTGGATGTTGATTTCACTTTGGGAGAGATTGAAGTTAACAGATATAATAAGGACAAGTATCCTTGGTTTGCAAAATATAAACAACGCCCAATGAAAAAGGAATAAAAAAGAGCCCATGAAAGCGAAATTTTGTTTCGCTTTCAAGGAAAACAATATTTATGGTTACATCAAAAGGTAAATAGATAGTATCTTTGCACTCGTAAACAATAGCGTTCTTTTCTTAGTGGGATTGAGGATCGTTCGACATTCATTCGTGACGGTTATATATATAATAAGGTTGAGACCTCTTATTTTTATTATTAATCATTGATCAACCAGTCGGCTCTGTATCAGGCAATAATGCTTGTTGCATCTGACACAAACCCCAAACGATATGAAAAAGAACAAGACAACAAAGAGTGGAGTGGACGTAAAGACAGTGATGAACGTAGCCTTGGCAGTAGCAGCAGTAGCAGCAGTGGCATTGCCTTCTGGTATCGGAGGACCCATTTTAGGGAAAACGATTCCTACATGGCTTCGTGGACACATTTTCTTTTAGGAATCTCCGCCTGAGTTAGACAACAGAAACACGAACCTCAAAATCTTCAAAAAGATGAGCAACACAAAGAAAAGTGCTATCAACGGCGCAGCCGCAGCAAGCAGCGCCCAGTCAACAAACAACTACATGCAGTACACGCAGTACCGCAACAAGCAGGCTCACGGATGGGCTGCCGAGGATGCCAATGCCATGGCTGACCGCCTTGCCGGCAAGAGGGTCAATCAGGTGGGACGCAACAATTCACTGAATGGTGCAGACCGCATCAGCAACGGTGTGCAGATTCAGACCAAGTATTGTGCGACACCAGCGAAGACCATTGATGCTGCGTTCGGCAACGGAACATACCGTTATGGCGGCATGAAACTGGAGGTGCCCAAGGAGCAGTACGACGAGTGCGTAAGGCTCATGGCTGACAGAATCCGCGAAGGCAAGGTGCCTGGAGTTTCCGACCCTGCTGTGGCCCGGGACATGGTGGTGAAGGGTAACTGTTCCTACAAGGAGGCAGTGAACATCGCCAAGGCTGGCACGATGGATTCCGTCAAGTTTGATGTCAAGACACAGTCCGTTACCTGTGGTATCACCTGCGGATTCACTTTTGCTTTGAGCTATGCTGAGGCCGTTCGCTCAGGCAAGAGTCATACGGAGGCTCTGAAGATAGCCGGCAGGCAGTCGGCAAAAGCCGGAGGCACGGCAATGGTCGTGGGTGTGGGAACGCAGCAATTGCTACGCACATCGGTGGGACGTGGTGTCGCTGCTGCGGCAACCAACGCTTCACGCACCATCATTGACACGGCGTGCAAGACGCAAGTAGGGCAAAGGGCGGTCGAAGCCACTGCCTCTGCTCTTGTCGGAGAACAAGTGGTTGGTCAGGCTGCCAAAAACGTGATAGCAAAGGGCATGCGTACCAACATGGTGACGGGAGGCGTGATGCTTGTCGCCCAGACCATTCCAGATGCCGTCAAGTTGTGTCAGGGAAAGATGTCGGCGGGAAAGTTTGCGGAAAACACAACGAGCAATGCAGCCGGTCTTGGCGGCGGTTATGCTGGCGGTACGGTCGGCGCCGCCATCGGTACGACCTTGTGTCCTGGCGTAGGAACGGTAGTGGGCGGACTTGTCGGTGGAATAGTCGGTGGTATTGCCAGTTCCTCCATTGTGCGTGGCATCTTCAGCATCTTTTGAAAAAACCATGCCCATGTGTCATCATTTGGCACATGGGCATGGTAAATTTGCACCGAAAATATCACAAATGACAAGATTATGGAAAAGATCATCACAAAGAAGCCTGCTGAGACAGAGCTGAGCCAGAAGGACAAGAAACGACTTTCAATTATCCTCAATTCGATTCCGATTGGTTACATAGCCTGTATAGTGTTAGGGATAGGTTCATGGAGGCAAATGTTTGCATATCTATCGGCTTTATGCCTGTCTTGGCTGATTAGCATGGCATTGCCTTTAAAGACATTTTACAATATTGGCAAGAAGAGTTTTCTCATTAGTGTTGCATATATAGTAGTGCGGGCGGTTATAGCTGTGGCATTAGGTATATTTGAACATTACTAAACCAACAAATGTTAGCATGATGAGTATCAAATCAAAGTTAGTTGAGTTTTTGGCACAGGTTGTCGATGAGAAAACTGAGAATGTAAAGTTGAGTAAAGAAGGCAATAAATGCATAGCAATGATAGAACTTGCATTTCCAGTCAGCACCATTGTTGCTTTTCCCTTGTGCCAACTCTTCGGTACCGTTTACACATGAATCACCTTTTGCGCCTTTGCCGTGGCTCTGGGTGTTTCGTATCTTCTCGGAAGAATCGTGCCAGAAAAGACATTCCTAAGACTTGGCAATTGGTCGCTACTGATTTTCCTTATCTTTGTGGTCGCAGTGCTTGTTTTTGTTGCCGTAGCATATTGGTTTGGAATAGAACCATACGCTGAGCGGATAAATACATTCATGATTGGACGATGGGTGCGACTGTAGGCTTGCATCTGATGCTGGAAAGGCAGCAAGGCAAGCTACACGGCGGAAGTTTTGTTGACAATAAGACTATTGAACTATGAGGAGAAAAGGTCGAAACAAGACATTCAAGGCTTTCAGTAAGATACTGATGGATGACCAAGAGTGGAGTTATGAGTACAGCCTCCTTTTTATTAGTTACTGAAGTTTCGGATTTAGGTATTTATGATTGAAGATGCGTCCCCGAAGGGGGCAAACTCTGCATAACCGCTGGTGACCGAAGGGAACCTGCGGATTCAGTAGCAAGGCGTAAAATCGTCCTCGAAGAGGGCGAACCTTCCATACAAAGATTCTCTGTGCGAGCGTTCGCCCTCTACGAGGACGATTTTATCATCTGGCGCTCTATCCGCAGGTTCCGTTCGCTACGCTCTCTCCACCAGCGGTTATGCAGAGTTTGCCCCCTTCGGGGACACCTGCTAAACGGTAAATCCGAAACTTGAGAAGCATCTTATTGTATCCATGTTACAATACTGTTAATTTTTGATTTTCTTCCTTATGTAACACGAAACTACAAAATTTCAACAGACTCTCTGCCTATTTTCGCAAACAAATTTGTTGACGTACAACGTAAAA
>CAVKHW010000011.1:0-54241 GCA_963656105.1 Eggerthellaceae bacterium
GGCGGACAGCGTGTTGCTCAACTTCCACCCGACTATGAAGCGGCTGTACACGTCTATCACTGCATAAAGGTACATGAAACCGTTCTTCATCGGGATGTACGAGATGTCCGTACTCCAAACTTGGTTAGGATGGTCAACCGTCAAGTTTCTAAGCAGATACGGATGAAAGTATTTGGGAGAACCACCTTTCGACAAGCATTTCTGGGGGTAGATGGGAATCAGGTTCATCTTCCTCATCAGCCTTCTCGCACGCTTGGGATTAACCTTCAGACCATGTTCGAGCGACAGCATGCTCACCATGGTCTTCACACCTGACGTGGGATGCTCCGTGTAGTACTTGTCCATAGCCTCCATGACACGGAGGTTCTCCTCCGACTCGCCGCGGGGCTTGTAGTAGAGTGTTGAGCGATTCAATCCCGTCAACTCACAAAAACGTTTTCTGCTTATGCCTGCTGGACGCTGCTTCTCAAGTTCCATCATCTCACTTTGAGTCCGGCATCCTCGCAGGCTCCCGCAAAAAAATCACACTCGAGGGTCAATTGGCCGACCTTCTTGAGAAGGCGCTCCTTTTCCTTCTTGAGAGTCTTCACCTCCTTCTCGTTGTTTACAGGCTTTTCAAAAGCCTGTTCTGCGTTGGCAAGGAACTCGTCCTTCCACTCCGTGATCTTTTTCGGTGACACTTCATAGCGCTTTGCAAGCTCGGCTACGGTCTCTTTCTCTTTGATGGCCTCAATGGCTACTTTAGCCTTGAAAGCTGATGTGAATTTTGACATACGTCCCATTTTGATTTTGTTAATTTGCCCACAAAAGAAATCATTTTTATTTGATTGACCAAATGTGGGTGTCTAAAATCGGGGGAGTATTATAGTTTTCTATTCGATATTCATAGTGGTTTCATTGGTTTCAATGTTCCTGTTTGACCGAACAGTCTTAGCCGGTGAACTGACGCTGTCCATCCTGTTTACCTTGTTCATGTTGCGTAAAGTCTGGAAGAACGAGCATAGAGATGAAATGTTGGAAGTTGGAAATATAAGCACATACCCAAAGGATATGCCTTGTCAGGACAGTGGTGTACCTTTTGTGTCAATGACAAAAGAAATACTGTCAATAGACGAACAAAGGCGGAGATTTGCACAAAGGCTGAAAATTATGGAAGCAAAATCAAAATTGTTAAAGCAGTCAAGTGCATACCAACGCTTTGACGATTACTTGAAACGACCGTCAAGGATATCGTTGGCAGACGATGATTGGGCAGAATTATTGCAGTATATGGAAAGTGTCATACCTTCTTTTAAGAACATAAAGCACGATATAGCAGACATGTCGTCAGATTGTTATCGTATATGTGCCCTGGTTCGTTATGGGTTCAAGCCTTCCGAAATAGCCCTCATCATGGGAAAGACGAATTCGGATATATCGAAAATACGGCAAACGCTTCTGCTTAAGATATTTCATATTACCGGTTCAGCATCGGAGTTTGACACCATAGTCACGTTTATTATTTGAAATAGTACAAATCAACGAGGTTATTTCACCTTCGATGCAATGGGGCTCTTGATGCCTTTCATGCCTGTGAGGAACGCTTTTGCCGAACCGAAGCGCAGGTGCATGTCGAGGCGCACGGGTATGTGGTTTTGGTTGTCGGTGACAAAGAAATCCACTATTTTCTTGAATCCCTCTCCCTTTTCGTTTTCCATGTAGGCGAGCTTCAGGCACAGCATCAGAGCTTGATATTCGCCTTATGGATTAGAAAAAGTATACGCCCATCTTCTCTAAGGGAGGAATGGGCGGATATTTTCATCTGTCGTGAGGCTTTATGCTGGCAACCCTTCACGCAGGAACTTGCGCAGGTGCAGATGGGTGATGCCGTTGTCGTCATTTTGTGTCAGCAGGGGTGTCATGGAGATTACGTATTTGGGGTAGTTGTCTTTGATGGCTCGTAAGTTGCCAAACTCCCGCTCCCGTGTTGCATCATCTGCAATGATATATGATGCTTGCACATAAATGCGCTGTTCTCCCGGTTTAGAGCACACGAAGTCGATTTCTCCCACTTGCAACTGTCCCACATGGACTTGGTAACCCAGTCGGATAAGTTGCTCGTAAATGATGTTTTCTATCACTTTCTCAATGTCGCCTTCTCGCGTTCCTTCGACAATGGCATTGCGAATGCCATTGTCTTCAAAATAGAACTTGTCTTTGGTCTCAAATATTCTCTTTCCGTGGATGTCGTACCGGTTCACCTTGTGCAAGATGAAAGCCTCGCAAAGGAAAGATATGTAGTTGATGATGACTGCTGAGGTGATGGATTCTCCTTGCGACTTCATGTATTTGGCAATGCTATTGGCGGAAATCAGCTTGCCCGTATTGTCAGCGAGAAATCTTACAAGGTTTTCAAGGAAAGGAACGTTTCTGATTTTGTTGCGCATGATGACATCCTTGAGGAGTACGGTGTGATAGATGTCCATTTGATACTCTCGTGTATCGTCTTCCTCCAGACCTATTCTTGACAAGCCTGGCAGTCCGCCATATTATATGTATAGGGCAAGTGATGCGTCGTCGTCAGGAAGCTCGTGAAAAGACAAAAATTCATTGTAGCTCAACGATTGGACGTAGATTTCCTTGTATCTGCCCCCGATGAGCGTGCTTAGGTCATTGCTAAGCATCCTTGCATTGCTGCCTGTGATGACGATGTCGGTGTTGGGATCTGTTCGATAACTTCTTACGGAGCGTTCAAACTCCTTGATGTCTTGTATTTCGTCAATGAGGATATAGTTGTGCCTTGTGTTGTCGAAGTGCTATGCGATAAAGTTATTGAGGTCTTGATAGTTTTGGATCTTGTCAAACTCTCTTTTTTCCTTGTCTATGTAGATGACGTTGTTATGGATGTCTGCTGATTTGCGGTCGCGCAGCATCTTCATGATGTAGCTTTTTCCCACGCGGCGCTGACCCACAAGGACGATGATCAATCCTTTCCCTATGTGCCTTTCTATCTTGTCGATGTATGATGGTCGGTTGATGGCTTTCATCTTTTTATTCTTTATAAATGTAATTTTTCCCAAAATTACTTTTTTTATTCTTTATAGAGAATAAAACTTTCTATAATTTTTGTTTTATTTTTTATAAACAACAAAATTCCGGCCTACCCGATCTCTTACGCTCATTTTACCTTTGACGTAATGGGGCTCTTGATGCCTTTCATGCCTGTGAGGAAGGCTTTTGCCGAACCGAAGCGCAGGTGCATGTCGAGGCGCACGGGTATGTGGTTTTGGTCGTCGGTGACAAAGAAATCCACTATTTTCTTGAATCCCTCACCCTTTTCGTTTTCCATGTAGGCGAGCTTCAGGCAACGGTAGGTCGTCCCGTTGTCGGCCTTGATGTTGACCTTGCCTTCAAAGCGCAGCTTGGCGGGGTATCGTCCGTTGCCGTCGGCTATGGGGAAATCGACGTCATGGCCTTTTTTCCAGCCGGTGGGGTTGAATGACCGGGCGCGCAGGAAGATGCTCATCATGTCGAACACGCAGTCGCCGTAGGTGTGTTGTTCCCAGGAGTGCTTTCCGCTGTTGTGTTGCCGGTGCTGTTTGATGTGGCATTTTCCGTTCGGATAGGTGTAGAACACTTCGTCGACGGTGTAGCGCGCTCCTTCGCGCGCTCCCTTGCGGTAGTAGAGCGGCTCCAGGTCGAGACTGTTGTAGCACAGCAGCGTGTCGCGCAGCACGAACATCTTGTCGACCCGGTCGCTTCCGCGGGTGATGAGGCTTCCGCGCCATGCTGGCTGTCCATTGTAGCTGCTCTGCACGGTCGAGAAGGATGCCGTTCCCGCTTTCACCCACACGAATTTCCAGTTGTAGTAGAGGTTGTAGGAGAGAAATTCTCCCGACTTGAAAGCTGTATTGCGGTAGGCGCATTGCGCCTTTGCTGCCAGTACGGTCAGCGATAGGCAGACTGCGAGGAGCAATGATCTGGTTTGTTTCATGGTTTTGATGGTGCCTATTTGTTGTTGTCGGTTGTTTATCGCATCATGGTTGGTTTCTGCACTATGATGAAACAAGTCCGTAGATGTGTTTTTTGATTTTATTGCGGCACATAATCTATGCCGAGGCGTTTGGCCCGTTCCTCGTTGCGGTGTTTTATGCTCTTTGCCTTTTCGCCTTTCTGTTTGGTTATCTTGCCCGGTTTCTGCTGGAACAGCGGTTTGGCGGTGGGATTCCATGTCAGAGTAAGATCCCACTTGGCGCGGCATTCTATTTCCTCCGGATAGTAGTAGACCATTTCGGGCTGAAGGCCAGCATCGTAGTCGCCTGTGTCCCACTTGCCGTTATGGTTGTCATCCACGATGATGCGCATATAGTATTTGCCGGGCTTGAGGTAGTAGAATTCCGCTTGTCCGTTGTCGGTCGTTACCTCTTTGGTTATGTTGTCCGATGCGTCGAGCAGTTGGGCAATGATGTGCTTGTTGTCCATGCCCTGCAAGGTCATGAGCAATGTGGCGTACTTGTCGAGCGTACTGACGCGTACTCCTTGCTTTATGGGGCTCGTCACTTGTCCGTAGATAGAGCTGAATGTGGCGCTGTCTATCTCTATGCTGTATTCGGAGTTGGGTTTCCACGCCGCCTTGAGCGTGAAGGTCTGCGGGTCTTTGCGCTCCAGCCGATAGGGTTCGTCGTACCACAGCGAGTCGGTGGGCAGGTGCGAATATAGGTGTATGTGTGTTGTGTCGGGGTCAGCAAGGGGTTTCTTGGCCGACAGGGTTATGTTTTGGTTGGGATCCATCTCGCCGAGCGGCGACATGTTGAGGCGCAGCGGGTCGGGTTTCATGATGCTGTCGAATGGCTCGCCGCGCTTTTTCCGTTTTTCCTGTTCTTTTTTCCACTGCTCTTCCTTTTTCTTTTCAGCCCTCATGCGCTTGGCATAGGGGTCTTTCGATATGAGCTTGATGGTGTCGCATTGTGGCTGTAGCGTTCCGAGCGTATCGGTGATGTTGTGCCGCAGTTCTGCGACGAGTGTGTCCTGGTTGACGAGAGCCGTGTCGCGCAACCAGTAGGTGATGGTGTCGTTCATGGCCGACGGTTCGACGATGAAGGCTCCCTCGGCATTGAAATTGAGTCCGCGTATCGTGGGTGGCACACTGTCGCCGTAGGTATAGAACAATGTGAAGTGGTCGGCCTCCTTGCGGTCGGCCTTCAGAAAGTAGCGGTCGGTCACCACCTCGTTGAAGGCTCTGAGGCAGATATCGTCGGGCAGGAAATGCGTGTAGGGTACGCGTTGGATGCCTGCTATATGCAGCGAGTCGACCCATGAGGTGTCTTGCCGTATGTCGTCTTTGAAAGAGGGCGTGACAAGTGCGGTCTGGAAAGCTACCATTTCGCTCTTTTGGTTGAACACGAAGTCGCCGTCGGCATCCTGCAGAGCGTAGATGCGGTAGGTTCCCGGTGCTACACCCTTGATGGTGAAGTGCCCCCACGAGTCGGTTTTCGACACGCGCAACATAGGCTGACGCTTAAAATAGTCGTTCGACAGACTGTCGTACAGTCCCACGAGAATGCCGCTCACCGGTTCGAGGTTGCTGGCATCGACCACGTATCCCGATACCTCGAGCGTGTCGATGTGGTCGCCCGTGGAGAAACTGTATGTGTAGCTGCCCATGGGGTTACCCTCGTTGTTGTCGCTGATGGCGTTTGAGAAGTCGATGGTATAGGTGGTGTTGGGCTTGAGCGAGTCGGCCAGTTCCACGCTGATGCGCTTGCCCTGTGCTTTGATTTCGGCCTGTTCGAGTTGTGGCGGCGATATGACGACGTTCTGTGTGGGGTTGTCCACCTTGATAAACTCGTCAAAGTTGATGTATATGTGGCGTCGGTTCACGTTGACGCCCTTGTCGGCTGGCGAGCAGCTCACCACGCGTGGCGGAGTTTCGTCGTACCAGCCGCCGTCGGGACTTCCCATCTTGGCGCATGACGCAAGCGCGAGGAAACCGAGCAAAAGGCACCAAAGGTGCATCGGGTGATGCGCGTGTGTCCTTGCCGCCTTGTGTTTCCGTTGTTTGTAGTCAGTCGTGTTGTTCATTTTGTCTTAGCCTTTTGTCTGTCGCCGCGTGCCGGTAGGCGAGTAGGGGGCAGACCGGTCAGAGTTGGTTCATTTTCAGCAGTTCGTCCATGTTCTTTCGCGAGTTGCTCAGTCGTGGCACCTTGTGTTGTCCGCCGAGGCGGCCTTTCTGCTTCAGCCAGTCGTTGAAGAGGCCGGTTCGGGCCTTCACCACTTCGAGGTGTTGCAACGTCACGTTGTGCGACCGTTTGGCCTCGTAGTCGGAGTTGATTTCCTGCAGCTTTTCGTCGAGAGCCTGCGCAAAGCGTTGCAGGTCGTCGGGTTCTTTGCTGAACTCGATGAGCCATTGGTGCCGGCATTTGGCGTTCTCGTCCATATAGACGGGCGCTGCCGTGTATTCGAGCACCTGTGCGCCGGTCTTTTCGCAGGCGTAGGCCAGTCCTTTCTCGGCGTTGTCCATGATGAGCTCTTCGCCGAAGGCGTTGATGAAATACTTGGTGCGGCCGGTGATGATGAACTTGTAGGGTCGTTTGGAGGTGAACTCCACGGTGTCGCCTATCATGTATCGCCACAGACCGCAACTGGTGGTGATGACCATGGCGTAGTTGCGGCCAATCTCCACGCCTTCGAGCGGCACTGCGGTAGCATCGGGTCGTCCCACTTCCTCCAGTGGTATGAACTCGTAGAACACCCCGTAGTCGAGCATGAGCAGCATGGAACGGTCGTTGGGGTCGTCCTGTATGCCGAAGAACCCTTCCGAGGCGTTGTAGGTCTCCATGTAGCGCATGTTCGGTGAGGTGATGAGCTGTTCGTATTGCGAGCGGTAGGGCGTGAAGGCTATGCCGCCGTGGAAGAACACCTCCAGGTTGGGCCACACCTCCTCAAGGTGTTTCTTGCCCGATAGCTCCATGACCCTCACGAGCACGCTCAGCATCCACGACGGCACGCCCGATATGTTGGTCACGTTCTGGTGGAGGCATTCCTGCGCGATGCGGTCGCGTTTCACCTCGAAGTCGGAGAGCAGTGCCGTGCGCTTCCGTGGCACGCGCATCAGGTTGACCAGTGGGTTGATGTTTTCGATGAGTATGGCGCTGAGGTCGCCCACCAGCGACCCAGCCACGTTGTAGTTGGGCGAGTGGCTGCCGCCCAGTATAAGCGCCTTGCCGTCGAAGAGGCGGCTGTTGGGGTTATTGCGCAGGTAGAGTGTCACCACGTCTTTACCGCCTTTGTAGTGTATGCTGTGCAGACCCTCGTTGGATACGGGTATGAATTTCGATTTGTCGTTGGTCGTACCCGACGATTTGGCATACCATTTCACCTGTCCGGGCCACAGCACGTCCGCCTCACCGTGGCGCATGCGGTCGATGTCGCGCTTCAGTTCCTCGTAGGTGTTCACCGGAACGTTCTTTGCAAAGTTCTCGTAGCTGTTTTTGGATGCCAACAGGTGGTTGCGTCCGTATTCTGTTTCGGCTCCTCTTTCCAGCAAGTGCTGCAGTACAGCCTTTTGCAGATCCTCGGGCTGTGTGTAGTGCTTTTCCAGCGCATACTGGCGGGGCGTAAACAGTTTGCCCGCTATTTTTGTTAAACTCATGCGTCTTGATAACTTGTCTTTAAACTGCAAAGTTACCCTAAATCTTTGATATTATGTCCAAATTTAGGTATTTTAATGCTTTGTGGTGGCAACCTGTAACTGTTTTGTAATAATAAAAACTCAAGTTTCGGATATGGGTACTTATGCTTCAGCATACGTCCCCAAAGGGGGGCATCTGGCAAATGACATAACAGAAACTTGGGTAACAAGAATTATTGACAAAAACTTTTCGCGTACAGAAACGCTTGCTTTGGCGTGTCTTTCAGACGTTAAAACCGATAATTGCGACGATTTTTCTAATTGCTTGATAATCCGGTAGATATATTTTGTTAGCGTGAGATTTTCTTTCTTTTCCTACGGCCACGCTTGCCAAAGGTGGTCGATCGGAGTGCGAAAGAACATCTACCGCAGAATGGTTCTTGCCAAACGGCGCATACTCCGGTGCTGAACCGCACCGCGAAACGGCATCCGCCGCAATGTAAATGGCGGTACGGGGGTGCGTTTTCCATGTGTCGCCTTGTCTTTTCCGGTCATGAAAGTGTCCGCCGTTGTGCTGGAACGATGAGCGTAGAGGAACGTTTTTTTCAGAATATTCACAACAGATTTGCTGTTGCGTCGTAAATCCGTTCACTTTTGTATTAATTGGATCGCAGAACCATTACAAACTCAAGTTTCGAATTTGGATTTTATGTTTTGAATAAGAAGAGCCATCGCATGCGGACGCACATAGTCCCAGCATGGGCTTGGCATTGCTGTGTTTGTCCGCACACCGCCCACGCATATTTCAACCTCCGCATACATTTGAATTATGCGCCCCCTATAGAGAAAACAATGATGGTGCGCACGTACATACATACATACGTAGGGGTAATCCCTACGCTATAATATGTACCCCCTTCTCTAATAGGGGCGTACATTGTGTCACCTTGTATGAGCTTGCACACCTCAAGCCCTGAAAGGGCGACACAACATAACCCAGGGTGAGCGGCCCGGCGTCAGCCGCGACGCATAACCCTAGGTTTGATGATGGTCGGAGGGGCGCTGGCTTGTAAGGTCAGCACAACCGTGGCGGTATTTCGTCCGAGGGTTGGGGTACCCCCGTTCCGAAACTTGAGTTATTTCATGATACGACTGCTCATTTCTTGAAGATGTTGTAGGTGGCACTGAGCATCAGCATGCGGCCCATGCGCTGTGTGGCCGTGTGTGTGAAGGTGGAGGCATTGGCAGTGTAAGTGTAGTCGGACACGTTGCGCAGGATATCGAAAGCGGTGAGCTGAAGGATGAGACGCTTGCCCTTGAGGAATGAGCGCGTCAGGCTGATGTTCCACAACCAATTGTTGCGTGCGGGAACAGACGGGAGCGTCACCGTGTTGTTGATATAGGAGAAATCGGATAGCACTTGGACATTCACCACGGGCAGGGTGTACTGCACATCAAGCGTCATCTTCGTGAAGTTGTTGTTGTAGTTGGTCTGAAGCGCATTGTCGAACGTGTTGCGCTCATAGATGCCATAGGCCGAGAGGCGAGCCATGAACGCCTGCTGTTGGAAGGCTACAGCCATGCTGGGTGTCACATTGGTGCTCTGGAAGTCGTAGAGACGCTTGTCTCGCATGTCGGTTTCGAACTCCACGGTCTGTCCCTGACCATACTCCATACGGCAGCCCAGCTCATAAGTCCAGTGGCTCCACTGTCCCGACACCTGCGCGGCGACGTAGCCCGCGTTGGCACTGTGGGCGTTGGCCTGCTGATAGGTGTATCCACCTGTTGCGGCATCGTAGCTGTAGCCCAGCGTGAGTGGGTTGGCGGTGTGTGCATAGTCGGCCTCGGCATAGAAGTTGAGGCGGCTGCCGCGTGTGGTGAGCCGGATGCCCATCGACGTCTCCCATTTCTCGGCGTTCTTCAGTTTGTTGGCCTGTTGCGTCACGGCCAGAGGATTGGTGTAGTCGAACACCACATAGTCGGTAAGGGCGGGCTGGATGGTGTTGTGCCAGAGGTTAGCCCACACACTGTTTTGTTTCTTCTTCCACTTGTAGTTGAAGTTGACGTTGCCGTTCATTATCCAGCGTGAGCGTATGGCCACGGTGTCGACCTCAGCCTTGCGATAGGCCACGCGCTCGCTGACGTGCATCACGGGCAGGTGGAAGCGCAACCACAGGTAGGTGGAGTCGGTCTCCTTCTGGAGATAGATGTTGAAGCCTGAGTTCCAGTTGCCGCTCGTGACGCGCTGACTGTGGCTGTCGTCGGGCGAGAGAGCCATGCGCAGCGAGTCGGCCGAGGGCAGGAGGGTGAAGGGATGCAGACCGGCGCTCCATCCCGACAGGCGGTCGAGGCGATAGTAGTCGCGAGGCTGGCGCGTGTTCTGCCGCTCATAGAGCGAGTAGAAGCGGTAGGTCCAGTGGTTGAGCAGGTTGAGGAAATACTCGCCACGTCCATAAAGGTAGGTGGCATGGGTAGGCCGATGGTCGTAGACCAGCCGATGGTCGGGAGTTGTGGCTTGGGCATAGTCGAGCCGGTAGTCCTGATAGCCCTTGCTGTCATTGCGGGTGTAGGAAGCCTTGGCCTGCAACTCGATGTTGTCGCCCCACGGCAACTTGCTGTTGTACTCCAGGTTCTGATAGGCATAGAACTTCCGGCCACGGGTGAGCATGTCGGAATAGGTGCGGTTGACCAGCGCCTGTGTGAGGCTCATGGGGTGCGAGGCGGCAAACACAGAGTCGAGCACCGAGGATGCCTCGCCATACTGTCTGACCGACTGGCCAAACGAGGCTTGGCGCGACCGTTCGCTGCTGCGCGCGTCGCTCAGTTCCACGCGCGTGTTGCTCTGCAACCAGAAGGGCAGCTTGAGGCGGAAATCGTTGGTCAGTACTAGCGAGCGGTCGCGGTTGCCTGTGTGGCTGTCGGCCAGCGCATAGGCGGAGCCCGACGAAAGGAAGCTCTCGCGGTCGCTGCTGGTGGTCAAGCTCTTGTCGGTCCAGACGGCCTGTGCCGAGGAGATGTTCTCGCGTTTCTTGTCCTTGCTGTCGCGACGCACATTGAGACCGGCATTGCGATGGGTGATGCGCCCCTCCATGGTCGAGGCGTTGTTCCAGTTGCCTTGGCTGTTGGGGTTGCCCGACATGTTGATGTTGTTGACACCCGAATAGACCGACACGTTGGTCAGGTCGGAGAAGTAGGAGGCGAAGAGGCGAGCCATGTAGTGGTCGCCCGTGCCGCCGCCCACGGTGGCGTTGCCGAGGTATCCGTTGTTGTACTCGCGCTTCAGGTTGACATCCATCACATACTCCTTCTGTTCCATATCCTTGCCCATGAAACGGCTCTTGTCGGTGGTGCGGTCATAGACCTTGATGTTGTTGACCGTGAAGTAAGGCAAGTTGTCGAGCAGCACCTTGTTGTCGCCCTTGAAGAAATCCTTGCCGTTGAGCATGAGGTAGTCGACCTTGCGGCCGTTGACGGTGATGACACCATTGTCGTCGAGCTTCACGCCGGGCATCTGTCTGACGAGGGCGTCGAGCATGCTGCCGTCGGGCAACTTGAAGGCCGAGGCGTCGAAGACGAGCGTGTCGCCACGATAGGCCATCTTGATGCGTGTGGCCTTGACCACCACCCCACCAAGCTCCGTGTCGAAGTCGACATCCTGATGCTGGCGCCGTTTCATGTAGTGCCACGGGGCATCGAAGAAACGGTTGCGCGCCACATAGCGCACATCGTAGTCGACATAGCAGTCCTCATAGTCGGGATGGGAGGCGCGGATGATGAGGCGCTGGGGCTTCGACGGAAGGACGAAGCTGTACCAGCTGTCGCCACTCACACGACCAGCGGCCTCGTAGGTTTGTGCGGTACAGGTGTCGATGAGGGTGCTGTCGGCCTTCATGAGGGTGATCTTCACACCAGGAATGACGGCCTTGGTGAAGCCATCGCGCACATGGCCCCAGAGGGTGAACGTGCGCTGTTTCTTCGTTTGTTTCTGTTGGGGGTGCGCCGATGCCGACGGGGCGGCGACCAGCAGGATGATGAGGGCCAAGAGACCCAGGATAAGCTGTTTCATAAGCACGGGTTTCCCCTGCCTGGGCCGCAGGGCAGCCCAGGAAATGGATGGGGATGAATAAAAAGGGTTGAGGTTATGGGTTAGTTTTCAGCTAAGGTGTCGACGGGACTTACTTAGTTATGTCGGGTGGCGACAGTGGTTGGCGCTCGGTCAACTTGTGGCGGTCTTTGATCTCCCACTTCAGATCTTCCTCGGCCCAGGCGCGAGGCATGAAGCAAGTGTGCTCGCCCTCGATGCGGAGCAGGTAGAGGTTTGTGCCCTTCAGAGCTGCGGCCACCATCAGCGGTTTTTGGCCATCGGGGCGGATGACGCAGATAGCTGCGGCCTCATACTGCCAGTAGTTGTCGTTGAACGAGGTGCGGACGGGCGCCGTGCGTGAGTAGGCATGGATCACGTCGCTGAAGGCGCGGAAGTCTTTCGCCGTGCAGTCGGGCACGATGTAGCGGTAGCCGTGCGAGGGATCGCCATTGGTGCTGTTGAAGGTCACATAGCGGTAGTCGCAGCCCTGGGGATAGAATACGGAGTCTCGCTTGACGCCCTTGCGGTGGATGTAGGCACGCAGCAAGCGATCCAGGTGGTCGGCGATGTCCTGTCGGGGCTGGCCGTTGGGGTCGTCGGGCTTGTTGGCAAAACGGAAGCTTTCGCCCTCCACACAGGCATTGTAGTAGAAGCTCATGCGCGACTGGCTGATGTAGAACGTGCAGTTGTCTTTCTGTACGCTGTTGGGAGTCTTCATTGTCAGTTCCACGCCGTTGAAATACTTGCCAGCCGAATCGGTCAGATTGGTGGTGCGCGAGTAGGCCGCTACCGTGTCGAGGCGGCGGATGAGCGACTCCACCCAAGGGCGATAGTGCTCAAACTGCTCCGTTGAGGAGAAGTTGTAGTTGACCCAATAGGCGCAATGGGCAGGACTTTCGTTGGCCAGATAGTGGAGCGGGAACACGCTGTCTAGCTCATGGTAGATGTCCATGATGACGGGGTTGAGCTGCATGTAGGTGGTCTTATTGTTGTTCTTGGCCACCGAGGTCAGGCCGCCTAGAGCGAGAAGCCACACAAGAAGGATACGAAGGATGGTTTTCATGGTCATAATGGGATGATGTTTTTCAAAAGGTTGTTTTTACTGATGGTGAAGGGCGACGACGGTCAGGGGATGGCAATCCGCGAGAAGACTACGTCGCCGTCGAATGGTGAACCTGTGGAGGCTACCTGTGGGGCAGAATCCGCGGTCGGTTGTGAGTCTGTCAACGTGGAGTGGTTGGTGCTGGCCATGAGGGGCGCATCAATGCCATAGGCCGTTGAGGATAGGTCTTGCAAGGAGCCAAACTGTGCCAAAACCTGGTCGTAGTCGGCTTCAGCATAGGAGCCACAGGAGGGTGCAGAGGCAGTGGCTGGCAACGTGACTGGCACGGCTTGGGCAACAAGGGGCTGGGCTACGGTGGTGTGTTCGGCAGATTGCCAGCTTTCGGTTGTGGTCTCCTGGGTAACAGGCGAGGGCAGCTGGTGGACGGCAACGTTGCGGATGGGTGCTTTCTTCTGCCCACAAGCGGCAACAGTTGCTATTGGCTCGGGTACCACGGTCTTCTCTGCTTGTGACGATGGGGTCGCTTGGGCGGTAAGTGCAGGATGAGGGGTGGGCTCCACAACGGGCGACGGGGCAACGAGACCCTTGTAAGCTGCAAACCCCACGCCCACGACAAGAGCCACCATGGCAGCCACACGCAAGGCGCGGCGGGCCACTGGCCGATACACGGTGGGGACATTCGCGGGGGCGGCGAGCGTCATCCCGACAGGCTCCTCGGGAGCGGCCATGGCATCGAGCTCTGCCTCGGAGAAGGAGTAGAGGTCGGTATCGAAACTGGCAAACAACTCCTTGTAGGCCTGCCACTTGGCGGGCACCTCGCGCGCTGTGCGGAAGTAGCGGGCCAGCTCGGCCTCCTCGGCTTCGGTGGTTTGGCCACTCACGAAGCGATCGAGCATGTGCTGTAGTGTGGTGTCGTTATGGGTCATGGTTATTGTTTTTTGAGTTGTGATAAGAGGGTGGCGCGTGCTCGGCTGATCAGTCCGCGCACCGACGACTCAGTGGAACCTAGGATGCGGGCAATCTCGGCGTAACTCAGTTGGTCGATGTTGCGCATCTGTAGGATGGCGCGTTGCTTGTCGGGTAGGGAGCGGATGCACAGGCGCAGCCATTGGTCGGTCTCGGCGGTCTCCAGTTGCTGGTGGGAAGAGGGAACGGAAGGCTGGTCGTGGATCATGAGGTCAAGTCGTTGGGCGGGATGCGACCTCCGGCTGCGGAGCATAGAGATGGATGTGTTGCGCAACACCACCAAAGCCAGACGCGTCATGTGGTCACCGTCGGCAATGCGCCCCCGCAACTGCCAAAGCTTGACCAGTGTCTCCTGCACGGCATCCTCGATATCGGCATCGTCGGCATGATAGCGCTGGGCGCATCTCACCAACCGTGGCCGAAGCGACGACACATGATGTTCGAACTCTATTTGCTCCATTCTGCTTGTTTCTACATAGATAACGCAAATCTCTGAGAAACGCTACACGAAACATGCTTTATTTTTCAAAAAAATATTCCTGCGATTATTGCGCACATAATTATTACTCAAATTTCGGATTTGGAATCTATGCTTGAATATATGTCTCCTTCGGGGACACCTGCTAAATGACAAATCCGAAACTTGAATATTTTTTGGTTATCAAATCGTAGCAATTTGTTTTTTCGTCACTTAATGCCTCTTTTCCTTTGCCAATACAGCAAAAATAAGTAACTTTGCACTCGCTTTAAAACATTTGTTTAACGTTGTGGAAGAATTTGGCTGCTTGCAACCACAGTAAAAAATGCTAAAACTGCAAAATCCCCCTCAGATTTTACGGTTACTCGCATGCGTCTCCACGTAAAAGAAAGTAATGTAAAATGAGTTATCTATTCTCATCTGAATCCGTGTCGGAGGGTCACCCCGACAAAGTAGCCGATCAGGTCTCCGATGCCCTGCTCGACCAATTTTTGGCCTACGATCCCGAGGCTCACTGCGCCATCGAGACCTTCAACACCACTGGCCAAATGATTATCATGGGCGAAGTGCGGTCGTCGCAGTACATTGACCTGCAGACCGTGACGCGCAACACCATCAATCGCATAGGCTACACCAAGGCCGAGTACCAGTTCGACGGCAACTCGTGCGGTATTCTCACTGCCATCCACGAACAGAGCGACGACATCAACCAAGGTGTCAGCCGCGAGCGCGAAGAAGACCAGGGTGCCGGCGACCAGGGCATGATGTTCGGCTACGCTTGCAACGAGACCGACAACTACATGCCAGCCACACTCGACCTGGCGCATCTCATCGTGCGTACATTGGCTACCATCCGCAAAGAAGGAAAGGTCATGACTTACCTGCGCCCCGACTCAAAAAGTCAGGTGACCATCGAGTATAGCGACGACGGTGTGCCACAGCGTATCGACACCATCGTCGTGTCGACACAGCACGACGATTTTGTGCATCCCGACGGCGACGCTCCCGACGCCCAACAGAAAGCTGACGAGAGCATGCTGGCCACCATCCGCCATGATGTTGTCAACATTCTCATGCCGCGCGTCAAGCAGCAACTCAGCGACAAGGTGCTTGCTCTCTTCGACGGCAACGAGAAATACTTCGTCAACCCCACCGGCAAGTTTGTGATTGGAGGTCCCCACGGCGACACCGGTCTTACGGGCCGCAAAATCATCGTTGATACCTATGGCGGTCGTGGAGCACACGGCGGAGGCGCTTTCTCGGGCAAAGACCCGTCGAAGGTGGACCGGTCGGCTGCCTATGCCGCACGTTACATCGCCAAGAACATGGTGGCAGCGGGCGTCAGCGACGAGATGCTCGTGCAGCTGGCCTATGCCATCGGTGTGGCGCAGCCTGTCAGCGTGTATGTCAACACTTACGGCAAGAAACATGTAGAGATGACCGATGGTGAGATAGCCCAAAAAGTCGGACAACTGTTCGACTTGCGCCCCAAAGCCATCGAGCAGCAGCTCAAGCTCAGACAACCCATCTATCTGGAGACAGCTGCCTACGGCCATATGGGACGAAAGAACGAAACCGTGAAAAAGGTGTTCATCAGCCGCTACCACGAAAAGAAAGTGATGGAAGTGGAACTTTTCACATGGGAGAAGCTCGACCAGGTGGAACGCATCCGCAAGGCTTTCGCACTTTAACAACCCTCCCTGCTCATGTCACCCACGTTCACTTCAGACTCCACCACGACGGCCGACACCCTGCACTTGACCGTTGCGGCTGGCAGACAGGCCGCCGTTTTACACTCGCCGAGACAAATCATTAACAGTCTGCCCAAGGACGCAACCCCTTGGCAGCAAGACTCGGCCATAAGAGCCAACATCAAGTTTCCTGTTGTCGACTGGAGCGAACGTCCCAACCCGATGTGTACGCCGACCACCAAGGCCGACGAACCATCGGGATACTCCCCCAACAAACCGCTGTACCATAGCCATTCGCTCGTGCAACCCGACTCTGTGTACCGTCCGGAGTACGCTACCTACCGTCCAGGTGTGGCCGGCGACCCCGTACCCTACACCATTGCCGGCGACAATCTTATCACGTCGGTGCTGCTCGGTTGTTTTATCTTTGCCATGCTGGCCGTGGCCAAATCGGGCAATTTCATAGGGAGGCAAATCAAAAATCTCTTCCGACCACAACACGAGGGAACCACTGTCATCACCGAAACCAGTTCGGAGCTGCGCTTCCAGATATTCCTCGTGCTACACACTTGCCTGTTGTTCGCCTTGCTTTTCTTTCTGTGGAGGCAGACCTTGTTCGAAGAAACGTTCATTCTGCCACACTATCAGATAATAGGCATCTATACCGGCATATTCGCCATATATTTCTTAGTGAAATACTGCCTCGGCGCCGCCGTGGGATGGGTGTTCTTTGACAAGAAAAATAACGAACAATGGATGAAGGCAAATCTCTTCCTTATCTCCACAGAAGGCATACTCCTTTTCCCGGCCGTTATGTTGTTGGTTTACTTCAAACTACCCATAGAAAGCATGGTCTTTTATACCGTTTTAGTAGTAGTTTTAGTCAAATTGCTTACTTTTTATAAGACCTATCTCATCTTTTTTCAAAGAAAAAAGGCTGCTTTGCAAAATATTTTGTACTTTTGCACCCTTGAAATTATGCCATTAGGTGCTCTATGGGGCATTTTGGTGTTGACGGATGAACTTTTAAAATTGAATTTTTAAAACAGATGATTAAGAAGATTTTGGTTTCGCAGCCTAAACCTGCAAGTGAGAAATCTCCCTATTTCGACATAGAAAAGAACTATGGTGTGGAATTGGTTTTCCGACCCTTTATCAAGGTAGAAGGATTAACAGCCAAAGAGTTCCGCCAACAGAAGATTGACATTCTCTCATACACAGCCATCGTTTTCACATCAAAGCATGCCATCGATAATTTTTTCAATATAGCGAAGGATATGCGCCTCACTATTCCCGAAACCATGAAATATTTCTGCGTCACCGAGACAACCTCGCTCTACATACAGAAATATGTGCAATACCGCAAGCGGAAAGTGTTTTTCGGAACATCGGGAAAGGTTGACGACCTGCTGCCCATCATGCTGAAGCACAAAGGCGAAAAATACCTTGTGCCGCAAAGCAGCGCCCATAGCGATGAGCTGAGCAAACTCTTCGATGCCAAAGGACTAATCCACAAGGAGTGCACCATGTACCGCACTGTCAGCAACAATTTCAGCGAGGAAGAAATAGAGAAATTCGACTGCGACCTGCTCATCTTCTCGACTCCCACCGGAGTCGAGTACCTCAGCGAGTCACTTCCTGGTATCAAGGATGGAAAATACAAAATCGGCGTTTTCGGTCCTGCCACAGCCAAGGCCGTAGAAAGCGCCGGACTGAGGCTCGACCTCATGGCTGGCACCCCCGAATACCCCTCGATGGTAGCAGCCCTAAAGGCTTATCTGGACAAGGAAAACCAAACGGCTCAATAAATCTGAGCTGAAACCACCCCTAAATACCGGACTACCCCCACTGGAAAAATGAGCATGACCTACCGCGCCACCTTACATAA
The DNA here is from genome assembly GCA_963656105.1 of Eggerthellaceae bacterium. GTDB lineage: Bacteria > Bacteroidota > Bacteroidia > Bacteroidales > Bacteroidaceae > Prevotella. The sequence goes on from CAVKHW010000011.1 coordinate 17,780, forward strand.
GGAGGAACGCATCTGCAGCCGCAAGCTGATAGATGAGATTTTCTCGGGAAGCAAAAGTCGCTCCATATCGGCTTTCCCTCTGCGCGTGGTCTACATGCCCATAGACGAATGCAAGGGTCAGGACATGCCCATAAACAACGAGGACGGCCTGACTGACGATTGTTGCGAACAAGCAGACAACAACCCTCGTCCCAAAGCGAAGATACTGGTGAGTGTGCCAAAAAGACAGTTCAAGCGAGCTGTGAAGCGCAACCGCGTAAAACGCCAAGTGCGTGAAGCCTATCGTAAAAACAAAAGCATCATCGCAGACAAAGCGGTGGCTTTGGCTTTTATCTGGACAGACCATCGTCTGCACGACAGCGAACAAGTGGAACGAAAAGTGGTAAACCTGTTGACGAGAGTGAAGGAAAAGCTTGAGAGTGGTCAACAAGAACAGGATAAACACCCCAATCCATAGGTGTCGACCAGACTGAACAACCCATGGATAAAATGCTAAAAGCCTTATCGCACGCCGTTGCGCTACTGCTGGTGATTCCCATTAGGTTTTACCAAAAGTTCATAACCCCGTTCACGCCCCCTTCTTGTCGCTTCACGCCCACCTGTTCGGAATATGCGCGGCAAGCCCTGCTAAAGCACGGCCCACTGAAAGGAATGCTTTTGGCCGTGTGGCGTATCAGCCGATGTCATCCATGGGGCGGAAGCGGATATGACCCCGTACCAGAAACGTTTGCTATCAAGACCTTGTTTGCACGACACAACAACAACCATAGTACCTCTGTAAAAACAAATAAACAACAAGCCGGAAAGGCTAAAACCAATTAACCACGATGAAAAATTTCGTTGAAGAACTGAAATGGCGCGGTATGCTGGCGCAGATGACACCAGGTACCGAGGAATACCTGATGGAAAACATGGTGTCCGCTTACTTGGGCACCGACCCTACTGCCGACTCCCTGCACATCGGACACTTGTGCGGCATCATGATGTTGCGTCATCTGCAGCGTTGCGGGCACAAGCCCTATCTGCTTGTAGGCGGAGCTACCGGAATGATTGGCGACCCTTCGGGGAAAAGCCAAGAGCGCAACCTGCTCGATGCTGACACGCTCTATCACAACCAAGAAGCCATCAAGAGCCAAGTGGCCAAGTTCCTCGACTTCGACGGAAACGAACCCAATAAAGCCGAGCTTGTCAACAACTATGATTGGATGAAGGAATTCAGCTTCCTTGATTTCGCACGCGAAGTGGGCAAGCACATCACCGTGAACTATATGATGGCCAAGGAAAGCGTGCAGCAACGCCTCAATGGAACATCGCGCGACGGACTGTCGTTTACCGAGTTCACCTACCAGCTCCTGCAAGGTTACGACTTCCTTTACCTCTACCAGCATCATGGCGTTCGACTGCAACTGGGCGGCAACGACCAGTGGGGCAACATGACCACAGGCACCGAGCTGATACGCCGCACACTGGGCAACGAAACCGAAGTGTATGCGCTGACATGCCCGCTCATCACCAAGGCAGACGGCAAGAAATTCGGAAAGACAGAGAGCGGCAACGTATGGCTTGACCGCAACCGCACTACGCCCTATGCCTTCTACCAGTTCTGGCTCAATGTGAGCGACGAAGACGCTGAACGATACATCAAGATATTCACATCGCTCGAACGCGAAACCATCGAAAGTCTTGTGGCTGAGCACAAGCAAGATCCCGGTCGCCGGGTGCTGCAGCGCAAACTGGCCGAAGAAGTGACCGTCATGGTTCACTCGCGCGAAGACTTGGAAATGGCCATTGCTGCCAGCAACATTCTGTTTGGAAAGGCCACCAAAGACCAACTGGCCAAACTCGATGAAGCTACGCTCAATGATGTTTTCAAAGACGTTCCCCACTACGAGATGTCCAAAGAAATGCTCGGCGGCAATGCCATCGACCTGTTCTGTCAAGAAGGATGGGATATCTTCCCCTCGAAGGGCGAGATGCGCAAGATGGTGAAAGGCAACGGCGTGAGCCTCAATAAGGAAAAACTTACGGCGTTCGACCAGGCCATCACAAGCGAAGACCTTATCGACGGAAAGTATCTTTTGGTGCAACGCGGAAAGAAAAACTATTACCTTATTACCGTAAAATAAGGCATCAGGACACGATTTGCAAGCTATATTCTTCTCCCTAAACAAGAGGAGCCACGATTGCAGCATGTTGTTTACTGCAGAGAATAGCAGTTCTTTAGGCTAACAATACAAATAAATGATAAAAAATTTGGTGGTGGCCTAAAAAAACAGTAACTTTGCATTACTAATATCAATCGGAAAGATTGTCGTATGGTGTAATGGTAGCACAACAGGTTTTGGTTCTGTTTGTCGTGGTTCGAGTCCGCGTACGACAACCTTAGAAAATGCCAAATGCTTATAGTCAAGCATTTGGCATTTTCAGTTCAATACTCAAGTTTCGGATTTGCCATTTAGCAGATGTCCCCTTCGGGGACGTATATTCAAGCATAAGTCACCTACCCCGAACTTTAGAAGGTAATCGTTTGACAGAATATCCAGGCATAAATTGTCTCACCACGAAACCAACAAACGGATAGGACAGGTTACAAAACTGTAAAGAAAGAAGTGTGGATTTTAACATTTCAACGTACTGCTTTTTAGAATCAAAAACGCCAATCTTTTCCTCCCTTACGCCTTTTGTAAACCATTCCGAGGTGCGATTGAAAGGAGATTGGGCGTTTATCGCGGCGCTATACGACATCAATCGTCTCATTGTTCGTCATCCGTCGGCTGCCGATTCAGTACATATCAAGCCTCGATTCATCGTCAATCGCAAGTTCGGAAAAACGACATTGAGGGATATTTCTTGCATGATTTTTGCAAGCCTTTGTGTATCTGCAGTTTACGAAAACACTCGAAAAATCGCGCATAGGCAGCCAACCGATAGAGTGTTCGCAAATAACGCATTCTCATGCGGCTGTTTGTCACATTCTTTCCTCAAATCTTTTGGGTTAAACTTTTTCTTTTTATTGTTGTCTGGTAAAAACATTGCAACCGGCAAGTTCCGTAGGGGGCATATATTGTAATGTGCGACACATTCATGTGCGTATATCGTAATGTGCGTCGCCGTTTAGCAAGTGTCCCCTTCGAGGACGTATCTTCAAGTATAGATTCCAAATCCGAAATTTGAGTAATTACATTTATTTAAGTTTTACACTACAAAGAAACGGCACATTATTGGGATTGAAACCAAATAAAATTATTATCTTTGCAACAAGACAGGCTGCACTCGGCAATCAGAAAACAAGTTTTCATTGCCCTCGTAGGCACTGTCTTTGGATAAGACAGGCTGCACTCGGCAATCAGAAAACAAGTTTTCATTGCCCTCGTTGGCACTGTCTTTGCAGTGTAAGATTGACTTTTTAACTTAAAACATAAGACTTATGACCAGTTTGAAAGACTTTTCTTTGGAAGGTAAGAACGCTTGGGTGACAGGCGCCACTTACGGTATCGGTTTCAATATCGCCAAGGCTTTCCATGCAGCCGGCGTAAAGAACATCATCTTCAACGACATTGATCAGGAGCATGTGGACCGTGGATTGGCTTCCTACAAGGAGGCTGGCATCGAAAACGTGCACGGATATGTCTGCAACGTCACCGATGAAGATGCCGTACAAGCTTTGGTGAAGAAAATCCACGAGGAGGTGGGAAACATTGACATCTTGGTCAACAACGCTGGCATCATCAAGCGCATCCCCATGGTGGAAATGAGTCGCAAGGACTTCCAGCAGGTCATCGACATCGACCTTGTGGGTCCGTTTATCTGCTCTAAAGCAGTGTTGCCCGAAATGATTGAGCGCAAAGAAGGTAAGATTATCAACATGTGCTCAATGATGTCGGAGCTGGGTCGCGAAACGGTATCGGCCTATGCTGCAGCGAAAGGTGGTCTAAAGATGCTCACACGCAACATCTGCTCAGAGTATGGCGAATACAACATCCAGTGCAACGCCATTGGTCCGGGTTACATTGCCACACCACAGACTGCTCCGCTTCGCGAACGTCAGGCAGACGGAAGCCGTCATCCGTTCGACAAGTTCATCTGCGCTAAAACTCCTGCCGGACGTTGGCTTGATCCTTCAGAGCTGGGCGGTCCTGCTGTATTCCTGGCCTCACACGCTTCGGATGCTGTCAATGGCCACGTGCTCTATGTAGACGGCGGTATTTTGGCCTACATCGGCAAAGACCCATCGCAATTCAACGGATAAGACATTGCACAGCAAAATATCATTCATGAAAAAAGCCCACGGAAAACCGTGGGCTTTTTTATAATTTAGTTTACAATTACTTGTTTACAGCTTCAGCGAACTGGGCACCGGCGGCAAACTTTACAACCGTCTTGGCAGCGAGTTCAACCTTTTCGCCCGTGCGGGGATTGACACCTTGACGGGCAGGACGCTCCTTGGTGGCAAACGTACCGAAACCGACAAGCTGAACCTTGTCGCCGGCTACCAATGCTTCCTTGATACCCTCTGTGGTAGCATCCAATGCAGCTTTGGCCTGTGCGGAAGTGATACCTGCTGCCTCAGCAATCTTCTTTACTAAGTCTGTCTTGTTCATGATTTTTCGTTATTTAATGGATATAAATGATGTTTCATACTTTTTGCGGCAACAAATATAGGTCTTTACTTTCACAATTCAAACAAAAAATAAAAAAAAATGATGCGAAAGACTAAAAAACAATGCAAAACCTCTGTTCCATAGCCATTTAAACAACTTTTTTCGTAAATTTGCACTGTTATTCATGACCTTTCCAACCAACAAAATTATACAATGCAAAAAATACCGACCGTCACCAAAAACTTGCTCATCATCAACGTGCTAGCCTTCTTGGCCACAGAGATACTCGGACAAACCACAGGAGTGGATCTCACAGGCATATTGGGATTGCACTTTTTCAAAGCCCACGACTTTCAGGTTTACCAACTTGTCACCTATATGTTTATGCACGGCGGTTTTACCCATATCATCCTCAACATGTTCATGCTATGGATGTTCGGTGCGGTAGTCGAAAATATATGGGGTTCAAAAAGATATCTTTTTTATTACATATTCTGCGGTATTGGAGCGGGTTTGTGCCAAGAATTGGCCCAGTACTGCCAATATCTGGCCAAGGGACTGGCCGACTACGAACTGGTAAACATCGGAACGGCCACCATATCGACCGAACAGTACCTCAACTTGTGGACTACCGTCGGAGCCTCCGGCGCCATCTATTCACTATTGCTTGCCTTCGGAATGATGTTTCCCAACGAGAAAATGTTCATCATACCCATACCCTTTCCCATCAAAGCCAAGTGGATAATCTTTGGTTCCATTGCTATTGAGTTCTTCTTGGGGTTGTCAGGCGGTGGTGACGGTGTGGCGCACATGGCGCATCTTGGCGGCATGGCATTTGGCTTCCTGCTTATATTGCACTGGCGACGGCAAGCGAACGACTACCGTTCGTCACGTAGCACGCAGTTTTTCAGCAACATGCAGCAACGCTGGCATAACAATCAGGTCAAACGCAGCCAAGTAAAACACAGTCACGGCGATAACCCTGATTGGGACTACAATGCCAAGAAACGTGCCACGCAAGAAGAAATCGACCGCATACTCGACAAAATCAGAAAAAGCGGTTACGACAGTCTGACCAAAGACGAGAAGCAGACTCTTTTCGACCAAAGCAAACATGATCGCTAAACTCAAGAAAATAACCCTTCAAGCAATAGCCGGTGCCAATTGCGCCACAATCCTGCTAATGCTTCTTGTAGGCTATAGCGGACATATCAACCCCACCTACCACCCCATGCTGTCCAACGTGGGACTGCTGTTCCCCGCATTCATTGTCATCAATGCAGCATTCCTTCTCTTTTGGGTGATAGTCAAGCTGAAGGGTGCCATCATTCCTTTTGTGGGCTATATCCTTTGTTATGGCCCCATGCGGACATACATGCCTTTCAACCTTCCGTCCGATCCGCCGGTAGGTGCCATCAAGGTATTGTCGTTCAACACGGAAGGTTACCATAACATGCGGTCTGACGTTGCAACCTTTTCCGACGACACCATAGCGTCGTACATCCTTCATAGCGGAGCCGATATCGTGTGTGTGCAGGAAGGAACACATGTGCTCGATTTCGACAGTACCTTCCGAAAACGATACCCCTACATCAAAGAGGAAAAAAAGGGGGATGGCAGCAACCTTGTGGCCGTCTATAGCCGATACCCTATACGCCGCTCGCAGGTTATCGATTTTTTGTCGGCTGGCAACATCAGCGCAGCATTCTATCTCGATGTCAACGGCCAAGACGTGCTGGTAATCAACAATCACTTGGAAACCAATTCGCTCGACAATAGCGACAAGAACGGTTTTGGAAATCTCATCAAAGGTAGCCTTGATAAGCAAATGGCACGTTCCGAGTCGACACGCCTCATCGACAAGTTGGCTTTAGCGTCGAAAAAACGAGCTCCGCAAGCTGAAGCTGTGGCGCGCTACATTGCCAACCACAGTTCGGGCTACCGTATCATTGTCTGCGGCGATTTCAATGAAAATCCACTCGGTTACGCCCACACGCGGATAGGAAGAGGTCTGACCGACTGCTATGCCGCTACAGGCACTGGCATTGGACGAAGTTTCAACCAAAACTACATGTACGTGCGCATTGACCACATGTTCTGCTCTACCGACATCAAACCATACGCATGCGCCGTAGACAACCGTATCAAAGCCAGCGACCATTACCCCATATACTGCTGGTTCAAGTTCGGAAAGAAAATATAAACAATTATCACGAATGCGCTCGTAAAAGCGTACTCGTGATAACCGGACATCAAAACTTTATTCCGTCAAGTCGCTCTCCTTATTTTTGAGCGACTGTTATTTTTTGAACATTATTAGGAGCAAGAAATTTCAGCCTATGCCCTTCCGCAAAAGGCGGGGTGGTTAGGCGTCGTCAGCTCCATCAGTTTTCAACTCTGTTGATGGCTAATGGGGAAGCCAAGCACACGTCAACGCTTCAGATATTCGGCGAAATCGGTCAATCGCATGTCGCCTTTGCGCAGGAAAGTATCATGAAAGGCCAGTGCAGCGGTCATGCTCTGTGGCTCATGCCCCATGGGGGCGATATGTGCCAAGTAGTCGCGCAGCAATGGCTTGTAGTCGGGATGTGCGCAGTTCTCTATCACCTCGTGCGCTCTGCGCAACGGTCCCTTGCCACGCAAGTCGGCCACTCCCTGTTCGGTCACAATGACATCCACATCGTGCTCAGTACTGTCCACATGGCAGCACATAGGCACAATACACGATATTTTACCTCCCTTTGAGACCGACGGTGTAGTGAATACGCTGATATACCCATTGCGTTCATAGTCGCACGACCCGCCAATGCCGTTCATCAAAGCTGATCCACAGATGTGGCTTGAATTCTCATTACCATATATGTCACATTCTACGGCCGTGTTGATGGCAATGACCCCAAGGCGGCGGATAACCTCTGGCGAGTTGGCCACTTCGCTTTGGCGGATGGTGAGATGCTTGGAGAAATAGTCCATGTGGCTATACACCTCTTTCAAACACTCATTGGTAACTGTCATGGCCGTTGACGAGGCGTAGGCAATCTTGCCCTCAAGCATCCAGTGGATACCTGCATCCTGCACCACTTCGCTGTAAACATTGAAACGCGGAATGCGCGGATTAGACCCCAGTGCTGCCAACACCGCATTGCCTGTGGCACCGACGCCGCTCTGAATGGGAAGAAACTGTGGGGGAATTCGGCCTGCTTTCATGTCCGAAACAAAGAAATCGGCCAGATGGTTGGCGATGGCTGATGTGAAGGCATCAACCTCCTTGAAGGTGCGTGCCTCTTCGGGTATGTCACACTCTATGACTCCCACAATCTTTTTGGGGTCGATGCTGATGTAGTTTTTGCCCACGCGGTCATAAGGACTGAGCACCATGATCGGGTTGCGCCCAGCACCATTGTCATCAGGCTCCCACGTATCGTGCAGATACCTGGAGTTGGGATTGTGGAACGTATTATGCTCTATGATTACATGCTTCGCCAAGCGAACAGCAGTGGTCGCTATACCACCGGCCGATGTCAGGTAAGCGCGACATTCGGTTTCGCCCTCATCAAGATCCGAAACCTCGATAACAGCCCAGTCGAACTCGCCGTAGAAGCCATGGCGCATACGCTCGGCCATGTGACCCAGGTGCATGTCCTCATAGTCGATTTCGCCTAAGTTGGCATGCGTACGAAAATCTTTATTAGTGGAAAAAGGAGCGCGGAAGAGCAATGCGTGTGCATTGGCCATGTCGCCCTCGATGCTTTGGCACGATGAAGCACCGGTGTAAACACCTACAGCAAAAGGCCGTCCTGCCTCATGCTCCTTAACAGCACGCTTGCTGAGTTCACGGAAAATAGCCTTAGGGCAACCACTGGGTGTAAAGCCTCCAAGTGCCATCTTGTCGCGGTCGTGTATCATGGCGGCTGCCTCGGCAGCCGATATTCTAGGATATGTCATAATCTATAACGATTGGAAATAGTCTGCTTAATAATAAAGTACGGGTAATACACCATGCTCCCGTTTGAGCTAACGTAATAAAAAAAGGTGCAATAGACAAAGCCACCGAAGGCTGCAGCGATTGCCAGTCATGTCTTCAGGTGCCGGGGTCGGCAATTCTCCTCTCCCGGTCATGCATGATGTCAACCATGTTTTTAGAAGCCCAAGCAACAAGTGCGTCAATCAAGGGCAGAAGTGTCAAAGCCCTTTTTGTGAGCTGGTATTCCACACGCGGAGGAACTTCAGCATACACTTGCCGACTCACAAGACCGTCGGCTTCGAGCGTGCGCAGCGTGCTCGTCAGCACTTTTTGCGAAATGTCAGGAATGCGGTGCCGCAACGCATTAAACCGAAGAGGACTCCCGGTATCATGATGCAAGGCGTACAAGATAAGCAACGACCACTTGCCACTGATTCGAGCCAGCACATTGCGAATAGGACAATTCTTAAAATCAGCCTCCTGAACAGAATCAATCATGCAGAAATGAATAATTATAAATAACGGTGTGCAAAAGTAACTATTGACGGCGAAAGTTCAAAGGCGGATAGGTTAATAAAAGTTAAATACCCACAACTTAATGTGTTATAACTCAATAAACGTTACTTAAAGGTAACTATCTAACCTAAAAGTACCTTCTTGCATAACAAAAATCAAACGTATAACTTTGCAACCGAAGAACCGAAAATGAAGTATATATTAACGGATAAATATGCAATATTAAAAAGCAGAACCAACGTCCAACAATATAAAACGATGCAAACCAACATATAAAACAACATTAATCAACCCACAAAAAGCAAAAAGCGATGAAAAAAGCAACGATTATCAAGAACATGAAGAATGCCACCGCCATCGATTTTGGCAAGTTTTGCGAACTCCACGAGTACGAATTGTCGCTCGGCCCAGATATTAAGATACCAGGAAAGGTATTTGGAGGCGCACAGGCCGGTGCCACCGGTAGCGAGTTTTCGTTTCAGGTTTTCGCCCCAGCAACCGAAACGGGTTTCTACCACACACACAAGAACCACGAAGAACTCTATTTCTTTCTGAGCGGCCATGGCGAATTTCAAGTCGACGGCGAAGTGTTTTCCATAGGCGAAGGAAGCGTGGTGCGTGTGGCCCCCGACGGCAAACGTTCTGTCCGCAACAATGGTACAGAGCCTCTTGTTATGCTCTGCGTGCAGTACCGTAGTGCAACTTTTACTGGTGATGATGCCACCGACGGTATTATTGTCAATGAAAAAGTGGTGTGGTATACCTAACGTCGTCTACCCTGTTTGTGGCATTTTTCCCATAAAAGGAAGACGAAAGCCCCTGTTTCTCAAGATTAATGGCTAACTTTGCAACGAGCAACACTTTAGCAATACATTAGCAATCATGAAACAGGATCTTTTGATTTACAATACGCTGACACGCTCCAAAGAGCTGTTTAAGCCTCTTCACGCCCCCCACGTGGGTATGTATGTGTGTGGTCCCACGGTCTACGGCGACCCCCATTTGGGACACGCTCGACCAGCCATCACCTTCGACATTCTCTTCCGTTATCTGAAACACTTGGGCTACAAGGTGCGCTATGTGCGCAACATCACCGATGTGGGGCACTTGGAGCATGATGCCGATGAAGGCGATGACAAGATAGAGAAGAAGGCACGGCTGGAGCAGCTCGAACCCATGGAGATTGCGCAATACTACACCAACCGCTACCATAAGGCCATGGAACTACTCAATGTGCTGCCGCCAAGCATCGAACCGCATGCCACGGGACACATTATCGAGCAGGAACAGCTGGTGCAGGAAATCCTCGACAACGGCTATGCTTACATCTCAAACGGTTCGGTCTATTTCGATGTGGAGAAGTACGACCGCGACCATCATTATGGCATCCTGTCGGGCCGCAACCTGAAGGACATCATCAACAAGAGCCGCGAGCTGGCCGGAACATCCGAGAAACACAATCAAGCCGATTTTGCCCTGTGGAAGAAGGCGCAGCCTGAGCACATCATGCGATGGCCATCGCCCTGGAGCGATGGGTTTCCCGGATGGCACTGCGAGTGCACGGCGATGGGCCGCAAGTACCTCGGCGCACATTTCGATATACACGGCGGTGGCATGGATCTGGTGTTCCCCCACCACGAATGTGAGATAGCACAGGCCGTAGCCTCGCAGGGCGACCAAATGGTGCACTACTGGATGCACAACAATATGATAACCATCAATGGTCAGAAGATGGGTAAGTCGCTCGGCAATTTCATCACTTTAGAGCAGTTTTTCAAAGGCGAGCACAAGAGTCTGGAACAGGCTTACTCGCCCATGACCATCCGTTTCTTCATTCTTTCGGCGCATTACCGCGGCACGGTGGACTTCTCCAATGATGCGTTGAAAGCGGCACAGAAGGGCTACGACCGACTGATGAACGGTATTGCAGACCTCGGACGCGTGCAGATCTCCAAAGGATCGTCGCCCGATACGCAAAAGGTGGTGCGTGCCTTGCGCCAGCGCTGCTACGATGCCATGAACGATGATCTGCAGACGCCGCTCGTCATCAGCGCACTCTTTGAGGCATGCCATTTGGTGAACCTGCTCGTGGACCACAAGCTGAAGATATCTGCCGACGACTTGCAGGAGCTCACCGATACGATGAATCTCTTCACCTTCGATGTTCTAGGTCTGCAAAACAACCGCGGTGCCAACAACGAAGCTCGCGAAAAAGCATACGGAAAGATTGTCGATTTGGTGCTCGGCATGCGGCAAAAGGCCAAAGAAGCCAAGGACTGGGCCACCTCCGACGAGATACGCAACACTCTCACCGAAGCCGGCTTTGAAGTCAACGACACCAAGGACGGTGTGACCTGGAAACTGTCATGAAGCCCTTACATATCCTTCCAGGGGTCGTGCTTGCAGTTGCCACAGGTCTACAAGCGCAAACCACGGTTCTCCCCCATCAGACAAACGGTAGCGGAAACGAGGCTGCAAACTATTTTACGGCTGTCATCTTCTCCGACCCACATGTTGACCAGACTGACCACGATGGTGCCAATGTAGCAACTTTTAGTGCCTACTGCGAAGCCATTCTCAACCTCGGCAAAAGCGAAAGCGGCGGCAAGCAATACCAGTTCAATGCACTTCCAGGCTTTACCCCCAAGGCCGACATTGTGTTTTGCCTCGGCGACATGGACAAGGACAACGAGAAATCGGGCGAAAGTTTCAAAGCCGCTTTCCACAAGCTCAATGCGGCCGGAATACCTTTCATTACCATGCTGGGCAATCACGACGTGGTGCCCGACTACTGGACAGGCAACAATCCTGACGACGGGCTAACCAACGGAGGAGCCTACAGCAATGATGTTGCTATGCGGCTGGTGCGAGCACAGGTAGATACGGCATCGACCCACGGCATTGACAACGTGGAATGGATTACCGATGGCACAAACCACACGCAGCTCAGTCCCTTCACATTCACTTTCGAAGGGGTGCGTTTTTACTGCGGACAGGCCTATTGGTTCCAGAAACCTTACGTAAGAACTTTGCTAAGCAAGACTTACTATGCCCCCGATGGGGTCATCTCGGCGCTTGAGACCTTTGTTAACGAACATGCTTCCGAGTCCTCGGTATGGATGCAGCACTACCCCTTCACCTATGGTAGCGACTGCGACCGATGGTGGCTCGACCAAAGTGATGTGGGTAAATACATTGCCACTGCCGACGAATCGGCCTACGGAACACACATCACCACATTGGGCAAATACGACACAGACCAGACGGCCAAAAGTTATGCCAAGAAGAAAAAGGATAAGCTTGCCGAACTTATCCAGAAGACCAAGAATGCCGTTCATTTCTCGGGACACGTACACAGCTTTGGCAACTACACCTACGGCGGCGTGCGTGACTACACGGTTGCAGCTCCGGCGATAACCGGAGGCGGCATGTTTCTCGTGCTGATGTCGAAGACCGATGGAGTGGTCGAGGTGAAGAAAGTGGACCTTTCGGATTTGGCATGTTGCCAAGCTGACTCTATAGGTGTCATCGACAACACAGGTCTGCTGACGCTGACACCTGGTGCTGACGCAACGCCGCTGCTGGGCGAGAATCTTGATTTCGAAACTCCACAAGACGCTTCGGCCAGCAATGCCGTCAACATACACGGCCAATCAGGATGGAGCCACGTATGGAGCGTAGATGCCACCGACTACAATGTGCAATATACGCACGCCTACCAGATGACTGGTCTGCAGAGCGGTGCACCCACCATCACCACACTCCGACTACGTTCCAAGTGGCAAAAGAATCCGGTGAACAACTACATCTTCAAGGAGGCAAAACTGCCTGCGGGCAACTATACCTTAACATACTATATCAACAAAGGCGCCACTGCAGGCATGAGCGAGGATTTGTGCTATTACGAGATAGGTGGCAAGCGCACCCCATTGCCCGCCACATCGGGCAAATGGAGCAAGCAGACGGTGAAGCTTGCCCTGTCAGAAGCTAACACGTTGCGGCTTAACTTCGGTTATCGCGGAGGTGCTGGCGACAAGGAAGCCCTTGTCTATGTAGACGACATCAAGCTGACCTACGACAGCAATTTTTCGACCGGCATTGACCAGCCTGCCTTGGAACGCACCGCCAATGCGCGCAGCTATAACCTAAAGGGCCAAAAAACCACCGGCGAAGCCATGCCGGGTGTGTATGTGCATAATGGGAAAAAGATAGCGACAAAGGGTGTGATGCGCAAATGAAATGTCTCGTGCTTTAGGTGCAACCGATACAGAAGCAACCCCCACCATTCGTAGATAGCGCGCTCTACAACATTTCATACCGCAGAAAATCCCCCGCCTTCGTAAAGAAGACGGGGGATTTTCTGTGATATACGTCAATCAGTACGTCACTTCACCACATACTTCTTACCACCCTGTATGTAGATGCCTGGACGCAGACCGCTGAGCGACTGTCCGACGCACTGTCCCTGCAGGTTGTAGACCCGGGTTGCAGCTGGAGTATTACGGTCGGTTGTTACGGTAGTGATGCCTGTCGGCGTGAAGTCGTGCACGCGGTTCTCGGCCATATTGAGGCCGCGCACATCGGTACGCGTCAACACTCGGTCGAACACCATCAGGTCGTCGAACGATGCCTCGGCCGATCCCCAGAACGACCCGTAGCCTATGTACATGTTGGGGCAGGTGGTCACAAAGTCTACTATCTCGTTATAGTCGAAGGCAGTCCTTGAAGTGATATCGGTGCCGTTTTGCGCCCCTGCGGCTACGCTGATGGTTTTCTGCGAACCGTCCACATAGAGCTTCACGCCATCGGTGCGCGACACGGTCATGGTGACAAGCGCCCATGTTCCAGGCGTTACATATCCGGTGGTTACGCTCGACGGATGGTTAAGGTCTATCCAGTTGCCAGCGTTGTTGTTGTATCCCACATAGAGGTTGCCCGTCATATATAGGCGTACCTGTGTGAGGGAATTATAGAAGCTGAATAGGCAGTCCCAGAGATTTTCGTCGGTGAGCTTCGCCCAGTACGACACGGTGAAGCCATCGTCGAGAGTGGCTGCGTTGAGCGGGTTGTTCATCTGCACATAGCTGGTGCGGCCGCTGGCACCGAAACTGGTATGCACAAACTTTCCGCTGCGCTCGTGGTCGGTCTGCAGCGTGGGTGCCGTTGCGCCCGACTGGTTTTTCAGACGCGCCACCTGTGTGGTGTCGAAAGCGTTGGTGACGGGCAGTTTGTCGAAATTGTAATAGGCCACCGTGCCGCTCTTGTAATCGGCCTGCTCGGGGATGGTGGTCTTGCGCACGCTCACCGACACGGTGTCCACATACTGCCAGTCGCCTGCCGTGAGGGTCATCACGAGATCCACGGGCATGGTATCGTCCGTCATTGCGTCGGGATTGTAGCGGCCATTGTCGCTGAGTATGTCGGGATTCGACGATTTCCAGTCCACGCTCACGTTGTCGTATCCGTTGACGAAATCGTAAAGATTGACATTGGTGTTGACGCGGGCACCATTGCTGACGGGCATTGTGGCTGTGCGCAACAGGTAAGCCAGCTGATAGGCATCTTCCATCTTGTAGCCCCAAACGGTGGCCGAGCCGCTCACGCCGGTAAAGGCGATGGCCTTGATGGTGTAGGGTTCCATCTGCTGCTCCACCACCACAGCCTGGTAAGTTTCGCCACCGGCGGTTAGGGTCATATAGGAAGTGCCGTCGGTAAGGCTCCACTTGCCGGTAAGGTCGCCCGTCACCTTTCCGTCCTCGCCGAGGGTCAGGCTGATGGGTTTCACGGTTTCCTTGTTGGCGTAGTCCACTCCTTGCTTATGGATGAGCACCTGGTAGGTTCCGGCCATCTCGTGCATGTTGAAACGCTGACGTGTGGCTATGCTGTCATCGTTGACCGTCTCGCCCGTAAACTCGAAGGGAGCTGCGGCCAGCCACCCGTTTTGGGTGGTGAACAGCTGGTGTGCGCGCACCGCATGCCATTCGGTGTCGTTGTTGAAACGGGTGTGGTAGATGAGGAAGCTGCGGCCCAGAGAGTCGGTGATGGCTGAGTTGTGACCCTGCGACAGTTCGCCGGGCAGACTGTAGGTGGTCTTTCCGCCGGTGGTCATGAAGCCCCAGTTCTCGTAGTTTCCGAATATCTTCTCGCCGCGGTAAGATCCGCTGGTGCCGAAGTTCATCACGTTTTTGCTGTAGACGGCCGATAAGCCCTTGGTGTCGACATAGGGGCCGTCAGGATTCTTCGACCGGAATACCTCCATTTCGTATCCGCCGTCGGCCGTCAGACCGCCATACGACATAAAGAGGTAATAATAATCGCCGATGTGCTGTATGTACGATCCTTCGCCCGATACATAGTAACCGCCGGCTATCTTCGTGCCGAAATAAGGGTCGGAGGTGTAGTTGTCGCCACTGCCCGTAAGCGGGTAGGTGGCATCGTAGTCGCGCAGACCTGTGTTGGGATCGAGCTTGAGCATGAACACGCCGCCCGACCACGATCCGTACGACATCCACAGTTGCCCGTCCTCGTCGTAGAACACGCAGGGGTCTATGCAGTTGGGCCAAGTGGTCCCCCAGCTGTTCTGCTTGTTGTAGCGGCTGGGAAGCGTTGTCTGGGTTCCGATAACTTGCTCGAGGTCGGTGTTCTTGTACGAGTTGGCATTCTTGCCGTTGAAACCGCTTATGACCACGGGGGCTTGGTAGACGTAAGGCCCGTTGATGTCGTCGGCCGTGAGCAGGATGACGCTCGAGGCCCAGTAGTCGCCGTTGATGCTGAGATACTGGCACCACTTGTGCATCACGGGATTATAGATAATGTCGGGTGCCCACATGCACCCGTCCACATTATAGTCGGTGGAGGCCAAGGCCGACCATGCCACGGCATCGAACTCAGGCAGGCTGATGGTCTTGCCGCCAGCGGTGGTGAGGCTTGTCACCTGCGGATGGGTGAAGGCATCCTGGTTGGAGGCTCCCGAAACGACCGTTCCGTCAACGACCGTTCCCCAGGGTATGGCGGGCGAGATAGAAGTCCAATGATAGAAGTCGGTCGTACGGGCCTGGGCGCGGTGCGAACCGAAGATGTAGTATTGCTGGCTCTGCGGATCCCACACCACCGATGGGTCGTGCACGCTGGTGCGTGTCGGAGCCTGTGTGGTGTAGAGGCTCAAGGCTTGCTGACGGGTCAGCGTGTGCTGAGCTTGGGCAGCAACGGCCATTGCCGAGAAAAGTAGAATAGTAGATAGTTTGCTCATTTATTTATGATTTTTAGGATGGCTTAAACGTATGGTGCAAAGATAAAACAAAATAGACAAAACCCGTAATGAATAAGCTGCAAAATCCGAAACTTAAGTGAATTATGCGCCCCTTTCAGGGGCGGTTCGTCAATAACCCGTGTCCAAACGTAGGGGTGAACCCCTACGCTGTAATATGTCGTCCCTACGAGACTTTCGCTATGCTATATTGTTCTTATGAGGCTTTCGCTATGTTATTCCTACGAGGCTTTCGCTATGCTATATTGTTCTTATGACGCTTTCGCTATGTATCTCTACGGGACTTGCCTGTACCGGTCGCCAATAAATAGAAATGGCTGAAACGCGGTAGTCGTCGGCTTTCCGCTTGTGGCGCAAAAAAATCCGGGAGGACTGCCGTGTAAGGCCAGTCCTTCCGGATGATGGTATGGTGTCGCCATACGGGGGCGACAGAGCTATGGTTTACTCACCGGGCAACATGACCACGTTGACCTTGTTGGCACCCTTGAGCATCTCCTTCATGAAGGCGACGATGGTTTCGGGCGACTGCTTTTCCACCAGGCTCTTGTAGTCGGTGTAGGTGTCGATGTGCAGGGCGTAGTCGCTGTAGACGGTGTTGTTCCAGAAACCGTTGGTCTTGGCTTTGTCGTCAAACTGCTTGAGCATGAGCGTCTTCACTTTGTCGAGCATCTCCTTGTCGCACTTCACGGCGAGATCCTTCACGGCCTGCTCCATGATGCTCAGGGCCACGTCTTTCTTCTCAGGTTTCATGGGACAGTAGGCCACAAGCTGTGTGATGTGGAATCCGTCTTCGGATTTGCTTGTCATGCCTTTGGCTCCGCAGGTGTAGGCGGCACTGGCCTCCTCGCGAATCTGCTTGAGGTAAATCATGGAGAGCACTTGTCCGGCCATGCTGGCGCGGATGGAGTTTTCGAGCGTGTAAGGCATGGTTTCGTTCAACCACACCTTGTAGGCAGTGGCCTTCGGAGTCTCTTGCTTGCGTTCGAAGATGCAGTCCACGTTTTTCTTGGTGGGGTTGCCCACGCGCTTGGCCTTGGGAGCCTTGCCGCTGGCGGGCAGTGCGCCGAGATACTGGCAGATGAGCGGGCGTATGGTGGCCTCGTCGAAGTTGCCGATAATCTCGAAGGTCCATCCGGCAGCGTTGGCCGTGCGCTCCTTTGCCATCTGCAGGATGCGGTCGTAGTTGATGTTCTTCACATCGGCGAGCTTCAGAGCTTCCTTGCGCCAGCAGTGGTCGTAGAGGTTGGCCGTCAGCGAGTCACCGAGAGCAGCCTCGGGTGCTTGCTCGCGGTTTTTCAGCATCACCTCAAACTGTTGTATGAGGTTGTTGTACGAGTCGGGGTCTTTCTTGATGTTGGTGAAATAGAGATAGGTGAGCTGCAGCATGGTCTCCACGTCCTTGGGTGTGGAATTGCCGTTGACGTTCATGCGGCGTCCCATGGTGAGGTTGGCGTTGGCAATCTTTCCGGCAAGCGCTTTCTGCAGTTCGTTGTTCGAGAAGTTGCCCAGTCCGCTGGCACCGATCACGTCGTCGAAAGCCTTGAGGTTGGCGGCATCTGCCTGGGTGTAGTTGGCCTCGCCTGTTCCGCCGAAGCCGTCCATGATGACTTGGTCTTTCTTCAGGTCGGTCTTCTTCAGCAGCACGGTGACACCGTTCGAGAGCGTGATCACGCTATAGTCGAACTTCTTGCTCTTCACCTCTTTCTTGATGGTTCCGGCCTTGGGCAGGTTGGTGATGAGCGGTTCGTTCTTCACGTTGTCCACATAGGCTTCGACCTTGGTGGCACGTGCATCGCTGATGGCCTTGAGCAGCTGATCCTCGGTGGGATAGACGTTACCTTCCTTCTCGTTGTTGAAGCTCACGATGACCATGTTGGTGTCGCTCTCGTTCACCAGCTCGGGCAGCAGCTTGTTGATGGCCTCCACGGGGATGGCGGGAGCCAGCTGCTTCATGAGCATGTAGGTGGTTTCGATGCTGGGCATGGCCTCGTTTTCGAGGAAGTTGCTGAGTGCCTGTCTATAGAATATGCCGTTGCTGCGCTTGTCCTTGTTGGAGTAATCCTTGTCGAGCGCACTCATGTAATCCTGCTGGAAACGTGCGTATTCGGTGGCGGTGAAGCCGTACTTTCTGGCGCGGAGCACCTCCACGAAGGCTGCTTTGAGCGCATCGGATGTCTGCTCTATGGACTTCGGTGTGACGCTGAGGTCGAAGGCATCCATGATCTTCGAGTAGATGTAGTTCTGGTCTGTCACTCCTGCGTCCACGAAGGGGCAGTCGGCTTTCTGCGACACCTCCTTCAGGCGGTCGTTGAGCATGCGTGTCAGGGCGAGCTTGCAGTACTCGGTCACGATGTAGGCCGGCGACTGCTTCAGTGAGTCGGGGAACACCTCGTGCTTGAACATCAGTTCCACGCCTGGATACTGCTGCTCCTTGTCCTTGTCGATGATTACGATGGGCTTGTCGTTGTCGGGCACTTGCTCGTCGACCAACGCTGCTTCGTTGGCCGGGTTCTTGATTCCGTCGAAGAGCCGTTTGATTTCGGCTTCCACCTTGTCCACGTCCACGTCGCCGACGATGATGAGTCCCTGATGGTTGGGGTGATACCACTTGTGGTAGTAGTCGACCAGCTCCTTGCGCTTGAAATTGTCGACCACCGACATCAGGCCGATGGGGAATCGCTTGCCGTACTTCGATCCGGGATAGAGCTTCTCGAGGTTGCGCTCCAGCATGCGGCTCGATGCCGACGACCGCAGGCGCCACTCCTCGTGTATCACGCCGCGCTCCTTGTCAATCTCGTCTTGTTCGAGCAGTAGGCCGCACGACCAGTCGCGCAGGATGAGCAGGCACGAGTCGACGGTGGCTTGGCTTGTGGTGGGCACGTTATTGATGTTGTAGACCGTCTGGTCGATGGCGGTATAGGCGTTGAGGTCGCCGCCGAACTCGATACCCTTCGAGCGGCACCACTCTATGAGACTGTTGCCCTTGAAATTCTCGCTGCCGTTGAAGGCCATGTGCTCCAGAAAGTGGGCCAGTCCGCGCTGGCTTTCCTCCTCCTCCAGCGAGCCAACCTTCTGGGCGATGTAGAAGTTGGCGCGGTGCTCTGGCCAGTTGTTGTAACGGATGTAGTAGGTCAGTCCGTTGGCCAGCTTGCCGACGCGGTAGGCCGTGTCGGCTGGAATCGTCATGCTTGCCATTTGTGCGTGGGCCAGGCCCGAGACCAGCAGCATCAAGACGATGATTGCGTTTCTGATTTTCATAAAGTTGAATATATAAGTGATAATATATAATGCAAAATTACAGAAAAACTATAAATGTGCCAAGCGATTGTGTCATAATAAATCTTGACGATAGACCGCTAATGGCAGTGTGGAACAGGTATTTGGCCCCCTAAGACAAGAGGTTGGCGTCGGAGGTGTGGGGTTTCGCCATAGCATGTATGCCGAACGGTAAAAAATAATAGCTTAAATTTCAAAAATTTAAGCTATTATTTTCGAAATTTAAGCTATTATTTTTAGCCGTTCCTAAGCCGCTGGTTTACAATGCGATACTTGTTGGCTGCGGGCGGCTGTCATTCGGTCTTCAGGCTGTAGGCTGGGTTCATGGTGGCCACCCTCCAGCTTTGCACCACGACCGTGAGCAGGACCACCGCCGACACCAGCACGAAGGCCACTGGGAAGATCCACCACAGGATGCGGGTGTGGTCGGCGAAACTTTGCAGCCACGAGGCACTGAGCATGTAGCCGATGGGCGCGGCGATGATGAAAGCCCCGATGAGCGGCACCACTTGTTTGCGGGCGAAGAGGTCAAGCACCTGACCTACGCTGCTGCCCATGACCTTGCGGATGGCAATCTCCTTGCGTCGGTACTCGGTGTCGAACATCGTGAGGCAGAACACGCCGATGAGCGTGATGAAGATGCAGACGACGGCGAACCCCTTGATCTGGTTGATGAAGCGGAACTCCTCCTCATAGGTCTGCTGCAGGGTGTCGTCGAGGAAGCGGAAGTCGCCTCCGCCCTGCTTGTCGATGCGTGCGAGGGTGGCGGCTATCTGCTGCCGCGCCTCCCACTTGTCGTAGTTCTTGTCGATGCGCACAAACACCTTGCTGCAGTGTTCGCCCCACGACTGTATCATCTCTGGCGGCATGACGAGGAAGACCATGGGCATCGCGTTGTTGTCCTGCCGCATGGAGTAGAGCTTGAAATTGCGGCACACGCCCACAATGTCGTAGTCCATGTCTTCCCATCCACCCTTTATGTTGATCGACTTGCCTACCTGCAGCCACTTGTACTTGCGCATGCAAGCCTCGTTGACGATATAGGCGCCGTGGTTGTCGTGGATGTTGAAATTGCGGCCTCTGGTAATGGTGAGCCCCATGGTCGTCAGGTAGTTCACGTCGACAGGCACCACGGTGACGTTCATCCTGTATTCGTCTCCGCCTCGTCCCCATTGCATGTACTGGTCGTTGTCGCCCAGTTCAGAGCTGCCGAAGGCCACGCTCTTCACGCAGGCCAGCTGTCGCAGTTCGTCAGCGATGGCCTCCTTCTGGCTCAAGGCTTCGTAGGACAAGTCAGCGAAGACCACCTGGTCTTTGTCGAAGCCATAGTCGGCGTGGTAGATGTAGTGCGACTGGCTGTTCATCACAGCCACGTAGATAACCAGCACAAAGGCGATGACAAACTGCACAAAGAGCAGTGTGCTGCGCAGCCTTTTGCCCCGCGGTGTGAGACCGAAAGATCCCTTGAGCACCAGCGCGGGAGCGAACGAGGTGGCGTAGATGGCCGGGAAGACGGCGGCTCCGGCACTGATGGCGATGCCCAGCGCGGCACTCGAAAGGGTCAGTGGCCATTGGGTGGAAATCCGTATATCGCCCGAAACGAGGCTCATGCAGAAGCTTGACCGCTCGAAGGCGAGCACCAGCAGCAGGGCTGCGGCCACGGCCACGGCACCCAGTACCATGTTCTCGGCCACGATGCTCCAGCGGAGGCTGGCCACGCTGGCTCCCATCACCTTGCGGGTGTTGATGCCGCGCATGCGGAACGGCGTTTCGGCCAGAGTGAAGTTGGTCATGTTGAGCAGCGCCACGATGAGCACAAAGAAGGCACCGGCCAATAGCACGTCTACAAGGTTGCTGTTGCCCTTGTCTTCGGGCATGAGCTGGGAGAAGTAGATTTCTTCCACGGGTGTCAGGCGTATAGCAAGGTTCGTGTCCTTGACGAACTTGGCGTCAACTGTTCCCGGAGCGAAGATGTTGACGGTTTCGTGGGTTAGCGACTTTATAATCGCCTCGCGGTCTTCGGCCTTGTTGAGGCGCACGTATATGGAATAGCTCCATTCCGACGTGTTGTCGAGGTTCGACTGGCCGTAGCAGTCAAATATGCCGTTTTTCACGGTGCAGTTGTCAGGGAAATCCTCGCACACGGCGCACACGGTCAGAGGTGTGCCGTTGTTTTCGCCGTTTTTGCCCTTGAGCTGCTTGCCCAGGGCGTTCACCGCGTTGCCGAAGAGCCGTTCTGCCACACTCTTGCTGACGACAGCGTGCCGGCAGTCGGCCCATTGCTCCATGCTGCCGCAAACCAGCTTGGTGCCGAAGAACTGCGGTCCGGGCAGTCCCATCGTGGTACGCATCACCGTGAATGTGTGCTCACCGACCTGTGCATCCATGGAGTTTTCCCAGCTCATTACGCTTTGCACTTGCTTTACGCGTGTGTCTTTCTTGAGCGCGGCTTCGATGGGGCGTGGTAGCATGGCTATCCAGTCGCCGTTGCTCAACTGCCTGAACTTCATCTCCAGACGGAAGGTTCGGTCGGCGTCGGGAATGTTGCCGTTGTAGGTCTTGTTGAACTTCACCTGCGTCATAAACAGGTAGAAGGCCGCCACGGCCAGGGCCAGACCAAGCACGTTGAGCACGGTTGAGAGCTTGTAGCGGCGAAAGAGGTAAAGGAGTGATTTCATGGTCAGAAAGCGTCTTCGGTGTTGTCGACTACTTGTCCGTCGAAAAGGTTGATGATGCGGTTGGCGGCCTTGGCATCGTGGAGCGAGTGGGTCACCATGACGATGGTGGTGCCCTCAGCGTTGAGCTGACGGAGGAGATCCATCACCTCTTGGCCGTTTTTCGAGTCGAGGTTGCCGGTGGGTTCGTCGGCCAGCAATAGGCGCGGATGGCCCACCACGGCACGGGCTATGGCTGTGCGCTGCTGCTGGCCGCCGGAGAGTTGCTGCGGATAGTGCTTGGCACGGTGGCTGAGCTTTACCTTGCGCAGCACGTCGAGCACCCGCTCGGCGCGTTCCTTACGGGGCACGCCGATGTATTTCAGCTGGAGGTCGACATTCTCCTCGACGGTCAGCTCGTCGATGAGGTTGAAACTCTGGAACACAAAGCCGATGCGGCCCTTGCGGTATTTGGTGCGCTCGCGCTCCTTGAGGTGCCCCACTTCCTCGCCGTCGAGGTAATAGTGACCGCTGTTGGGATTGTCGAGCAGACCCAGAATGCTGAGCAAGGTGGACTTGCCACAGCCCGAAGGACCCATGATGGCCACAAACTCGCCGTCCTCCACCTGCAGGCTCACGCCATTGAGAGCCAGTGTCTGCACCTCTTCGGTGCAAAAAGTCTTGGTGATGTTTTCTATTTTTATCATGACAGTGGTGTGTTGATTTGTTTATGGTTTTTGTGCCTCTTGGCAATGCAAAGGTACATGAAACGGTGAAAGACATGCATCGGAGGCTGCAGTGAAAAACGGAGAATGGATGAAAATCATACACAACCTTGTATGATTATTAGACAGAAACCGCTTAACTTTGCATACAAAATAGGCTTAAAAGACAAGCGTATGAACAAATACGGAACGTTGCTCGTGGTGGACGACAATACAGCCATTCTTACGGCAGTGAAGATCTGCATGGCTCCAGTGTTTGACAGGGTGTTGACCCTGCAGTCGCCCGACAGGTTGCTGGCCACGCTGATGGAGGAGAGGGTAGACGCAGTGCTGCTCGATATGAACTTCTCGCTGGGAGTCAACACCGGACAGGACGGACTTTTCTGGTTGCGTGCCGTGCGCAAGCGGCATCCCGACTTGCCGGTGGTGCTGATGACAGCTTACGCCGATATACAGCTCGCCGTGAAAGGACTGAAGGAAGGGGCGGCCGACTTTGTGACTAAACCATGGGAAAACAGCGACCTGATGCGCACGCTCAAGGAGGCTGTGGAGGCCAGCCGCGAGGTGCTGCCCCTCGACGAGGTGGAATGCGAGCATGTGCGTAAGGTGGTGAACCGCTGCCATGGCAATGTGAGCCGTGCCGCCTCGCTGCTGGGCATCACGCGGCAGACGTTGTACGCTAAACTGAAGAAACCATGACTCTCATTGTATGGGTGGCGGTAGCCGTCGTAGCGGTGGCGGCCTTTGTGCACCATCAGAAGGTGCTAAAGGTGCGGGCGCACCTGATGCGTGAGGCCGTGCGCAACGAGGATTTTATGTTTACACTGCCTGTGCATGGCTTGTTGCCGGGCGAGAAAGCACTGCAGCAGGCACTCAACGACCTGTGCCACCACATGGGATACATGGGCGTTGACCGCGAGGTGGACGCATGGCAGCGCCTCACCCGTGTGCTAACACACGAGATTATGAATGCCATGGCTCCTATTGCCAGCATCAGTGAGGCTTATCTGGCCACTGCGTGCAAGGAGGCATCGCCTTACGAGGAGGGACTGCGGGCCATACACGACACCAGTACCAGCTTGGCGGCATTTGTCTGTAATTATCGGAAATTGAGCAGTCTGGAATGTCCAGAGCCTGTCGAGGTCTGTTTGGCCGACTTCGTAGACAGCGTGTCACCGCTCTATCCGCAGTTGCGGTGGTATGTGCATCTGCAGAAAGAGCGAACGGCGACGGCCGATCCAGGGATGTTGCGGCAAGTGATGGTCAACCTTCTGAAAAATGCGGTTGAGGCTGGAGCCAGAGATGTGGATGTTAGATGGAGCGACGGGTTGATGGTGAGCAACAATGGCAAACCAATAACCAGCGATGTGGAACAAGAGTTGTTCGTGCCGTTCTTTACCACAAAAAGGCAGGGCTGTGGCATCGGATTGTCGCTTTCCCGGCAACTGATGGTCAGGCAGGGAGGCGACTTGCAGTTGTCACGACGGCAGTTGCCAGGCTATGCCGTGACGTTCGTTATCCTCTTGCCTGAATGCAGAGGAGTAGGGTTGGATGGCAAACGCGTTTGAATCTGCTATTTTTGTAGTTCTTTGCCATACGGCCCGAATGTCTTGGGAGATGACTTGTCGTTACCGGCCATTTAGCCGTTGTTGGTTGCCAACATATAGAATGTAACAGACGAACAGATCAGTTGGTATCAACGAAAAAGTATTTGCCGCTGACAGACAAATGTCGACGGCAAAGGCCTATTTTAGTGATTTACTTTCTGTTGCGATGTGTGGTTAGGCTTTTTCTGATTGCAGGCCGAAACGTTTGCAGGCCGCTCGTACGGTGTACCATACAGCACTCCAGCCAGCCACAATAACGGTGACGAATACCACAAGCACATCCAAATAATGGACACTTACGGGATAGGCATTCACAATATAGCTGCCGTCGGTGCCACCCATGCGCACCAAGCCAAACTGCTGTTGAAGGGCGCAAAGTGCCAAGCCAAAAACTATACCGATAACGGCACCAAAAACGCTAATCATACGACCTTCGAAAAGAAATATGCGGCGCACCTGGCGGTCGGAGGCGCCCAGATTGCGCAGGGTCTCCACATCGTCGCGCTTGTCGATGATGAGCATCGAGAGCGAGCCGATGATGTTGAAGCAGGCCACAATAAGGATGAAAGTAAGGAAGATGTAAGCCATGAGCTTCTCTATCTGCATGATCTTGAATGTGTCGTGCTGCTGCTCAAAGCGGTCTTCCACGGTGTATTTGTCGCCGCCTATCCGTTGCATCTCTTTCTTCACGGCATCGATGTCGGCACCGGGGTTCAAGCGAAATTCTATGGCCGAAACCATTCCTTGTTGCCCAAAGAGGTTTTGGGCGAATCCTAAGCTGGTCAGAATGTGGCTCTTGTCGTACTTGCCTTGGTTCACGGAAAATACCACACCTGGTGACAATAGCGAGTCGACAACAAAGCCGTCTTGGGCATTGCTCATGTCGAGTTGGCCCTCACGGCGGGGCGCATACACATGGAGGTAGTCTTTCCACTGGGTGCCTGTGCCGAGCGTTTGTGCCAAACGGATGCCTAAAACGCCAAATTGCAGATTGGCAGTGTGCAGGTCAAACTCACCGTCTCCATAGAGTATTTCAGTGATATGGGTAAGTTCGGAAAAATTATCGTCAACACCTTTAACCGTCACCATTGCTTGACGTCCATTGTAGACAACCAAGGCCATATCTTCAAGGGTCTCTGTTGAAATGGACACATCGGGCAACTGGCGCATCTTCGTCAGCACAGGCGTGTCGGCAGGAACGGTCTTTCCTTGAACAGGAACTACCTTCAGCTGGGGATCGAAGTTAGTGAAAAAACTGGCAACCAGGTCATGAAAACCATTGAAGACACTCAGTACGATAACCAATGCCATCGTGGCAACAGCCACGCCAATGACCGATATCAGCGAAATGACGTTGATGGCGTGTGTCTTCTTCTTCGAGAAGAGATAGCGGCGGGCAATGAAAAAGGGAAAGTTCATTTCGCAACTGGACTGTGGTTTATTTCTTCAGCAACTCGTCAATGTGGTCAATGTAGTCGAGACTATCGTCGATGAAGAAGCGCAACTCGGGGATAATGCGAAGCTGGTTATGCACGCGTCGCCCCAGTTCGTAGCGGATGCTCTTTTCGTTTCTTGAGATGTTCTTGAGCAACTCCTCGCCTTTGTCCGAGGGGAAAATGCTTAGATAGGCTGTGCAAATGCTCAAGTCGGGCGAGATTCGGACACGTGTCACGCTGACCAACACACCGTGCATGCTGCGCGTTTGGCTTTGGAAAATCTCGGCAAGTTCTTTTTGTAGAAGTCGGGATATGCGGTTTTGTCTTGTCTCTTGCATATTGTCTGTTGTTGTTTATTCTTTTGTTTTATTATCTCTTTAGTTGTATGTCCTTGCTTGTTCGGATCTATGCCCCCGTCAGTTTAGTTCTATGTTCCCGTCAGTTCGGCTCACTGATCCCGTCTGTTTAGCTCAATGTTCCAGTTGTTTCTGAATTATATTCATGACAATTGCGTTGTTGGCTATGCCTTTGGGTATTGTTGGCTATGCCTTTAGATATTGTAGGTTTGGCGTACAGACGTGTTGTTGCCGTTTTGTTTCGTTGTCGTTTTCTTTAAGTAGCCTATGAATCATTGTGTCTTGTGGCGCTAATTCATCGGCTTTCCAAGTCTACATGTTGCACGTTGATGTTTTCGTGGAGGAATATGGAGGCTGTTTCCTTAAAACGTTCGGGCATTTCCGTGGTATAGTATTGACATGAAGCGTTGCGTGTCAGCGAGGTGTCCATGTCGGGATGGCGGTGCAGATAGCTTTTCAGACTGCTTGCCACGTATTCGCCTTGTGGAACGATGGTTATTCCAGGTTTGGTGTATTTAAGAATCTTGGGCATGAGGATAGGGTAGTGGGTGCAACCGAGGATAATGGTGTCAATGTCGGGATCTTTCAGCATGAGTTGGTCGATGCGTTTTTTTACGAAGTAGTCGGCTCCGGGCGAGTCGGCCTCATTGTACTCGATCAGTGGCACCCAAAACGGGCATGCTTGCCCTGTCACCTTGACATGTGGCCACAACTTGGCAATCTCCATGTCGTAGCTGTGGCTTTTCACCGTTCCTTCTGTGGCGAGCAGGCCGACGTGTCCGTTGCGGGTCAGCTTGCCGATAACCTCTGCCGTGGGACGTATCACACCCAGCACGCGGCGTGTGGGATCCCAGTTGGGCAAGTCATTCAGCTGGATGCTGCGTAGAGCCTTTGCCGAAGCGGTGTTGCATCCGAGGATGACAAGGCGGCATCCCATGTCGAAGAGTTTGCCTACGGCTTGACGTGTGAACTCGTATACCACGTCGAACGAGCGTGGGCCGTAAGGAGCGCGGGCGTTGTCGCCGATATAGACGTAGTCGTATTCGGGCAACAATTGGCGTATGCCATGTAAGATGGTCAGGCCGCCGTAGCCTGAGTCGAACACGCCGATAGGACCTTTGCCTTGTTGGTTGTTCATGCCTGAGCGGTTTAATGGCTTAACGCAGGGCGGCGTTGATGTCGGCCTGTGCGTCAAATCCGGTTGTGGGGTCTATGAAAGGCACTGCCTCGCTATCGGTGTTGAGGATGAAAGCGAATCTTTTCTCCTTACCCACTTTATTCAGGGCAGCGGTTATTTTCTCGTGAAGTGGCTTGTAGGCGTTGTCCTCAGCTTCTTTCAACAATCGTTTTGCCTCTTCTTTGAAAGCCATGTTTTTTTCCATGAGCTCTTGCAACTCAGCCTGTCGTTTGTGACGGATGGAGGGCGCAAAGTCGCGCTGCTCGTCGAGGAACAATTCGTATTTCTGGTTGAATTCCTCTTCCACGCGCTTCAGCTCTTTGTCGTATTTGGCGCGCAGGTCGTCTATGTTATGTTGTGCAATGGCATGTTCGGGCATAGATTCGAATGCTGCCCGATAACTGAAATATCCGAAACGGAAAGGTTGTGCATGCGTGCCAGTGCCAGAGTTGACGTGGGGCAAGGTTTCTGTTGCCACATCCGCATTGGTTTGTGCGGTAGTCTGCATGACTGCGCTGGCAATGATTAAAGATAGCAGTATTCGTTTCATCGTGTGGTGGTTTATATTGCATAGCCTCTTATGGCTTAGCGGAAGATGGTTGGCGCGGCGTGTGCCGTATGTGGAAAGGCAATCGCCCGCAGGAGCAGGTCTGCACCTATTCCTGCGGGCGGATGGTTGATGTGTGTTGTGCGTGCAGGTTTATTTCATCTTGGTGATCTCTGCCTGTACCTTGCTGGTTACGTCCTCAACGTTTGTACCCATATAGGGTGCAGATCCATCCTCGAAGATGAACGTGTAGCCGCCTGCTTTACCTACATTGGTAATGGCGTTCATGATTTTTGTTTGGATGGGCTGCATCAGTTCCTGCTGCTTTTTCTGCAGTTCCTGTTGAGCGTCCTGACTGGCCTGTTGCAGCTTTTGGCTCAAGGTGGTCAGCTCTGTTTCCTTTTGTTCCTGCTGTGTTTGGTTCATCTGGCTCTTGCCTTTCTGGTAGGCGTCGAGCTGGCGTTGGAACTCGTTCTGCATGCTTTCCAGCTCGTTCTGCTTCTGTTTCTGCAGGGCTTGGAACTCGCCATTGGCTTTTGCCACTTCGGGCAGTGCGTTGAAGATGGTTTGTGAGTCAACCTTGCCGAACTTCTGTGCGAATGTGGCCAACGGAGCCATCAGCATGATCATTAATAAAAGCTTTTTCATGTTCTTTTCTAAAATTGATATGATTTTTTTTGTTTTGTCTGTTGGTTTTATGTGGAGACGTTTTCCTGTTCCACATCAGCAGTTGCTCAATAGCCCAGTTTCTGCAACACTTCCTGTGAGATGTCTATTTTTGGCGAGCCGTAGATGATGCCCGTGTCGGAGGCGCGGTCAATGACCAGCGAGTATCCGCGCAGTTCGGATATTTCCTTTACGGCGTTGTAGATTTCCTCTTGGATGGGTGTCATGAGGCTTTCGCGTTTCTTGAATAGTTCTCCTTCTGGTCCGAAATATTTCTTCTTGAGGTCGGAGGCTTCTTTCTCTTTGGCCACTATTTGGTCTTGTTTTGCCTTTTTCTGCTCCTGCGACAGGAACACCACCTCGTTCTGATAGTTCTTGTACATTGTTGAAGCTTCGGTGTTGAGAGCTTCCACTTCGGCTTGCCATTTTTTCGACACTTGGTTGAGTTGCTCGTTGGCGCGCTCGTAGGCGGGTATGTTTTTCAACACATATTCCATATCGACCAATGCGAACTTCTGTGCATGTGCTTTGCCAGTCGGCACGAAGGTCAAGGCGCACATCACGAGCAGGCTTGCCAGCCAGCTATATCCTTGTTTATGGTTGTTGCCTTTCATGTTGTTGTTTGTTTTGTCGGTTTGTTGCGATGCGGGCCGACTGTTAATATTAGACGTTTCACATTACAAATAGTTACATGTGACCTGTTGCCTTAGGGGGCCGCCATTTTCTTTGTCGCTTCTGTTCCAGAGGGTTAGAACTCCTGTCCAAGGATGAAATGGAACTGTCCGCCGCCTTGTTTCTGTCCGAGGAAATATTTGTCGAAACCGTAGGCCCAGTCGATACCCATCAGACCCACCATAGGCAGGTAGATGCGTACGCCGAAGCCGGCCGAGCGTTTCATGTCGAACGGGTTGAATTTCTTGGTGTCGTTCCAAGCGTTACCCCCTTCCACGAAGGTGAGTCCATATATAGTGGTGTTGCCCAGCATGAAGGGGTAGCGCAATTCGAGTGTGAAGCGGTCGTAGGCATAGCCTTCGTATCCGTAGGGCGTGAGGTTACCGTTGTCGTATCCGCGCAGGCCGATGGTCTCTGTGGCGTATCCGTACGAGTAGCCGCTCATGCCGTCACCACCCATATAGTAGGTTTCGAATGGGCTCTTCTTGTACTTGTTGAAACTGCCGAGCAGTCCCATTTCCACGCGTGTCATCAGCACGAATGTTTTTTGGGCTGATGTGAGTGCGGTGTAGGTACGTGCCTTGAATTTCCATTTATGGTATTCTATCCAGCGGTACTTTTCCTGCTGCTCCTTCACGTAGTTCGACGAGTGCGAGTCGGTAGCGAGGTTCTTGTAGTCTTTACCGTCCCACAGCGACCATGGTGGCGTGATGGTTACGCTGGCTGTGAATTCCGATCCGTGGCGGGGGAACAGCTGGTTGTCGGTTGATGTGCGGTTCAGGGCGATGCTCAAGTTCAGGTTGTTGGAGTTTCCGTTGGTGAGCAGGAAATACCGCCAGTTCTTCAGCATGTAGCGGGTGTAGGCCAGTTGCACGGAGAGTGTGAAGTAGTCGTCGGGCCATCTCAGGCGTTTGCCCCATCCGACGTTGACACCCAGCATTTTCACATATTTGTCGGGGTCGTAGTAGTTCTCGTAGTTCGAGTAGTTGTAGCCGTAGCTGTTGTAACCGTACAGGTAGTTCATGTAGCTGTTCTGCCAGGCGGTGTTGTAGTAGTTGCTCGACACGTCGGTCGACTTCGAGAAATAGGCGCCCACCGAGAACTGTATGGGGCGTTTTCCGCCAAACCAGTTGGTGGAGTAGCTCATGTTGTAGCTTTGGTAGTACGATGCGTTGGTCTGCACGCCGATCGACAGTTTCTCACCGTCGCCCACGGGCAGTATGCCGCGGTGCGCCTTGTTCTTTCCGAAGAGGTTGGCCATTGAGAAATTGTTGAGAGTCAGTCCCACACGGCCGATGATGCCAGTCTGTCCCCATCCCAACGAGAACTCCACCTGGTCGTTCGATTTCTGTTCGAGGTTCCAGTTCACGTCGACTGTTCCGTCGTCGTTGTTGGGTCGCACGTCGGGCACCACTTTCTCTTGGTCGAAATGTCCCATAGAGGCCAGTTCGCGTGCCGACCGCATCAGTGCTTCGCGCGAGAAGAGGTCGCCGGGTTTGGTTCGCAGCTCGCGTCTCACCACGTTCTCGTAGAGGCGTGTGTTTCCCGATATGCGCACATGGCTCAGGTGTGCCTGCGGTCCTTCGAAGATACGCATCTCCAGATCGATCGAGTCGCCTACCACGTTCACTTCGGTGGGGTTGATTTGCGAGAACACGTAACCGTTGTTGTAGTACAGGTTGCTCACGGCGTCGTCGTCGGTGTTCAGTCGCTTTTCCAGCAGTTTCTGGTTGTACACGCTGCCGGTGTGCATGGTGAGCAGGCGCGACAGCACATCGGAGTTATACACCGTGTTGCCCACCCATTGCAGGTTGCGCACGTAGTATTTCTGTCCTTCGTCCACTTTCACCCACACGTTGACGTGCTTGGAGTCCACGTTCCACACGCTGTCCGCCAGAATCACGGCATCGCGGTAGCCCAGCTCGTTGTATTTCTCAATGAGTTTCTCCTTGTCGCCGCTCCACCGTTCGGGTGTGAATTTCTTCGCCTTGAGGAACGACGACAGTTTGCCGGCCTCATGGGTCTTGGCAAAGGCGCCTTTTCTGAACAGTCCGCCCTTTATCTTCAGATTGGACAGTTTCTCGTTGCCTTCGATGATGATGTTGCGCACGCGCATCTTTTGTTTCTTGTCGATGATGACGTCGAGAATCACTTGGTTCTTCGAGGTCACGTCGTCGCGTTGCTGTATCTCGATGTCGGCGTTCTTGAATCCTTTTTCGTCAAAGTATTTCTTGGCCAGGATCACGGCTCGGTCTATCATGTTGGGCGTTATTTGTCCGCCTTTCAGTATGCCGAGCTTCTGCTCCATGTCGTCGCGTTCGCTTTTTTTCAGACCCACATAGTTGATTTGCGACACGCGCGGCCTTGCTTTCAGCGCGATGTGCAGATACACTTTTTCGCCCACTATCGAGTCGGCTGCTATCTGCACGTCCGAGAACAGGCCGTGGTTCCAGTACCGCTTCACGGCGTCGGTGATGGCGGTTCCCGGCAGTTCGATGTGTTGGCCGACCGACAGTCCTGATATGCCGGTGAGCATGTAGTCCTCGTAGCCGTCCATGCCCGACACGCTGATGCCGCCGATGATGACGTCGCGTGGTGTTCCGGCGTAGGTGATGTCGGGGTGAACGATGCGATCCTGTGCGTCGGTCACGGCGCAGCAGGCCAGCAGGGCGAGGCTCAACAGAGCTTTATGTTTGATATTGTACATCCTTTGGTTGCTGTGTGCTTGGTCTTATGTGTGTGATTCTGTTTGTGTTGCGCTTGGCTGTCAGAGTTGTTTCTCCACCTGTGCCCCGGTCTTGCCGTACCGTCGTTGCCGGCCTTGGTAGCTTTCTATGGCGCGCCGCAGGTCGTCCTCGTCGAAGTCGGGCCAGTAGGTGTCGCAGAAGTAGAGTTCCGAGTAGGCTATCTGCCAGAGCAGGAAATTGCTCACGCGGCATTCGCCGCCTGTCCGTATCAGCAGGTCGGGGTCGGGCATGAAGGCGGTCTGCAGCCGTTGGGCTATGTAGCTTTCGTCGATGTTGCTGGCTGTCAGCGCACCTGGCTGGCTGTTGGCCTCGTCCACGATTTGCCGCACGGCGTGGGTTATTTCCCACCGTGCCGAGTAGCTCAGTGCCACCACCATGGTCATGGCGGTGTTGGCAGCGGTGTGCTCCTCTGTCTCGCGCAGTTTCTGCTGCACCTCAGCGGGCAGCCGCCCGCGGTCGCCTATCACGCGAAACCGCACATTGTTTTTCATGAATATCTCGTCCTCGAGCGAGGTCAGCACCAGCCCCATCAGTGCGTGGATTTCTGTGGCCGGCCGGTTCCAGTTCTCCGTAGAGAAGGTGTAGAGCGTAAGGTATTTCACGCCGAGCCGCGTACACTCCGACGTGATGCGCCTCACGGTGTCCACGCCTGCCTGATGGCCGTAGCTGCGGTCTTTGCCGCGCTCGGTGGCCCACCGTCCGTTGCCGTCCATGATGATGGCTATGTGCTGCGGTATGTGTGTCATGTCCATATCCTTATTCTTTATTGCACGTCACGCACTTGGGCATGAAGCTGTAGGTGAGTGTCAGTTGCAGGGTCGAGTAGCAGTCGGTGTTCTTGAAGAGTCCCGTGCTTTCTATGTGGTAGGGGTCTTTCACTCCGTCCAGCTTGTCGCTTTGTGTGAAATGTATGGCCCATTCCAGTCCGATGTTAATCCGTTCGGCCAACTTGTATTTCGCACCGATGCCCAGGGCTGCGTTCACCGTCAGTTGTCCCTTGTCGTCGGTGTCGGCGTAGGTGGCTCCGATGCCGCCGGCCACGTAGGGAGCCAGCCGTTTGGCGCCGCGGTAGTCGCGGCCGGTGCCATAGGGCAGGAAATTGTATTCGTAGGCCACGCCCACATCAATGAGCTTGTTGCTGAACGTGTAGGGGGCGTCGGCGTAGTCGGGATAGTAGGTCTCTACGTCGGCCGACGATCCTTTCATCGTGCCGTAGCTCACGTTCATCTTCAGTGCCATGTACGGGTTGAAGACATATCGTGCCAGCACGGTGGCCATGGGCTGCAGGTCTTTGGTCAGGTTGCCGTTGAAGTCGCCCAGATAGCCCATCATGCCCACGCCGCCGCCTATCTCCATGCGGTACTGCGGGTCGTCCTGCGCCTTTGCGGGGCTGCAGGCCATAGCCAGAAGAGCCAGTGTGAACAGCACGTGTTTCATGGGGTGTGGGCGAGGCGTATTATTGGCCAAATTAGTTTACATTGTTACTCGGTGAACGCCGTCTGTTGGTTTTTCCAACCCAAGCGGGCCAGTCGTCCCGACACCACGGTGGCTTCTCCGGCCTGACTGCAGTACAGCGTGTTGTCGTCGCTGCGGAAGAGGGCCATGGCTGCTGTCGTGGCGGTGGGCAGGGCGTAGATGTCGGTGGTGCTCCACGTCAGTCCGTGATCCAGACTGGTGTAGAATGCGGTCTGGCCGTAGCCTGTGGCCAGTAGTCCGCCGTCGTAGGCCACCACCTGCAGTCCGTCGAGGCAGGGCAGTGTCTTGAGGTTATAGCCGTCCTCGGGCAGCAGAGCCCAGGTGTTGTTGTCGGCTGTGCCGTTCTCCTCCACGCGCGTCCACACCACGGTCTTGCCGTTGCGGTTGCCGATAAGTGTCAGGTTATTGGTGTTGGTGTTCACCTTCGATGCTATCCATGCCAAGTTGATGTCGGTTGCAGGCAGCGAGTCGGGGGCGCTGTCCAGCGTGTCGTCAGTCCAGTTCTGCCCGTCGGTGCTGTAGGCTATTCCGCTGTAGGTCAGCGCGTAGAGCCGGTTGTCGGTGCTGCCTATCAGCTGCTTCAGGTTGTTGGGCGTGCTCAGGGTGCTCCATGTCGTTCCGTCGGTCGAACTGCAGAGGCTGCCGCCCACGATGGTGTAGAGCTGGTTGCCGAGGGTGGTCATGCTGGCATAAGCCTGCGCGTCGGGTAGGGTGGTGGCTTGTTGCCACGTGCCGTTCTCCCGGCGGTAGCCCACCGTCTGGCCGTCACCCTCGCAGAACATCCACATCTCGTTGCCGAGCTGTGCGAAGCGGCGCGCGCCAAGGCCGTCGGCACCGTTGGCTGTGGCCTCGCTCCAGGCAAACTCGTTGCCGGTCTGTTGGTGCACGTTCAGTGTCAGCGTGTACTCCTTGTAGCTGGTGCCGCGGTTGCTATACACCTTCACCTTCATGGGCGTGCTCAGGTCGAGCGAGTCGCCTGTCGAGTAGTAGGCCAAGCTGTCCTCGCCCCACATGTTCTTCTCGGTCACCACCACCAGACCGCCGTTCTTCGTCGAGAACGTGCACACCACGTGCTTGGCGTCGCAGTTCTTGGGCAGCGAGTCGGGGTTGTATATCAGGGCGTTCACCTGGTCGATGTAGCATGTGTAATTGCTGCCAGTCACCTTTGTTACATAGGTGCTGTCCGATCCGTCGGCTTTCGTGGTGTGGTTATAGCGGTTGATAGTCCCCAGCGTGAAGGCTGTGATGGCGGTGTCGTCGTAGTAGGTCACGTCGTCATCCGTGTCGCTGAGGCACGAGGTCAGCGAGGCTGCTGCTGCAAAGGCAATGAGCAGCGAGAATAACCTTTTCGTCATTTTGTTGCGCGCGTATTATTTGTTTTATCTGCAAATTTACAGAGTTTTATTTAAAACGGGGCTAAAAATGCGGGTTTATTATGTTTATTATCGAATTGTCAGTGTTTTTTTAGTAATCGTTAAATAATGGTATTCGGTCGGCGGCGAAGCCCGCAACCGCTATTTTTTATTACAATCCGCATCGCTTGTGCTGACCTTACAGGCCAGCGTCCCTCACGCCCCAATTAACCCCAGGGTTACGTCCGTCGCTTCGCTCCGTCCTCACCCTGGGCTGGTTTGTGTCGCCCCTTCGGGGCTTATTGTCCGATTTCCCTTATTCCGTAGGGGTGAACCGCTACGCTATATTATTTGCCCCCCCTTCGGGGGCGTGCGCCGCGGTGTGCCATTGTCATCCATGTACGGCATTATGTTGCCCGCTGCCGCCTTCTATCCCCGAAGGGGCGACATAATATAGGATAGGGGTTCACCCCTGTCTCCAACGTCATCCCGCATTGATTGATAGGGGGCGCATAATTCAACGCCGCCTGCCATGCCCCATGGGTAATAATGTTGTCCCCTTCGGGGACGTATATTCTGTCATAACCGAAACTTCAGTATATTATTTGCCCCCTTCGGGTGCGTACGTTTAGGCCGTTTTGTTAAAACCGTACAAATATCGAAAAAGGCAATACGATCACTCGCACTGCCTTTTTCGCGTAAGGATATTGTTTCAACGTCAGCGCATTACCAAAATAAAAAAATATGACTTGCTTGGTTTCACTGCAGTTGCCTGCAGCACGCTACCGTTGTGATTAACAATACTCTTACCTTTACCTTAAAAAAAAATCTATCAAACTACTAACCTAATGAAACTTTATAATTGCATCTTCTCACGAAGACGATGCAAAGTTACCAAATGTGTCGTAACGTTCCAAACTTTTTAGCAATAATTTAGAAAAAAAGTTTTCATTCCCGTGATAATTGGACCACGCATTGTCAAAATGTCGTTTTCCTCCCTTCTGGGCGTGTGTCGCGATCTCCCAGCGCCGAAGCGACGACATAATACAGGAAAGGGGTTCACCCTATCTCCACAACCTCCCGCATTCATTGATTGCCCCCTCCAGGTGGCGCATAATTCATTGCCGCCTTCCAGCCCCGTGTGTAATGATGTTGTCCCTGTTGCCTTCCAGCCCCGTGTGTATTGATGTTGTCCCTGTCGCCTTCCAGCCCCGTAGGGGCGACATAATACAGGATAGGGGTTCACCCCTATCTCTGCTACATACCGCGATGATAGATTGCCCCTATAGGGGGCGCATAATTCAACGCCGCATACCAAGCCCCGTGGCTAATAATGTTGCTCTTCCGCCTTTCCTGCTCCGTGTGTAATGATGTTGTCCCTGTCGCCTTCCAGCCCCGTAGGGGCGACATAATACAGGATAGG
>CAVKHW010000012.1:0-50412 GCA_963656105.1 Eggerthellaceae bacterium
TACCATACTTTTGTGCCCCAGCGTGAATTCACGCTGGGGCACAAAAGTATGGTATAAGAAAGATTTAATCGTTCTACTCGTCATCCATCTCGTCATCCCATTCGCTGTCGTCATCAAAGCCAAACATCGCCGGCTCGGCGAAAGCATCTATAGCCCTTCGGTCTTTCTTGGTAGGGCGCCCCGTACCTCGTGCACGATCAACGAATCCACTAATGCGACTCATTTCCAACAGTTCGTACTGTTTGGGGTCTGTAACATTTTCATACACTTGCGGAACAAGCTTGGCGCCTATTCGTTGCTCGATGCAAGCCAGCACCTTGAACGAATAAGTCACCGGCGGTTTCTTTACGTTAACAACATCGCCCACCTTAATCATGTGGCTTGGTTTCACATTGCTACCGCCTATTGTCACCCTGCTATTCTTGATGGCATCGGCAGCCACCGAGCGTGTCTTGAAGATCCGCACAGCCCACAACCATTTGTCAACACGGGCACTATCGCCCGCCTTCGGAAGTCGTTCCTGTTTCATCTTGTGAGTTATCAGTTGTCACTTTCTCTTTCCCAGCTTGTTAAACTGGTTCATCGTGTTGGCTATACCTTGCAATACAAAACTCTTGATTATATCTATAGCTATATCGAACGTGGGCTGCAGAGTTTCCATATCCTGGGCAGAATAATGGCCCAGCACCCAGTCTATCTGTCCGCCCCGTGGGTAATCGTTGCCTATGCCTATACGAAGTCTTGTGAAATCTTGGCCTATGAGCTGCATGATGTGGCCTAGACCATTATGTCCACCATTGCTACCATTGGCCTTCAGTCGAAACTCGCCCAACGGCAATGCCACATCATCGCTGACAACCATCAGACGTTGTTGGTCGATGTTCTCCTTGTTGAGCCAATAGCGCACTGCGTTTCCACTGAGATTCATGAACGTTGTTGGCTTTAGAAGGATAATTTTTCTCCCCTTAAGCATTGTTTCCGCCACATACCCGTAACGCTTGTCCTCAAAACAAATATTGGACGCTTTAGCAAAAGCGTCCAATACCATGTATCCTGTGTTGTGACGGGTTCCAGCGTATTCATCGCCAGGATTTCCAAGGCCACAAATCAAGTATTTGTCCATTTAAAGAAAGAATAGTTTTCTTTTCTTACTCAGCAGAATCGCCGTTGTTGGCAGCAGCGGCAGCGGCAGCCATGGCGTTACGTGTCATCTTGATGGAGCATACCACAACTTCCTTGCTTGTAGCCAGCTCAAGACCCTCGAACGAGAGCTCGCCCACCTTGATGCTCTTACCGATACGAAGCGGTGTGACATCGATGTCGAGGTGCTCGGGAATCTGCTGATAAGGAGCGGTAACATTGATTTTGCGGATAGAGAGGTTCATGCGGCCACCATCACGAACACCCTGTGCCAAACCATTAAGCTTGACGGGAATGCCGATAGTGATAGGCTTTTGGTCGTTAATCTCATAGAAATCGACGTGCAGAGGAGCGTCTGTCACGGGGTGGAACTGTATTTCCTTCATGATGGCTGTGTGCTTCTCGCCCTCGATGTCGAGGCAGACCACATAGATGTGGGGAGTGTAAATAAGCTTGCGGAGCTCGGTGAATGCGATAGCGAAGGCGAATGCCTCGGGCTTGCCGTCTACTTTCTTCTCACCATAAAGGTTACAAGGCACATAGCCTTCCTTGCGGAGAACTTTAGAAGCTTTTTTGCCAAGAGCTTCACGCTTCTTGCCTGCGATACTGATTTCTTTCATAATTAATGTGTTACTCTAAATTAAATTGTGAATTAATTCGCCATCACACTGGACTGTAAAGATCCTTATCTGTCAATGCCTTGCGGCTTGGCCACGACCTTTGCCAATCTGAAAAGCGGTGCAAAGTTACTACATTTAATTTGAATGTGCAAAGTTTCTATAAAAAATCAAAGTTTTCTATCTATTCTTCTTGTGTATATATAGTTTTTTAATTACTTTTGCATCATTAAGTCTAATTTAAGCAGAACGAAAAGGATAAGAGTAATGATCAATCGTGAACTCATTCGTATTAAAATAGTCCAGTTAACCTACGCATATTATCAGAACGGTAACAAAAACATGGATAACGCCGAGAAGGAGTTGTTGTTCAGCTTGTCAAAGGCTTACGATCTCTACAATTTCCTTCTCGAATTGATTGTGGCCATCACCGGCGAAGAGCGCCACCGTAACGACATTCTTACCCAACGGTCTTTGCGCGAGGGTACAGAAGCTCCATCAAAGAAATTCATCAACAACAAGTTTGTTATCCAACTCGAAGAGAACAAGATGCTCAACGACTTCATAGAGATGAAGAAGCTTTCTTGGAACAATGATATCGAGTTTATACGTAAGCTATGCAGCCAAATTGAACAAAGCCAAACCTACCAAGATTACATGGCCGACTGTACCGACACGTACGATGCCGACCGTGAGGTATGGCGTAAGCTCTACAAGCAACTCATACAAGACAACACCGACATCGATGCCATTTTGGAGGAGAAAAGCCTCTATTGGAACGACGACAAAGATGTTATCGACACTTTCGTTCTAAAGACCATCAAACGTTTCGACCCCAAAAACGGCAGCAAGCAAGAGCTTCTTCCCGAGTACAAGGACGAGGAGGACAAGGAGTTTGCACGCAAACTCTTCAGAGCCACTATTCTCAACGCTGACACGTACCAGCAATACATGAGCGATGCTTCGCGCAACTGGGATTTCTCGCGTTTGGCCTACATGGATGTGGTCATCATGCAGATAGCCATTGCAGAGATGCTCACGTTTCCAGGCATTCCCGCCCAAGTCACGATTAACGAATTTGTGGAGTTGGCCAAACTTTACAGCACGCCTCGCAGTAGCGGTTACATCAACGGCATGCTCGATGCCATCGCGCGCTACCTTGTTTCCACTGGGAAGATGATGAAAGACCTGCCTGAGCCGCGCAACCGGCAACAGGAGACAACGACATACAGCGATGCCCCCCACACAGGCCGTGTGAGATTTGTGCACCAACCGAAAGAATCCGAAAAGGAAGCAGAGTCTGACACAGCCCCCATCGACACCACGACAACCGGCACGGCCGACGTTTCTGGCAACGAGGCTGAAACCGACGTTCCCCAAGACAACGAATAATAACCAACAACGAAGAATATAAAAATGAGTACACTGGTATTGGCTGCACAGGCAGCACAGCAAGGCGGCAGCATGGGAGGCATGCTGATCATGATGGTAGCCATCTTCGCTATCATGTGGTTTTTCATGATTCGCCCACAACAAAAGCGCCAAAAGAAAATCCGCGAGTTCCAAAACGCCCTGCAAGAAGGCACGCGTGTAGTGCTTGGGGGTGGAGTCTACGGCACCGTGAAGCACATTGACCAAGCCAAGAACATCGTAGAAGTAGAAGTGGCCAAGGGTGTGGTTCTCACCGTTGACAAGGGTTACGTCTTTGCCGACGTTGCCCAGCAGCAACCGAATGCGTAGTCTGAAGAAAATATATCAGATAGTCAGGAGCTCCCTGTTCAGTTGGATGAACAAGGAGTTTCTGATTTTTGTGTTCTTTCTTGTACTGAGCGGCATCTTTTGGCTGATGATGACACTCAATGAAACGTACGAGAAAGAGCTGCCCATAGCCGTGCGCCTCAGCGGCGTCCCTGGCAACGTGGTAATGACATCCGAACTGAGCGATACCGTGCGCGTCACGGTGCGCGACAAGGGTTTCATGCTCCTGTCATACATGTCGAGCAATCAGCCTACATCCATCACGCTCAATTTCAACACCTACGCCAACAAACAGACCTTGCACGGGCAAGTGCCCTTGGCCGACATACAGAAGCAGGTGCGCCAGCAGCTTTACTCCTCCACATCCATAACGTCAATCAAAGCGGATGCTCTGAGCTTCAATTTCAACTACGGCGAACGCAAGAATGTAGGTGTCAGCCTCATCGGAAACGTCGTTCCAGCCAAGAACTATTACTTGTCGCACGTGCAACTGACACCCGAAAAAGTTACCGTCTTTGCCTCAAAACACAAGCTTGACAGCCTGAAGGATGTGCAAACCGAATATGTGAACATCACAAATTTCGACGATACGGTAAGGAGTACGGTGAGAATCAAGAAGATACCCGGAGTGAAAGTGGTACCCGAGACCGTAAGGCTCACTCTTCTGGTCGACATACTGACGGAGGAGAGCATCAATGTACCCATCACCACCGTCAACAAGCCCAGTAACCTGACCATCCGTTCCTTCCCCAACCACGTAAAGGTTACTTTCTCTGTGGGCACACGCCAGTTTCGCAATGTGAAACCATCCGATTTCCAAGTAGTTATCGATTATAATGAGATAGCCGCCCATCCTTCCGACAAGTGCAAGCTGCACCTACGCACCAAGCCCTCAATAGTGAGCAATGTGCGTCTTGATATGACACAAGTGGACTATCTTATCGAACAACAATGACGCTGACAGCCATTACAGGAGGCATAGGTAGCGGCAAAAGTTATGTGTGCCAGTTGCTTGCCGACCGCGGCATACAGGTGTACGACTGCGACGCAGCTGCCAAGCGGCTTATGGGCACCAACGACCTGCTCCGCCAACAGCTCATACAACTTGTAGGTCAAGACGTATATATAAATAAGGTGTTGCAGAAAGCTGTGCTCGCCAAATTTCTATTGGCCTCGGAAACCAACAAACAGGCCGTAAACGCCGTGGTGCATCCT
Organism: Eggerthellaceae bacterium; assembly: GCA_963656105.1. Lineage (GTDB taxonomy): Bacteria > Bacteroidota > Bacteroidia > Bacteroidales > Bacteroidaceae > Prevotella. The sequence goes on from CAVKHW010000012.1 coordinate 4,731, forward strand.
GCCGTGGCGCACGATTTCATGCAGAGCGGCCAGCAATGGCTCGAAAGTGCCATTCTCTTCGACAGCGGCTTTGACCGCCGTGTGCCCTTCGACCGCATAGTCTGCATCACAGCACCCACCGATGTCAGGGTGATGCGCATCATGAAACGCGATAATATATCCCACGAAAAAGCCAAGCAATGGATAGATTGCCAAATGTCGCAAGACGAAATGGTGCGCCAATCTCACTTCGTCATTAACAACGACGGATCAGAAGACCTTCAGATACAAATAGACAAATTACTCATTCATCAATAACAAACAGAAAAAATGGAAACAATTCTTTCAATCGCAGGCAAGCCAGGTCTCTACAAACTGGTAAGCCGCGGTAAGGGCACACTGATAGTGGAGACCATCGACAATGCACACCGCCGCATTCCGGCCTTTGCCACCGACCGCGTGACAAGCCTTGGCGACATAGCCATGTATACCGACGCTGAGGACATTGCCCTTTGGGAAGTGCTGACCAAGGTTGGCGAAAAGGAAGGCTTGAAGGAAAGCTCGCTCAACTACCGGAAGTGCTCCAGCAAGGAGCTGCGCAACTATTTCGCAGAGGTGCTGCCCAACTTCGACCAAGACCGTGTTCACGACAGCGACATCAAGAAATTGCTGCAATGGTACAACATTCTCGTGACCAACGGCTATACCGACTTTAAAACCGTTCTCGCCCCCGACGAAGACGAAGCAACCGAAGCAACCGAAGCTCAAGAAAACGCATAAGGATACACCCTGTCTTATAGCCGCAGGCGGTTCTCCCTACAAGGAGAGCCGCCTTTTGTTTGTCCCGTTTGCGGCACGCCGTCCCCCACCCTATACGAAGCCCCGGTGCAAACGGTGTCGAACGGCGAAAAATAATAGCTTAAATTTAGAAAATTTAAGCTATTATTTTTCGCCGTTCGACACATATCAGCGCAGCGTCATCAATCCATGTCCTTATCTTCGCTGTACTTTCCTGCATAAAAACCGCCAAAAAGCGATTTGAAACAGGCAAATCAGGCAGAGCGAATGTAAACTATATTCACATTCATTAAACATTAAATACACATCGTTCCGTGTTAAGCCAAATTGTCACACTACACGTGCCAGATTGTCGCAAATCACCCAACGGCACAAACCTTGTATAGAGATAAGTGTAAACATTAAAAAAGAACAAACTTAAAGAATAGGAGATAATGATTATGTACACACGTAACAATTGGCTTCCTGAAGTTTTCAACGACTTCTTTGACACAGAACACATGGCTCGCACCAATGCCACAGCCCCCGCAATCAACGTACTGGAGAAAGAAGACAAGTACATCGTGGAGCTTGCAGCACCGGGATTGAAGAAAGAGGATTTCGACGTGAACATCAATCAAGACGGCGACCTTACCATCAAGATGGAGAAACACCTGGAGGAGGAAAACAAAAAGGCACACTACCTCCGCCGCGAGTTTGCCTACTCGAAGTACGAACAAACCCTCATCCTTCCCGACGACGTGAACAAGCAGGAGATTTCGGCCAGCGTAGCCGACGGCGTACTCACCATCAACCTGCCGAAGGTGAAGGTCGAAGAGAACAAGGTTTCCCGCAACATTCAGATTGGATAACTTGTTGTAAACCAACAAGCAGTGGCCAACATAAGGACTGATGGCCAAATGAGATTGATAGGTTTTAATTGTGTGATTATTACTTGACTGTCCCCGGATATGCGAATATCCGGGGATTTTTTGTATTTTTGCCAAATATAAGCTGCACTCGACAAATGGGAAACAAGTTTTCTTTGCACTCGTTTGCATTATCTTTGCAGGCAAACATATTGAAACATGACTGAATTGATCACTTTATCGGCTTGGGCTCCCTCAAACTTTTGGCTGCAGGCAGTGTTATTAGTGGTGAGCGTGCGCATCGTGCTTTGGGGCGCCGACCTGCTCACCGACGGATCGGTGTCGCTGGCTCAACGCATGGGCATACCCCAAATAGTGATAGGACTTACCGTGGTGGCCATGGGCACGTCGATGCCCGAGTTTTTCGTCAGCCTGACTTCAGCCATCAATGGCACACCCGACTTGGCCGTCGGCAATGTTGTAGGCAGTAACATTTTCAACACTTTGTTTATTGTTGGCGTGGCGGCCATCGTGATGCCTATAACCATTCTCCCCACCACCGTTCGCAAGGATATGCCTTTCGCACTGATAGCCTCAGCACTGCTGCTCATACTATGCCTCGACCGCAAAATAGGCATGATTGATGCCTCTGTATTGTTGATTTTATTCATCGTTTTTATGGTTTACACTGTCCGTGGGTCTCAGGCCACTCAACCAAACGAATCCAGCCAAGCAGACAATCCAGCCAAGCCTATGCAGAAAAAGAGCGCGTGGCGAGCCACGTTGCTGGTGGCAGCCGGACTGGCTTGCCTGGTAATAGGCAGCAACGTGTTCGTGGACAACGCATCAGCCATAGCCCGCAGCATAGGCGTGAGCGATGCCGTAATTGGCCTCACCATTGTGGCCTGCGGCACATCGCTGCCCGAGTTGGCCACAAGCGTTGTGGCGGCACGGCGCGGCGACAGCGGCATAGCCATTGGTAACGTGTTGGGCAGCAACGTGTTCAACATTCTCATGATTATCGGTGTCACTGGTCTTATTTCGCCCATGAACATAGAGGGCATCACCACCCTCGACCTCGCCATGACCATTATCTCCATGGCCGTATTGTGGTTGTTTGCGTTCACCAAGTATCGCGTACAACGATGGGAAGGTGTTGTGCTTGCCGCTATTTATATCGCTTACACCATTCACCTCGTCAGCGCAGCTGTCGGCTAATGCTCAAAAAGACGGTTAACAAATAGCCGTTTGGCTATTTTTTTGTAACTTTGCACCCGCAAACTTACCGAGGGGTACTTGCTCAACCCCCTTTAACAAAACAAGACATGAAAAAACAAAATCAAACGGTGAGTGTGCTGTTCATGCTGTTCAGCATACTCTTTTGTGTTTGCCTCATTGCGGCAAACGTGCTCGAGACCAAACAAATAGCCGTAGGCCCCATCACGCTGACTGGCGGGCTCCTCGTCTTCCCCATTTCCTACATCATCAACGACTGTGTGTGCGAGGTATGGGGCTTCCGCAAGGCTCGCCTACTCATTTGGACGGGATTTGCCATGAATTTCCTGTTTGTGGCCTTGGGGGCCGTCTGCGATGCCATTCCCGGAGCCTCCTACTGGCACAACGATGCCGGTTTCCACGCCATCTTCGGCTTGGCGCCCCGCATTGCGGCAGCTTCGTTCGTAGCGTTCCTTGTGGGCAGTTTCATCAACGCCTACATAATGAGCAAGATGAAGATACACAACGGGGGCCGGCATTTCTCGGCACGCGCCATCCTGTCGACCGTGGCCGGCGAGGGTTGCGACAGCGTCATCTTCTTCCCGTTGGCGCTGGGCGGTGTGGTGCCTGCCGAAGAACTGCCCATGCTCATGTTGTGGCAGGTGGTGCTCAAGACTGCCTACGAGGTGGTGGTGCTGCCCATAACCATCCGTGTGGTGAAGGCCACCAAACGGCATGAAGGCGAAGACACCTACGACAATGGCATCAGTTACAACGTTTTGAAAATCAAAACTATATAATATGGAAAACAGAAAGAACGAGGGACTGCAGTCACTCGGAAAGAAAACAGAATACAAGATGGATTATGCGCCCGAAGTGCTTGAGACATTCGTCAACAAACATCCCGACAACGACTACTGGGTGCAGTTCAATTGCCCTGAGTTCACAAGCCTTTGTCCTATCACCGGGCAACCCGACTTTGCCGAAATTCGCATCAGCTACATCCCCGACGTCCGGATGGTGGAGAGCAAAAGCTTGAAACTCTATCTGTTCAGCTTCCGCAACCACGGCGATTTCCACGAGGATTGCGTCAACATCATCATGAAAGACCTTATCCGGCTGATGGATCCCAAATACATTGAGGTGACAGGGCTATTCACCCCCCGGGGCGGCATCAGCATCTACCCTTACGCCAACTATGGACGCAAGGGCACATCATACGAAGAACTGGCACGTACGCGCTTTGCTGCACACGGTCTGCACGGATAAGCCTCGGCTCACTCGGTGGTCTCCTTCAGTGCCTGCTTGGAACGCATATCGGCAATGGCCTTGGCTCGCTTGTTGATGTCGTTGATGTCGTTTTTGCGGTAATAGCTACGCGAACCGTCGCGGTCGGAAAGCACCAGCGAGTCGTCATCAAGATAATCGATGGTACATGTGTCATAAGCTATGCTCTGGTAGCCCACCACCGTATTGTCCTTGCCCGTGTACTTGGGTTTGCCGCTGGTCATCACAAACTTGCCATTCCAGATGTGCCACGATATGAACCACCCCAAGGGAGGATAGACCACGGGACTTTCCTCGGCCAACAAGCTCGACTCCTGCACATATCCCACGCTGGTGGCCTCCCACTGGCGTTTCAGCCAAAAGCCATATTCGCGAGGAACGAAATAAATATCCTTCAGCGAGTCGGACATGGCGCGAACAATCCGATCCTGTTCTTGACGGGTCAGCGTTTCATGGTCGCGCAATTGCGGCATAACAATGTAACACCATATACCCTTCAACTGGTCAAGGTCAATCACTATGTCGGCCACATGCTTGTCGGCCTTGTTCTGCACTATAGCAATCCAGTCGCCCGTCTTGATTCGTCCCAATACACGGTGCTGGCGGTTAGCCTTCACGGGGTTGTAGGAAACGGGGTCGCTGCCGTCGCTGGGCAACAACACAACGGCTGTGTCCGAACATCCCTCGCAAGCCAGCCCATAGATAGTGCTGTCGCCCTTTAGAGGTTGCCCGTAGCTGGCAGTCTGCTGAACCTTTCCGGTATCTTTCTTGTTGTGGTGGCACGCAGTCATAGCAACTACGCCCAGCAAAAATGCAAACACTGTCTTGACACTCATCTTGTAGTATTTTGTGCTGCAAAGATAGTTATAAATAATAAAAAAACAACCGGATAGTCCGTATTTTGATTTTTTTTATCTAATTTTGCACCTTGGCATATGCACCTATTATATAGGAATGGAACGGGTGCAGGATATTGTTTTTTTCAAAGCAAGAAATCATTAAGAAAAGAAATAAATGAAGAAGAAAATTCAGTTCAGTCTCGTCTATCGCGACATGTGGCAGAGCTCCGGCAAGTTCCAGCCACGCAAGGATCAGCTGGAGCGCATCGCTCCCGTCATCATCGAGATGGGTTGCTTCGCCCGTGTGGAAACCAACGGCGGAGCTTTCGAGCAAGTGCAGCTCCTCGCCGGCGAAAACCCCAACGATGCCGTGCGTGCGTTCTGCAAGCCCTTCAACGAGGTTGGCATCAAGACCCACATGCTCGACCGTGGTCTCAATGCCCTCCGCATGTATCCTGTACCCGACGACGTGCGCGCCTTGATGTACCGCGTGAAGCACGCACAAGGTGTCGATATCCCCCGTATCTTCGACGGTCTGAACGACATTCGCAACATAGCCCCCTCCATCAAGTGGGCCAAAGAGGCTGGCATGACACCGCAGGGCACCCTCTGCATCACCACATCGCCCGTCCACACGCTGGAGTATTACGCTGAACTGGCCGACAAGGAAATTGAGGCCGGTGCCGAAGAAATCTGCTTGAAAGACATGGCCGGTATCGGACAACCCGCCTTCCTCGGCCAGCTCACCAAGATGATCAAGGACAAGCATCCCGGGATAATCATTGAGTACCACGGACATTCAGGCCCCGGCCTGTCCATGGCTTCCATTCTCGAAGTGTGCAAAAACGGTGCCGACATCATCGACACAGCCATCGAACCACTGTCGTGGGGCAAGGTTCACCCAGACATCATATCCGTACAAGCCATGCTGAAGCATGCAGGTTTCGACGTGCCCGAGATCAACATGAGCGCCTACATGAAAGCACGCGCACTCACACAGGAGTTCATCGACGAGTGGTTGGGCTGTTTCATCAACCCCGGCAACAAGCTCATGTCGTCGCTCCTGCTCACCTGCGGTCTGCCCGGCGGCATGATGGGCTCGATGATGGCCGATTTGGGCGGCATGCGCACCACCATCAACAACCTCAGAAAGAAAAAAGGCGAGGAAGAATTGTCAATGGACGACCTGCTCATCAAGCTCTTCGACGAGGTGGCCTATGTATGGCCTCGCGTAGGTTATCCACCACTGGTAACACCTTTCTCACAATACACCAAGAACATCGCCCTTATGAATCTGCTCACTCTTGAGCAGGGAAAAGGCCGTTTCGTCATGATGGACGATGCCATGTGGGGCATGATTCTCGGCAAGAGCGGAAAAGTGCCAGGCGACATTGCACCCGAGTTAAAGGAACTTGCAGAGAAACAAGGTCGCCAATTCACCGAAGCCGACCCACACACCTTGCTCACCAACGCCCTCGACGATTTCAAGAAAGAAATGGACGAAAACGGCTGGGAATATGGACAGGACAACGAAGAACTCTTCGAATTGGCCATGCATCCTGAGCAATACCGCAACTACAAGAGCGGACAAGCCAAGAAAAACATGCTGGCTGACCTGCAAAAAGCTAAGGATGCGCAGCTCGGTGCCACCGTTTCGCCCGAAGAGGCAGCCGCTTTCAAGCACGCCAAAGCCGATGCTATCGTAGCTCCCGTAAAAGGACAGATTTTCTGGGAGTTCCAAGGCGAAGGCGAGGCCGCACCCGCTATCGAGCCTTACATCGGCAAAGAGTATAAGGAAGGCGACGCTTTCTGCTGGCTTCAAGCTCCTTGGGGCGAATTTGTCGAGGTGAAAGCCGACTTGGGCGGCAAGCTCGTCGAAATCAACGCCAAGCAAGGATCGAAGGTTCAGAAAGGAACCATTCTGGCATACATACAGAGGGACTAAGACTATTAGCGACCTTTTAGGAAAATGGATTATCAGAAAATCATCGACAAATATTATCCCGAGGCCAATAGGCTTCGGGATATTTTAATTCAACATAGCCGACAAGTTGCCGACCGGGCTCTGCGCATCTGCGATGCGCATCCAGAGATGGGCATGGACCGACAGTTTATAGAAGAAGCCGCTATGTTGCACGACATTGGCATCTTCCGCTGCGATGCACCGGGCATTGCCTGTCATGGCACCGAACCATACATCTGCCACGGACGCATCGGAGCCGAGCTAATGCGAAGCGAAGGATACGAACGGCACGCACGTGTGTGCGAACGACACACTGGAGCCGGACTGTCGCTTTATGACATCACCGCCCAAGACCTACCCCTACCCCATGAAAATTTCCTCCCGGAAACTATCGAAGAAAAAGTGATTTGCTATGCCGACAAGTTCTATAGCAAATCAAATCTGCAAAAAGAAAAGACACACGGCCAAGCCGAAAAAAGCCTTGCCAAATTCGGAGAAGAAGGGTTAGCCCGTTTCCTGACATGGGAAAAGCTATTCGAAGGATAGTTAAAATTAAGAAAAACACAACATATTCCCTTATTATTGCGTAATTTTGCAATTCAATGGGGATATGCCAACAAGCTTTAGAAAGACATGTTCCCCTTTTCGAAAAGGGATATTCCGCTGTTTCATGAGGACGAAATCTTTTATAGCACTACTGCTGTTAGTCGTGGCCTTCGCCATGGCCGATAGTTCCGTGCCCCAATTTTGGAAGCGCCACAAAACCGTCGCAAAAGACTCTATCGGCACAACCGATTCCATCCTTACATCTGGAGACACCACAAAGATGGACTCACTGCAACTGGCCATCTACCGCCACAACAAAGCTATCGACGACTCCATTCATCTCGATTCACTCAACAGGCAGAAGAAAAACGGTATTGACGCACCCGTTGTTTACGAGGCGCAAGACTCGCTGGTCTACGATGCCGCCACCAATACCGCCCACCTTTACGGCTCGTCGAATGTCGACTACGAGAACATGAACCTTAAAAGCGACAAAATATACATGAGCCTCGACAGCAGCCTTGTGCACGCCACAGGCACTGCCGATTCGTCAGCCGAAGACGGTATAAAGGGAAAACCCATCTTCACCATGGGACAAGACACCTACGATACCGACACGATGTCTTTCAATTTCAAGACCAAGAAGGGTCTCGTGCGCAACGCCTACACCCAGCAGCAAGACGGTTACCTGACCAGCGAGGTGTCGAAACGCAACGACAACGGCGACATTTACCTCGCCCATGGACGATACACGACCTGTGATGCCGAGCATCCCGACTTCTATATTTCCCTTTCGCGCGCCAAGGTTCGCCCCGGCAAGGATGCTATTTTCGGGCCAGCCTATCTGGTGGTGGCCGACGTTCCGCTTCCCCTAGCCATACCCTACGGTTTCTTTCCCTTCACGAAGAGTTACTCCAGCGGTCTGATTATGCCTACCTATGGCGATGAAAATAGCCGTGGTTTCTATCTTCGCGACGGCGGTTATTATTTTGCCATCAGCGACATGTGGGATCTGAAACTTCTGGGCGAGATTTATACCAAGGGATCGTGGGGCATCTCTGCGGCCAGCAACTACCGCAAACGCTACAAGTACAGCGGCTCATTCTTCTTCAGTTATCAAGACACCAAGACCGGCGACAAGGGCATGCCCGACTTTCAGGAACAGGAAAGTTTCAAAATACAATGGAGCCACCGACAGGACTCTAAGGCCAATCCGTATAGCACATTGTCGGCCAGCGTCAACTTTGCATCAACAAGTTATGAGCGCAACAACCTAACAAGCATGTACAATCCGCAGTCGCTCACACAGTCGACCCGCACCTCTTCGGTAAGCTGGAGCACCACGTTCTCTAGCCTTGGACTATCGCTGAGCAGTTCGGCCAACCTCTCACAAAACATGCGCGACTCATCCATCTCGATGACTTTGCCCGATCTCAACATCAGCATCAGTCGCTTTTATCCTTTCCGCCGCAAGCACATGGTAGGCGATGAGCGTTGGTACGAGAAAATATCGCTGAGCTACACAGGACACCTAAGCAACTCCATCAGCACAAAAGAAGATAAGCTGATGCACTCCAACTTAATCAAAGACTGGCGAAACGGTATGCAACACAGCATACCAGTGAACGCCAACTTCACCTTGTTCAACTACCTGAACATCACGCCCTCATTCAATTTCACCGACCGCATGTACACGAACAAGATTAAACGTTCGTGGGACAAGGCACGCCAAGTGGAAGTAGCCGACACAACTTATGGCTTTCACAACGTGTACAACTGGAATCTGAGTCTCTCGGCAAACACCAAACTTTACGGCATGTACACGGGTAGTCCCCGTTTGTTCAAGAAACATCCTTGGCAGATCCGGCATGTGTTCACGCCACAAATCAGCTTCAGCTATGCGCCGAATTTCGGCTCGGCACGCTACGGCTACTACGACACATACCAAAAGACTGATGCCGACGGCAATGTCTCGCTAGTGGAATACTCGCCCTATAGCAACTCGCTTTATGGTGTGCCAGGCAAAGGGCGCACGGGAAGTATATCGTGGGACGTGAGCAACAACGTAGAGATGAAGATAAAGACCGACAAAGACAGCACAGGCTTCAAGAAGATCAGCATTATCGATGAGCTCGGAGCTTCGATGTCATACAATATGGCCGCTGCCACGCACCGTTGGAGCGACCTGTCTATGCGCTTACGCCTGAAATGGTGGAAGAGCTACACTTTCAACCTGAATGCGGTGTTTGCCACCTACGCCTACGAACTCGACGACAACGGACATCCCTATGTGGGAAACCACACCGAGTGGGGACGTGGACGTTTCGGACGCTTTCAGGGCATGTCTCAAAACTTCTCTTTCACACTCAATCCCGAACAACTGAAGAAATGGTTTGGTGGTGGCGACGACAAGAAAGACAAGAACGACGACGACAATGACACAGAAGGCCGCGACACCGATATAGAAAGCAATGTGGATGACGACATGATAAAGGGTCAGCAACGCGCCAAGCGCGGCGACAAAGGTGGAAAGGCCGAAACCGACGAGGACGGCTATATGACGTTCTCAATGCCATGGTCGCTCACCATCGGTTATGGTGTGACAATGCGTGAAGATACCCGTGAGGCCAAATTCAATAAGAAAACGATGCGCTATCCTTACCGTTTCACCCAGACGTTGAATTTCAGCGGCAACCTCCGCATCAGCGACGGATGGAACATCAGCTTCTCGAGCGGTTATGATTTTGAAAACAAGTCCATCAGCATGACTACCGCATCGCTGCAGCGTGACCTCCACTGCTTCGGCATGAGTTGCTCCGTGGTACTCGCTCCCTACACGAGCTACAATTTCTCGTTCCGTTGTAACGCAGCCACATTAACCGATGCTCTAAAATACGAAAAGCGTAGCGGTTATAGCAATGCAGTGCAATGGTACTAAGAAATGCCTGCTACGCCGCTGGTCTGCTGCACGACAAGCATACACTGCCACAAGCGCGGCAAGGCAGAAGCATCACGGATATTCACAATAAGTGAAATGTTTAGCGCTGAAACAAGCCGCGCCCCGATACCGAAAAACGCAGGTATCGGGGCGCGGCTTGTTTTGAACCTTCAATTGGCGGCTACAAGTTGCATGATAGACTGGCGTTCGCCAACCACCCAGATAATGTCACCCTGTTCAAACTTCCTTGACGGGTCGATGGTAGTGAGGTAGTGCTGGCCGCCTTCCACTCCCACCAACATACAGTTGTATTTGCTTCTAATTCCGCTTTCGGAGAGCGATTTCCCAATAAACGGGCAACGTGCGGACAATATCATTTTCTGCAGTTTCATCTCACGTTCCTCAATATGGGGATCGTCAGGAACAAGGTCTGCTTTCAGTGCTTTTCCGAAAGCCTGCAGCTGTTCGTCGTTTCCGATAACCTGAAGCCTGTCGCCCGGAAAAACGATTGCATTGCCACCGGGTATGTTGATGCGCTGGTTTCCGCGCAGCACGCTGCTGACATGCACCCCAAAGCGTGTGGCGAACTTAAGTCTGGACAATGTTTTTCCAGCCCAAAGCGAATCCTCCGGGATATCGAATTCGCCTATATGGATGTCGCGGTCTATCAGCTTTCCCTCGAAGAGAGGGCGTCGTTTTCCACTGACCTGCGCTGCAATGTCACGCGAATGGAGGTTCTGCACAAAGCGCCGCTCCATGGTAATGCTCTGTTTTTTCAGTTTTCGGGAGAGTACCATGAACACGATGATTACTACGGCAAGCGTAATGACAACTGCATTGGCAAAACGAGCCAAATAGTTGCAGATATAGAATAGGATGGACGCAGCTATGGTAGCTCTTGCCAGAACGGTGAATATGAGAGGGAAACGGTTGAGCCGGCTCTCGCTCCACAACGTATGAAATTCTTCGCTATGGTTATTCTTCATAACCAAAGCCCGCATGAAAGGTGACAAGCAGAGCACGGTGAGCACGCCCGTTACGCCGTTGGCCCACCAGTGTGGCAAGAGATGTCGCATGAACTGCAACACGAAGGTAAGCATAATGGCGGTGACTGCCACACAGAGAATGGTATAGATCAAAGTATTGACCCCCATCTTTCTGAACAGCCGTTTCCATAAACTTTGTTCGACAGGTGTGGACTGATGGGCGGTGCCCATGTGCTCTATGCGCCGATGCCACTTGCGCGGCAACCTGCGCTCCACCAACCGGAAAGCAGGCTCGGCTGCCCTTATCATATAAGGTGTAAGGAATGTGGTGATGACGCTCACCGCCACAATCACCGGATAGACGAACTGGCTGATGACATGAAGCGACATGCCCAACGAGGCGATGATGAACGCAAACTCACCCACCTGCGCCATAGAGAAGCCGCAACGCATAGAGGTGCGCAAAGGCTGTCCGCTGAGCATGTAGCTGAGCGTTCCGAAAACGGCCTGCCCCAACAATATCGCCAGCACCAGCACCACGATGGGCAGAGCGTAGGTTACCAGCACACCGGGATCGACCAACATACCCACCGACACAAAGAATATGGCTCCAAAGAGATTCTTTACCGGTTCCACTACGCGCTCAATGCGCTCCACATCGACCGTTTCGGCCATCACGCTACCCATGACAAATGCGCCAAACGCTGAGCTGAAGCCCACCGCCGTGGATATCCAGGCCATAGCGCAGCACAGGCCGAGGGCCACGATGACCAGTGTCTCGTCGGTCATGAGCTTGCGTGTGACCCTTAGGAATGTAGGCACGGCATAGAGTCCCACCACAAACCACAACACGAGGAAGAAGCCTATGCGCACCAACGATCCGAGCATCTGCCCGCCATCGGGATTGCTTCCGCTGGCTATTGCCGAAAGCATCACCATCATCACGATGGCCAGTATATCCTCAAGGATGAGAACACTCATGACCAACCTTGCAAACGATTGTTGCAAAAGGCCCATATCATCGAACGCTTTGTATATGATGGTGGTAGACGACATGGCTACCATGCCGCCGAGAAAGATGCAATCCATACGCCCCCAGCCGAAGGCGCAGGCCACGCCCATGCCCATCATAAGCATGAAGAACACTATGCAGACTGCGGCTATGACAGGTGCCATGCCCATTTTCAAAATTTTCTTGAACGAGAATTCGAGTCCAAGAGCGAACAGCAGGAACATGACTCCGATGTCGGCCCATGTCTGAATGTCTACTTTGTCGACCACCGACATTGTATAAGGCATGTGTGGAGACACTAGAAATCCAGCGACTATGTAGCCCAGCACCAGCGGTTGTTTGAGCCGCTTGAAAAGGAGGGTGACTACGCCAGCCACCACTAAAATAAGCGCCAAGTCCTTGACGAGATTTGGAAGTTCTGCCATAAGCGGTAAAATTTAATGTTTGGTGGGCTACGGTCGGCCGCACACCCCATCTATAAAAAAGAGGGGCACACCCCTTGATGCACCCCTCTCGCGTATGATTGTTGCAGACACGGCAACGCCCGTTAGTCGTTGTATGTGCCTGTGATTTCGCAAATCTTAGTGATAACCTTCACCGCCTTCTCCATCACCTGTATGGATACAAACTCGAAGGGGCCGTGGAAGTTGACACCACCTGCAAAGATGTTGGGGCAAGGCAGGCCGCGGAAGGATAGCTGTGCACCGTCGGTTCCGCCACGGATGGGCTCCACCTTGGGTGTCACGCCACTTTCTTGCATAGCCTTGAGCACTATATCTATAACATACATGTTGGGGTCTATCTTCTCCTTCATGTTGTAGTATTGATCTTTCAGCTCCACGTTCACAGTACCTTCGCCGTATGTTTCGTTCATCTGCTTGGCGATATTTTCCATGAAATCCTTGCGCTGTTCGAAACGCTTGCGGTCGTGGTCGCGTATGATATAGCTGAGCTTGGCCTCCTCGCAGTGGCTGTCTATGCCGAGCAGATGGTAGAAGCCCTGATAGCCCTCCGTGGTTTCGGGGATGTCGGTTTCGGGTATGTACGCATTAAACTCGCAGGCCAGCCGCGAGGCGTTCACCATCTTGTCCTTGGCGTAGCCTGTATGCACACTGACTCCCTTGATGGTTACCTTGGCCGCAGCTGCGTTGAAATTCTCGTATTCCAAATCTCCGAGATCGCCGCCGTCCATGGTGTAAGCCCACTGACACCCAAATTTTTCCACATCAAAATGGTGTGCGCCCATGCCTATCTCCTCGTCGGGATTGAATGCCACACGGATGTCGCCATGCTTTATCTCGTTGTGGTCGCGCAAGTAGCACATGGCCTGCACTATCTCGGCTATGCCGGCCTTGTCGTCGGCACCTAGCAACGTTGTGCCATCGGTAACGATAATATCCTCTCCCTTGTGCGCCAACAGCTCTGGAAACTTCTTGGGCGAGGAGATGATGCCGGGCGAAAGCTCTATATCGCCACCGTCGTAATTGCTCACCACGCGGGCTTTGATGTTGGCACCGCTGGCATCGAGCGCCGTGTCGTAGTGGGAGATGAACCCGATAGTGGGCACCTCCTTACCGACATTGCCGGGCAAGGTGGCATAGATATATCCCATATCGTCCATCTCAACGTCCTTGAGCCCTTCATCCTCAAGCTCGTCTTTCAGATATTTGGCAAAAATAAGTTGTTTGGAAGTGCTTGGCACGGTCGATGAGTCTTCAGCCGACTGGGTGTCAAACTTGGTGTAATTAATAAAACGTTCAGCGATATCCATATAATACTATGGTTGTGATTGTAGTGACTCCGGCGGGACTCAAACCCGCGACACTCAGAACCGGAATCTGATGCTCTATTCAACTGAGCTACGGAGCCATTGGTTTCCTTTCGTCTGCAAAGGTAGCAATTCTTTCATATAATACAAAGGTTTCGTGGAAAAAATCTCATTATTGAAAGGATACCAACAGAAATCGCCGACAAATGTCCGGATGGCGCAGCAGATCCCACAGGCGCAGCATCCAGTACCACGGATACGACTCGCACGGTTGTCAGAGCGGAAACAAATACGACCGGGGAAAAGAAAAATATAAAAATAACAAAAAAAACTTGCATTGTGTTATTTTTTATCATACCTTTGCCGAACAACTATTAAAATTTATCATCAATGAAGAAATTATTACTTTCGATTGCCGTAGCGTTCTCCGCAATGGCATCTTATGCACAAAGTGCTGCTGGTTCGCTGTCGCTCATCCCTAAGGTGGGTATCAACATCGCCAACTTGACAGACTATGACGACTCAAAAGTGCGCGTCGGCGTTGCAGCTGGCGCAGAATTTCAGTACATGTTCAACGACATGGTAGGCATCGAAGCCGGTGCTATCTATTCGCAGCAGGGTTGCAAATTCAAGATTTCCAACGCCGACTGCACCATCAAACTCGACTATGTCAACATTCCCATTCTTGCCAATGTGTATGTGGTAAAAGGCTTGGCCGTGAAGCTTGGTATACAGCCCGCATTCAAGGTGAATAGCTCAGCGAAGCTTTCAAGTCAAGTTGGAGATTTAGAGCGTGACGATGATGCCGTGAAATCATTCGATTTCTCCATTCCCGTCGGCCTGTCTTACGAGTACGCCAACTTTGTGCTCGATGCACGCTACAATTTCGGTTGCACCAAGGTTGTAGATGACGACAACGCCAAAAACAGCGTATTCCAGATAACTCTGGGCTACAAGTTTGGCCTGTAATAAAGCAAAGGCCTGGCCACCGTCGCGGTAACGACCGCAACGATGGTCGGCTCTCCATAAAAGCGTGACAGCACTTGAGCCAATTAAACGGCTCCACGTTTTTTCGCATAATTGTTTCGGGCCGAAAGCCCGGCAAGCACCAATAGCCAACGATTGTCCGGCTATACGTTTGCCGCGCTTTCGGCTCATTATTTTTTTTGCCCGTCCGAGCCATTCCTGACGTCAGCGGCGGCCATACGGTTCACCGGTAAAAAATCAGGAAAAAAGGTCGCCGAAAAATCGCATATTTACCACAACACAGACACTGGCCGCAAATACGCGCTGTTTTTAACACCTTCACAACACGCTGATTAATATAACGTTACGTTAAAAGACGCCCAAAACTGCAACCTGGCGCACGGCCAAAGTTTCGCGATAGATATCCTAACGGATTGCGAAAGGTATCAAACCGCAACCCAACAAAGCATCTCTCGCCGCCCCCAGAAGCACCTTTCGCAAGAGAACAAAGCATCTATCGCACAAAAAATCATGTACGGACAGTCCTTTTCCTGACATTCACCCAGGTGTCGGGACACCCGAAACGCGAAGCCGTTGGCTATTTCGCCACCACAGAAGATACCTGTTTTTTCAGAAAATGAACAACAAAACCAATTATATTCTCAAGTTACTCAAGTTGCGGATTGGGGACTTATGCTTGAATCGACATCCCCGAGGAGGGCAAGCTCAGCCTAACCGCTGGTGACCGAAGGAAGCCAGCGGATAGAGCATCGGACTATAAAAACGTCCTCGAAGAGGGCGAACCATTTCTGCATTTTTTAGCGAAATGCTTGCGGTTATACATCAAAATTCCGTATCTTTGCCTTTGGATTTGGCATCTGCCATATCCAAGACATCGTTGGTAAAAATCGCATTCGCTATTATTTCGCGTTCAGCCAAAAGCCTCGGAAACTTATTGGAAATAACGTAACAAGGAATAATATTGTGATAAGGCATTCGGTATGGGATGCCTTGGACTTTCTATATAGTGATGCATCATCGCCATAAGGCGTGATGTTCTCTTATCAGAAGGTCTGAGGTTTCCATTCCGAGGCTGCCTCATAGCTGAACGCAATAAGGTTCGTCACGCCCTTTTTGCGTCTTGGCGTGACTGATAGTTGTATGCATGTGTTGTTGCTTATAACTATCAAAGCTATCGTATGAAGCATCTTGAGAATAGGCGCAACTTGTTGGTTGCGCTTAGTTTGTTGGTCATTTGCCTGATACCTGTTCTATACAAGGAACTGGCAGGTGATGTTTCTGTAAGCCGCGTTCTGTCATCTGCTTTGTATGCGCTGCCTGTTTGTTTCCTGCTGGCAAGTTTACGAAAGAGATGGGCGTTTATTGCAGCGGTTAGCATACTGACGCTTACATCGTTTTTGGAAACGATGATGGTGTTGCTCTACAAGAACTATTTGGCGGCAGGCAATATCCTTGCGATTGTCGGGACTACGGCAGATGAGGGAACAGGCTTTGCGGCAAGCGCCTTACATGCTGTTCCTCTTGCTTTGCCTGTAGTTGCGGCTTATGTGTTTGTTTTGGTATTTTACCGACCGGATATCGCATGGAAGAAATACATGGGGCTTACCTTAGGATTTCTGTTGTTGTCTGTCTTGTTCCTGTTTTATCAACTGAAAGTACGTTGGGAGGGGAATATCACGACAACCTTTTATGTGGAGCAAAACGTCCTAGCCCGGCCGCCTTACAATTTTTGGTATCAAACTTGGAACGCCTTGGAACAGCAATCGTATAAGCGGGACATCACGGAAGCGGAAAACATGTCGTTCGGAGCCAAACGTCCCCACTATGATGGACAGGAAATATACGTGCTGGCAATAGGCGAGTCTTTGCGATATGACAATTTGTCGCTTGCAGGCTATCATCGCTTTACCACCCCCTTATTGGAGTCTTTGGAAGGCATCATGTTGTTTAGCAACTACTATTCGACAGCCAATCTGACAATGTATTCGGTACCTCAGGTCGTGACACGTGCCACGGCAGACGATTTCCCTCAAAACTATCGTGAGAAAAGCATCTTCAAACCATTTCAGGAATGCGGTTTCAAGACATTTGTGATAGGAAACAATCTCATGGGCGAGAAAGGATATGAGTATTTGAGCCACGGGTGCGACAAAGTCTTTTCAATTCCAAAATATGATGACGGGGGCATTGCTCCTTTGGTGGATTCTTTGTCACGTCGCTATGAGAAGGTTTTCTTCATTGTTCATTTCAAGGGCAATCATGGCCCTTATGACAATTTCAAGAAATCGCAAGACAAGTATCATCCTAATCCAGTGTCTGACCATGTGGGGTGGGACAATCACGAGGCGATGGTCAATGCTTACGACAACACGGTCTTGTTTGCAGACGATTGCGTTTATCATATCATCAAGTCTATGGACAAGCCCAATGTGCAATCTGCGTTTTTGATGGTTTCTGACCATGGGGCGGATTACGACACGGGGGTAAGCGACCATGGCGGCAATTGCAATCCAAGGAAAGCAGAATATCACGTGCCTTTGATTTTATGGCAGAGTCGGACGTGGAGAAATCATCATTCCCGGAAATTACAAAACCTGAAAAGCAACAAGGATAAACCCGTCAATGCGGACAACGTGTTCTATTCTGTTTGTGATATGGCAGATATTACTCTTGCCCCCCAGTATGCCAAACCCGAATGGTCGTTCTTTGGCAGCCGAATGCAACTTCATGAGCGCAAGTTGTTGGTTCCCGACGGCAAGAACTATATCGTTGTGCGGTAGATCTGGATTCTATCATAGAGGTAGGATGTGGAAAAAGACCGTCCCTTTCCATTATGCCAAACCATAGCGTGGATGGCTAAACGGAATATCCCTACCCTATTGACTCGTAATTTTCAATCGTTCTTCCGACTCAGTTTTGGCGTGTCAACGACCTGTTTTTCCTGTAGTTTGCGGGGGTCATCCTCTGCTTTTTGGGCGATTTCCGACATGGGGGTGACATTAGACGGCTGGGCTGTCTGCGGCTCAATCGATTGTTGGCTATGTTCTTTCGAAAAACGGGATTTCATTTGTCCCGAAGTTGTATCACACTTGTGATACAACGAGTCGGTACCATAAGACAGACTGTCTTGCAGTGATCTGGACGGGGATTCACACTCCGCTTTTCTCAATGCTTCCTCCTTTTGCTTTCTTATCGTTGCATCCCTTTCGTCCTTAGCCAGTTGTTTCTCGTGCAACAGCCGTTTGTTTTCTTGATCTTTCTTATAGGCGTTTACCACAGGATCTTCGTCGAGTTGATCCATTTTCTTGAAAGTTTCCTTTACTTTCTTCAGGTGCTTTCGGTCACGACGGCCTCTTCGGTCTATCATGTTGGCAAAATCGAAATGGGCAACGCCCTTCGGGGCAGCAGCCGCGCCTTCCTGTATGGCACGGCTGAAACCGTCCGCCATGTTGTCATTGTAGCGGTTAGAGCCATCCTTTCCCCATACCGTCACCTCGCGGAGCGATGACCCACTGGGAATGAGAAATGAGGTATCGCCCACTTCTTTCATCGTAAGTTTTGCAGCCAGATAACCGGCCTTGTATATGCGGAGCGTATCGAAATCTTTTGGTATGTGCACAATGCCACGATAATTGCTGCTGTCGCGATAGCCGTCTTTAGAGGTCACTACAACTTTACGGATAGGGACGCGCGTTTCCATATCGGCCACTACCAACCTGCGCACAGGCCTGTCGGGCACTGGGACGACACGCTTCACTTCTTGCGCCGATGCCAACAAACAAGGCGTTAGCAGCAAAAATAGACTAATTAACCATTTCATCATTGCAAAGATAACGGTTTAGAGTGTTCTCCTCCTTGCGGTTTATCATCTTTTATGTTATTTAATCTTAATGGCGCTGACAAATATTACAGACTGTGTTTCGGCGTTCTGATAATAAGGCGCAACCGACAATCGCCATCCAGAAGATTGCGCCCGTCATTGCCGACGGGCAATAACAAGAGGCGGGAGCTTACAGGTTATCGGAAAAGCAATCCCACTTCCCACACAAGTCGGCTATCGACGGAACGAGCAGATGCGCTCCCTCGTCCATCAATGCGTCATCGCTCAGCGGGCCGCTGTTCACGGCAATGGTGAAACATCCAGCGGCTACACCAGCACGAACACCCAATGGTGCGTTCTCCACAACAATCCCCTCACAGGGCTTCAGATGTCCGGCTTTCTGCAATCCCATCAGGTAGGGATCAGGGTTGGGTTTTCCTCGGGTTACGTCATAAGCCGTAACGATATGCTTTTCGTCTATAAAATCACCAAAATCGGTGAGCAGCCGCTGGATAAGAGGTCGTTGTCCCGACCCTGTCACCACTCCTATCCGCAGTCCCGACTGCGCAATTTTCTGCATCAAAGGTCGCACCCCATCAAAGATTTTGGCCTCGCCCATCTCATGAAAAATTGCCGTTTTCACATCGTAGATGCGTTGCGCCTCTTCTTCGGTGATGGCTTTCCTCTTCTGTTTCTTCACAAAGGAGCGTATGGTATCGATTCCCCGAGAACCTTCGGTGGCATAGGCATCAGCAGCCGTCATGGTCAGTCCGAACTGTGCCATGGCTTTCTGCCAAGCAATGGCATGATGGGGCATAGAGTCGTAAAGCACACCATCCATGTCGAAAAGCACTGTCTTAAACTTTCGGTCGGTACTTTCGGTCGAAGACAGCACGGTGTTGAAATACTTATTTATAGCTTGTTGTATCATATTTAAAAGGCTATCATGGTGTTCAAGGGCATGGCTCGAAACATCGGGAGAACAATTCTCTACACACCCAACAACCATAGTTGACACATTGAAGAAGAGCCATTCCCATGTTTTCTCTTGGAAATGGCTCTTCGGTTTATATGCTATATATAAGGGAGTGATACTGGATATATCAGGATGTGATACTGAATCAGAAACTTGACATCCCTTCTCCGTCACCGGACAGCATGTCTGCTTAGAAATCCTCCTCCCTTACTGGTCATTTCGTTACTTCTCTGCTGCAAGGCGTTCTTGAATGGCCTTGCTGTCGGCCTCATAGCCGGGCTTGTTGAGAAGTGCGAACATATTCTTCTTGTAAGCTTCCACACCCGGCTGGTTGAAGGGGTTGACCTCCTCCAGCAAACCGCTGATGCCGCATGCCTTCTCGAAGAAATAGATGAGCTGACCTATGTAATACTCGTTGAGTTTGGGTATGCTGATATGGATGTTTGGCACGCCGCCATCCACGTGAGCCAGCTTTGTGCCCAGTTCGGCCATCTTGTTCACCTCATCAACACGCTTTCCCTCAAGGAAGTTGAGTCCGTCGAGGTTTTCGTCGTCGTGGGGGAAGAGCAGTGTCTCGTTAGGCTGTTCCACCGACAGAACGGTCTCGAAGATTGAGCGTTCGCCGTCCTGGATCCACTGTCCCATAGAGTGCAAGTCGGTGGTGAAATCGCAAGCGGCAGGGAAGATGCCCTTATGATCCTTGCCCTCGCTCTCTCCGTAGAGCTGCTTCCACCACTCGGCTATAAAATGCAGCTTGGGCTGGAAGTTGGCAATGATTTCGATTTTCTTGCCGGCCTGTGTGTAAAGCGCCTGACGCACGGCAGCATACTGGGCGCAGATGTTGTCGGCATAAGCCACAGAGGGAGCCGTAGCTTTCTCCATGTCTTGTGCGCCACTGACCAAAGCCTTGATGTCAAAGCCTGCCACAGCAATGGGCAATAAGCCTACTGGAGTGAGGACCGAGAAACGACCGCCCACGTTATCGGGGATGATAAACGTCTTGTAGCCTTCCTTGTCGGCTGCAGCTCGCGCCGCGCCCTTATGTGCATCGGTAATGGCCACGATGACATCCTTGGCAGCGTCCTTGCCCAACTGCTCCTCGCATTGCTTCTTCAGCAAGCGGAAAGTGAGCGCGGTCTCGGTTGTTGTTCCCGATTTTGAGATATTGATAACACCGAATTTCTTTCCTTTGAGGTAAGCGGTGAGCTCGGCCAGATAATCTTCGCCGATATTGTTTCCTGCAAACAGGATTGTGGGGTTCTTCTTGTCGGCTACCAGCCAGGCAAAACTGTTGCCCAGTGCTTCGATGACGGCACGTGCGCCCAAATAGGAACCGCCGATGCCGGCAACCACGACCACCTCGCATTTCTCGCGCAGGGTGTCGGCCACGGCCTGCACACTGTCGAGGAATTCGGTCGTTGTCTCGGTGGGCAAATGTAGCCATCCCAAAAAATCATTGCCTGGGCAAGTGCCTTTTTCCAATGCCTCTTGAGCCTCATTCACTTTGGGCTCGTAGCCTTCAACAACTCCTGCGTTCAGGAACTGAGCGGCTTTCGTAATGTCTAATTTGATATTTTCCATTGTTATCTGAAACTATCTGTTAATAACTTAATCTCTATCTGCGGATTGATACGTTCGTATAGAATGTTGTAAACAGCATCGAGAATCGGCATATTAACGTGCATGTGCCGATTGATTTCCTTCATACATTTCGTTCCGAAATATCCTTCGGCTATCATTTCCATCTCTATCTGCGCAGTCTTCACTGAGTAGCCTTTACCTATCATTGTGCCAAAGGTTCGATTGCGCGAGAAATTGGAGTATCCCGTTACCAACAAGTCGCCCAAATAAACGCTGTCGTAGATGGAACGTTGTATGGGATAAACGGCCGTCAAGAAGCGGTTCATCTCCTGCACGGCGTTGCTCATGAGCACCGCCTGGAAATTGTCGCCGTACTTCAGTCCGTTGCAGATGCCTGCCGCTATGGCGTAGACATTCTTGAGCACCGATGAGTATTCGATACCGATGACGTCGCTCGATGTCTTGGTCTTGATAAAGTCGGACGCCAGCACTTCGGTAAAGGCTTCGGCCTTGTTCTGATCTTTGCACCCCACGGTGAGGTAGCTCAACCTTTCGAGAGCCACTTCCTCGGCATGCGAGGGGCCGCCTATGCAGGCCAGATTTTCCAATGGCACGTCGTAGACCTGATGGAAATACTCGGAGCAAACGAGGTTTTCGTCGGGCACGATGCCCTTGATGGCCGTGACGATGAACTTGTCGCGGATATTGGTCTTCAGCTTGCGCAGATGGTTCTTGAGATAGGGAGACGGCGTTACGAACACGAGTGTGTCGTACTCCTTGACAATCTTGTTGATGTCGGAAGAGAACAGTATCTCATCGACATTGAAATGGGCCGACCTCAAGTAGGCGGGGTTGTGCCCCAGTCTCTTGAAATCCTCTATACGGTCGTCGCGTCGCATATACCACCCGATGTGGTGCGTGTGCCCCACAACAATCTTTGCAATGGCCGTGGCCCACGACCCGCCGCCTATGATAGCAGTCTTTCCTACGTTGTACATAAGCTCTAAGGCTCTTAGCACCTCGCCCGGCTATGGTGCGAGGTGTCTGTTTACGGTAAGGCGGAATACCTTTGCAGTCATCCGCCCATGCAGCTTATTCTCCGGCCTGTGCCCTGTCGATCCATTGTTGGATTTCGTCGAGCGAAGGCTTGTCGTAGTCCAACTTGTATTTCTTGTTGATGTCGCCCAGTTTCTGTTGCAGTCCCTGAGCCTTTTGTGCCTTGATGTCGGATATGAGGTTGAAGCCGGCCTTACGCAACACGTAGACCCAGTTTTCGGGCACTCCGATGGCATTCCACTCTTTGACAGAGCTTTGTGGTATCTTGGCTTCGGGTTTGAGTTGTGGGAAAGGCATTACCTCCTGTATGTTTTCCTTGCCGGTCATGAGCATTACGAGTCGGTCGATGCCGATGCCGATGCCGCTGGTGGGAGGCATGCCGTATTGCAGCGCACGCAGGAAATCGTGGTCGATGACCATGGCCTCGTCGTCGCCCTTGTCGGCAAGTTTCATCTGGTCGACGAAACGCTGCTCCTGATCGATGGGGTCGTTAAGCTCGGAATATGCGTTGGCCAGCTCCTTGCCGTTGACCATCAGTTCGAAACGCTCGGTCAGTCCGGGTTTGGAGCGGTGCATCTTTGTGAGCGGTGACATCTCGACGGGATAGTCGGTGATGAATGTGGGCTGCACGAAGGTGCCTTCGCAGCACTCGCCAAATATTTCGTCGATGAGTTTGCCTTTGCCCGATGTCTCGTCGACCGTCTCTATCTTCAGTTTGTTGATGGCTATGTCGCGTATCTCCTCTTCGCTCAGTCCGTTGAGGTCGTAGCCTGTTTTTTCCTTGATGGCGTCGAGGATGGGCATGCGCTTGAAGGGTGCTTTGTAGCTGATGGTCTTTCCCTGATACTCCACCTCGTCGGTGCCGTTTACGGCCACGCAGATGGTTTCGAGCAGTTGCTCGGTGAACGTCATCATCCAGTTGTAGTCCTTGTAGGGCACATACAGCTCCATGCAGGTGAACTCGGGGTTGTGATACTT
This sequence comes from Eggerthellaceae bacterium, assembly GCA_963656105.1. Classification (GTDB taxonomy): domain Bacteria; phylum Bacteroidota; class Bacteroidia; order Bacteroidales; family Bacteroidaceae; genus Prevotella. The sequence goes on from CAVKHW010000012.1 coordinate 28,308, forward strand.
GTCCATTCCCTCGTTGCGGAAGTTCTTTCCGATCTCATACACACCGTCGAATCCGCCTACGATAAGGCGCTTCAGATACAGCTCGGTGGCGATGCGCATATACATATCGACATCGAGCGCATTGAAATGGGTGATGAAGGGGCGTGCCGATGCACCGCCGGGTATGTTCTGCAGGATGGGGGTTTCCACCTCGGTGTATCCGTGCTTGTCGAAGAAGGCACGCATGGTGCGCAGCACGGTGGCTCGCTTGACGAAGGTATCCTTCACGCCTTCGTTGACCACAAGATCCACATAGCGCTGACGAGCCCGCATCTCAGGATCGTCAAACTTGTCGTATGCCACGCCGTCCTTGTACTTCACGATGGGCAGAGGTTTCAAGCTCTTGCTCAGCAGGGTGAGTTCCTCCACGTGCACAGATATTTCGCCCATCTGTGTGCGGAAAGCGTAGCCCTTTACACCGATGAAATCGCCGATGTCGAGAAGCTTCTTGAATACCTTATTATATAAGTCCTTGTCCTCGCCAGGGCACAGGTCGTCGCGTGAGATATAGAGCTGAATGCGGCCTTTGCCGTCTTGCAGCTCGGCGAAAGAGGCCTTTCCCATGATGCGCTTGCCCATCAGTCGTCCGGCAACGGTAACCTCCCGTTTCTCGTCGTCCTTGAAGTTAGCCTTGATGTCCTCACTGGTGGCGTTCACGGGAAACTCGGCGGCGGGATACGGGTCGATGCCCATGTTGCGCAGCTCCTGCAGGCTTTGGCGGCGGCCGATTTCCTGCTCACTTAACTCTAAAATGTTCATAATTCCTTGTTAATCGAATGTATTCTTACAACGTGCAAAGGTAATAAAATCTATCGAAACTCTTTCCTTTTTAATAATAAATAACCGCCCCATCCGACTTTTACTCCAGTTGGCAAGGTGATCTTTGCGTGAACAGTCCCACCTTTGCATAAAATTATTCAACATGCAATTGCCACTGACATCAGGTTTTGCGGTGCATCTCCGACACACTTTGAGTTGCGCACCACTTTGCGTGAATGCTGCCAGCTGCTAATCTGCCACCCAAGCCACAAAGAAACAAGGCGGAAAGCTGGACGAATTGTTGCATTTATTCTGAAAAAACAGGGGGTGCCGAAAGGCGCAAAATAGCTCGCGGCCATGCCGTTTTCTGGGGTTCGGACGGCGGTATATGCCGGCGGTTATCGGCAGTTAATCCCAATCTGCGAACGGAATGTGCCTAACGAAAACGGCATTCGGCATCTGCGGCACCTTCTTTGGCCACTAAGCGAAGCGCGAAAGATGCCTTTCGGCAGTCCCATCGGGCATGTTTCTCGTCGCAGTTGATGTCCCATCACGGCATCATCGAGAACCGTCTTCCGCAATTCGCAGTATGTCAGGCACTTGCAAATATAGCCAAAAAATCGCGTATTTGCAACCAAAAGTTTAGTCAAGCGAAACGACGGCCTTCTCGCAAAGCATATTGTCAACAGTTTTTCATACGAACTTGATTGTGCCAAACCATCAAGTGGCACATCGTGGTTCTTACCACTAAAGAAATCGGGGATTGCCTCCGCTTGCCCTTCGCAACATCACCAAACCACACTTATCTTTACGGTCATGTCCTCGGTTTGGATAAAATTTAGTAATTTTGCGCAATAACCAAAGTGCAAACGCACAATCACACAACGAGAACGATGAAAAAAGTTAGGCCAAAAAAGAACTTGGGGCAACACTTCCTGACCGACCTCGGCATAGCCCGGCGCATAGCCGACACGGTAGATGCCTGTCCCGACATACCCGTGCTGGAGATCGGCCCCGGCATGGGCGTACTCACACAGTACCTGGTGGAAAAGCCCCGCGAAGTGAAAGCCGTGGAAATCGACGACGAGAGTGTGGCCTACCTGCACGCCACCTATCCAAAGCTCGAAGGCAAGATTCTGGGACAGGACTTTCTGCGCATGGACCTCAGCCAGGTGTTTGGCGGACGACCGTTCGTGCTGACCGGCAACTATCCCTACGACATCTCCTCGCAGATATTCTTCAAGATGCTCGACTACAAAGACCTCATACCCTGCTGCACGGGTATGATACAGCGCGAGGTGGCACAGCGCATCGCCTCTGAGCCGGGCAACAAAGCCTACGGCATACTGAGCGTGATGATACAGGCTTGGTACGACGTGGAATACCTTTTCACCGTCGATGAGGGTGTGTTCAATCCACCACCCAAAGTGAAGAGTGCCGTCATACGCATGACACGCAACGGAGTGGAATGTCTGGGATGCGACGAAACTCTCTTCCGCCGTGTGGTGAAGACCGCCTTCAACCAGCGGCGCAAAATGCTGCGCGTGTCGCTCAAGCCCCTCTTCGGCAGCGACCATATGCCCGACGCCGCCTTCTTTGCGCAAGACATCATGACACGCCGACCCGAACAGCTCACCGTAGCCCAGTTTGTAGACCTTACCAACCGAGTGGCCGAAGTGATGCCACGCTAACAATTTTTCAGCCATTTAGTTGCATCGTTAGGAAATAATACCTAAATTTGTGCAAAATATAATTCAGCAAAACACATGATAGACGTAAAGCAAACATTGAAGGATGCCGAGGCACGCATGCAGAAGGCATCCAAGTATCTGGAAGAAGAGTTGGCTCGCGTGCGCGCCGGACGGGCCAATGTAGCCATTCTCGACGGTGTGCGCGTAACCGCCTACGGACAGAGCGTGCCCCTCAATCAGGTAGGCAACGTGTCGACACCCGACGCACGCACCATCACCATACGTCCCTGGGACCGCAAACAAATAAAGGATATCGAGAAGGGAATACTCGACAGCGGTGTGGGCATCACACCCGAGAACAACGGTGAGATGGTTATCCTGCGATTGCCCCAGCCCACCGAGGAACGCCGCAAAGAACTCGTGAAACAGTGCAACAAGACAGGCGAGAAAACCAAAGTGGAAGTGCGCAACGTTCGCGCTGAGATAAAAGACAAACTGAAAAAAGCCGTCAAAGACGGATTGTCGGAAGACCAAAGCAAGGATGCTGAAGCCGATCTGCAGAAACTCCACGACAAGTACGTAAAGGAGATTGACGCAATACTGGCCAAGAAGCAGAAAGAGATCATGACGGTCTAAGCACAATGCACGGCACAGTTATCAAGAACACAGGATTCTGGTACACCGTACGCACCGACGACGGGCGCGAGGTGGACAGCAAAGTGAAAGGCAATTTCCGCCTGAAAGGCATACGCTCCACCAACCCCGTGGCCGTGGGCGACAAAGTGGAAATCAGCATCAACGCCGAAGGACAAGCCCTCATCACCGCCATCGATGACCGCAAAAACTACATCATACGACGTTCGACCAACCTCTCCAAGCAGAGCCACATCATTGCGGCCAACGTCGACCAAGCGTTTCTTGTGGTCACAGTGGCTCATCCAGAAACGGCCACCACTTTCATAGACCGCTTTCTCGCCTCGGCCGAAGCCTACTCGGTGCCCGTGGTATTGGTGTTCAACAAGACCGACCTGCTGACCCCCGACGAGCACCGCTATCAGGACATGATGGTTCGCCTCTACGAAACCATAGGCTATGAGTGCAGACAGGTGTCGGCAGCCACAGGCGAGGGTACTGATGCGTTACGCAGTCTGCTCTACGAGCGTGTGACACTGCTCAGCGGAAACAGCGGCGTGGGAAAGTCCACGCTGATCAATCTATTGATCCCCGAGGCCGGCGCCCGCGTAGCCGACATCAGCGACGCTCACGACACAGGCATGCACACCACCACCTTCTCTGAAATGACGGCTCTGCCCGACGGGGGCTGGATAATCGACACGCCGGGCATCAAGGGATTCGGATCATTCGACATGGAGCCCGAGGAGATCGGCAGTTATTTCAAGGAGATATTCCGATTTTCCAAAGATTGCCGGTTCAGCAACTGTAGCCACACGCACGAGCCTGGATGCGCCGTGCGCCAAGCCGTAGAAGACCATTACATCGCCGAGAGCCGCTACCGCAGCTATCTTTCGATGATGCAGGACAAAGACGAGAACAAATACCGTGAGGCTTATTAGTCGGAAACTCAGCCGTTCCGGCTAATAAGCTTTTATTTTAGGCGCGCTTACAAATTCCACACCCTGCTATATTCTATTATCGGATATTGGCATACTGCGAAACATCATGCACACCAACATTTATAAGCCACACCCTAATATAGCTATATGCAAAGCGGGCGTGTGCCATATCGCCTCCTGCGAGGAAATGGCATACGCCCGTTTGTCGTTTGTTGTAAAGTCTATACAGTGATTTCGCCTGAGCCGTAACAACGGTGGTGGGCTTCATCATAGACAACACAGAATTGCCCTGGAGCCACACCGTGAATCTTGTCATCTGAAAGGATGCGATACCTGCCGTTCCCTTCAGGAACAACGGTTGCTGCATGATGATCGGGCGTGTGCCTGATCTTGAATGAAACGCGCTGGGGCAGTTGCGTGATGCCTTCAGTCAGAAAATCAAATCCGTGCATCACGAATTCCTTTTTGTACGCATCCTGCGGATTGTATCCGTGGCTAACGTAGAGGATATTGTGTGGCACATCTTTCTTGATAACGAACCAAGGGCCTCCACCAAGCCCTAAGCCTTTTCGTTGTCCGATAGTATGAAACCACAACCCCTTGTGCCCGCCAATCTTCTTTCCAGTTTCCAATTCGATTACGTCGCCAGGATTTTCTCCAAGGTAACGCCTTACATATTCGTTATAGTCGATGTTGCCCAAAAAGCAGATGCCCTGCGAGTCTTTGCGCTTTGCATTTACAAGGTGCTCGCGTTCGGCAATTTCCCTTACTTCATGTTTGAGATAATGGCCGATGGGAAAGATAGCCTTCTTGAGTTGCCACTGATGAATTTGAGCCAAAAAGTCGGTTTGGTCTTTCACGGGATCGGGACTTGTGGTAAGCCATTTGCGCCCGTCAATCCATTCAGTCTGCGCATAGTGTCCTGTGGCAATGAGGTCATAGTCGTGTCCCGCCTTCTCGTCGAACGCGCCGAACTTGATGAGCCGGTTGCACATCACATCGGGATTGGGCGTAAATCCAGCCTTAACCTTTTCCATAGTGTAGCGTGTCACCTGGTCCCAGTATTCCTTGTGGCAGTCCACTACCTGCAACCTGCATCCATACTTGGCTGCTACGGTTGTGGCCATCTCCAAGTCTTCCTCAGAGCTGCAGTCCCACTCTTCTTTTTCTTCGGGACCTATCTTGATGTAGAAACAATCGGGGTGCAAGCCCTGACGTGCCAGTTCGTACACCACCACGCTACTGTCCACCCCTCCGGAGAGGAGCACAGCTATGCGCTTGTCTTTTATTTCGTCTATGTTCATTTGCAGAATGTTGCTACAGGTGCAACGTAGAGGCTCACAGTTTCTTGAGGTCTACCATATCGTGATGCCGTCTGTGGCGTTCCTCCACAAGTTTCAGCAGTTTCATTTTTCGCTTGGGTTGTATCATGCGGCGCACGAATATGTTGGGTATGGCCACACCAAGAGCTATGAAAAGAATGGTGAGCGAAGCCTTGATGGCCCAGTTGAAAGCAAACGTAAGCTCGCCAATCACACCATCCATCTGTATGAACCCGAAGAGCGCCCGGTACATCATCACACCCGGAATCATAGGAATAACCGAGGGAATGGCTATTATCTGGTGTGGCACATGGTGCCAATGTTGCGATTTCGTGGCAATGAGGCTGGCTATACACGAGCCTACAAACGATCCGATGATGATGCCTTGGTCGAGCCCGGCGTTGCCGTTGGATGGGCCAAGGTTAACGAAATTGCGTGTGCATACGGCTATAATGCCCGTAATAGCGAGTACAGGCATAATGCGCTTGGGCGTGTTATAGATGGTGGCAAAGCCCATGGACGAGATGGCCGCAGCAATGGCATAGTTGATAAATGTGTTGTGCGGCGTCATACTGAGATCCCTCACGAAATTGTCGATACCGCATATTTGGATGGCCAGCACGATGCCGAACGACATGGCTATAATCGTCATAAGCGTAATAACCGCACGCGTGATACCCACTTGCACATAGTCGCTTACCATGTCGCTTACAAAATTGATGAGCGGCACGCCAGGAACGATAAACAGTGTGCAGGCCATCAGTGGATGGTAAGGTGTGGCAGAGAGCATAAATCCGGGCAACACGCCGGCAATGGTGGGATTCACCGAAAGCAAGGTGGTTAGCCAGGCTAACAGGGTTGCAAGGAAAGCGCATACGGCTATGTTCACGTATCCATTCCAGTGCAGCTTGCCGAGATACATTTTAAGACGGAAGCCCAAGATGGCTGGAATGGAAGCGTAGAAGAAAGCCGGCCAGTCGCAGCCGAACTGTACGCAAAAACCGCCGCAGGCAAAACCGGCAGCTATAGCAATCATCCATGGCGAATATTGTTTGTGAACATGGTTGAGAGCGGTAAGTTCTTCTTCGTACTTGTCGAGGCTCCAGTCCTCCTTGATGGCTGCCCAAAGCATTTTGCTTACTTTGGAAATGACGGTAAACTCCACGCAATGACTGTCTATACGCTGGTATTTGGAAAACGAGTGGGTCTCATCGCTAAGGTTCACCATGATGATGTTGAAGCCAAGGTGTATGTGGATGTACTCGTGCGGCAATCCAAGGTAAGCCTCACATCTGTGCAGGTTGCGCATGATGCGTGCACAATCGGCGTTGCTTGCCATGAGCAGACACCCTGTGCGCACCAACAAGTCGAGTTTGCGGCGCAGTAACTGAACATCGGCTCCTTCCTCAGCTTCATGTTGTTGCTTGTCTACAATAATTTCTTCAAGTTTCATTTGTTCTTCAAATGACAGTTCTTCGTTCTCTTTCTTCATGTAATGATGATGATATGTGAATGAAAGGGTGGTATGCGACACGCTTTATGCAAGGAAGAGCATTACCAAGATTTGTATGGAAATGATGCGCAGGAACATGGCAAAGGGGTAAACGGTAGCGTAGCCCACGGCAGGCTGATCGCTATCGGTAAGCGTGTTGGAATAAGCCAGTGCTGGCGGATTGGTATTTCCTCCGGCCAGCACACCCATCAGCGTGTAATAGTTAAGATGGAAGAGCTTTCGCCCGATGATTCCTCCTATGATAATTGGTACCATCGTTATAATGATGCCGTAGGCAAACCAGATCAGTCCTTGCAGATTGAACAGTGTGCTGACAATGCCGTGTCCGGCACCCAATCCAACACAAGCCAGAAAAATGGTGATGCCCATTTCGCGAAGCATCATGTTGGCCGAAATGGTGTTGTATGTAACAAGGTGGTATCTTGGTCCGAAATATCCCATGAGTATGGCCACGATGAATGGTCCGCCAGCCAATCCCAACTTGACAGGTTGCGGCATACCAGGTATAGGGAGCGGAATGTTGGCCACTAGACATCCGAGCGCAATGCCAAAGAAAATAGGGATTAGGTTGGGATAGTTGAGACGTTTGAGGGAGTTGCCAAGCATTTTGCTTACCTTGCCAATGGCCAGTTCGGATCCGACGACGGTCAAGCGGTCGCCAAGTTGCAGGCGCAGATGCGGGTGTGCCACGAGATCCACTCCCGAGCGGTTGACGCGCGTTACTGTGGCATCGAAATTATCGCCGAGGTTGAGTTGGCTAAGGGTCTTGCCGTTCATCTCTGGTTTGGTTACCAGCACGCGACGGCTTACAAACTCTTTCTCATAAGGTGCCCATTCCACATTGGCGGGCGTGCCGATGAGTGCTGTGATGGCATCCATGTCCTTGGGAGCCGCCACGATGAGAACCTTGTCGTGCAGATGTAGCTTTGTGACTCCGTTGACGAGTTTATTGTGACTCTCGTCTTCATGCAGGATGATGCGCGAGATAACAAATCGCCGCTCTGCAATATGGCGGAGTTCTTTCACGGTTTGTCCGTCGATACGGGGATTGGTTACTTCCAATGTGAAACTTCTGACGGTGAGTTGTTCCAGTTGTCCAAGTCCGCGTTCGGCCTGTTGTTCCTCGGTTGTAGGTTTGATGCGCAGCAGATAGCGCAAGAGGATGAAAGCCAATATCACTCCGACCACACCCATGGGATAGGCCACGGCGTAGCCCATGGCAATGTCGGGTGCATCCACTCCGGTCATACTGAAATAGGTTTGTTGCGCTGCGCCCAGTCCGGGAGTATTGGTAACGGCTCCTGAGAGCAAGCCTGCAATGGCGGTAATGGGCGTGTGGGTGGTGCAGGAGATGACCATTGCTACCACTATGCTCGTGATGATGGTGATGAGCGTGAGCATGTTGAGCGCCAAGCCTCCTTTCTTGAACGACGAGAAGAAGCCGGGGCCTACCGACAGTCCGATGGAATATACAAAGAGCACGAGGCCAAACTCGCGCAGAAAGTGCAATAGAGGCTCGTTGAGATTCATGCTGAAATATCCGAATACCACGCCGATGAGCAGAATCCACGTGAGCCCGAGCGACACGTTTCGTACTTTCAGTTTGCCGAGTATCAGGCCCAGCGAGATGACAAGAGATAAAATGAAGATTGAATGGGATACACCTCCCCCCCAGTATTGGGCAGATCCTAAAAACAAATTGTTAAGCAATTCCATGGCTTTCGAAAACTAATCGTTTGCGTATTGTGGCTGCAAAGTTACAAAGTTTTTCTGAACCGACCAACGGAAAGTCCTTTCATTCAATGTGGGAGGAAGGCAAAAGGCGAACATGCACATTGCGTTTCCGGCCGTGTAGTGTGGCAGGAAGCGCAATGTTGGATGCGGAATTTAAAGTTTGATGAAAATGCGTCGTTTCCACAATGGGTAGCCCATGAGAGCCATGGCCGTCACGAACAACAGGCTATAGGCTACGCTGGCCCATGGCGCACTGGCGATGAGCTGGTGCAGCAGGTCATAGATGGCATCGTTCAGATGGGTAGCCGACAAGATGATGGCTATGATATCGGAAACCACATACAGATAAAGCGGGTTGGTTCCGAAGACAAGTGCCAGTCGTCCTGCAGCCTTCGAAACTTTCCATTTGCGTGCTATGGGATGCACATCAATCAGCGCGATGAGAGCTCCTTGCAGCATAGCGGCCAGCGCGCAGGTCATGAGCACATAGCTGGGGCTCCACACGCGTTTGTTGAGGCTGATGAAACCGCATGTCAGAGCAGCCGCCACGATGAGCAGGCCACCACTGTTGGCAAATATGCGCTGTGCGTGTTGTGCTGCATTGTCGTTGCGTTTTCCGAAAGCCAAGATTGCTATAATGAATCCGATGAGGGTGTTGCAGGTGGCTGCCAGCGTAGAGAACAGTCCCTCTGGATCGATGGGCGACTTTTGGTAAAGGTGCGTGGAGCCGAGCACGGCTTGGTCGATGCGTGCCAAGCAGTTGGTTGTGGAGTCGCAGTCGAAACCGCCGTGTGCGAGCAGCATGTAACTATGCAGGATAAGGATGATAACCACCGCTGCCACCAAGCCACCGGGCATGACCCACCGATTGCCGCAGACGCGCGCTACCGATGCAAAGCCGAGCGCCAGAAACGATGTGAGTGCATAGCAGAGGGCGATGCGTTGCATTACGCCCAATATCCGCAGGTGTTCCCAATCGAACGGCCTTCCCTTGCATGCCATACTAAGCCAGTTGACGGCCAAGCCGATGGCGAAGAGCAGAATGGTTCGTTTCGCAATCTTCCAAACGAGGTGTGCCGACCATCTGAACTGGAATTTCTTCAAGCTGAGAAAAGAGGCAACACCCATAATAAAGAGGAAGAAGGGGAACACCATGTCGGCCAGTGTCAAGCCGTTCCATCGGGCATGTTCCAGCATGGGGAAAATATCGTCACCGGCTCCGTTGTTTACAAATATCATCAGCATTACGGTGAGTCCTCTGAGAACATCGAGACTGGCCAGCCGTCCTTGTTTGCGGGGCAGGTTTGGCAACGCGGCGGTTTCTTCGCATTGGATTGATAAACTTGTGTCGTTCATGGTCTTACTTGTTGAGGAATCCGATCACCTCTTTTGCCACATCGGCCGGCTGGCCTTCTGGTTGCGGCGAGTAGGGGTTGTGTTGCAATGTCCAAGGCTCCTCAAGAGCATACCAATCGATATCGACATCTTGCTCGAGTGCCAATTTGAATAGTTCGTCGGTAGTCATGCCCTTGTATTTTCCGGAACCGAGTTTTTCGATGTCGGGTTTCGATTTGGCTTCCATTTGCTTGGCGAGCGCATTGAAATAGGTGTTCCACCTTTTATAATAGAAATCCTTCAGTATGCCTTGCCACTCCTTGTGGGCATAGTCGCGCAATCCGCCATTATCGGCGCAGAAACGGTTGCCCCATGTGGTGATTTGCACGCGTGCGTTCCATTCGTACTGGTCTTTTTCGGCTGTTGTGGTGCCCAAGCTGCGCGCCTGTGCTGTCCAATGCCCCAGGCGAAACTCGCTGCGCGTGCCCAGCAACTTGTCTTGCAGGAGCAGCATGTCGAGGAATCGCTTGCTGTCGGCCGCAAAGGCCTCAGGCCGGAACGACTTGTAGTCGGCCATAGTCAGCTCGTACTGCACACGTCCTTGGTCGGCCATAGCCTGTCTGACGATATCGACCAGGTCGTACTCGTAGTTGTTGTTGCCGCGGTATTTGTCGGCCACGCTGGCAAATAGTGTTGCGGCACGCAGGATGTCGTCGGGGTTATAGTAATTGGACATCTTCGACCAGCTCGACACTTGGAAATTGTTGGCCGTCGGCCGTCCGCAGAAAATGCTTTCATGAGGGCCTTGCTGGTTGTTGCCCATGGGGCAGTTGTAGATGGTGTTGCCAAGTATTTGCCATGCCTGCTGCAACGCGGGATCGTCGGTGCCGTAGCGTGCCCGCACGTATCCGCGCAACCATTCTTCCTTGCCGAACTTGCTGGGGCGCCAAGGCAGCTCGCTCATCAGTTCGAACATCACGGGGTTGTTTTCCGAACCTTCCATTGTGAAACCGATGCCCTTGAGGTGTGCCGCCTTGGGATTGGTCTTGGTCTGGTAGAAATTGTTGAGCAGTTGGTCCATGCGTCCGTGTAGCCCCACGTTGGCTCCGAAGTTCTCTAGCAGACAAGTCAGCCAGTTGTGGTACCCATACCCCTCGTCGTTTTGGAAGATGGAGGCGATGCCCCACTTGGGCCGGCACTCCGAGAAGAGGTCGAGGACGAGCAGGTCGCCTTGCGGCAGGTTGCGGATGAGCGCCTCGCGCGGGTTCTCGTTCCATCCCTGTATGACCCATACGGCCTTAGGGTTCACGGCCTTCATCTCACGCATGATGCTTTTGCCCGATGCGTCGAGGTCTACACCCTGTGTGTTGCCACCTTCATGGAAGGGATCCATCGAGTAGTAGTTGGCCTTGCCGTAGAGCTTGGTCAGTTCTTCATAGTAGAGTGCCGCAATCTCGTGGAAGCGGCTATCAGTGGGCTGCAGGAAAGTGGGGCGCACATATCCGTTCCAACTGCCGCCGTCGGCAACGTTCACGCCGAGTTTTTCGCGGGCATTGCTGGGTAGCATGCCGCTATAGCCAGGCAGCACAGGCTGCATGCCCCATTCTTTCATGCGTTTGAGTATTTGCTTTTGCAGTTTCTCCCGCTGGGCGTACCACGAGTCGGGAAGCGGACCGCCCCACCCCTCCAGATTGTTCATCTCCCACCAGGCCAGGAACGCCGGGCCGGCAATGAACTGGCCCACTTCGTCGCTGGTGTAGCCCAGTCGCAATAGCAGGTTGCGCCATACGCACTCCTCGCCTACAACGGCCAGCGGTAGGTTCACGCCGTGCAGTGCCATCCAGTCGATTTCGGTCTGCCAGCGTGCCCAGTCCCAAAAGGCCATGGAATAGGAGAACGTGCAATAGTTGAAGTCGTAGCGTAGCTTCAGATCGGTCTCGTGGCGTTCGGTCTTCTGCGGCAGAGGCAGCGAGGCAGGCAGCGAGGCTTTCATCTGGTTCCATGTCAGTTGCACGCCGGCATAGTATTTCAAGTACCAGTTTAGTCCAGCGGCTATGTTTACCCATGTGTTACCCTTTATGCAGGGTTTGCCGTTCTTGGCTGTAATCTCAAAGAAGTCGCGGTCTTGCTTCACCAGTTCGGTGCTGACCTTGCGCGATGCGCCACGATCGATACGCTCCAGCAAGTCGTCAACGGGATTGGCCTGAGCGCTGAGTGCCAATAGGCAGGCTAAGGTTAATAGTAGTGTTCTCATTATCGGATTGGTTGATGTTGCGATACTTTTTTGTCTTGACAGGCCGAGCCTCCCTTGCGGGCGCGCGCCTACTTAGTGCAAAGATAGTGCAAACAGAGGTCAATACAAAACAAAAACCGCATTACTTTTGGCATATTCTTACTTTCGGGTGCATTTTCCCGTTACCGAAATCGGAACAGCGTCTTTCCATATCTTCGCATTCATGTGGCAATATAGGCCTTTCTCTTTTTCCGGCATATAGCTGGTTCATATAAGTGAGTTGTTAACTCAAGTTTCGGATTTGTCATTTAGCAGATGTCCCCGAAGGGGATGTATGTTCAGGCATTAGTCTCAAATCCGAAACTTGAATTAGTTATTTTACAAGAAATTGTCAAGTTTAATGGACGTTATAATAATTTGAAGTTTTGATGAACCGACAACATTTTTTTAAGAGACTATTTTAGCCACAAAATCTTTGTCTTGCTTGCCCACATGCAAGAAAATATATAACTTTGCTGATGCGACCGACATTTGGCACAGCTGTATTCCTCCTGCCGAGGGCAATGTGAAAAGCAGAAGAGGAATAGGGTGCCCCCGTTCGGTTGTGCCAAGGGATAATGTAAATTAAAAGACAATAGAAATAATGAATTCGAAAGTGAAAGGTTATGTGGCTGGCGTACTGGCAGCCATTTTTTACGGCACCAATCCGTTGGGTGCGCTCTACCTGTATCAAGACGGCATCAACTCAGGCACGGTGCTATTCTATCGCTATGCGATGGCCCTGGTATTCTTCGCCGCATGGATGTTGTTGCGGCGTGAGAGTTTCCGTGTGAAGTGGGGACACGCCGTGCGTTTCATCGTGCTGGGCAGTTTGTTTGCCATGTCGTCCACCACGCTCTATGTCAGTTTCCACTACATGGACGCTGGCATCGCCTCAACCATTCTCTTCAGCTACCCCATCATGACTGCCGTGCTGATGGTGGCGTTCTTCCACGAGCATGTCACGTGGCCCACCGTGCTGTCCATTGCCTTGGCCACGCTGGGCATAGGCCTGCTTTATCGGGGCGACGGCAGCACCACGTTGTCAACCATCGGCGTGTCGCTGGTGCTGATGTCATCGCTACTCTACGCCCTCTACATCATCGCCGTGAACCAATGGGTCACCACCTACTCGCCCGTGAAATTCACCTTTTGGATTGTGCTGGGCGGGGTGCTCTCCATCCTTGCCTTCTCGTTCGCTTCGGGCGAATCGCTGCAGTGGCTCCACGGCACGCGCCAGTGGGGATGTGCCGTTCAGCTGGCCTTGGTGCCTACCGTGCTGAGCCTGTATTTCATGAACATAGCCATCAAGAACATCGGCAGCACACCATCGGCCATCATGGGTGCCCTGGAACCAGTGACGGCGGTGTTCATCGGTTGCCTTGTGTTCGCCGAAAGTTTCTCCTTGCGTTTGGCCATCGGCATACTGCTCATCCTTACGGCCGTAATCCTTATCATTGTGGCGCGCAGTGGAGAGAAGACGGGGCATGAACCGAGCGAACATCACCACCTGAGCTTTGCGCCACCCCGTCTGCGATTTCCTTTCCATCGGAACAAGGAGTAGTTTTCGATGTTGGATGTTTTCGCAAAAAAGACACACCTCTAAGCCACTCGTTTTAGCGTGTCATGCTGTAGGTTTGTTGCCCTTTGCAGAGCCAAATGCTTTCTGCGCAACGATGGCATGACATTGCGTCCACTGCCATTTATGCCTTACCGCAATGACATTCACCACCAATCGGTGGCCGTGCAGAGGCTTTCCATCATCCCATTTGCCATCTTCCGCTACCCGATTGGGCACATATCGGAACCACACCGACAGCGAAACGCAGCCACAAAGCTCACTTTAAGCACATAAATCCCTGATAACCAACCAGCTATATTAACGTTTAAAAAATCGATTATTCAGGCAACGGACGGCGCCCCGTTGCCTACAGCGCAAAAACGAGCATATAGTTTGTAAAATTATTACCTATATTTACGAGCTTCCGTTAGAATATCGCAGACGAAGATTTGCGTAGGGACAGCCAGTTATTTGAGCAAACACGAATGCCAATTCCGAAGCTCAAGCATGCTTGTTGTCGAACCGTCAGAGGAACAGACAGCTCATACCAAGTGCCAAGGCACCAAAAACATTGAAACCAACTGCCACGAGCGGCACCATCCATCGATCGCGTTTCACCTCGTCGGCCTCTGCTTCATCGGCCACACTGATGGGCTGGCGCATCATACGGCGCAGCGAGAAGGTAAGACCCACTGTGCAAAACACCAAACAGATGCTCCATATCCACAAGCCGCTGCTACGACCACCTGTAAAACTCTCCACTCCCACCCATAGAGCGACGCCGACGGATATCACCATTGATACAAGCGCCAGCAACTCCAGCTTGTGGGTCAGCGTTGTGAGACCGAGCGTCAGCTCCACGCGGGGTGCCAACCGAAGGTTGGGAGCCAGACGGGCGGCTTGCTTTATCTGCTGGCAGAAATACCATTTCACCAGAAAGAATGCTGCGAGAAACACAAATCCGATAAAGCCCATCCAATCGCAATAGACGCTAAGACAGAAGCTCAAATAAGACAAACAGACCGCGCCATTCTGCAGCCGCTCTTTCCAAATATGGAGGGCATACTGCTGCAAGTTCGTATAACTTTCGGTATCGATTCTATTCTCCGGACGTTCGCCAAGCAAGGCATTGCGAACAAACAGCACCACGCCAAAGACCGATAGCAACAGCCGGATATAGTAGTGCATATTGTGGTCGAGATGCGTGTCGCATAAATGCATGATGCCTTCAAACAGCATGAAGGCTGCGAATACAAGATTAATTGTACGGCCCATCAGCGTGGGGCGCACCACTACGGGGCGGTTCTTGTCGCCCGTGGGTGTGATGTGGCTGGTGTCTAAGAGTAGTTGTTTCATGTTTATCAAGTGTTGGCTTCCGTATCCTGTCCATCGTCATCGTCCGGCAGTTCTGACAATGGGGCGCGGCGGGGTGTGCGGCGGTTGCGGCGCAAGGCGTCTGCAATGATCCATTGCAGCTGGCCGTTGGTGGACCGGAACTCGTCGGCAGCCCATTTCTCCACCGCTTGCATCGTAGCGCTGTCGAGCCTGAGCACAAAACTTTTGGTAGCTTTAGCCATGAGGGAACTGAGGGTTACTGATTGAGGGTACCAGCGTTGACTACCGGTTGCGCCGACTCGTCGCCACAGAGCACCACCAGGAGGTTGGATACCATCGATGCTTTCTTGTCGTCGTCGAGCTCCACGATCTGCTCGGTCGAGAGACGGTCGAGAGCCATCTTTACCATACTTACGGCTCCTTCCACTATTTTCTCGCGGGCAGCGATAATGGCATCGGCCTGCTGACGGCGCAGCATCACGGCTGCTATCTCGGGAGCGTAGGCCAGATAGTTGATGCGAGCCTCCACAATCTCGATGCCCGCCATGTCGAGACGTTCGGTCAGCCGCTCCTCCAACTGCTTGTTGATGATGTCGCTACCGTCGCGGAGTGTCACGTAGTCGCTACTCTCATTGTTGTCGTAGGAATAGAGGCCGGCCACCTGACGAAGGGCTGCATCGCTCTGTATCTTCACGAAATTCTCGAATGCGCCCATGATGCTGTTCACGTCGGTGCCCACCGATGCGGCACTACGCGCCATGGTCTGCGCGTCGATCTCGAACATGGCTTTGTAGGTATCCTTCAGTCGCCACACCAGCACCAGACCAATCATCACGGGGTTGCCCTGCTTGTCGTTTACCTTGATGGGCTCAGCGTCGATGTTGCGCGAACGGAGCGACAGGCGCTTGGTGGAAATGAATGGGTTTACCCAAAAGAAGCCCACACGCTTGAACGTGCCCTTGTACTTGCCAAAGAACATCATGACACGCGCCTCGTTGGGCTCCTGCTGAATGAAACCCTTGAGACAAAAACTTACGCACAAGAGCAAGACAATGCAGCCAGTGCAGATAACACCGCTCTCGTCGATTATGCCCTTGGTCAACACTGCCCCACTGACTATCAACAGAAATATAATGAAAACGAGAGCCACAAAACCGTTCATGGTGTAGCCTTCGAAATTGCGTTCGCCTCGCGTTGCGGGCGAAGACACGGCGGTTTGGGATTTGATAGTTTCCATAACGTGATGTTTTAGGTTAAATATTGATTTTATGATGATATCATTTTGATATTGCAAATATATATAGTTTTTCCTAATACCGCAACAACCATTCTTTACTTTTAATAAAAATTAAAAGGGTTCCGCCATTCAGTAACTATTCAGCGGTAGAAGCATGACGGGGTATCAAACCTCACTTGCCGGTTGAAAAGTTTTTACCGGACATCGATATTTCGGGTTTGTCAGTTGCCAAGCATCCCCAAAGGGGGCAAACTCTGCATAACCGCTGGTGGAGCGAGCATGGCGAACGGAACCTGCGGACTTGAAACGGCAACTCCGGGGGCGTCCTCGAAGAGGGCGAACACTCTCACAGAGTATCTTTGTATGGAAAGTTCGCCCTCTTCGAGGACGGTTTAATCATCCGACGCTCTATCCGCAGGTTACCTTCGGTCACCAGCGGTTATGCAAAGTTGGCCCCCTTCGGGGATGTATATTCAAGTATAGATTCCAAATCCAAAACTTGAGAAACTCACACCATTGGTCGTTATTATGGAGCACCATCATGTGCGATTTTATAGGGCAAAAAGTAAAATTGCATAACAAAACAAAACCTCCGTTTAGGTAGGCGGAAATACCCTCGGATGCCTCACTGAAGCCCTTCGGAGGATCGCAAAGCGCACACCGATGCCCCGAAAGATAGCCTATCGGCACACCTAAAGACAACTATCGGGGTTGCGCAAGCCGCTGGCCGCATGTCCATTGCTATCCCATCGCGGCGCGATAAGGCTTCTATCAGACGCTTATTGACAAGAAGGCCAACCGACAACTGCGCACATCTGTCACAACCTCCTAATAGTCAACCTCATTCTGAATTTATCGAAATTAGGCTTTATTTCCAGCCAACTAACCTACGCTGCTTTACGAGCCTTCTCTCGGAGCGACGCTGCGTGAGTTTTGTTTTACACCAATCCCGTTGCGCTGACACCGCAGGTCTTCTGCCAACTGCCGTTATCCGCCGACAGCGTCGGCACGCCATACGCAAAAAAAGACTGGAACTCCACAAGGGAATTCCAGTCCTTTTTATTATTGAATGAACTTTAAAAATCAAACTGAAAGCGGCTGTCCGCTTACTTGGTGCCCTCCACCATGTGATCCATAACCAATGCCAAGGCTGAAGCACCTACGAACATGACAGCTGCGAATGCGATAAATGTCATCATACTCATAACTTTTTCCTTTCTCAATTAATTTTGTTTTTACTTACCACCCTTCTTGAGTGGCCTTTCGTCTACCGCTTGAGCGGTGTATCCTTGAATTACAATCTTTTTGTCTTTCGACGATGCAAAGGTACAAACTTCGTGCTGTGTGCGCAAACAGAGTCCGTTTTTCGTGCCATTTTTCGCGTTTTAATTGACTGAGGTCAATTCGATTGATACAAGTCAAGCCATGCGATTGATATATATCAAGCGTGACTGACGGTCGCGCCCCGCAGTGTGCCACGCCAGTCATAGCAACAGCCATTTTGTCACCTCCGATGCCCCACCCCGGCAACGCACGGCGGCGAAGAACAAACATGTTAAAGGAACCGTAAAAAACAGCCATTTCTTTTGCCGTTCAACCGATTTGCACTATCTTTGTAAATCAAATGAAAAAGACCATCTGCGACATTCTTAAGGTGGCGCTCTCGCTGATACTGGGCGGTGCCATACTCTACTGGATGTATCGCGACTTCGATTTCCGCCGCATGGAGCACGTACTGCTCCACGAGATGAGCTGGACATGGATGTTGCTGTCGTTCCCGTTCGGCATCCTGGCGCAAGCTTTCCGCGGATGGCGGTGGCGGCAGACGCTGGAGCCTGTGGGCGAACGACCGCGGGCCGGCGTAGCGGTCAACGCCGTCTTCCTGTCCTATGCCGTGAGCCTGGTGGTGCCGCGCGTGGGCGAATTTGCGCGATGCGGAGTGTTGCGCCGATGGGACGGTGTATCGTTTCCGAAGGCACTGGGCACCGTGGTCACCGAGCGGGCCATCGACTCGCTACTCATCCTCGTGGTGACGGGTGTCACACTGCTCTGCCAGTTTCGCGTGTTCGACACCTTCTTCCAAAAAACCGGCACGCGCGTCGACGAGATTCTGGCCAGCTTCTCCTCCACCGGATGGCTGGTGACGGCCGTCTGCGCTGTAGCCGTGCTGGTGTTGCTATGGTATCTGCTGCGCAGCATGGCTATATATAATAAGGTGAAAGGCATCTTCGTAGGTCTGTGGCAAGGCATACTATCGGTGCGCCACGTCAGACGACCGGCGGTCTTCGTCTGCTTCACGCTGGCCATCTGGCTATGCTATTTCCTGCACTACTACCTCACGTTCTTCTGTTTCGATGCCACCTCACACCTCGGATGGAGCTGCGCACTCGTCACGTTCATCGTGGGATCGATAGCCGTAGTGGTGCCCACCCCCAACGGAGCCGGCCCCTGGCATTTCGCCGTAAAGACCATGCTCATCCTCTATGGCGTAGAAGCCAACGACGCACTGTTCTTCGTGCTCATCGTCCACTCTGTGCAGACGCTGTTGGTGGTGCTCCTCGGAATCTACGCATGGATGGCACTGTCGTTCACCCGCAAGCACATAGCCACACCCCAACACAACACAACGCATACTTCAACTTTTAAAGACACAATACAATGAGTGAAATCGCAAACCTGAAACCTGAGGCCATCTGGCGCAACTTCGACGCGCTGACCCAAGTGCCGCGTCCGTCAGGACATCTTGAGAAAGTACAGCAATTCCTGCTCGACTGGGCCAAGGAACACCAAGTGGAAGCATTCCTCGACCCCGCCGGAAACATCGTCATGCGAAAACCTGCCACACCCGGATACGAAGACCGCAAGGGCGTATTGCTGCAGGCTCACATGGACATGGTGCCGCAGAAAAGTCCCGAAAGCACACACAATTTCGAGACCGACCCCATCGAGACCTACATTGAAGACGGATGGGTACACGCTCGCGGCACCACACTGGGATCCGACGACGGCATCGGCGTGGCTGCCATCATGGGCGTGATGGAAAGCGGCGACCTGAAACACGGCCCCGTGGAAGCACTCATCACACGCGACGAAGAGACGGGCATGTACGGTGCCAACGACCTGCCCGAAGGTGAGCTGCACTCGGACATTCTCATGAACCTCGACTCGGAGCTTTGGGGCAAGTTCGTCATCGGTTCGGCCGGAGGTATCGACGTCACCTCAACGCTCGAATACAAGCCCGTGGCCAACGACCAGCAGAAAGCCGTGCGCATCACACTGAAAGGATTGCGCGGCGGACACAGCGGACTGGAAATCAACGAAGGACGCGCCAATGCCAACAAGGAAATGGCAAGACTGGTGCGCAAAGCCATCGCCGAATACGGCGCACGCCTGGCCACTTGGCACGGCGGCAACATGCGCAACGCCATCCCCTTCAAGGCCGAAGTGGTGCTGGCCCTGCCCGCCGAACAGGTGGAGGCGCTCAAAACGCTCGTGGAGAAACAGCGCGTAGCCATCGAAGACGAATACCGAGGCATCGAGAAGAACGTGGAATTCTTTGTGGAAGACACCGAAAATCCTGCCGAGCTGGTGCCACAGGAGATACAGGACAACCTGGTGAACGCCATCTACGCCTGCCACAACGGCGTGGTGCGCATGATACCGGCCTACCCCAACGTGGTGGAAACATCGTCGAACCTGGCCATCATCGACATCGAAGCCGGACAAGCCAGCGTGAAAATCCTGGCGCGGTCGAGCCGCGAGGACATGAAGGAATATGTCACCACAACCCTCAAGAGCTGCTTCGACATGGCCGGCATGAAGACCGAACTCAGCGGCGACTACGGTGGGTGGGATCCCAACCCCGACAGTGAGATTCTCAACCTGCTGAAGAAAGTCTACAAGGAACAGACCGGTGAGGAAGCCACCGTGCAGGCCGACCACGCCGGACTCGAATGCTCGGTCATCCTGAGCAAATATCCGGGCATGGACGTCGTGTCGCTCGGTCCAACGCTCCTCTCGCCCCATACCACCAGCGAACGATTCAAAATCGACACCGCCGAACCGTTCTGGCGTCTGCTCACCGCCACACTCGAACAAGTGCCCAAGAAATAACCAACGACACACGCAACTGGCAACAACTGCCTGAATACACGTGTGACAAAACGAATAAAATAACCGCAAGACGTGCAAAAAATGGAAATTTTAGCACGTCTTTCGGTTGTTTTTTTATAATTTTGCATTCAACAAACCAATATAACACAACAAATGGACGATTATCACGCGGACAATTACAAAGACTAACGTGAGGATCAGACGCAAAAGCGGCTAATCCCCACACCAACCTTAATGATGGAGATTAGCTACAATGAAGACATATTGGAACATTGAGAAAAGCCTAAAAGCCATTCCCGAATGGCAACCCAACTGCTGGATACAAGTCACATGCCCCACCGACGAAGACCAGCGCGAACTCGAAGAAAAATTCAACATTCCCGACTATTTCCTTAGCGACATCAGCGATACCGACGAGCGCGCCCGCTACGAGTACGACGACGGATGGATGCTCATCATCCTGCGCATACCCTATGTCAAGGAGATAAGGTCGCGCACGCCCTACACCACCGTACCACTTGGCATCATACACAAGCGCGACGTGACCATCACCGTGTGCTTCTACGAAACCAACATGATGATCGATTTCGTATCCTACCAGCAGAAACGCGGCGAAGGGTTCACCGACTATGTTGACATGATTTTCCGGCTCTTCCTCTCCTCAGCCGTGTGGTACCTCAAACGACTGAAGCAAATCAACGCGCTCATCGAGAAAGCCAAACATAACCTCGACCACGAAGTGAACAACGAGAGCCTCATCGGACTCTCCCGACTCCAAGACTCGCTCACCTATTTCATCACATCCATCCGCGGCAACGAGAACCTCCTGCAGAAACTGAAATTCAAACTGCAAGTGGACGAGCTCGATGCCGACCTCATCGAAGATGTCAACATCGAGATGACACAGGCACGCGAAACCACCAGCATCTACTCCGACATTCTGGAGTCGACCATGGACACCTACTCCAGCATCATCAACAACAACATGAACACCGTGATGCGTACACTGACCTCGGTCACCATCATCATGATGTCGGCCACGTTCATCGCCTCATTGTATGGCATGAATGTCACCAACGGCCTGGAGAACAACCCCTGGGGGTTTGCCATCACGCTCGTCATGTCGTTTGCCGTCAGCGCCCTCTGCTGGGTGGTGCTGCGCTACAAGCGGCTGCTATGAGCATCCCGCCAAGGCCATACGCCTCTTTTGCTAAGACAACGGTGCGGTAGGCTCCTTTGTAAGCCTACCGCCCGCGCCTCCATTCGCACCCCAAGACGCAAGAGATGCCATGCGCCTTTTATGTCCATGCCTATAGGACCTACCTAAACAAAAAAGGTTGAGAAAAAAGGTTGAGAAAAAAGCTTCAAAAAAAAATGGAGGCGAACCTAGAAAATCATTATCTTTGCAACGGATTATCAAGAGTGCTAATCCAGGGAATCACAACACATCTTCCAAAATGGCCACGAAGCCTTGAGAAGATTCAATCTGAAAACCAAACGCACTAACAAAAAGTGTGATTATAATATAAAATTTATTTTTTTATGATACATAGTATTTAGGGTTCACTAATTAAATGTAATTAACTGAAATTCAATAAATTATCATTCAATATATTTGCG
>CAVKHW010000013.1:0-48428 GCA_963656105.1 Eggerthellaceae bacterium
TGAGAAGAACCGAGGCTAAAGACGGAGACCAATGGTTCTCTATGAATTATTCAGGTTAAGATTTCGCCATTTAAAATTAAATCCGTAAATTTGCCATCAGTAACAATTTTTAATTATATTTAGCCTATGAAAAAAATATTGGTTATTCTTTTGTTGGTAGGAGTTTCCTTTTTGACATCAGGTTTTGTTACTCCCCAAGGTGTTGGCTTGAAGTTACAGTTGGCAGGAGCCGTTACTACCTGCCCCGCATGCGGTTACATCTATACATACTACAATACGAAATCAGAGGTCTTCACTTGCCCAAGTTGTGGATGCAAGTGGAAGCGCATGAAAGGTGACGATGTCATCATCGTGGCTCCGCCTTCAGACAACGATGCGAAAATTCCGGGCAATCCATAACAAGTCTGCAGCCGGCAAAAGTTGCCGGCTGCTTTGTCTTAAAAAGTATTACATAAAATTAGGTCGTGTATGAAATTCTTGAGATTATACTTTGTGGTATTGTTGTGTTTGGTCGTACAGATAACATGGGCACAAGAAAGGATTTTTTCTGTAAGGGGAAATGTGACCGACGCTGGAGGTGTAGGACTGCAAGGTGCTCATGTGCAATTTGTTTCGCAGGCGGTTCCCGATCAGGCAACTGACGTGGTAAGCGGCACGGCCGGCTATTTTGCCGTGCAACTGCCAAGAGGATACTACACGCTGCGGGTGAGCTATACTGGCTATTACACCTATGAGGCGCGTGTGGAATGCGTTGACACTATAAACATGCCGCCCATAGTGTTGCAGGAGAGCAGCAGCGAGTTGGCTGGGGTAGTGGTGAGAGCTAACCGCATCAGCTATAACACCAAAGGCTATAAGGCCAATTTGTCCAATGACCCGTTGTTCAAGTCGCGCACGCTGGCAGAGGCCATGCAGATGTTGCCTGGTTTGCATATGAAACAAGGGGAGTTTTATGCTTACGGCGAGAACATTGGTTCCGTGTTTGTCAACAACAAACGCATCATGTTCACAGGAACGGCTTTAGTGAGTTATCTTGCAACCTTACAAGCCAAGAACATCACTTCCGTAGAAGTGCTTAATAGCACTGCCGACCCCTTGTTGTCCAACAAAATGGCGTTCGTCGTGAAAATCACCACGGCGAGCATAAACGACGGAGGCAATGCCACGGTTGGTGCATCCGCCCGCGTTTCCAATGTCAACGATTTTCAGGCGGCTCCCATGTTTAACATCCAACAGCGCGTGGGCAAGTGGTCAATGTTTCTTATGCCCAATTATACGCCCCGTTCGAAGCTCAATCGCGGTTCCACAGGAACAACTACCTATCAAGAGGCAGGGCAGTTGAGGAAAGAGAGTCAAATGACTCATTTGAAATTCAAACCAATCTTGTCGCTTGCAGGTGGCTTGTCGTATGAATTTGACAAGAACAACAATCTGGCGCTTAATTTCAGCGGCAAGCACGTAAAGCGCCTGCAGACCTCATCAACACACAACGAATTGTACGAAAACGGTTTGTTGGCAAGCACTTCCGACGGATATGTCGGCGAGCGGCGAACGGAAAACCAATTGGAAAGTATGCTAAGCTATTACGGCGACCTTTCTGTTGTAACACTAAACGGCTCGCTCAACTACACTTTCAAAGAAGCTGAAGGTCAGACCAACCGCAACCAGACCCTTGGCGACGGACAGACCACGGCGTACCAACAGGACAAGAACGCATATTACCACCTGTTCAGAGCCAGCCTTTCGGCCGAATGGAAAATGGGCGATGCCCACCGCATTATTACAACTGCGAAATATGTCAACTGGGACAACAAAAACCATTATTGCCAGCCTCTGAGCACAGCGGCCAACCGTTATTCCTATATCTACGACGAGTCGACATTCGATGGTTCGTTGGGGTACGAATACCACAAGGGCATGTGGAATGTAAACCTGGGTACCAACTATCTCAAGTCGCGCATGAAGCCCTTGGTGGAGCAGACCGGCGAGATGGCTTCCTACAAATGCAATGTCAACAAATTCCTGCCTTTTGCCACCATCACCTATATGTTCAACGAGGAAAAATACGAGACTGTCACGCTGCAGTATGAGCGCAGTTACGATTTCTCTATACTCACCGCCATGAACCCCACCATAGATTGGCGGTCGGAATATACCTACAACCGGGGAAACCTCAATCTGCGTCCTGGTTTCGTGGACGAAGTGGCTTTGCAGACACAAGTAGGCGATTTTTCGTTTAGGGCAAAATACAACAACGAGCTTGGGGCCACGATGACCTACTCATTGGACGATGCCAATTATGAGGTACAGTCCTACGACAACGGCATGCATACACAGAGCATCCTTCTGTATGTCGGATTCCCAACAATTGAATTCTCTGATATCTGGAAAGCCGAATACTACTGTTCTTATTTTTGGAAAAAAGAACATTATGGTAGCCAGAAACAAGTGGCAGGACAAGTGTCCGGTGGGTTTGACGTGATGGGAAATCTGCCTGGAAACATCAACTTCAACTGTTCGGCAACGCTTAATAGCCCACAGCGGTCTTTTTACACCTCGCTCTACATGTTGGGAGATGTAAACGCCAGTCTGGGAAAATGGTTCTTCAGAAACAAGTTGCATGCAGGGCTCAACTGCAGTTACACATTCTTGACGCACACAACAATCAAAACCTCGCAATACAGGAGCGACTCCCGTTTCGATCGCAGCATGTTCGCAGCGTCGCTCTCAGTCAGCTACAAGTTCAAGTGGGGCAACAAACGTGCATGGGTCAAGACCAATCGTACCATTACCAAAGAAGCAATGCGCATGAACGACTGACGGAAATGTTAAAATATAAAGATTTTAGCTTTCCTGTGCCATGTGTTTGACTGAAAAGCAGTACCTTTGCACCGCTTTTCGGCCAGACCGCTGGTTGAGGGATGAGTCCTCATGCTACGTCGGGTTGGTGAGACAAACAATTTTTAATCAAAACAACAATGGATTTAATTAAAGTTGCTGAGGAAGCATTTGCAACCGGCAAGCAGTTCCCTAGTTTCAAGCCGGGTGACACTGTGACTGTCGCTTACAAAATCGTCGAGGGTAACAAACAGCGTATTCAGCTCTATCGCGGTGTGGTCATCAAGATTAACGGCGAGGGCACCAAGAAGCGTTTCACCGTCCGTAAGATGTCGGGAACCGTGGGTGTGGAGCGTATCTTCCCCTTGGAATCGCCCAACATCGACTCTATCGAGGTCAACAAACACGGCAAGGTGCGTCGTGCCAAGCTTTACTATCTGCGCAAGCTCACAGGTAAGGCTGCCCGCATCAAGGAGAAGCGCGTAATCACCAACGCTTAATCCTTTGCTTAAAATCACTATGCCATCGGGGTGTGGTGAACAAAATTAAAGAGAACAGGAGGCAAATGTCCCATTCGGGTTGTTTGTCTCCTGTTTGCGTTTTGCCCCAGTTTACGCAGCCTGAAAAGCTAATCATTCCATGGCCCTGGGCAAGCGAAGCGTTGCCCTGAGTTGATTATAGGTAGTGTAGCCTTGTGCTTTGATAAGGCAAAAGTGTAGTAATGTTTCTTGTATCAATGCTTTCTTGTTGTGTCGATATTATGCAATTTTGTATTTTTTATATCAAACAGCGGTTTTTTTATAGTAAATGCTTGCGAATTAAATAAATTTTAAAGTATTAACGAGGCGATGCGCATGAATAATTAGGACTGCCGCCGCTCTTTTTCTGAATAGTTGATGGAGGCATCGGCATCGCCGTGGAGCGCGTCGTCGAGGTCTTCCCAGCTTTGGAAACCGGCAAAAAGTGCCAAGCGGTCTTTGGCTTCCTTCGACAACTTGCGTTTGCCTGTGGCCAGCTCCCACAATTTTTTTAGTGATTGGCCGCTCAAGTTTACATGGTGTTTCGAGCAGAGAGCGGAAATGTGTTCGAAATCTTCAGCCAACATGTGACCGGGGTGTGCAATCTTTCTGCCAGCAATGGCAAAGAGATTCTTTAAATCGCGTTTCATAAGTTCTTAACGACTAATACCGCGTGCAAAGTTACGAAAAGAGGTAAAAGTGTAAAAGCAAACGAGTAAAAAACTCGTTACGGTTTTTCCACTTTTACCTTTTTTCGTAACTTTGCCGTACCATTTTATCCATCTTATCAGAACATGAAAGAATATGCACTGAAGTATGGTTGCAATCCCAACCAGAAACCCGCCCGCATCTACATGGAGGACGGCGAGCTGCCCGTGGAAGTAATCAACGGCCGCGCCGGTTACATTAATTTCCTCGATGCGCTCAACTCATGGCAACTTGTCAAAGAACTGCGTGAGGCTACTGGTCTGCCCGCCGCTGCGTCGTTCAAACACGTCAGTCCGGCTGGTGCCGCTGTAGGTCTGCCGTTGAGCGACACCCTCAAGAAAATTTATTTTGTCGATGACGTAGACTTTGAGCTTACGCCTCTGGCAGCTGCCTATGCCCGTGCCCGCGGTGCCGACCGCATGTGCTCGTATGGCGACTTCTGTGCTTTGAGCGACCCCTGCGATGCAGCTACCGCACAGCTTATCAAGCGTGAGGTGTCCGACGGCGTTATAGCTCCGGGGTATACGCCCGAGGCACTCGAGATTCTGAAGAGCAAGCGCAAAGGTTCTTACTGCGTCATTCAAGTGGATCCCAACTACGTGCCGGCTCCCATTGAGCGCAAGCAGGTGTTTGGCATTACCTTCGAACAGGGACGCAACAATGTAAACCTCAACGACCCTGCCCTCTTTGAAGATGTGCCTACGGCCAACAAGACCTTTACGCCAGAGGCTCTGCGCGACTTGAAAATTGCGCTCATCACGCTGAAATACACCCAGTCGAACTCGGTGTGCTACGTCAAGGACGGCCAAGCTATCGGCATTGGAGCAGGCCAGCAGAGCCGCATACATTGCACTCGTTTGGCTGGTTCGAAGGCCGACGAGTGGTGGATGCGCCAAAGTCCTAAGGTGCTCAACTTGCCGTTCAAAGAACATATCCGTCGTGCTGACCGCGACAACTGCATCAATGTGTATCTCTCCGAAGAGTGCGACGATGTGTTGCGCGACGGGGCTTGGCAGCAGTTCTTCACTGAGCAGCCTGTACCTTTCACCCGTAAAGAGCAGAAGGAATGGATAGCCCAGAATACCAATGTCTGCGTGGGTTCCGATGCCTTTTTTCCCTTTGGCGACAATATTGAGCGTGCCCATAAGAGTGGCGTGAAATATATCGCGCAGGCAGGAGGATCCATCCGCGATGACAATGTTATTGAAACTTGCGACAAGTATGGTATAGCCATGGCCATGACGCATGTGCGCCTGTTCCATCATTAATCGATTGACACAATTTGTAACCGCCTTCCCTGCTCCACACCATGTGAGGTGGGGAAGGCAATAAAGAACATCCAGTCTTCTTTTATGGACAATTTCGAAGATATCCTCATACAAGGCATTAATTTTAGTGGCGGTTCGCGAGGCACTAAAAAAGATGATGACAAGGTAAAAACCAAAGCCAAGAAAAAGAAATACATCACAGGAGCCCATGGATCGGGGTCAGCCCGGCAGAAGGCTAAATATCGCGAACAACGAGCCAACCGCAAGTCGCAGCAACGTAAGAAGTAGTGCGACTTGCAGTCTTGTCGGTATGCAAAAAGGCATACTGCCTGAATAAGAATAAATTTACAAAATGCTTCTGCAGAATCGCTTTGTAATCAGCGAAGACCAGAATGTTTTCAAAAACGCC
The DNA here is from genome assembly GCA_963656105.1 of Eggerthellaceae bacterium. GTDB lineage: Bacteria > Bacteroidota > Bacteroidia > Bacteroidales > Bacteroidaceae > Prevotella. The sequence continues at coordinate 5,742 of CAVKHW010000013.1, forward strand.
AATTTTCGAACGTTTCTGTAATCGTTTGAAACCCAGTTGTTTGTGGCTATTGCACCGAATTGGGTAATCAGTCTCTTTTGTTTTTCTCCAAAAAAAGGTGTCCTATCCAATGCCGATAGGTGCTGAATGTCGTGTAGATAAGCCTTTGCCAGTGCGATGATAGATGCTGATCTTGGCCTCAATTCGATAACTATCTTGGCCAACCTGTGCTGTTGACCGACCTTCAACAGGTTGTTTCACCTCTATGATGTTTGCAAAAACCCTTTGCCAGAGATCTATAATGTCAGTCTTGGCGATGCCTCTTTTTTCCGAATATTCCTGACAGAATGCAAAGAGAAAGCGGTTTCTAAAATCTTAGCACCTTGCAAGCCGAGCGATAAATAAGCAACAAAAGAGGTGATTTTTTATAATTTTCCATTAACTTTGCAAACGATTGGCTGACGAGCCCCATTAGGCTCTGTGATGCCAAGCGTTGACGGTTTATGAATTTTCGCATTAAGAAACTCGACATATTCATTGTCCGGCAGTTCGGTCTCCTCTTCGTAGGCACTTTCTTCATCTGCCAATTTGTGCTGATGATGCAGTTCCTTTGGAGGTATATCAATGTGCTGATCGGCAAAGGACTCTCGTTGGAGGTTATGGCCCAGTTCCTCTGGTACATGGCCTTGATGCTTGTTCCGCAAGCCCTGCCGTTGGCCATTCTTCTGAGCAGCCTCATTACCTTCGGCAATCTTGGCGAGAGCAGCGAGCTGACGGCAATCAAGTCGGCTGGCATTTCGCTCATGCAGACCTTCCGTTCGCTTATCGTGGTGTCGGTGCTTATTTGCGCAGGATCGTTCTATTTTCAAAACAACGTGGGGCCAAACGCTTATCTTAAGATTTCGCAGTTGTTGGTGTCGATGAAGCAAAAAAGCCCCGAACTGGAGATTCCGGAAGGCATCTTCTACGATGGCATACCCAACAGCAATATCTATGTGCAGAAGAAAGACCTCAAGACGGGCAAGCTCTATGGCATTATGATTTATCGCATGACCAACAGTTTTGAGGATGCCGCCATTATCCTTGCCGACTCAGGTATGATGCAGTCGACAGCCGAAAAGAAACACTTGTTGCTGACGCTGTGGAGCGGCGAATGGTTCGAGAACATGCAGTCGCAGGAGCTCTCGGGTAGTGCGGCCGTGCCCTACCGCCGCGAAAGTTTCATAGCCAAGCGAATTGTGCTCGACTTTGACGGCGATTTCAATATGACCGATGCGTCGTTGCTCTCCAACGACGCGCGATCCAAGAGCCTCGGACAAATCAGTCATGCCATGGACTCGCTCAACAGTACGTTCGACAGTGTGGGGCGGTCTTTCTATGACGATGCCAAGCGGATTTACTATCAGACTCCGGTGCTTCCGCCCAAGGATTCGGCAGCGGCCGTGCAACGGGGTATGGGTAAGAACTTTGATATCGACCAACTGATGCGCAAGGAAAGCCGCGACCAAAAACGGCAGATAGTGAATGAAGCCATGTCGCGCGTGCAGAACGAATTGAGCGACCTCGAATTCAAAAGTCTGATGACGAAAGACAATGACCGTATGCTGCGCGAACACGAGATTGAAGCAATCAACAAGTTCACGCTCGCTTTGCAGTGCCTTCTCTTTTTCTTCATCGGGGCACCTTTGGGTGCCATCATTCGCAAAGGCGGATTGGGCGTGCCCGTCATCGTGTCAGTTGCAGTGTTTATCGTCTATTACATCCTCGACAATGTCGGCTATCGCATGGCACGACAAGGAACGTGGGACGTGTGGTTCGGAAAAACGCTGGCCATGGCCGTACTCTCGCCAGCAGCCGTCTTCATCACCTACAAGGCATGCAAGGACTCTATGGTGTTTAATGCCGACCTGTGGCGCAGCATGTTCATGAAAGTGTTCGGACTCCGCGAAAAACGGCATATCGCCGGCAAGGAAATAATCATACACGACCCCGACTATGTGGCCGATGCCGAAAAGTTGCGGCGCATCAGCGACGACATCTCGCGCTATGCCCACACCCAAAATCTGAAGTCGCCTCCCAATGTGGCGCGTGTTTTCTTCGACTATCAGCCCGATCATGAGATTGAACGCATCAGCGAACAACTCGAAAAAGTAATAGAAGACCTGTCGAACACACGCGACCGTCAGGTGCTGCACGACATAAACAACTACCCCATACTGGCGGTAAAGGCGCATACCCGACCTTTCGAGCGTCGCTGGCTCAATGTGGCTTCGGCCATCTTGGTGCCGTTTGGCGTATTCTTTTATTGCAGGATGTGGCGGTTCCGTTTACGGCTTTACCACGACTTGTGCATTATCCGCGAGTCCAATAACAGTATTGTCGGCTATGTGGAGAAACACATGGAAGTAGATAGCAAGAAAGAAAATCAGAAAAGTAATATTATATAAGGTGTAGCGATATGGCAGCAGACACGTGACGAGCGTTTTTGCTGAATAACAAGCCAGCCAATCCCTCGTCCAGTCAAGACGAAACAATGCACGGATATCGTTGCGCATCACAATAAAGACTCAAAAAAAGTATAGAATATGACAGACTTTAAACTCAGTAGCATAGAGCATGCAATCAAAGATTTCAGAGAAGGAAAGTTCGTTATCGTCGTCGACGATGAGGATCGCGAGAATGAAGGCGACCTGATTATTGCCGCCGAGAAGATCACTCCGGAGGATGTCAATTTCATGCTGAAGAACGCGCGGGGAGTGCTCTGTGCACCCATCACGCTATCGAGAGCCGACGAGCTCGATTTGCCCCATCAGGTAGCTGACAATACCTCGATGCTCGGCACGCCGTTCACCATTACGGTGGATAAATTGGAAGGTTGTACCACCGGAGTGTCGGCTCACGACCGAGCCGCTACCATCCGTGCACTGGCTGACCCTGCTTCTACGCCCCAGACTTTTGGCCGCCCAGGTCACATCAACCCTCTTTACGCGCAAGACAATGGTGTGCTGCGACGCTCCGGACACACCGAGGCGGCTGTCGACCTGTGCAAACTGGCCGGCCTTTACCCCGCAGGAGCTCTTATGGAAATAATGAACGATGACGGCTCGATGGCACGGATGCCGCAACTGCAAGAAAAAGCCAAGGAGTGGGGACTGCATATCATTACAATCAAAGATCTTATCGCCTATCGCCTTGCCAAGGAAACAAGCATTGAAGTGGGCGACGAAGTGGATCTGCCCACCGTCTACGGCCATTTCCATCTGATACCTTTCCGGCAGAGCAACGGCATGGAACACATGGCTCTCATCAAGGGAACATGGACAGAAGACGAACCTATCCTCGTGAGGGTTCATTCGTCCTGCGCCACTGGCGACATCCTCGGCAGTCAACGGTGCGACTGTGGCGATCAGCTGCACAAGGCCATGCAGATGATAGAAAAAGAGGGAAAAGGAGTGGTCATCTATATGCAGCAGGAAGGACGCGGTATCGGACTGATGAACAAAATTGCCGCGTACAAGTTGCAGGAACAAGGGCTTGACACCGTCGACGCCAATGTTCATCTTGGCTTCAAACCCGACGAGCGCGACTATGGATGTGGCGCACAGATGTTGCGACATCTTGGAGTACACAAAATGCGCCTCATGACCAACAATCCTACCAAAAGGGTAGGGCTCGAGGCTTATGGCCTGGAAATAGTGGAGAATGTACCCATAGAGGTCTCTCCCAACCAGTACGACGTGAAATATTTGAAGACCAAACGCGATCGGATGGGGCACACCCTGCATCTCTGAAACTACGGGGATGACATTACAAAGAGCTTACATTGTTATAAAGTATTATAAAATCATGGCGGATTTTTTCCGAATTTGTGAATAAAATGTTACTTTTGCATCAATGGTGTATTGATAAATATTAAATGGTTACTATGGCACAATTATCAGACCGACTCAACCGCTTGGCACCGTCTGCCACGCTGGCAATGTCGCAGAAGAGCAGTGAAATGAAAGCGCAGGGTATCGACGTCATCAATATGAGCGTTGGAGAACCCGATTTCAACACACCCGAACACATCAAGGAAGCAGGCAAGAAAGCTATCGACGACAATTTCTCCAAGTATTCGCCAGTCCCCGGATATATGGATTTGCGCGAGGCCATCGTAAAAAAGTTGAAAACAGAAAACGGACTTGACTATACCACAGGCGAGGTAATCGTGGGAACAGGTGGCAAGCAGGGAGTTTGCAATACCATCCTCGCACTGGTCAACCCGGGTGATGAGGTCGTTATTCCAGCACCCTATTGGGTCAGTTATCCGCAGATGGTTAAACTGGCAGGTGGCACGCCTGTCGTAGTGCGCGCCGGATTCGAACAGGATTTCAAGATGACTCCTCAACAGCTTGAGGCGGCCATCACGCCCAAGACCAAAATGATTATCCTCTGTTCGCCCAGCAATCCTACCGGCAGTGTCTACTCGCAAGATGAACTCAATGCCTTGGCTGAGGTCGTTCTGAGCCATGAAGACCTGTTCGTGCTCTCTGACGAGATATACGAACACATCAATTATGTGGGCAAAGCTGCCAGCATTGCCAGCTACCCCGCCATGAAAGAACGTACCATCATCTGCAATGGTGTTAGCAAGGCTTATGCCATGACAGGCTGGAGACTTGGATGGGTGGCAGCTCCCGCATGGATCATAAAGGGAATCAATAAGTTGCAGGGACAATACACCAGCGGCACTTGTGACGTAAGCCAGAAAGCTGCAGTCGCAGCTTATGCTGACAGCCAAGACTGCGTGGAACAGATGAGAAAGGCTTTTGAGCGCCGCCGAGACCTTATCGTTGAGTTGGCCAAAGATATTTCTGGACTGGAAGTCAATGTGCCGCAAGGTGCGTTTTACCTATTCCCCAAATGCAGCAGCTTTTTCGGCAAACGTGATGGCGATACCATTATCAACAACTCCACCGATTTTGCCATGTACATATTGGAGAAGGCGCATGTCGCTACGGTAGGTGGCGATGCCTTTGGCGAGCCCGATTGTTTCCGTATGAGCTACGCAACGAGCGACGACAACATTCGTGAGGCAATGCGGCGCATTAAGGAAGCCATTTCCCGACTGCAATAAAAAATTGTTAAAAGTTAATAAAAACGCTAGAAGTCACTCGTAAATTGTTATCTTTGCGAAAGAATTTCCTGCAACCGATTGCCCATGCGCAACCTCTTATGCATGGCTGAGGCAAGCGGATAAACCTAAGAATACTGAACACAACTTAAATTTATCAATAATCAAAATTAATCATTCAAATTATGGCAACTACACAAAAAGCCGCAGCCCCCACGGCTGCAAAGAAGAAGTCTGAGGGCTTCACTGGTATCAGAGGCGCATTCTGGATCATCGTTGTATGCTTCATTGCTGCTATCTGCATCTTCAATTTCGTCCTTGGTGACGGTGCTAACTTCCAGGGCGGTGACAATGCAAACGCTCCTGTCAATATGCTCGGTACCATCTTCAAGGGCGGTTACGTGGTGCCTATCATCCACACGCTGTTGCTCACTGTGCTCTGCCTCGCCGTGGAGCGCTACCTCGCTCTGAAGACCGCTTTCGGTAAGCAGCCCCTCACTAAGTTCGTTCTGAACATCAAGGCTGCCTTGAAGGCCAACGACTTCGCTAAGGCCGAAGACCTCTGCAACAAGATGAAGGGTTCAGTAGCCAACGTTGTGCTGGCTTCTCTGCGTGCTTACAAGGATATGGAGAGCGGTGCCAACTCATCTCTGAAGAAGAGCCAGAAGGTCGCTAAGATCCAACAGGCACACGAAGAGGCTACACAGCTCGAGATGCCTACCCTGCAGATGAACCTTCCTATCATCGCCACAATCGTAACATTGGGTACTCTTACCGGTCTGCTCGGTACTGTAACCGGTATGATTCGTTCGTTCCAGGCTCTTGCTGCTGGTGGTGGCGGCGACTCTCTCGCTCTGTCTACTGGTATTTCTGAGGCTCTGATCAACACTGCTTTCGGTATCGCCACTTCTTGGTGCGCAGTTATTGCTTATAACTTCTTCACCAACAAGATCGATAAGTTGACATACGCACTTGACGAGGTAGGTTATTCAATCGCACAGACATACGAAGCCAGCCACGCAGATGAGGCTTAATTTTTGCTAACCCTTTAAATATTTATCGCTATGGGTAAAGTAAAAATTAAGAAAGCCGACGTCTGGATCGATATGACCCCTATGTCCGACGTGATGGTGCTTTTGCTGACTTTCTTCATGTTGACTTCTACGTTCACGAAGAGCGAGCCAGTGAAAGTTGAGACGCCGGGTTCCGTATCGGAGATTAAAGTTCCAGATAAGAATGTCTTGAATATACTTGTCGGAAATGACGGTAAGATCTTCATGAACATGGACAAGGTTACTGATGTGCAGGTTGCTCTCGATGATGTTACCAACCAGTTTGGTATCTCTCTCACGTCAGCCCAGCGCTCCAAGTTCCTTGATGACCCCATGTGGGGAGTTCCTATGAGTGAGCTGCAAGGCTACCTCAACCTCAGCAAGACTGATATGCCCGAGGCTATCAAGAAATATGGTATCCCTACGGACTCGGTGCCCGGTAAGGAAGGGGAAGCTGCTATGAGCGAATTCCAACTTTGGGTAAAGGCCGCCCATCAAGCCAACCCAGATGCAAAGATCGCCATCAAGGCTGATGTCAACACTCCTTATAAGGTTGTCAAAAAGCTTATGTCGGAACTTCAGGACATGAACGAGAACCGTTACTATCTCATTACTCAATATAAGAAAGCGGAGGACGAATAAATGTCAGCAGGAAAAAGCAAACAGAAGAAGATGAATGTCCGTGTGGACTTTACGCCCATGGTGGACATGATGATGCTTCTTATCACGTTCTTCATGCTCTGTACGTCTTTGGCAAAGCCGCAGACTATGGAATTGAGTATGCCGAGCAACGATAAGAACTTGCAAGATCAAGACAAGACTGTGACAAAGGAATCGTACACAGTTACGATTTATTGCTGCGCAGACAACAAGATCTATTATGTAGCTGGACTGATTAAACCCGAAAAGCCCGAATGTCTCCAAAAGACTACTTGGGGAAGTAAAGGTATTCGTCAGGTCCTCATCAACCACGTTACCGAGGATGGAACATCACCGGTTAAGGATGTCATGAATGCTAAACAGGCTTTGGACAATGAACGCACTAAGCTTGAAAGTGAAGGTAAGAAAATGGATGATTCTGTCTACAATGCCAGCCTTGCAAAAATCAAGGGTGGTACAATCAATGGCAAAAAGATCCAGACTATGACCGTCATTATCAAAGCCACAGACAATTCCACCTACAAGAACTTGGTAGATGCTCTCGATGAGATGCAGATTTGCAGCATTGGTAAGTACGTGATTGATAAGATGAATCCCGATGACGAGGCTCTTCTTAAGAAGAACAACGTAAAGGAGTAAGTCGTAGGTCTAAATCATTAATAGTTTAAGAAAATGGCAAACATTGATTTAACAACGAACGGTTGGACCGATCTTGTCTTTGAAGGACGCAATAAGGAATATGGAGCCTATAAGCTTCGTAGACAGACTCCTAAGAGAAACATTTATGCAATCGTTATCATTGCGGTTATCGCCTTGGTACTTATTGGTATATATGTTGCAAAGACGGCTTACGACCAATATCAGTTGACTCACCAAAAGAATGAGCAGGTGACTGAAATTTCTACTATAAGCAAGCAGCCTAAAAAGGCTGAGGTTAAGCGTAAGGAAATCCAGATGCCTGAGAAAAAGCAAGAGGTGGTCAAGGAAGTGAAATCTTCTATCAAGTTCACTGCACCTGTTATCAAAAAGGATAATGAGGTGAAGCCAGAGGATGAGATGAAGACTCAGGAAGAGTTGATGCAGACCAATACTGCTATCGGTGCTTTGGACGTTAAGGGTAACAGCGAAACAGGTGAAGTGTTGAAGGTGACACAGCGAGTTGCCGACGAGCCTGTTGCAGCCCCGAAACCTGAGGTTGAGAACAAAATCTTTGAAGTAGTAGAGCAGCAAGCATCTTTCCCTGGTGGAGATGGCGCTCTGTTCAGATACTTGAACGACAACCTCAAGTATCCTGCCGTAGCTCAGGAAAATGGAGTGCAAGGCCGCGTTACAGTTTCCTTCGTGGTTGAGCGTGATGGTTCTATCACCGACCTGAAGGTTGAGCGTGGCGTAGACCCCTCTCTTGACCGTGAGGCTTTGCGTGTCGTAAAGGGCATGCCGCACTGGATTCCCGGTAAGCAGAACGGCAACACCGTGCGTTCACGTTTCAGACTTCCTGTGACGTTCAGACTGAGTAACTAAGTTTATGAAAAAATCAACATCTTACATATTCGTAGGATTAACATTCGCCGTTTGTCTTTGTTTTTCTTGTTCTGGTAACAAGAAAGGCAAGGACGGACGGACTGACACCTATTCATCAGGGGCGATATCTTTCGTCTCTGATGAAAGTTTTAGTCCGATTATTGAGGAAGAACGAACAGTCTTCGAATTCGATTATCCTCAAGCCAAGGTAACGCCTATTTATACCAGCGAGTCAGATGCTATCAATCGATTGCTGGATGGTAAGGCTTGGTTAGCATTTTCCGCGCGTGATTTCAAGGCTTCAGAGTTGAAAAATCTACAGGCGCGCAACTTTCGTCCTATGGCCATCAAGGTGGCTTATGACGCTTTGGCATTTATTGTGAATAAAGCAAACAACGACACAATTATTTCCGTTCAAGACATTGTCAATGTCATGAATGGCAAGGCCACCAAATGGAAAGACTTGTCTTATGGTTCAAGCAATGGTCTTATCACTGTTGTATTTGATAACGCCAAGTCGAGTACGGTACATTATGTAGAAGATTCCATTCTCGGCGGTAAACCCATTACCAATCCCAATGTTGCCGCAGTAAATAAAACTGCCGAGGTGATTAAATATGTGGAAGAAAATCCGAATGCCATCGGTGTGATAGGTAACAACTGGCTTAATGACAAGCACGATTCTACCAATCTCACGTTCAATAAAAACATCCGGGTGATGCGTGTAAGCAAGGTACATCCAGCCAATCCTTCCAGCGGCCGTTTACCTTACCAGTATTATATTTATAACGGTGAATATCCGTTGGTACGCACTATTTATGCGTTGTTGAACGATCCGCGTCAAGGATTGCCTTGGGGGTTTGCCCATTTCATAGAGGGACCCAAAGGGCAGCGTATTGTAATGAAAGCTGGATTGCTACCTGTACTGGGGCAGATTAATGTGCGTGATGTTAATGTAAGTCAATAATCTAAACTTTTTCTCTTCATAAGCGTCTGTTCTGATATAATATTACTAAAAGGATTAAAGTTGAATTAAAAGTTGAGATTGTAAAACGAGCAATGGGCTCATAAAAAATTGAATTATGAAGACGATAAAATATGTATTGATGGGAGCTTTGCTGTTTGGAACAGCTTCCCCAGTTCTTGCACAGGAAGACAACAAGGCCGTTATTGAGCAAGCTGCAAGTGTGATTAAGAGCAATCCTTCCAACCTTAAGGATCAAGTAAAGGACTATGCCAAGAAGTACAAGAAGAATGTCGAAGTGCTGACAGGTATCGGTCATGCTTTCCTTGAGCAAAAGGATACTGCCAACGCCAGTTATTTTGTTGAGCTTGCGTTGGCTCGTGATAACAAGTATGCTAAGGCTTGGTTGCTGAAAGGCGACATTGCTGTAAATCAAAACAATGGTGGTGCAGCTGCCACCGCATACCAAAATGCCATTTATTTTGATCCTAAGGATCCAGATGGTTATTATAAGTACGCTATGGTTCAGCGTGGTGTTGATCCTGCAGGAGCTGCCCAGGTTCTTGAAGATTTACGTCAGCAACGTCCCGATTATCCGGTTGATCAGCTCATTGGCCATATTTTCTTCAATGCCCAGAACTACGAAAAGTCGGCAGAAGCTTTTGCCAAGGTGAGCGATGTGACTAAGATGAAGCCTGAATACATTACAGAGTATGCCACTGCCACATGGCTTCTTGGCCAGCGCGAGAAGAGTATTGAGGTTTGTAAGGCTGGGTTGTCTGTCAATCCTCGCAAAGCAGCGTGGAACCGTATTGCATTCTACGATTACACCGACTTAAAGAAAACTGACGAGGCACTTGCTTACGCTGACAAGCTTTTCAATGCTAGCGATTCTGCCCATTTCATAGCTGAAGACTATACTTATCATGGCACAGCCTTCCTTCAAGCCAAGCGTTGGGATGAGGCTATACAGTCTTTCGACAAAGCATTGGAACTTAATGCTGGTAATACAAAGCAAACCAACATCATAAACAAGAACTTGTCTGATGTTTATCTGCAGAAAGGCGACTACGACAATGCAGTTGCTTATTTTGAGAAGAGCATGTCTGGTTCCGATAAACCTACTATGGATCAACTCGACAATCTTGGCACGCTTTACGCAGATATTGCATCAAAGAAACTCAAGGCTGGCGACCAAACAGGTGCAGAGGCAGCTTTCCGCAGTGCTGATGGTGTGTATGGACGCATGATGGAGGCTTATCCCAACTATGCCAATTATTGCAACTATATGCGTGGCCAAATCAATGCCAATCTCGATCCTGACAGCAAGGCAGGACTTGCGAAGCCCTACTATGAGGCACTGGCCAAATCTTTGGAGGCCAAATCTGACAAGCAAAGCAGCGAAGTTTCAATGCTGAAGCAAGCTTACTTGTATTTGATAGTTTACAATTTCAATGTTTTGCAGGATAAGGCAGCTGCCAAGCAAGTGGCAGAAAAGTTGCTTGTTGTTGACCCGGAGAACGCCGTTGCCAAGCAAGTGCAGGCCATGTAAAAACAATCGTTGTCTCTCGTTTATTGGAATTTTTCCATAAGCGGCTAAGCGAAGCAACGCATTAAATTGTTTTCACTTAAATAAGATTTTTAAAACTAATAGAGGGCGCATCGCACAAACCGTGTGATGCGCCCTCTCTTCTTCTATTTGGCTTGACGTGTTTTTTGTGTTGCGCCTCTGCTTTTGTTTTTGAGCGCTTTTCATTTGGCACCTATCGCCTTGCGGTTTGATACCTATCGTTTTGCGGTTAGGTATCTATTGCAATGTGGTTTAATAGCTATCGCATTGCCATTCGACGCTTTTCGCAATTCAATTTCCGCTTGCATCGTGGTAATTAATATTGGAAAACATTCAGATTGCAAAGTAGCGGTTATTATGATTGGTATCTATTGCATACAAAAATGCCCAACCTTTGTGAAGGTCGGGCCGTATGGTTTCTAATATTTACCTAACTGAATTTAGTCAGCCAGGCTGATAGCCTCATTCGGGCAAACTGAAGCGCATGTGCCGCACTCGGTGCATTCGTCGGGATTGATGCTATAGATATCGCCCTCTGAGATTGCGCCAACGGGACACTCGTCAATACATGTACCGCATGCAACGCAGTCATTACCAATTACATAAGCCATAATAATCTGATGTTTATTGTTAATAATGTTTTTGTATAATAGCTATTTGTTTCGGGATGGTATCGTTTTGTCCATCCTTTATCTGTTGCAAAGATAGTTATTTTCCTTTTATTACCTACAAATGATGATGATTTTTTTTGGAATTTAACATTGCATACTAAAAAATGATGGTAGCCGCTGCATAAAACAATATATCGGGATGTTTCTGCGTTATTCGTTATATGAAGCGTTTATTGTGTCTATTTATGCTTGCCAGTCTTGGCGCGATTGTAGTCATGGGACAGGAACGGACGGTTGAGAATCGCCCATATACCGATTTGCGTAAGTTTCATTTTGGTATTCTTGTGGGCACTCATTTGCAGGATCTTGAGTTTAATAATGTTGGACCACAAATGATTTCCAATACCGATGGCACGCAGCAGCAATATATTGTCACAGCTGATCAAGATCGCTGGGACGATGGTTTTAACGTGGGCGTGTTGGGCGAGTTGCGCATTAACCGCACTTTTCAGCTTCGCGTCGCTCCTGCGATGTATTTCGGTTCGCGACATATCTCGTTTCACAACATGGATACATCTGCTCCCGACTCTATGCTGTCGCGCAATCAAACGATGAAAACGGCCTATTTCTCTTGCGCTTTCGATTTGATTGCTGCTTCACCTCGTTTCAACAATCATCGGCCTTATGTAATGATGGGGCTTAATCCAGTTATCAACTTGAGTGGTTCCAATGACGATTATCTCAAACTGAAACGCTACGATCTTTTCCTCGAAGTGGGTGTCGGATGTGACTTTTATTTGCCTTTCTTTAAGATACGCCCCGAGTTAAAGTTTATGTATGGTCTTACTAATTGTCTCGATGCCAATCATGCTTCGCAGATACGCGACCACTCGATGTTGCCCTATTCAATGTCGGTAAACAAGGCAAGGTCTAAGATGATAGTCCTTACGTTCTATTTCGAGTAGTAGTTTCTACCTGTCGTCTCGCCCCCCCGCTTCATGTTGGTCTACCTGTTTTGCGGTTAGTGGAATGTCTTTTGCAGGGCTTTTCTGTATGCTTCTATGATGGGATTGTTGCCTTCAGCGTCCATCCGCTTGAATATTTTGTTTAGTTTCTTGGTCTGTTTTTTTATCCGTCTCAGCTGTGGGTTAATCGCGTCGGCCAAACTGAAACTGATGCCTGTGATTGGATTTTTCAGTTCAAATTCCTTTCTGGCCTCTTTGGTCCACCGTTTCACTCTCTCTGTGAGCCGATTGTTCCGATAGACACCGTGTACTACCACTTCGCCGATGTTGTTGTAATCTTGTATGAGCGGTATGGAGTCGGTCACCCATTTGGCAGGTATGCTTACCGACACGTAGCCAGGTTTGTTGGCGTGTAGGGTGTCGAAGCGTTCTGGTATGCGCACTTCCCCCAAGACATTGGTCGAGTAGGCGGATGTGTGGTCTACCCAGACCAGCATATCTTTAATGGGCTCACCCCGTTCGGGGTCATAAACTGTTATTTGGCGCTGCCCCTGTGCGGTCATGCAGGCCGATAACCAAGCGAATATGAATATGTGTTTTTTCATTTTCTATTTTTCTTTGATATAGTTCTTGCGACACCTTCGTGGGTATTGCGCCCCTCTGTATGCAAAGTTAATTATTTTATTTGAACCTTAGCCTTGTTATGCCGCACTTCTGACATTTTAACGTTTCCGACGTAAGGAAATTCCAAAATTCTTTGGTATGGTTTATATAAAAATGATTAACTTTGCAAACTAATTGAATAACGTACGTATTTACATGGCTGAAACAAAGAAAATCAAGACTGCGCTTATCTCAGTCTTCCACAAAGATGGCTTGGAGCAAATTCTGGCCAAGTTGCATGAAGAGGGTGTTGCTTTCCTGAGCACGGGTGGCACGCAGAAGTTTATTGAAAGTTTGGGATACCCCTGTCAAAAAGTAGAGGACGTAACCACCTATCCTTCCATTTTAGGCGGTCGCGTGAAGACTCTTCATCCCAAAATATTTGGAGGAATTCTTGCACGTCGCGACAATGAGGGCGATCAACAGCAAATGGCCGAATACTCCATTCCTTCCATCGACTTGGTCATTGTTGACCTTTATCCGTTCGAGCAGACCGTGGCTAGCGGTGCTTCCGACGAGGATATTATCGAGAAAATTGACATTGGTGGCATTTCTCTTATCCGTGCCGGTGCCAAAAACTTTAAAGATGTGGTTATTGTGCCAAGCAAGGCGGAATATGGATTGTTGCTCGACATACTGAAGGCTAAAGGCGCACAGACCGACCTCGACGACCGCAAGCAATTTGCTGAGCGAGCTTTCGGCGTAAGTAGTCACTACGATACTGCCATCCATAATTGGTTTGCTAAATAGTTTATAGCCCCGAACATTATTATAAGACATGGGATTTTTTTCTTTTATTCAAGAGATTGCAATGGATCTCGGCACTGCCAACACAATCATCATCAGCGATGACAAAATTGTTGTTGACGAACCGTCGGTGGTTGCGCTCGATCGCCGTACTGACAAAATGATTGCAGTGGGCGAGAAAGCCAAGATGATGTATGAGAAGACCAACGACAATATTCGTACCATTCGCCCTCTGCGCGATGGTGTCATAGCCGACTTTACAGCCTGCGAGCAGATGATGCGCGGTCTGATAAAGATGGTGCATACGGGGTCGCGGCTTTTCTCTCCGTCGTTGCGTATGGTTATCGGTGTTCCTTCTGGATCTACCGAGGTTGAGCTGCGTGCCGTGCGCGACTCTGCTGAACATGCTGACGGGCGCGATGTCTACCTCATCTTCGAGCCTATGGCTGCAGCTATAGGTATCGGCATTGATGTTGAGGCTCCAGAGGGCAACATGATTGTCGATATCGGTGGCGGCTCCACAGAGATTGCAGTCATTTCGCTGGGAGGTATCGTTAGCAACAACTCTATCCGTATCGCCGGCGATGATCTTACGGCTGATATTCAAGAGTACATGAGTCGCCAGCACAACGTGAAGGTTTCCGAACGTATGGCCGAGCGTATCAAGATACACGTAGGCTCTGCTTTGACCGACCTTGGCGATGAAGCTCCGGAGGACTATGTGGTTCATGGCCCCAACCGCATTACTGCTCTCCCTATGGAAGTGCCAGTATGCTATCAGGAGATTGCCCACTGTTTGGACAAGACGGTTGCCAAAATCGAGAATGCTGTGCTGTCTGCTCTCGAGACAACTCCCCCCGAGTTGTATGCCGACATTGTAAAGAATGGCATCTATCTTTCGGGTGGTGGAGCGTTGCTGCGTGGTCTCGACAAGCGTCTGCAAGACAAGATCAAGATTCCGTTCCACATCGCCGAAGATCCCCTTCATAGTGTGGCCAAAGGTGCTGGCATCGCATTGAAGAATGTCAACAGGTTCTCATTCTTGATGAGATAAGTATTTTGTTTGAGCAGTGCGTAATCTTTTAGAATTTCTTGCACGCTACAACCATTGGCTTCTCTTCGTCATCCTTGAGATGATTGGTATCGTGTTGTTGTTCCAGTACAACAGTTATCAGGGTAGTGTGTGGTTTTCTTCGGCCAATGCCGTTGCCGGAAAGATACTCAGCTGGGATGCGAAAGTCGAGTCGTTCTTCTCGATGTCCAAGGTAAATCAGGAACTCACCCAGCGTAATCTGTACCTTGAGCAGCAAGTAGCGATGTTGTCCGAACAGTTGACCGCAGCTACAAAGGATAGTAGTTGGGAACAACACAACCAGTTGTCCCTGCTACGGTCGTTCAAGTTGATACCTGCTAAGGTGGTAAGCAACTCGGTCGATCGCTACGATAACCTTATCACTATCGACAAGGGCAGTGAGGATGGAGTGCGCAAAGATATGGGCGTTGCCTGCGGCCAAGGTGTCGTAGGCATCGTCTATATGGTTGCGAGCCATTATTCTGTCGTAATACCCATTCTCAATACCGCATCCAACATAAGTTGCCGCATTCGGGGCAGAGGCTATTTTGGCTATCTCCATTGGAAGGGTGGCGACCCGCGTCGCGCCAATGTTGAGGAGATACCACGCCACGCTCATTTCCGTCTTTATGAAAGGATAGAGACCAGTGGATATTCGTCGGTATTCCCTCCAGGTATAAGTGTCGGAAAGATACTTCATGTTTATAATTCTGCTGATGGAGTCTCCTATCGGTTGCAGATACAATTGTCGACCGACTTTGGGAAATTAAGCGATGTCTGTGTAATCGACAACGAACCGATGCTCGAACGGATGGAAATCATGCGCGCTGCCCGTGACTCCTTGAAACTGAAAGATGGTAAGTAGTTAGGAATGAATATTGATTTCTTTAAGCGGTTGTTGCTTTTCGTGGTGTTGTTGCTGGTTCAAGTACTGGTACTCAACCATATACACCTTTTCGGTTGCGCCACACCGTTGCTCTACATCTATTTTGTTATCAGTTTCCAACGTGGAGGGTCTCGTTGGTCTATCCTCTTGTGCAGTTTCCTTTTGGGACTTTGTGTGGACATTTTTTCAGATACGCCGGGCGTGGCCACAACATCCTTGACGCTTGTCGGATTTCTTCAGCCGTATCTGCTTGAGCTTTTCATGCAGCGCGATGACGATGAAAACTTCCAACCAGCAATCCGCACTATGGGATCGTTGACTTTTTTCTATTTTTCCATGTTGCTCACGCTCGCTTATTGCGTGGTGTTCTTTACTCTCGAAACATTCAGTTTCTTCAACTGGCTACAGTGGGTGTTAAGCGTTGGTGGCAGTTTCGTGCTGACTGAGCTGTTGCTATTTGTCATAGATGGGTTAAGGAAGAAGTGATGGCATGAAAGATTTCAATATTGGCAATCGGCGATATGTTATCGGCGGCGTTGCGGTGCTCATCGTCACGGTTTATATTGTGCGGCTTTTCATGTTCCAGCTCGTTAGCGACGATTATCGAAAGAGTGCTGACTCTAATGCTTTTCTTAAGCGTATAGAGTTTCCGTCGCGTGGCGTTATACGCGACCGCCATGGCAAGTTGCTTGTTTTCAATCAGCCTGCCTACGATATAATGGTCGTCATGAACGAGGCCAAGGGCCGTTTGGATACCCTCGATTTTTGCCGTACCCTTGGCATCACAAAGGAATACTTTGTGAAACGTATGGAGGAAATCAAGGATCGTAACAAGAATCCCGGTTACTCGCGTTTCACTCAGCAGCTTTTTATAAGCCAGATAAACGACAAGGATTACAGCGTGTTTCAGGAGAAAATGTTTCGCTTTCCTGGTTTCTATGTCCAAAAACGTACGGTTCGCCAATACGCTTATCCTTATGCTGCTCATATCCTTGGCGATGTGGGAGAAGCTTCACCATCTGATATTGAGGAAGATGAGTATTATCAGGCAGGCGATTATATCGGAAAGTTGGGTGTGGAGCGAAGCTATGAGCAACAGCTCCGAGGCGAGAAAGGTGTGCAGATCCTGTTGCGTGATGCGCATGGACGTATTCAAGGAAAGTATCAGGAAGGGCGTTTTGACCGCCGTCCGCGTGCTGGCAGAGACCTGACTCTGGGCATAGATATCAATCTTCAGGCCACTGCTGAGCGCATGCTTGAGGGTAAGATAGGAGCCATTGTCGCCATCGATCCACAAACAGGACAGATATTGTGCATGGCCTCTTCGCCCACCTATGATCCCCGTATGCTTGAGGGGCGCAATCGCAGTAAATACCACACTTATCTCTCGCGCAATGTGTGGAAGCCTCTGCTCAACCGTGCCATCATGGGACAGTATCCGCCGGGCTCCACGTTCAAGACTACGCAGGGTTTGACTTTCCTTACCGAAGGTGTTATCAACAGTCATACTGCTTTCCCTTGCCATCACGGATTTTCTTATCGAGGTTTGCATGTTGGTTGTCACGGCCACGCGTCGCCGTTATCGATTGTGCCTGCCATAAGCACTTCGTGCAATGGCTTTTTCTGTTGGGGCTTATATTATATGTTGTCAAACCGCCGCAAGTATCCTACGGTACAGGATGCCATGAACACATGGCGCGACTATATGGTGAGCATGGGCTTCGGCTACCGTCTTGGCATAGATCTGCCTGGCGAGAAACGTGGGCTAATTCCTAATGCCAGTTTTTACGACAAGGCATATCGTGGTTCGTGGAACGGTCTTACGGTTATCAGTATCAGTATCGGCCAAGGCGAGGTGAACCTAACTCCGTTGCAGATAGCCAATTTGGGTGCGACCATTGCCAATCGCGGTTATTATTATGTTCCCCATGTGGTGAAATCCGTTCAAGGCGAACCGCTCGACACCACTTTTACACGCCGCCATTACACGCTTGCCAATCGTCGTTCGTATGATATTGTAGCTGCCGGCATGCGTTCATCGGCCTTGGGTGGCACATGCCGCATACTCGGTTCATTGCCCTTCACGGCATGTGGAAAGACTGGCACGGCGCAAAACCGTGGTCACGACCATTCGGTTTTCATGGGTTTCGCCCCAATGGACAATCCTAAGATAGCTGTGGCTGTCTATGTGGAGAACGGCGGATGGGGAGCCGATTATGGAGTGCCCATGGGAAAGGTTATCATGGAACAGTATGTCATGGGTAAGTTGAGCAAGGCCGGTGAGAGTCTGGCTACAGAAATGCAGAAACGCAGAATAGGTTATGGGAACACTGAACGATGACAAGCGGCAACCCGGAGTGCTCCGCAGTCTTGACTGGTGGACGATAGGCATCTACCTCGCGCTGCTTGCTTTTGGATGGATCAGCGTGTGCGGTGCAAGTTATACGTATGGCGAGACCGATATTTTCAGTCTTGGCACACGGTCGGGCATGCAGATAGTATGGATTGGAACGTCGCTTGTTTTGGGTTTTGTGTTGCTCATGCTCGACGACCGCTTTTACGACACCTTTGCCTATGTGATATATGCACTGTTGTTGTTGTTATTGTTTGTGACGATATTCAATCCCCATGAGATCAAGGGCTCGCGGTCGTGGCTCGTACTGGGGCCACTCCGTTTGCAACCCGCTGAATTTGCCAAGTTTGCTACAGCGCTTGCAGTGGCGAAGCTGATGAGCACTTATGGTTTTGACATTCATCAGCCCAAACACTTTGCCACGGCCGCCCTTATTGTGTTGATGCCCATGTTGTTCATCGTCGGTCAGCGTGAGACGGGTTCTGCTTTGGTCTACCTTTCGTTCTTTCTCATGTTTTACCGTGAAGGTATGCCTGGCAGCATTCTTTTCACAGGGGTGGCAATGGTGATATATTTTGTGGTTGGCATCAAGTATGAGCAGGTGTTGCTGCTACAGACACCTACGTCGATAGGCAAGTTTGTCGTTTTGTTGTTGGTGCAGGTCTTTACCTCAAGCATGGTCTATGTCTACTGCAAGGAAAAGGTGCGCGCCATACAGATGGGTCTCATTTCGGTTGCGTTGACGGGCATAGCCTTACTTTTTTCGGTTTATGTCATTCCGTTTGATATCGTTTGGGTTCAGCTGATTATCTGTGCCGGGCTTGTGGGTTACTTAGTCTACGAGAGCTTGTCCACCCAGATTGTGCACTACTTGCTTATAGGTTTGTTCTCCGTAGGTTCAATAGTTTTCTTTTACAGTGCCGACTATCTGTTGAATAATGTTATGGAACCCCACCAGCGTGTGCGCGTCAATGTTCTGTTAGGTCTTGACGAGGATTTGGCGGGTGCGGGCTATAATGTGCACCAGAGCGAGATAGCCATAGGTTCGGGAGGTCTTCGCGGCAAGGGCTTTCTTAATGGAACGCAAACCAAGTTGCGTTTTGTTCCTGAGCAAGACACCGATTTTATTTTCTGCACAGTGGGCGAAGAGGAAGGCTTTGTGGGTTCAGCCGGAGTGTTGTTGTTGTTCTTGGCACTCATCTTGCGGCTCATCCATTTGGCCGAGCGACAACCTTTCAAGTTTGGCAGGGTGTATGGCTATTGTGTGCTAAGCGTCTTCTTGTTCCATGTGTTTATCAATGTGGGAATGGTGTTGGGCTTGACACCGGTCATTGGCATACCGTTGCCGTTTTTCAGTTATGGTGGTTCATCGTTGTGGGGATTCACCATTCTGCTTTTCATTTTCCTGCGCATTGATGCCGGCCGCAATCTTGTGCGCACCTGACGATTGTCTTTTTGCTGTTGGGCAGGCCTTTGCGGCGGAGTGAAATGCTGTGAAAAGATGCTCTACAACGCCGCCAGCCGCATTCGTAGTCGTTAGACTGCCGAATGCGGCTGGTTGCGTTGGCAGTATTGGCTTATTTCCTTTTTTCAAGTTCGATGCCGATGTCTGAGACACCTGGCAGTATTTCGCGCTTCATGTTATGCCTTACGGTGATGTGCAGCGAGTCGTTTTTGTTGAGAGCCATGACCGACACCGGGAGGTGGTATTGGTAATACCCCACGCCTTTCCCTTTTACTTTTCCGTCCTTGTCCATGAACTCACAGGTTACGGTGTCAGTTACAGTTTTGTTGGCTGGCAGTATTGTTTGTTCCACGATAAGTGTCATGCTGATAAAGGGAAAAGCGTTGTTGATGCGCAATCCCATGCTTGTGGCGTAAAGTCCCCGTTCGGCAAGTGGTGGGATGTCGAACTTTAGGGTGTCGATTTTTTCCCATCCGGCAATAGGGGTGTGGTCGTAATGGTCATAGACCTTGTTGCCCGTACATGCTGTGAAAAGCGTAGCCGCTATGAGAATAGTTGTCAGTCGTCTCATGCATTATCTGTTGGCGTGGGTTGCCCTTGTGGTTTAGCTGCCGTCGTCTGGTTTGCCTGTTGCGGTTGCTGTTGTGCGTTTGTCTCGTCCTTTGTGTTTCCCCTATTGGGCCTGTTGTTGCGGTTGGGCTTGTTGCGCCGTCTTTGCTGGTTGTCAGTGCGTTGCGTTTCTGCATGTTGTCCATCCTGCCGTTGCACCCCGTCTTGCACGGCGGCTGCCGTTTTGCGGTTGTCCGGCTTGTTTTTGTTGGCCTTGGCAGCGTTTTTCTTTTTCCTTTTCGATTTGTCGAAGCGGCTCAAGTCGGCATCGGCCAGCAAGTCGATGGGCTTCTTTGTCTCTTTCGCCTTGTTGTCTTCCTGTAGCGAAAGAGGCTTCTCTCCCTGCCGGTTCATGGCTATAATTTCTTTTGCCCGTGATGCGCTGATAGTTTCTACATTGGCAGCCAGGTTTTTATCCGATGAGTAAGTGCAAAGTCCGGCCAGAATGTCGGTTTTGAAGAGGAAATAATCGCAGTCCTGTGTTTGCAGCACCGCATCCTTTGGCGGCAGTTTTCGGCTGGCCTCCATATAGTCGTCCACCTCGTAGTTGAGGCAGCATTTCAGTTTGGCGCACATGCCTGCCAGTTTTTGCGGATTGAGCGATATGTCCTGAAATCGTGCGGCATTGGTCGATACGCTCGAAAAATTTTTCATCCATGTGGCGCAGCATAGTTCGCGTCCGCATGGTCCAGTTCCACCGATACGTCCCGCTTCTTGGCGTGCGCCGATCTGTTTCATCTCGATGCGCACGTGGAATGTTGCGGCGAGGTCTTTGATGAGTTGTCGGAAATCGACGCGTTCGTCGGCTATATAGTAGAATATGGCTTTGTTTCCGTCGCCTTGATACTCCACATCTCCGATTTTCATCTGCAGCCCCAGATTTTTGGCTATCTGTCGGCTTTGTATCATGGTATCGTGTTCGCGGCTTTTGGCTTCATGGAATTTTTCCATGTCTACTGGTTTGGCAATGCGGTATATGCGTTTGATGTCGTCGGCTGATTTCAGGTTTGCTTTTTTAATTTGCAGTTTTACCAGTCGCCCAGTCAACGTTACCACGCCGATGTCGTGTCCAGGGTTGGCCTCTACGGCCACGATGTCGCCTTTCTGCAGTCGCAGGTTGTTCACATTGTGATAGTATCCCTTTCGTGTGTTCTTGAACTGCACCTCCACGAGGTCGGTCGACAGGGCGTTTTCCGGCACGTCGGCCAGCCAGTCGTAGGTGTTGAGTTGCTTGTCCTGTCGTCCTACGGCGGCGCAGCACAGACCACGGTCGCACCCCGTACATGTATTGTTGTTCATGATGTTTGTTTTAAGATGTGATAAACGGTGTCACCTCCGCAAGAGGATGATCATATTGAGAGCCAAGTTGAAGAACTGTATCTTTGCGTTGGCGTTTTGTCCGATGTCCCGGTGTGTGCGCTGCAGCGTCTCGGCCATTTCCACCACGTTGCGCTCGTTGATGAAGCGTGCGAAATGACGGCTGAACTCGGCTTCTTGCTGGGTCATGTAGTTGAGGTCTGGCTGTTTGAAGTTGTATATGAAATTTTCGCGTACCAGATGCAGGAAATAAGTCAGCATGCGCCGTTGTTTTTCGCGTCCCATTGCGGCCGTATTGTCGGTCCATGCCTTTAGCCCTTTCACGTCGCGCATGTATGCTTGCCGCATAAGGCTGACAAAGAGGTCGAAGAACAGTCGGTTCTCGCTGTCGCTGTTGAGCTCTTCCATGGCTTTCAGCCAGTTTCCGCAGGCCGAGTGCGCCACGCGGTGCGCCATGTCTGGGTCGAGCCCTCTGAGGCTTACGAGCGCCTGCTCCATGTCGGCATTGTCGATGCGCTGCATGTCGAACCGTTGCACGCGGCTGCGTATGGTTTCGATGAGGCGCTCAGGCTCTTCGCTCACCAGCAGGAACACGGTCTGCAACGGCGGCTCTTCCAAAAGTTTGAGCAGCTTGTTGGCGCAAGTAGTGTTCATGCGTTCAGGTAGCCATATCACGCTGACCTTGTAGCCGCCCATTGCCGATTTCATGTTCAGTTCGTGGGTAAGCGCATCGCTTTCAGCCTCGTAGATCACGGCTTGCTGGTTTTCGGCGTTCATGGCCGTCATCCATTGATCCATGGTGAAATATGGACTTTTTCCGAGTAGTGCGCGCCACTCTTTGGCAAAGTCGTCGCTGGTAACCTTGTGCTCGCTCGATGTGCCTTTGGGGCGTATCACGGGGTATGAGAAATGCAGGTCGGGATGTTGCCATTTGGCCAGCATTGCCTCGGCATTGCCTATGGCACTTTCGCTGCCCAAAAGAGAGTGGCCGTCGTGGCGTTCGCCCAAGAGGTATGAGGCGAAAGCCAGCGCTAAGGCCAGTTTTCCGCTTCCGGCTGGACCGGTGAACATCAGAGCGTGTGGCACGCGCTGCTCTTCGACAAGCTGCAGCAGCCTGACGATGGCTTCTCGCTGACCTATGACTTCGCTGAAACGCATAGCTTCATGTGGTTTTGGGGTTGTCGGAACCACGTTGCCGATGGCCGTGGTGGTGAGGAAATCTGATTTTACCGATTGTGTGTAATGGCCTACAAAGTTAACAAAAAAGTTTCATAATAGTTCCTTTCTACTTCACTTTTCGATGCTTCCCGTTCATCCCTTTTCACTTGGCAGGTCTCTGGTGTCGGTGCGATAAGCCACGTTGCGCCCATTGCCCCTTATCCACTCGCATGGTGAAAGCTTACTAACGGTGAAAAATAATAGCTATTATTTTCAAAATTTAAGCTATTATTTTCCGCCGTTTGTGCCGTATTTTTCGTCGTTTTGTATCTGCTTGATACACAATGTCTTACATAGCATCTGATCTATTGCCCTTATTTTGTGTTATAGACTATTCCGATTTGCTGTGCCAGTAATGCCTTTGGATGTACGAATGGGGGCGTTTTGTCTTGTGCTTAAGGCTCGGAGGTGAACTGAAAGGTTGTTGGTAAGTTGTGTGCTGGTGTGGAGAATCCATGCACGACAGACGTTAGAATCTTTGCCAAAACGCCATCGGTTTATAAACTTATGCTTATCTTTGCATCCGTTCATGGTCGTCCCTGCCACCCCGATACGGGCACGAAGGGACGACAAGAAAATACCAAACGCTAAACAACGCAACAATGACAGAAGGATATGAGCAGCGGCAATACAGGGGTCCGGTGAAACGCTATTGCCAAACCATGGATCTGAAGAACAATGAGGAACTGATTGCCCGCTACCGAAAGGCGCATAGCGAGCAGCAATTTTGGCCTGTCATAGGCGAGGGCATCAGGGCGTGCGGCATACTTGAGATGGAAATTTACATTCTCGACAACCGGTTGTTCATGATCGTGGAGACTCCACTCGATTTCGATTGGGATGAGGCAATGGCCAAGATGGCCACGCTGCCCCGACAACAGGAATGGGAAGACTTTGTGGCCGTGCTGCAAGGTTGCAGGCCAGGACAAACGAGCGATGAAAAATGGAAAATGATGGAACGAATGTTCCACCTGTATTGAGGCTCGCTGACCTGGCGCAGCGGGTGCCCCAAGGGGCACATCGGCCTTGCAGCTGTATGTCACTCGGTGTGTCTACATATTAAAACAGACCGACAAGTTGGCCGAAGCGACCGATGCGCACCAACCGCTCATGGTCGTATTCTTCGGTCAATTCGTGGCGCCAGATGCTGCTGAATGGGATGTGGACTGCATAACCGCCCAGCTGCAGCACTGGCTCAATGTCCGACCGGAACGAGTTGCCTACCATGAGCAAGTGGTCGATCGACGTGCCGTAGCGTTGGCATAGTTTGACGTATTCGGCTTTCTTCTTGTCGCTCACCACCACGATGTCATCGAAAAGTGGTGCAAGCCCTGACCGCTGCAGTTTGTTCTCTTGGTCGAGCAACTCGCCTTTTGTGAAAACCACCATGCCATATCGCGCCGACTGTCGAAAGGCCTCCAGTGTGGGGCGCACCTCGGGCAGAGGCGTGGCAGGCAGTTGCAGCAACGACTTGCCCAGTTCAACGATGCGCAGTAGGCTGGCAGCTGTGATTTGTCCGCGGCTCACCTTCACTGCGTTCTCCACGAGCGATAAGGTGAATGCTTTGCTGCCGTAACCCAGCAGGGGCATGTTGGCGGTTTCGGTTTGGAAGAGCGATTCGTTCACCGTGGCCTCGTCGGCATAGGGCGCCAGTATTTGACTGTAGGCTTTCTCCACCTGGTCGAAGTGGCCTTGGCAATCCCACAGGGTGTCGTCGGCATCAAACGCTATGAGGCGTATGTCCTTGCCGGCCAACTTTTCGATATTGCAACTATTGTTCGTCATGCTGCAAAATTACGACAAATTTGCCTTGTAAACGCCTCGTTCGATGCAAATGTTGCTCCATTTGCCCCTTATTGTGAGAAAAAATCAGTAATTTCGCACTTGGCGGTATTTCGCTCCGCCACGGTTTTCCAACCAAGATGACACCAATGAAAAAGACACACTATATTTCGAGTCTGCTCCGCCTCGCGGCAGTCGTGACGCTGATTTGTCCTTGTTGCGGTGTGTTCCACAACGGGACAGCACTTGCGCAAACACTCGACGATATGCCTGTACGATACAGCGTAGGCTATTATTGCGACCATGCTTTTCTTCGCAGCGACTCCAACTTTACAGTTGTCGATACGCAGGTGGAATGGCCCGAAGCGATCGATTTCGCTGACTTGAAGCCGTTACAGGTTGCCCTCGATTCCATTTTGTTCGATTTGCCTTCGGCCGATGGCCCGTCAGCGTATGCGGCTTTCAAGCAACGGTTGGGCCAACCGGTGTCTGGCCAACTTGAGTTTCTGCCCGATGACCACCGCTTCTGCTACATCACTATCTCCGTGCGCGTCAAGGCTTATGTGCCTCGGCAGTGGATTTGCATGGAGCTGCGCCAAGTGGTCGAACCTCAGCGCTTGTCGCCTGTGGCTCGCCGCGACATCTATTGCATTCTCACTTTTGACCTGCAAACCGACAAGGTGCTACAAACCGAAGACCTGTTGCGGGTGGAGCGTATGACTCATCTCGACGAACAGAGCTACGCCGATATCTTCGCCACCCTCGACGACGACAGATTCTACGGGTTGCGCAAGGCCGATGTCTGTGGAGTATGGATAGACGGGAAACGACAAACCGTGGGGCTGCACATTGACTGCGCCACTTCCGACGAGGCTTTTTCCTATGAGCCCGAATTGCCTGCGCGCACCATGGCCAGTTTGTTGACACGCGATGCCAAGCGCCTGCTCATCCGCCAGGAAAACGGAAGGAAGCCCATATTCGCCTCCATGAGAACCACATGGATGGGCGATACCATCTATAAAAAGGTCGACCCGATGCCGGCCTTCACGGGCGGGCGCGAGGCGTTGGCGCACTATCTGTCGTCAGTCAGTCTTTACGATCGTTCTGCAGACTCCACGGAAAAAGGCGAAGTTATCGTGGCTTTTGTGGTCGACAAAGAAGGCAATGTCTGCGACGCGCACGTGGTGTCGCCCGTCAGCCCTTCTGCCGACCGTCATGCCGTGTCGATAGTGATGGGCATGCCCCGTTGGCAATCAGGCAGGCTGCAGGGTCGCCCAGTGCCTGTCCGGGTGTACCAGAAGTTCGAGTATTGATGTTTCTTAGTCTTATGCGAAAGCTGTAGCAATGTCTCAGTCGGTTTATCATCATTCTCACCATCATCGTAATCATGGTTACGATGCACACCGGCGTCGTAAACGTCGAAGGCGGTTGCGCCGCAGGCTGCTGACATGTGTAGCGGTTGCGCTGGCCGTGTTGGCGTTCGCTTTTCTGCTATTGGTCTTTTTCAGTCCCGGCACGCTGACGGCTTGGCTCAATCCCGACGGCATCGGAAACCAGAGGCTGACTGCTGCGGAAAAGTCAAACGCCTACCTTATGCAGCGTTATGACGGGCTGGACATATCGCATCATCAAGGAATCATCGACTGGAAGAAGGTTGGTAACGACAAGGCTATACAGTTTGTGTATATTAAGGCAACGGAGGGGGGCGACTTCGTAGACCAGTGTTATGCCCGGAACGTGGCCGGAGCAAAGCGCGAGGGCATAGCGGTCGGGTCGTATCACTACCTGACTTCGAGCAGTTCGGCACATCAGCAGTTTCGAAATTTCTATGGAATAGTTGACCGGAAAACGCAAGATGTGGTTCCGATGATCGACATCGAGGGCGAAGGTGTACGTGGGTGGACCCGCAAGCAAATGCAAGATAGTTTGGCCGTTTTCATAAAGTTGATAGAAAAGCACTATCTCTGTTCGCCCATCATTTATAGTTACGCCAAATTCTACAATGCTAATTTGGCTTCGCGTTTCAATGGCTACCGCTTGTTTTTGGCTCATTACGACTCTCGCCAGCCAGTTGTTGCCGGCAACGGAAGGCACGACATTTGGCAACACACCGACCAGGGTAACGTCGATGGCATTGGCTGCTCGGTTGACCTTGACGTATTTTCCGAAGGTACTTCGTTAAGCGACATCATAATGCCTCCTTACCGGCCGTTGCCTCACTGAGTGGAAAACGGAGGAAGAAAGCCGTTCCTCGGCGTTCTTCCAGTGCCGTTATAGAAAAGCGATGTGGGGTCGCACCAACCGTCATGGCTGGCACGACCCCACGTCGCATCGGTGTTGTGTTTTCACCATCCAGTCTATGCCGGATGGTGCGCAATTTCTTTTACTTTTGATTTATAGGAGTTTATAAGTCCAGTTCCAATCCTACAGGACAATGGTCGCTACCCATTATGTCGGTCAAGATAGTAGCGTTGCTGATGTGCTCTCTCAGTTTCTCGGAAACGAGAAAATAGTCGATGCGCCATCCTGCGTTCTTTTCGCGCGAGCGGAAGCGGTAGCTCCACCAACTGTAAGTCACTTCTTTGGGATGCAGTAGGCGGAACGTGTCGACGAAACCGCTGTTGAGCAACTGTGTCATCTTTTGCCTTTCCTCATCTGTAAACCCAGCGTTGTTGTGGTTGGTCTTCGGATTTTTCAGGTCGATGTCCTCGTGTGCCACGTTCAAGTCGCCGCACACCACAACGGGCTTCTTGGCATTGAGCGTCAGCAAGTAGTGGCGGAAATCGTCTTCCCAACGCATACGATAGGGTAGGCGGCGGGGCTTTAGCTCGCCCTCCTCGGCGTTTTGTGAATTGGGGGTGTACACACTGACCAAATAAAAAGAGGGCATCTCCAAGGTGATGACTCGGCCTTCGTGGTCGTGTTCGTCCAACCCGATGCCATAGTTCACTGCAAGCGGATGGTGCTTCGTGAAGACGGCGGTACCGCTGTAGCCCTTGCGGTCGGCGTAGTTCCAGTAACTCTCGTAGCCGTCAAAATGCAAATCGAGCTGTCCGGCTTGCATCTTGGTTTCGTTAAGGCAGAAAAAATCGACATCAAGTGCATGGAACACAGCTTCAAAACCAGGCTTTCCCTTCTCCGCGTCGGGCTTCATGCAGGCTCTGAGACCGTTCACGTTCCACGAGATAAACTTTGTCATGACTGCTTGCTTTTGGAAACAAACTGGTAGTAGACCTTATTGAAATTGCCCATCTGTGTTTGTTTATCCACCTGCAGGTTGTAAGTACACATATAGAATTCCATCGCCTTCATCTCGTTGTTGAAATAGCCTCTAGATGCATCAACGTTATTGATGAAGTTAACCTGAAGGTTGTAGGTGTGTGTGTTGATTATCGCATCCTTGATTACAATGCTGTAAGGCATTATATTCATCACGCAGTAGGGATTGAGGAAATCGCTCGTGTTGTAGAAAGCAATGGCACATGTCAGCTCCTGTGCAGGTGCCGCCTTCATAGCGTTACGCAACGAGTCGTTGATCTCGCCGCTTGCCACGCCTACGGCCAAAGAGTTGACCGGGAAGTCGTGGATGATTATGGCGGTGTCGTTTACCGTCCAGCTCACATTGTTCAAGCTGTCGTAATTGTTATCGGTTGATGCTTTCCACTTTAAGGTGCCAGTGTAATTGCCTTTCATTGCGTTCATGGCTTCAGTAACCTCTTTCTGTGTAAGGCCGTTGTCGCTGTCATCGTTTAGACACGAGTTCATTCCCACTAATGTGCATATGCCCATCAGAAGACCTATCAATTTTCTTTTTTTCATGTTTCAGTTTTTATTTTTTTGACTTTGCTTTATTGTTGAACCGTTGCGGAATCGTATTGTGTTGTTGGGTAATCTGAGCCCTTTTGTTGCGCGATGGCTGAATTTACCCAATAGGTTTGTTACCGTTGTTTTCTGTTTTTGTTGCTTCCCGGTCATCGCTTTGCCAGCGAATGTTTGCTGGACGACATCATATCCGTTTCGACTCACCTCGGAGTAGGCTCATGAATTCCTCACGAACCTTCATGGCTTCGAACACGCCGCTATAGGCCGATGTCGTGGTAATGGAATTCTGTTTCTCCACTCCACGCATCTGCATGCACATGTGTTTTGCTTCAATCACTACCATGACACCTTGAGGTTTTAGTGTGTCGTTGATGCAATCCATGATTTGGTGAGTCAGCCTTTCTTGCACTTGAAGACGATGGCTGAATATGTCGACCACCCGTGCAATCTTGCTTAAACCGGTGATATGGCCGTTAGGTATATATGCCACATGGGCTTTCCCGTAAAAGGGAAGTATGTGATGTTCGCACATCGAGAAAAAATCGATGTCTTTGACGATAACCATTTGATCGTAATTCTCGGCAAATAGAGCATCGGTAAGCACCTTGTGCGGATCTTGTGTGTGTCCTCGGGTGAGAATCTGCATGGCTTTTGCCACTCGCATAGGTGTTTTTTGCAGTCCCTCGCGGTTGGGATCTTCGCCTAAAAGATTAAGTATCTCCTTATAATGTCCGGCGAGTTGGTCGAGCCCGTCTCTGAATTCTGTTTCTGGATTCATGTTGATGTTATGGTGTTTTATGCGAAAAGCCTATTGGTCGAAGCCTGTTAGTATTGCACTGTTATCATTCCCTTTACTATGGTTGCCGACTTATAGCCCATGGCTTTTATGCTATTGAGCATTTTCTGCGCTTCTCCGTAGGTGCGAAAATTGCCGATGCGGCATATCCAACGAGGTGAATAGAAATGCACGTAGACTGGTTGTTCGGGGTATTTCATCTTGATGGCGTTCCCGATTTGTTGTGCGTGCTGCTTGTCGTTGCGTGTGTTTCCACCTGCATAGGCCTGCACCCGGTATCCGCTTACCTTGTGGCTACGTCGCATTACCTTTTTTGTCATGTCGACGGTAGGTATGCTCATTTCGCCAGTTTCTTCTGTCTGTCTGTCTGTCCGGTGATTTTCCGTCTTGTGTTCTGTGGCAGTTTCCCTTTCGTTTTCCTTCCCTTTTTCTTTCGTAGCGGATAAGTTTTTGTCCTTGCCTGTGGTTTCTTTTGTCAGGTTAGACTTGGTGGGAGTTTTCGTTTTGTCGTTGGTGTTGTTGCCGCCCGTAGTCTTTTGTGATCCGTTGGTTGCTTTTTGTGTAGCAGTTGTGGTCTTTGAGGTGATGGAACCGTCTACGAGCTTGTCTATATCCTTGCTCTGCGTCACGGTAACTTTGCCCTCGCCTTGCTTGTCTTTCCGTAGGTTATCGAGGAAAGATTGTGCATTAACACCGAGCGAGGTGCATGTCATGACCAGCAGTGTTAGGATTGTTTTCCGCATTTTGGTTGTTCAATGAATATTGGGTTCGATGTAAAATCCAATGAGGCGAGCCCTTGACCATTGGTCGTGGGCTCCTCATTGGAAGTGGATGTGTATGGCTAATTATTTCTTCCAAGCGTCGATAATACCCTTGAAATCGGCTGCTTTCAGCGATGCTCCGCCGATGAGGCCACCATCGATGTTGGGCTTGGCGAACAGCTCGGGTGCGTTGCTGGCCTTGCATGAGCCGCCGTAGAGGATGGTTGTATCCTCGGCTACGTCCTTGCCGTACTTGTCTGCAACGATTGAGCGGATGTAAGCGAGCATTTCTTCAGCTTGGTCGGAAGTGGCGGTCTTTCCTGTGCCGATGGCCCAGATGGGTTCGTAGGCCAGCACGATGTTCTTCCATTCCTCAGCAGAGAGGTTGAACACGCTGCCATCGAGCTCAGCTTTTACTATTTCGTTCTGCTTGTTGGCTTCGCGCTCCTCGAGTGTTTCGCCGCAGCAGAAGATAACTTTCAGGCCGTTTGCCAAAGCCAGCTGTACCTTTTCTTTCAGGATTTCGGCTGTCTCGTGATAGTATTGGCGACGCTCTGAGTGACCCAGGATCACATATTGTGCTCCTGTAGACTTTACCATAGCTGCGCTAACTTCGCCCGTGTAGGCACCTTTTTCCTTGTCTGCGCAGTTTTCGGCACCCAGCGCAACAACGTCTTGGTCGATAACCTGAGCCACGCTGGCGAGGTGGATGAAAGGTGTGCAGATGATGACACCACAATTAGGCTTGTCGGCAACGAGAGCTTCGTTGATTTCCTTGGCAAGGGCTACGCCCTCTTGCAGGTTCTCGTTCATTTTCCAGTTGCCTGCAACAATTTTCTTTCTCATTTCTTTTTCTTTTTAAATGTTGATATGATGTGTTGTGAACTGTCACTTCCCAGAATTTTGCGCTCCTCGTTTTTGAGCATCTCTCCTCCTTTGTGTATTTTCCGCCTTATATACAAGCTCCAAGCCCATGTGCGGTCAGCGATGACGAGCAGCAGTAGCGGTAGGAAGAACCATAGAGCCACCTTGGTGAGGGTTCTTACTGCGCTGTCTGTAGGCAGTCGCCCGATGTCGATCTTGTCGAGAGACCCCTGCAGGTCGTCGGCGGTGGGCAAGTCGTTGTGGCTCCATTTGCGTATGATGGTTCCGTTCTTGATGAGTAGCAGACCAGGGTTGCTTCTTATAATCGTTTTCAGCGTAGTCTCGTCGGAAAGGCAGAAGGGGTATTCAGCTCCAGTGATATCCTCCCAATGCTGTATGGCTTCTTCGGTGGATGCTGTGAGGCAATAGAATGGCACTTGATGGTCTTGTGCGTACTCGTAAATTTGGTCGATGATGCCAAAATTGCTGTCATCGGCTGTTTCCAAGTGCGGTGATATAAGGAGGAAAGTGTATCCGTCATGCTTGAGAATTTCCTCTGTGATGTCGTCGCCGTCGGCCCGTTGGATGAAGAAATCGTGGATGGGAGGTACATATCCGTCTTTGATTTTAACGGTTTTCGAATCGATGAACTGCCACGTGGAGTCGGGATAGTTGTCGATTGTGAATGTCTTTCGTTGTCCATCTTTCTCCATGATGAATGTGGTTTCGAACTGCGGCTGTTCTGCTCCTTGGGGAATTTCCATACCTTTGAGTATGTTGGTTCCGATGTGATAAGGCCGAAAGTCGAACAAGGGTAAGTACCATAGGCAGTAGACACTTGTCAGCAGGATGAAAAGGATGGTGAAATTGATGGCAATCCACTGTGTGGATTTGGACACGAAGCGGTACATGGCAAGAGGCCAACGGGTCATGACGAGCGTGCAAGCCAATAGTGCGACGTTCTTTAGCAATGTCTGTGTGTTGGTCAGATGCAAGGCGTCGCCGAAGCATCCGCAGTCTTTCACGGGATCGGCAATGGCTATCCACACGGTGATGAGCGTCATGATGCCCATGAATACCGTCAATAGCCGCGCCACAGCCCTCCGTCGTATGGCCAGCAGTGCGAATGCGCCCAATGCGAATTCGAGCGCGGCCAACGCTACGGCTGTCATCAGTGTGAACCAGTCAGGGAAGGCAGTGGCCAATCCAATAGCCTCAAGATAGTCGTGTATCTTGTACTGGGTGCCCAGTGGGTCGATGGCCTTTACGAATCCGGAGAATACGAACACCGTCCCGACGAGCATGCGGCACACGTTGACTGCCAATCGTATTGGCACGCCAAATTGCACATCTGTCGTGTCGGCGGATGTGTTGGCCTCGGCTATTGTGGACGGTGTTTTGCTCATATAGCGTTGTTTTCCGTTTGGTGTTCCTTTAAGCGGATGGCTCCAAAGACGGCATAGTTGATGATGTCCATATAGTTGGAATCGATGCCTTCTGAGGCGATTGCCTGTCCGTGCAGGTCTTCCAACTCCTTCACGCGTTCAATCTTGGTCAGTATGAGGTCGGTGTAGCTGCTTACGCGCATGATCCGCCATGCTTCGCCGTAGTCGTGGTTCTTGCGTTTCATCAGTTCGAACGACACTTTGGCGTGGTTGTCGTAGTGCTCCAGAGCTTGTTGTGGTGTCATATCCACGGTATCTGCGAATCCCAGATCGAGTTGTATCAGTCCGCAGATGCCGTAGTTGATGAGTGCCAGAAACTCCGGCCTTATGCCTTCGCCTACCAGTGATGTGCCAGTCATTTCCAACGTGCGTATGCGTTTTGCCTTGATGAAAAGCTGGTCGGTGAGCGAGGATGGTCGCATGATTCGCCATGATGCTCCGTAGTCGTGGAGTTTTTTGGCGAACACGTCGCGGCACTCGCTCAAGGTATCTTGAAACTGTTGAACAGTGTCTTGTTGGTTTGTCATAATGTATGCAAAGTTACACATTATTTATGATTCTGCGAAAAAAAAGGCCAGAAATGATGCCCGCCTCACTGCTGCTGCCGTTGGTGTATGATGCGCACAGTACCGCACAGTGCGTCATAGCGTATCTGCAGCGAGTCGCGCCGTGCCCGCAACATATTTTGCCGATAAAGATTGTGTTCTTCGTCAATCTGTTGTGTGGTGGCCTGTAGTGCCGAGTCGGTGTGTGCAATGTCGGCTTGCGCAATCTTTACCGATGCCTCCTGCCATATTTTCAACGCCCGTTTGCGACATTCCACGGCCTTGGGATGGTCGGCTCTCAGCTGCCTAATGGCACTGAGTGTGGCTGCATATTGTTGGTTGCGGTAAAGCGAGTCGATATGTTGCATGGCTGGCTTGGCTGCCTTGTCGGGCGAAGGCTGGCAAGCATAGAGGCAGACAAGCGATGCAAGGAGTATGATGTTTCTCATGATGTGCAATGTTGTAGTTGCTGGCTTTGGCCGGGGCGTTTGTGTGTTGGTCTTTTTCGTTTAGTTCGTTGCAAAGGTATGAAAAAAACTCGGCTCTTCGGATGTTAGTGCAGCAATTATGTTTTTTTATATCCTTAAGCATTTGAAACTTCACGACAATAAGTTATGTTGGAAGGGATGGTTTCTGAATGGATGAACAGAAAGCTGGAAAAATGGCCTGATTTTGCAAAATTTCTATAAGGCTGTAAATCTGAGAAATAGGTGAACGGGGCGCTTTTTACTATGAGGCGACTCTGCTTTCGGCTTGCGAAAGACCCTTTGTCGCACCCCGAAAGATCCTTTATCGCAATTCAATCAGTGCTCTTTGAGAAGACGAAACAGCATTAGTCCCATTGCGAAACGATACATTTCGCAATGGTGCGCAACAAAAACAATGTGGCGAATGGTTGTCGGTGGCTCATCCTTTGCTGTTTTGAGGCTTGCGAAACGCTATTTGTTCGCCTTTTGAAGAGATAGAAAATGACCAATATCTTTTACAAATAAATGAAACTCTGACCGAAAGTTTTCCCATAGGTTCGTAGTTGCTTGTCGGACAGTGCGCCAAATCAAAGAGAAGGCTATTGGTTCGGCCATTTTTGTTTTCTCAATAATAATGTGTACCTTTGCACCGCTTTTAAAATCAGACGACTCCATTATGCGGATACTTACCGACAGCCAACTGGCTCAAATACTCGATCGAGATATATTTCACAAGATATCGCAGGCAGCCGATTCGCTGCATTTGCCCTGCTATGTGGTAGGCGGATATGTGCGCGACCTCTTTTTGGAGCGACCATCCAACGATATCGATGTGGTGGTGGTGGGTAGCGGCATTGAGGTGGCCTCGCGCCTTAAGGCAATGTTGGGGCGCAAGGCCCATCTGTCCGTGTTCCGCAATTTCGGTACAGCCCAGGTGAAATGCGGGTCGCTCGAAGTGGAGTTTGTGGGAGCCCGCAAGGAGAGCTATAGCCATGACAGCCGCAAACCCCATGTGGAGGACGGAACGCTGGAGGACGACCAGAACCGTCGCGACTTTACCATCAATGCTATGGCAATATGCTTGAATCAGGAGCGTTTCGGACAATTGGTCGACCCGTTCGATGGCGTGGCCGACTTGGAGGATGGCATTATTGCAACTCCGCTCGATCCTGACATCACGTTCAGCGATGATCCGCTCCGCATGATGCGTTGTGTGCGCTTTGCCACACAACTCAACTTCGAGATAGAGAATGAGACCCGTGAAGCACTTGCCCGCAATGCCGACCGACTGAAAATCATCAGTGGCGAGCGCATTGCTGAAGAGTTGAACAAGATAATGCTTGCGCCTCATCCCAGCACAGGGCTTTATTATCTGCGCGAGTCGGGGTTGCTGCAACTTATCTTGCCCGAACTGGTGGCACTCGACCAGGTGGAGACGCGCAACGGACGTGCACATAAGAACAACTTCAACCACACCTTGGAGGTGCTCGAAAATGTGGTGCGTGCGCAGAAAGCCAAGGCCAACGATATGCGCCTCAATGGTCTGAAGGAGAAGACTGCTGCTGCCGATGGCGAGCCACTTTTCGACCACACGTTGTGGTTGCGCTGGGCTGCGTTGTTGCACGACATCGGTAAGCCTAAAAGCAAACGTTGGGAACCCACCCAAGGCTGGACGTTCCATAACCACAATTTCATTGGAGCAAAGATGGTACCCGGCATCTTCAGAAGGTTGAAGCTGCCTTTGGATGCCAAGATGAAGTATGTGCAGAAACTCGTAGACCTGCACATGCGTCCGCAAGTCATAGCCGACGAGGTGGTGACCGATTCGGCTGTCAGACGACTGGTGAACGACGCCGGCGACGACATCGATGACCTGATGATGCTCTGCGAGGCCGATATCACCAGTAAGAACCAGGTGCGGAAACAACAGTTTCTGCAGAATTTTCAGTTGGTGCGCGAGAAAATAGCCGACCTCAAAGAACGCGATTACAAACGCCTCTTGCAACCATGCATCGATGGCAACGAGATAATGGAAATGTTCCACCTCAGTCCATCGCGCGAGGTGGGCACACTGAAACAGACACTCAAGGACGCTGTGCTCGACATGCGTGTGCCTAACGAGCGTGAACCCCTCATGCAACTGCTCAAACAGAAAGCCAAGGAGATGGGCATAGAACCTTGAAATCCCACCAACCGACTCCTTGAAAGGAGACCAAACTCAATGCAGTTTTCCAACGTGTAAGAACCCTGAAGGCAACCTTCGGCAACTCGGGTCTAAACAAAAAAGCTAAATTGCAACGCCCCGCAAACTAATGTTTGTTAAAAAACTCAACCGCTCAGTTGAGTTTTCGCTTTGTTTTGTTAATTTTGCGCCAGGAAGTTTAAACCATAGGTTTATCCTTCCGTCCAATCGTTTGTAACTGCTTAGGGTGAAATTCAATTGTAAATTCTTAAAATAGTATTATTTAGTAGGTATGAAAATTAAAAGCTATTTGTTTGTGGCATTGGCTGCATTTGCTTTGGCTTCCTGCGGAGGCAAGAGCGGCGGCATGGCCAATCTGGGTAACGACCATTTCCCCGTGGTCACAGTGGGAAGTAGCACAGCTGACATGCAGACCACTTACCCTGCTACCATAAAAGGTATTCAGGACGTGACGGTGAGCCCCAAGGTGTCGGGATTCGTAACGAGCGTGCTTGTGCACGAGGGACAGCGCGTAAGTGCAGGCCAAGTGTTGTTTACAATCGATTCGGAAACCTATCGTGCCGCAGTGCGTTCGGCCCAAGCAGCCGTCAACACGGCCAAGGCAGCCGCCAATACCGCCCGTACCACCTACGAAAACAACAAGAAGCTCTTCGACCAGAAGATTATCGGACAATATGAGCTTTCCACCTCGCTCAATACCTTCCGTCAGGCAGAGGCTCAGGTGGCTCAGGCAGAGGCTACGCTGGCCTCGGCCAAAGAACAGTTGGCCTGGTGCTCGGTTACCTCGCCTGCAAGTGGTGTCGTAGGTAGTCTGCCTTATAAGAAAGGAGCACTGGTCAGCGCCCAGACCCAGCTGACTACTGTCAGCGACGTGTCGACCGTAGAGGTGTTCTTCTCGCTCAACGAAGCCCAGATGCTCGAGATGCAGAAGAAAGCCGGATCATCTGCTGCTACCATCAACGCCTTCCCTTCGCTGAAGCTGCAGTTGGCCGACGGCACTACCTACAACCATCCGGGCAAGGTGGTGAAGATCAGTGGCGTTATCGACTCTTCGACGGGCGCATATAGCGTCATAGCCCATTTTGCCAATCCCGAAGGCCTGCTCAAGAGTGGCGGTGCTGCCACGATTGTGGCACCACAGGTCAACAGCTCGGCCATCGTGATACCACAGAACGCCACAGCGCAGGTACAAGACAAGGTTTTCGTCTACAAGGTAGGACAAGACAATAAGGTGCACTACACTGAGATTACCGTTGATCCGCAGAACGACGGTGTCAACTATGTGGTGACCAGCGGCCTGCAGACAGGCGACCGTTATGTGCTGCGGGGCATAACCAAGCTGACCGACGGCCAGAAGATCACCCCCATCAGCGACGCACAGTACAAGAAAGAGCTGGAGGATGCCCAGAAACTGGGAGCCGCACAGGGCAACGCCAAGGACTTTGCCAACGCCATGAGCAAGTAACAATCTGCAAAATCTCAAAGTTCAAATAGAAGAGACATGAGTTTTTCCAATTTCATCAAACGTCCGGTGTTGAGCACGGTGATATCCATCTTCTTCGTGCTCCTCGGTACCATCGGACTGATATCGCTGCCTATTGAGCAGTATCCAGATATTGCACCGCCCACGATTTCGGTTTCGACCACCTATACGGGTGCCGATGCACAGACCGTTTTGAACTCGGTCATCACCCCGTTGGAGGAAAACATCAACGGTGTGGAGAACATGACCTATATGACCTCGACAGCTACCAACTCCGGTTCTGCCCAGATCACCGTCTATTTCAAGCAGGGTTCCGACCCCGATATGGCAGCTGTGAACGTGCAGAACCGTGTGTCGCAGGCACAGGCTCTGTTGCCAGCCGAGGTAACCAAGGTGGGTGTGACCGTGTCGAAGCGACAGACGTCAAACGTCATCATGTACTCGCTGACTACCGAGGACGGACGCTACGACTCGAAGTTCCTTACCAACTACAACAACATCAACATCATACCGCTGCTGAAGCGTGTCAATGGCGTGGGCGATGTGCAAAGCCCCTCTACTGCCGACTACTCCATGCGCATTTGGCTGATGCCCGACAAGATGAAGCAGTACGGACTGGTGCCTTCCGACGTGTCGGCTGCACTGGCTGCACAGAACATTGAGGCTGCCCCTGGTTCGTTCGGCGAGCAGAGCAACATGGCTTACGAGTACACGCTGCGCTACAAAGGCCGTTTGAAGACACCGCTCGAGTATGAGAACATCATCCTGCAGAGCAAGACCACCGGCGAAACCCTTTACCTGAAGGATGTGGCCCGTATCGAACAGGGCAAGCTGATGTATAACGTCGACATGAAGAACAACGGCAAGCCCGCCGTTATGGGTATGGTGCAGCAGATTGCCGGCTCCAACGCCACGCAGATTGCCACCGACGTGAAGGCCGCGCTCGACGAAGCACAGAAGAATATGCCTCCAGGAATGGAGTACACGCTCGAATATGACGTGACCGACTTCCTCTACGCCTCTATCGGCGAGGTGATTTACACACTCGTCATCACGTTGCTACTGGTGTTCCTCGTAGTTTATGTGTTCCTGCAGGATTTCCGCTCTACGCTCATCCCTATGATTGCTGTGCCTGTGGCACTCATTGGTACGTTCCTGTTCCTGTGGGTGTTCGGCTTCTCCATCAACCTGCTCGTGCTCTCGGCCTTGCTGCTGGCCATCGCCATTGTGGTGGACGATGCCATTGTGGTGGTTGAGGCCGTTCATGCCAAGCTTGACCAAGGCTACGACAATGCGCTCACGGCATCCATCGATGCCATGAACGAGATTTCGTCGGCCATCATCTCCATCACCCTCGTTATGGCCTCGGTGTTCATTCCTGTGTCGTTCATCGGCGGCACATCAGGTACGTTCTACCGCGAGTTCGGTGTGACCATGGCCGTGAGTATCGTCATTTCGGCCGTCAACGCCTTGACGTTGTCGCCTGCCCTCTGTGCCATCTTCCTGAAGCCCCACGCTGACGAAGCCCATAAGAAAATGACATTCGTGGATCGCTTCCATGCCGGATTCAACCATGCGTTCAACAAAGCTACCGAGAAGTACAAGCGTGGGGTGGAGCACTTCATCAATCACCGCATCGTGACCGCTATCTCTATCGTGGTGGGTATCGTGGCGCTGGTGGTCTCCATGGCTGTCACCTCTACCGGTCTGGTGCCCGACGAAGACACGGGTACCATCTTCGTGACCCTCTCAGCCGCACCCGGTACAAGCCAGCAACGCACGCAGCAGATTGCCGATGAAGTAGACCGCATGCTGGCCAGCAATCCTGCCATCGCACGCCGCGAGCAGATCGTGGGTTACAACTTCATTGCCGGACAGGGTTCCGACCAGTCGACGTACATCATCAAGCTCAAGTCGTTCGAGGATCGCGAACAAAAGAGTATCTTCACGCGCCTATGGTCGGCTGTGACCGGAGGCGGCGTAGAGCAACTCTTTGTCAATCCCTTGGAGTCGAACATGGTGCTCGGCATGATATACAAACAGACGGCTCACATCAAGGATGCACAGATCCTGGCTTTTGCACCGCCTATGGTGTCAGGTTTCTCGGTGAACAACGGTGTGTCGATGACCTTGCAGGACAAGACGGGTGGCGACCTTAACAAGTTCTTCCAAGTGGCTCAGGACTACCTGAAGGAACTCAACAAACGCCCCGAAATCTCGAATGCCATGACATCGTATAATCCCAGTTACCCGCAGTATATGGTCAACGTGGATGTGGCCAAGTGTGTGCAGGCCGGTACAACACCTTCGTCGGTGCTGTCCGTGTTGCAGGGCTATTACGGCGGTTTGTACGCATCCAACTACAACAGTTATGGTAAGCTCTATCGTGTGATGATACAGGGCGATGTGGCCAGCCGTATGCGTCCCGACGGACTGAGCAACATTTATGTTCGCCTTTCCAACGGCAGTATGGCTCCTGTCAACGAGTTTATCTCGCTGAAGCGTGTCTACGGCCCGTCCAACATAGCGCGTTTCAACCTGTTCACGTCTATCAACCTGAACATTTCGCCCAACACTACGGCTGGATACTCTACGGGTGACGCTCTGCGTGCCTGTGAGGAGGTGGCTTCCACCACACTGCCTACGGGTTATGGTTACGAGTACAGCGGTCTGACACGTTCAGAGTCGGAATCAAGCAATTCCACAGCGTTGATCTTTGCGCTCTGTCTGGTGTTCGTCTACCTCATCCTTTCGGCTCAGTACGAGTCGTACATTCTGCCCCTGACAGTAATTCTGTCCTTGCCGTTCGGTCTTGCCGGAGCGTTTATCTTCACTAAGCTCTTTGGCCATGCCAACGACATCTATATGCAGATTTCGCTCATCATGCTGATTGGTTTGTTGGCCAAGAACGCCATCCTTATCGTGCAGTTTGCGCTTGAGCGCCGCCGCACGGGTATGGCCATCCGCTATTCCGCTATTCTGGGTGCCGCAGCCCGTCTGCGTCCTATCCTCATGACTTCGCTGGCCATGGTGATTGGTCTGTTGCCGCTGATGTTTGCATCGGGTGTAGGAAAGAATGGTAACCAGACTCTCGGTGCAGCTGCCGTGGGTGGTATGCTTATCGGAACGCTCTGCCAGATTTTCGTGGTGCCTGCTTTGTTTGCTGCTTTCCAGTGGTTGCAGGAAAGATTCACGCCGCTCAAGTTCGATGATGAGGAAAGCCCCGAAGCTGCAGCTGAATTGAAGCAGTATGCTCACGACAAGAAAATGGTGGTTTATAAGGACCAATACGAAGATTAATAGTAGGTTATATAAGATGAAAATCATTCGCAATATCACGATATGCGGCCTTGCAGTGCTGTCAATGACAGGCTGCAAGAGCCTCTATGGCAAGTATGAGCGTCCGGAAGTCAAAACGCAGGGCCTCTTCCGCGACCCTGTGTCGACAACCGACACACTTGCCGTAACCGACACTACGAGCCTGGGATCATTGCCTTGGCGCGAGGTGTTCACCGATCCGCAGCTGCAAGCGCTAATACAAAAGGCCATCAACAATAATCCCAATATGCTCAATGCAGCGCTCAATGTCGATATGGCCGAGGCACAGCTCAAGGCGGCCAAACTGGCTTTCCTGCCATCGTTCGCCTTCACGCCTCAGGGCACCATCACGCGGTTCAACGATGCCACGACGAAGAGTTACCAGTTGCCTGTCAATGCCTCATGGAACGTGTCGCTCTTTGGTGGACTCACTGCTGCCAAGCGATCATCGCAGATGGCTCTCCTGCAGACGCAGGATTACAAACGCAGTGTGCAGACATCGCTCGTAGCCAGTGTGGCCAACCTTTATTACACGCTACTCTCGCTCGACAAGCAGATGTTGCTTGTCGACGACATGGAACAGCTGACCAAGGAAACTTGGGAGACCTTGAAGAAGCGTTTCGATACTACAGCTGGTACACGTTCTGTCAGTGTGCAGAGTGCGGAAAGCAACTACTATAGTGTGCTGACGCAAAAGGCCGACCTAAAACGCAGCGTACGCGAATGCGAAAATTCGCTGAGCTTGCTCATTGGTGAGCCTGCGCATGCCATAGCCCGAGGCAATCTGGACAATCAGGTGTTGCCCTCTAATCTGGCCACAGGCGTGGGCATCCAGCTGCTTGCCAACCGTCCTGACGTGCACGCCTACGAGATGGCGTTGGCTCAATGCTTCTACAACGTGGAACAGGCACGCAGCAACTTTTATCCTAACATCACAATCTCGGGTGTGGGCGGTTTCAGCAACGGCTCGGGTATGGTTAACCCAGGCAAGTGGTTGGCTTCGGCTGTAGGCTCGCTGACACAACCCATCTTTCAAAACGGTAAGCTCGTTGCTGCCTTGCGTGTGGCAAAAGATCAGTATCAGCAAGCATACAACACTTGGCAAAACAGCATACTTTCTGCAGGAGCCGAAGTGAGCAACGCCCTTGTGCAGTACAACGCCTCAGAGGAAAAAAGCCAGCTTGAAGCCAAACAGATTGACCTCTTGAAGAAGAATGTGGAACAAACCACATCCTTGATGGAAAGCATGGGCTATACCTATCTCGACATCATCACCGCGCAAAGCAACTTGCTCAATGCGGAGCTCTCAAAGGTTAGCGATGATCTGGCAAAGATGCAAGCTGTGGTCAGCCTCTATGAGGCACTGGGAGGCGGATCCTATTAAGGACTCCAAACCCAGTTCTTATTTCAAACACACAAAGTATTGAGAAACATGAATGATATTAGTCCAAAAGCCGTAGTTTCGCCCAAGGCGAAAATCGGAAACAATGTCAAGATATACCCTTTCGTT
Organism: Eggerthellaceae bacterium; assembly: GCA_963656105.1. GTDB lineage: Bacteria > Bacteroidota > Bacteroidia > Bacteroidales > Bacteroidaceae > Prevotella. Next base: position 47,506 of record CAVKHW010000013.1, read on the forward strand.
TACATCGAGGACTATGTGGAAATAGGCGACAACTGTGTCATATTCCCCTTTGTTAGCATCCTCAATGGCACGAAGATGGGCCACACCAACATGGTGCACCAAGGATCGGTGTTGGGTGCCCTGCCTCAGGATTTTGATTTCACAGGTGAGCGTACAGAACTGATAATTGGCAACAATAATGTGATACGCGAAAATGTAATCATTAACCGGGCTACCCATGAGGGAGGACAAACCGTAATCGGTAACGAAAATTTCCTGATGGAGGGCGTGCATATAAGTCACGACACCAAGGTGGGCGACAAGAATGTGTTCGGTTACGGTACAAAGATTGCCGGTGACTGTGAGATAGGGGTCGGAACTATCTTTTCATCGTCGGTTATTGCAAACGCTCACACCCGTGTGGGCGATCTGGCCATGATACAGGCTGGTACTACCTTTTCAAAGGATGTTCCACCTTATATTATAGCGGGTGGGACTCCCGTGAAATATTCGGGTGTTAACCAGACAATGATGAACACCGCTGGGGTTGACGAGAAGGTGCAAAAGCACGTGGCCAACGCCTATCGGTTGGTGTTCCATGGACAAAACAGTGTATTCGATGCTACTTTGCAGATAAAGCAGCAGGTGCCCGATAGCAAGGAAATACAGAATATAGTGAGCTTCCTGCAGTCCACAACCGTTGGCATTATCTCCAAAATGTAGTCTGTGGCTATCGTAATATTTTCGCAAGTTTCCGATTTACACGGATATGTAGCGAGAAAATGGTAACGGAAAGCGTCATGCTTTCCGTTATCTGTTCTTCATTATCTAGGGTTCACTAATTACCCCAACTTTGCCCCTTTAACCTCGTTTTTGTTGTAGTATCAGCGGTTTAGCAATTATCGGTTGCGTTACTGTGTACTACAGATTTTGTCGATCTTGAT
>CAVKHW010000014.1:0-46863 GCA_963656105.1 Eggerthellaceae bacterium
ATCTCAAAAATATAAGCCGCAAATCATACCAACTTATTTTTTCACCGTCACTAAATCGTTCCTACTTTTTCCATTTCGTGCTCTCAGACAACAAAAGAACCGCGCCTTGATTCAGGGTCTACGAACAACAAGCATGGGTCTTGGCTTTATGCCGCACAATCCGTTTTGAGAGTAGCAAGTGACCTACGGGGCTCGTTGTTCGCAATGTTTTAGCGGATGGCAACAACGAAAAAAGTATGAAATGACGGAGCTATTTGCTTTCTTCTCAACTTTTTGGCGTATCTTTGCGCCTTGTCATACAGCACAAAATCATAACGTTACAACACATGAAAAAGGAAACAGCTATAAAGACAGCGGTAGCCGTGGCAGCCATAGTGTTGCTGGCAAGTGCCATGCCTGTATCGGATTACATCACGAAAGAGGGCGACACAACGGTCGTCAACACCACTGCGTTGGCCAAAGGAGTGCGTGGCTTCAAGGGTGAAACGCCTTTGAAGATATACATCAAGAAAGGCAAGGTCGTGAACATTGTGCCGCTCAAGAACCGCGAAACGCCCCAGTTCTTCAACAAGGCAACGTCCGTGCTGACGAAGTATGTAGGCAAATCAACCGTCAAGGCCGCCAAGATGAAGGTAGACGGAGTGACCGGAGCCACTTATAGCAGTACGGCCTTGGTGAAAAACGTGCAGGCCGGGCTGAAATACTACAACAAGCACGCTAAAAACTGAACACCGCGACCAGTGGCAGATGGTCGCTGAAGCCATCCATGTATTTGGGTCCTTGGTAGGTGCGACGAGGCTTCACGCCACCATATTTACTATCCTCCTCAAGCAGGAAAGGAGCGTCATTGACGCGACATTCCAACAAGTGCGCAGCTAGTTTGCTGCAGCAGAATATATGGTCGAGGCTATCCCACCGGCCGCGCCATCGGTAGGTGCCCTTCGCTCCGTGTCGTCCGGTGGCACCAAACGACACTTCTGTTAGTCCATGGGCACATAAGGTCTGCAAGGCATCGTCGCCCGAGTAGTCGTTGAAATCGCCTGCCACAAGGATGCGTGCATCGCTACTTGCCTGCCGTACCGAGTCGACAGCTGCGGCCAATCGCTCCGCCACCAGCTGCCGATAAGGTCGTGTGGCCCGTTCGCCACTTGCCCTACTGGGCGCATGCACCACAAAGACATGGAGCGTGTCGCCCGTAATCACCTCGCCCGAGACATAGAGTATGTCTCGGGTGGGGCGAAATTGTTTTGGAGGGTCTATGCGCAGTGCGCGGTGGCTGATAAGGCGAAAGGAGAAGGGCGACCACAACAGGGCCACATCAATGCCGCGCTCGTCGGGACTGTCGGTCATGACATACTCGTAGCCTGCGTGCCGCAACAGTGAGCGACGCGTCAGGTCGACCAGCACGCTGTCGTTCTCCACCTCGGTCAGCGCCACCATGTCGGGCATCACCTCCATGGTGTCGAGCACGCCGCAGGCCACTATTTCCTGTCCTATGCGGTTCAACTTGCGCCAATAGCGGTAAGGTGTCCAGCGACGTGCCGACGTGGGCAGAAATTCCGTGTCGTTCTTCAGACTGTCGTGCCGCGTGTCGAACAGATTCTCGCAGTTGAGCTCCACAAACGTGAAGATCGACAACAGCAACATCGGTATGCCCATTGTCGGATATGGTTTACTGGTCTTGCAGGAACAAGGGATCTTCGGGAGTTACCATCGTAGGTTTCTGGTCGAACTGCCTGATGGTTTCTTCCGAGGCGTAACGGCGGTCTACCACCAGCCGGAACATATATTCGCCAAACCACTGGTTGGTCATGATGAGGCATCCGTTCTGTCCGTATGTGGGTCCCCAGCTGTTCTCCACCTTCCATTTCAGCGGGTTGCCCTCGCTGTCGAGATCCACAGCGGTAAGGGTCATGGCGTGCGTAGAACCGCTGTCGAACGTCTCGATGCGCTCGGCTTTGTTCATGCCGAAGGTGGTGCCGAAGAGCGATCCATAGTCGTAGTTGTCGGTATCGAGCACACCGCGCTTACGGTCGAACTGCTTGCCCACATCGTAGCTCGAGTACATTTTGTGGCCGTCCTTGAGCGAGGCGATGGCCAGTTGTGCAATCTCCTCCATGGGAAGGTTCAGGTATTTCCAGTTGTGTCCGTCGTAGGTATGGCGGTCGTACTCCACCTCATAGGTCTTGTGGTAGGGTCGCCGTGGGTCGTTCATCGCCATGATGAACGTGCCGTTGAGCGGCTGTCCTACCGTAGCATCGTAGAATTCCTTTGGAGTGTAGGTCTTGGCCGCGCCCACAGCCTTGCCCGACTTGTCGGCAAAGGCGTAGTTGAACTGCTTTACGGGTTGCCCGATGGTGAGAGTCAGCATGTGGTAGATGGTGGCAAGCATCTCCGTTTTGCGTTTTTTCACGGCAGCCGCTTTCTTTCCGCCGTTTACCATACGCCGCAGTTCGAGACCGAACTCGCGCAGTTTCGACGACACCATCTTCTGCATGGTCGATGTGTTGTCAGACGAATAGGTCTCGGGCATGACGCTCATGGGCACAAGTCCGTATTTCTCGGCCAAGTCGGCCACACCGCAGAACGTGCCGCCGTCGTTGATGGGATGATGGAAGAAGAACTGCACGCGCTGGTCGTCCATAGGCTTGTCGGCGCAATCGATGACGCCCTGCAACATGAGGTTGGCCTTTTCCAGCTGGTCGTAGAAGAAGAGGTAGGCATGCGAATACTCCACGCGCAGCGTGTCGTTGTGCGCCTTGGCAAAATTGGCGCGCAGCACATTCAGCCCCGAGAACATCCAGCAACGTCCGCTGCTCTGCTGGTTGTGTATGGTCTGCGAGGGTGTTTCCACGCTGAAATGGGTATCGACCTGTCCCAAGCTCTTGTAACTCTTGGCCAGATCGTCGATTTTGTTCGACGCTATGGCGTTGGCCAAGGCGGTGTTGGTCGGGTCTTTGCTTTGCGCCGCCTCTATTTGCGCGAGCATCTGCGACGAGATGCCTCCATCGGATTTCTGTGCCATGGCAGCCCCCGACATAACAAGGAACGCAGCCAATAAGAATGTCTTTCTGTTCATGCGATGAGATAAATGTAAGTGAAGGAATAGTTTTTTCGTTGATTGCAAAGTTAATAAATTTATCGCTACTTTTCCGCTTGCGGCTTCAGCAAGTGCGTTTTTTCACATGGATGGCCTGCAGCCGTCAGCCGCTGCGCCTGCTACATGTTGACGTAATAGTAGATCACGGGTGCCACCATGATTGCTATGAACACGCAAATCAGCAGTATAAGCATGATGACCGTGAGCCAAAACACCAGTGCGGCATAAGCTACCGACTTGATCCACGACAGCCGGTAGATGCCACGGTAGGTCCAGGCTATATAGACTATGGTAAGCATGTCTATCCTGTCCACAAAGCAGAAGAAGGCGTAGAGGTACGCGAATATGACGTAGTGCTCCACGAGCGTGAGCCTGCGCCCATCGAACTTGCGCTTGCGAAAAACCAGATACGACATCGAACCGAACAGGGGGAACAGGGCAAAAAGCGTAAAGGTAACGTCGCTCTTGAGTTTTTCCTTCGCTATCTCCCAGGTGGCCGCTATGCGCTTGTGTCCTTCGAGAGTGCGCTGGGCGTTCCATCGGTCGTAGGCTTTGCGTATCTTTTCGTTTTGATCGGCTTTGCGCGTCAGTTCATCTCCCACGATTTTGTCCAACTTGCTCATGGCCGAGACTCCGCTGTCGGAATTGCCATTTTGCGCCACGCGGTCGTAGATGCCCGAACAGACCGCAGCGATGGAGGCAGCAATGAGAAACGTGCTCACCGGATTCTGATAGGGTACGCGGTGGCCGCGGAAATAGTCGCGTATCATGTAACCGGGCCGGAGAGCCAGATGGATGATCGTGCGGACGAAATTGTTGGACAGCTGCGGATAAGCCTCGCGGAAGGTCTTCAGAAACCGCAGCTTCCCTTTGTCGGCATCGCGGTACTGGCCGCAGCGGGGGCAATAGTTGCCTGTGAACACGTGGCCACAGTGACCGCACTCAGCAGGCTCTTTTGCCAGCGAAGCCGTGGGCGCGCCCCGCTCCACGAAAACCTGTAGGCGGCGCCAGCCGCGATGGATCGTAGCGACTGCCTTTTTTATCTTACTTGCGATGGGTATCATCTTCTATGCAGAATAAACGGTAAGCTGAAAAATTGTGGCCGAAAAGGTTCGGCATGTGCAAAGATAGCGTTTTTTCTGCTTTTTTACCTGCTTTTGGGGCATTTGTTTCGACCGGCCACTGGGCGGCGGCAAGCGCGCGCGAGCCGGGCAAACCAGCCAAACAAAGCGGCGGCGTTATTGCTGGCTGGGCGCATGAAGGTGTTAGAACAACAGCTTTCACTGCGCAGCCGTCTTATTTTGTTGAATAATTTATAGCAAATATATATACTCCATAGTCTCTCTTTTAGCGCATGGCCAACTGCTGAAACGTCGCAAAAACGCACGCGCAACATCCACGCGCCTTGGTTTTCACGCCCGGCGGCGTGCGATAGCTGCCAAAAGCAAGAACCAAACAACACGTTTCGGACTCCGCAACAGGGCTAACCATTGTGCCGCGGAACATCTATCGCATGACGATAGGACATCTATCGCCACGCCTTTCGATACCACAAATAACGCCAAAAGGCAACACGCGGCGTAAACCACAGCCCATCAGCGATTTGCATAAACCGCCCAAAAACGGCGTATTCTGAGAAAATTTGCGCACGCTGGCAGACAAGCCCGTTTTTCGAAAGTCAATTGTCTGATTGTTTCATCATTGCCACAAAGTCAGGCCTTCTGTCCGACTTGTGCAAACAACGGATAAAGACTTCAAGTATCGGAGTTGGCATTTATACTTGAATCCGCATCCCCGAAGGGTGCCAACTCTGCATAACCGCTGGTGACCAAAGGGAATCTGCGGATAGAGCGTCGGATTATGAAACCGTCCTCGAAGAGGGCGAACCTTCCGTGCAAAGATGTCCAGAGGGAGCGTTCGCCCTCTTCGAGGACGGCTCCATGGTTGCCGCTTTCAAGTTCGCAGGTTCCGCTCGCTACGCTCACTTCACCAGCGGTTATGCAGAGTTGGATCCCTTTGGGGACCCCTGCTAAATGACAGATCCGAAACATGAGTAAAGACGCTTCATCTAAAACTTGAACTTATTACGGCTAAACACAACCTTCAGTTTTATTACGCTCAAATTCTTATTTTGCATCCGACATACACGCTTTCTCGCTTATTTATCGTACCTTTGCAAGGTTAATCCATAACACGATACATGGATCAAGAGAAGTATAATCTATTAAGCCACATACAAAGTCCTGCCGACTTGCGCAAACTGAGCGTTGAGCAACTGCCCGAAGTTTGTCAGGAGGTGCGTCAAGACATCATCGACGAGGTTTCGGTCAATCCAGGGCATTTCGCCTCCAGTTTGGGCGTAGTGGAAATCACGGTAGCCCTGCATTATGTCTACAACACGCCCTACGACCGCATCGTATGGGATGTGGGGCATCAGGCCTATGGCCACAAGCTGCTGACAGGACGCCGCGACCAGTTTGCCTCCAACCGCAAGCTGGGCGGTCTGCACCCGTTTCCCACCCCGGTGGAAAGCGAGTACGACACGTTCACCTGCGGCCACGCCAGCAACAGCATCTCGGCAGCCTTGGGCATGGCCGTAGCAGCCAAGAAGCTAGGAGCCGACGGACGCCACGTGGTGGCCGTGATAGGCGACGGAGCCATGAGCGGCGGACTGGCCTTCGAGGGGCTCAACAACGTCAGCTCCACGCCCAACGACCTGCTCATCATCCTCAACGACAACGACATGAGCATAGACCGCGCCGTGGGCGGTATGGAGAAATACCTGCTGAACCTCGACACCAACGCCGCCTACAACCGTCTGCGCTTCAAAGCTTCCAACTGGCTGCACGAAAGAGGCTATCTCAACGATGACCGGCGGAAGGGTCTCATACGGCTCAACAATGCCATAAAGAGTGCCATCAGCCACCAGCAGAACATCTTCGAAGGCATGAACATACGCTATTTCGGCCCGTTCGACGGCCACGATGTCAACGAGCTGGTGCGCATGCTGCGGCAACTGAAGGATATGCGGGGACCCAAACTGCTGCACCTGCACACCGTGAAGGGAAAAGGATTCGAGCCCGCCGAGAAAGCAGCCACACTATGGCACGCACCCGGCAAGTTCGACCCCGAGACCGGCCAGCGGCTGGTGGACGACTGTTGCGACATGCCACCCAAGTTTCAGGACGTGTTCGGCGACACGCTCCTCGAACTGGCCGAACAGAACCCGAAGATAGTAGGCGTGACACCGGCCATGCCTACAGGCTGTTCGATGATTACGATGATGAAGCAGATGCCCGACCGCGTGTTCGACGTGGGCATAGCCGAGGGGCACGCCGTGACCTTCTCGGGCGGCATGGCCAAGGACGGCCTGCTGCCATTTTGCAACATATACAGCTCCTTCTCGCAACGCGCCTACGACAACGTGATCCACGACCTGGCCCTGCTCAACCTGCCCGTGGTGCTCTGCCTGGACCGCGCAGGCATCGTGGGCGAAGACGGAGCCACCCATCACGGTGCGTTCGACATGGCCGCACTGCGACCCATCCCCAACCTCACCATCGCCTCGCCCATGGACGGCAAGGAGCTGCGGCGGCTGATGTTCACCGCCCAACTGGCAGGAATGGGCACCTTCGTCATACGCTATCCGCGCGGACGATGCGCCGATACCGACTGGAAATGCAGTTTCGAGGAGATAAAAGTGGGCACCGGACGATGCCTGAGAAACGGAAAGGGACTGGCCGTGCTGAGCATCGGCCCCGTGGGGTGCGACGTGGAAGAGGCCATAACAGAGAGCGGCCTCGACGTGGCCCACTACGATCTGCGCTTCCTCAAACCGCTCGACGACAGCCTGTTGCAACAAGTGGCCACACAGTACCACACCATCATCACCGTGGAAGACGGCTCGCGCGAAGGCGGCATGGGATCGGCCGTGCTCGAGTGGATGAGCGACCACGGCTACAATCCCGTAGTGCGACGACTGGGCATGCCCGACCATTTTGTGGAACACGGAACGGTGGCCCAGCTGAAAAAGATATGCGGATACAACAAGGAGAGCATCAAACAGGTAATTAGGGAACTGAAAGAAACATGAAAATCATTATCTGCGGAGCATACTCCATAGGCACCCATTTGGCACGACTCCTGTCGCGCAACCACGAGGAGATAACCGTCATCGACGACGACAGCGACCGACTGGCAAAGATCGGACTCGACTACGACCTGCTGACACTGCTGGGAACGCCCACCAGCGTGAAATCGCTCAAAGAGGCCAACGCATCCGAAGCCGACCTCTTCATTGCCGTGACACCAAACGAAAACACCAACATCGTGTGCTGCATCATGGCGCACGCCTTAGGAGCGAAGAAGACCGTGGCGCAGGTGGGCGATGCCGAATACTCGGAAGAAGAAATCAAAGCCTTCTACAAGCAGCTCGGCGTGGACAAGATAATCTACCCAGAGGTGCTGGCCGCACGCGACATCAACAGCGGACTGAAAATGTCGTGGGTGAGGAGAAGATGGGACGTGTGCGACGGTGCGCTCGTGATGCTCGGCATCAAACTGCGCGAAAGTTGTGCGATACTCAACCAACCGCTCAAGACACTTTGCGGCCCTAACGACCCGTACCATGTGGTGGCCATCAAGCGGAACGGCGAAACCATTATCCCCGGAGGCAACGACGAACTGAAATGCTTTGACCTCGCCTATTTCATGACCACACGTCCCTATATACCTTATATAAGGAAAATCGTAGGAAAAGAAAATTACGCTGACGTGAAGAACGTAATGGTGATGGGCGGCGGAACCACAGCTGTGAGAGCCATACGGACAATGCCCGAATACATGAAGGTGAAACTCTTCGAAGTAAACGAAGACCGTTGCGAGGAGCTCAACCAACTGCTTGGCGAAAAGACGCTCGTAATCAACGGCGACGCACGCGACGTCTCGCTGCTCATGGACGAGGGCATAAAAAACACACAGGCATTTGTGGCACTTACTGGAAACGCCGAAACCAACATACTGGCTTGTCTGACGGCCAAGCGGCTCGGCGTAAGGAAAACCGTGGCCGTGGTGGAAAATCTGGACTACGCCAGCATGGCCGAGAGCCTCGACATCGGAACCATCATCAACAAGAAAGCCATTGCGGCAAGCCGCATCTACCAGCTGATGCTCGATGCCGATGTCATGAACGTGACCTTCCTCATGTCGGCCAACGCCGATGCCGGAGAGTTCATCGCCAAAGAAGGGGCACGGGTGACCCTGAAACCCGTGAAAGACCTCGGACTGCCCATGGGCATGACCATCGGAGGACTTGTGAGAAACGGCGAGGGCATGCTGGTGTCGGGCAACACAAGAATCCAGCCAGGCGACACGGTCGTGGTGTTCTGCCACGATGTGAACATGAAACAGATTGAAAAGTTGTTTTGACGATTAACAGAAACAATAAAAGATGATCAACTTTAAAATCATATACAAAATCCTGGGATCGCTCCTTTTTCTGGAAGCCATCTTGATGACAATATGCCTTGGCATGGCACTCTTCTTCGGCGAAGACGACATCCTGCCCTTTTTGGTATCGATCATCATCACGGTTTTCTTTGGATTCGTGACCAAATGCCTTGGACGTAACGCCGAGAACCGGCTCTCGCGCCGCGATTCGTTCATCGTAGTCACGTTCACATGGATTTTCTTCTCTCTGTTTGGAACCATGCCCTTTCTCTTTGGTGGCTACATCCACAGCTTCACCGATGCCTTTTTCGAAAGCATGTCGGGATTTACGGCCACCGGCGCTTCCATCATCAACGACGTTGAAGCATTGCCGCACGGCATACTCTTTTGGCGTTCGCTCACCCAATGGGTGGGAGGACTGGGCATCGTGTTCTTCACGATAGCCGTGCTGCCGTCGGTGGTCAGCGGTAGCACGAGGGTCTTTGCAGCCGAGGCCACAGGCCCCATGACCAACAAACTCCACCCCAAGCTATCGATGTTTGCCAAGTGGATTTGGCTGGTCTACCTCTTTATCACAATAGGATGCGGCGCATGCTACGTGTTGTTTGGTATGGACTGGTTTCACGCCGTCAACTACGCCATGACCACTGCCGCCACAGGAGGCTTCGCCATCGACAACCAGTCGGTATTTGTCGATGCACCTGCATTGGAGTATACTGCCACCTTCTTCTGTTTCGTATCGGGAATCAATTTCTCGCTGCTCTACTATTCGGTTTCAAAATTGAAACTGCGCAACCTGTGGAAAAGCACCGAATTTCAGTTCTACAGCGTGCTGACCGCCTGCTGCACAGCATTGGTTATGATAGAGCTCATAACCCACAACGGCTATGGACTGACCTTCGCTTTCCGATCGGCCGTATTCGAAGTGGTGTCGTTTGTTACGACAACAGGCTTTTCGAATAACGACACCACACAGTGGCATCACGCAACTTGGCTAGTGCTTTGGCTCTGCATGATAATCGGATCATGCGGCGGAAGCACATCAGGCGGATTGAAATGCGCACGCGCCGCAATGCTACTCAAAATTGTCAAAAACGAGATGCGCCAGCGCCTGCACCCCAACGCAGTGCTGCCCTTGAAAATCGACGGCACAAATGTGGGCAACTCACAACGGGTATCACTATTGGCTTTTGCCACATCCTATATGTTGTTGTTGTTTGTCAGCGTAGGGGTGTTGACCATGCAGAACATCGATGCCGCCAACGCCGTTACCATAGCCATCAGCTGCCTTGCCAACTCCGGCCCGTCGTTGACCTTCAGTTCCGTGCTGCATATCACATGGGCCGACCTGCCCGACCTGTCAAAATGGGTTTCGGCACTAATGATGTTGGTTGGACGTTTGGAAATATTCTCTGTGGTAGTCATACTTACGCCACAGTTCTGGAGAGAGAACTGACATGCCAACAGTAATGCTATCCACACTTATAATCAAGAAAATATTATCATTGGTAGGAAATAATATGGGACCATTCATATTTGAACCGAAATTAAAACAAACGCTTTGGGGAGGCGAAAAGATAACTGCCTTTAAGCACATCAACACGCCAGTACATCATGTGGGAGAAAGTTGGGAGTTATCAGGCATTCGAGGAAGCGAGACCATTGTCAGCGAAGGCGAGTTTGCAGGTATGTCCTTACCGGCACTGGTAGACCGGTTGAAAGAAAAACTGGTGGGAAAAGCCAACTACGAACGGTACGGAAATTATTTCCCGTTGCTCATCAAGTTTATCGATGCACATGAGCCCTTGTCTATCCAAGTTCATCCAAGCGACGACATGGCAAAACGACAAGGGAAAGGCATGGGCAAGACCGAGATGTGGTATGTAATGAACTCTGCGCCCGACGCTTCACTGATAGCCGGATTGAGCAGGCACCTTACGCCCGAACAATACCAACAGATGGTGCGCGAAGACACCATTACCGATGCCATCGCCCGTTATCAGGTTAAGGAAGGCGATTGTTTTTTCCTGCCCGCTGGACGCATACACAGCATAGGAAAAGGATGTTTTTTGGCCGAAATACAACAAGCCAGCGACATAACCTACCGCATTTATGATTTCAAGCGAAAAGACAAAGACGGCAACTATCGGCAATTGCACACGAAAGAAGCAGCCGAGAGCATCGACTATCATGTAGAGCCGAGCTACCGCACGCTGTATGTCCCTGCACAAAACGAAGGCATTTCCTTGGTACACTGTCCCTATTTCCATACATTTCTCTACGATCTAACCAAACCTGTCGACATCAACCTGCAGGCACTCGACAGTTTCGTTGTCATCATTGTGGTGAAAGGCGAAGGAACACTCACCGACCACGAAGGTCATGCCACAGCAATTCATATAGGCGACACGTTGCTCTATCCCGCAACAACACAAACACTCAAAGCTGAAGGCAACATGAAGCTATTGCTGACCTATGCATAACGCCCCAACAGACAGCAATGCACATTCCATGCAAAAAGGCGCATCAAGGTTTTTCCTCAATGCGCCTTTTTTGCTTGTTTCACAAAATATCAAACCATAGCGGCTGCACTTTCTTTCATTGGCCGTTATGCGTCTTTCTCCCTGATGGCTTGCATGACCAAGCCCTCCAATTCCTCACAAAGCTCAGGGTTGTCGTGCAGCAATGCCATGGTGGCGTCTCGTCCTTGAGCCAGTTTGGAACCATTGTAGCTATACCAACTTCCGCTTTTCTGAACGATATTGAACTCCACACCAAGGTCAACCAGCTCACCGGCTTTATTGATGCCGCTACCGAACATAATGTCAAATTCACACTTACGGAAAGGCGGTGCAACCTTGTTTTTCACTACTTTCACACGCACATGGTTGCCAATAATGTTGTCGCCATCCTTCAATCCTGTTACCCGGCGGATGTCGAGACGTACGCTGGCGTAGAACTTCAGCGCGTTTCCTCCCGTTGTGGTTTCGGGGTTTCCAAACATCACACCTATCTTTTCGCGCAACTGGTTGATAAATATGCAGCAAGTGTTGGTCTTGGATATGGTTGAGGTGAGTTTGCGGAGAGCCTGACTCATCAGACGAGCTTGCAAGCCCACTACCGAGTCGCCCATGCCGCCTTCTATCTCCTTCTTCGGTGTCAAAGCCGCTACGGAGTCGACCACAAGAATATCAACCGCCGACGAACTTATCAACTGGTCGGCTATTTGAAGCGCCTGCTCGCCATTGTCGGGTTGCGATATCCAAAGGTTATCTACATCGACACCCAGCTTTTCAGCATAAAAGCGGTCGAAAGCATGCTCTGCATCGATGAAGGCGGCTATTCCGCCTTTCTTCTGCGCCTCAGCAATGGCATGGATGGCCAATGTAGTCTTTCCCGACGACTCTGGTCCGTAAATCTCGATGATGCGTCCACGCGGATAGCCGCCCACACCGAGAGCCACATCAAGTCCGATGGAGCCTGTCGGGATAATGTCCACAGCCTCAATGTTCTCGTCGCCCATACGCATGATGGAACCCTTGCCAAAGTCTTTTTCTATCTTAGTCATAGCAGCCTGAAGGGCTTTCAATTTTGCCTCCTTCTCCGCTTTCTGTTGCTCCGCTTTCTCTGCAGCCAGCTGCTCTTCTGATTTAGCCATATTGTTGATTGGTTTTAAAGGTTAAGTAAAGTTGTAGCTTACAGTTCGGTATCCTGATCGAAAACCTCATGCCAAGGCAACCCCTGCTCGTTGAGAACTTGCAGGAATGGATCTGGGTTGAAATCCTCCACGTTCCACACGCCAGGTTTGCTCCACAACCCTTTAAGGAACATCATGGCTCCAGCCATGGCTGGCACACCCGTAGTATAGCTAACTCCCTGCATGCCGGTTTCTTCGTATGCATCTTGATGTTTGCAGTTGTTATAAATATAATAGGTATGTTCCTTACCGTCCTTCAATCCTTTTATGCGACAACCGATACTTGTTTCACCATCGTAGTTAGCCCCCAAGTCCTGTGGGTTAGGCAGCACAGCCTTTAAGAACTGCAGCGGAACGATATTGACCTTAACCGTTTTAGTAGGATCGTCAGCGAGCGGAGCCTCGTAGGTCACATTGTCAATACGGCTCATTCCCAAGTTCTGTATGCAGTCGAGGTAGGTAAGATACTGCTGGCCGAAAGTCATCCAGAAACGCGCACGCTTAATGGTGGGATAATTTTTCACCAAACTTTCAAGTTCCTCATGGTGCATCAGGTAACTTTCGCGACCTCCAATGTTAGGATAGTTCAGTTCTTTGTGCACTTCGAGAGGCTCAGTCTCTATCCATTTTCCATCTTCGTAGTAGAGACCTTTCTGTGTAATCTCGCGTATGTTGATTTCGGGATTAAAGTTGGTAGCAAAAGCTTTGTGATGGTTTCCAGCGTTGCAGTCAACGATGTCAAGATATTGAATCTCGTCGAAATGATGCTTTGCGGCGTAGGCAGTATAGGCCTGCGACACGCCCGGGTCGAAGCCGCAACCGAGGATAGCGGTAAGTCCGGCCTGCTCAAAACGTTCTTTGTATGCCCATTGCCAGCTGTATTCGAAATGAGCCTCATCTTTCGGTTCGTAGTTGGCCGTATCGAGGTAGTTGCATCCGCATGCCAAACAAGCATCCATAATGGTCAAATCCTGATAAGGCAAGGCCAAATTGATGACCAGTTCTGGCTTGTAGCTTTTGAAAAGAGATGTCAGTTGCTCCACGTCGTCGGCATCCACCTCCGCCGTTTTGATGTCCATATCATATCCCTTGTCATGGATGGCTTTGGCCAGACGGTCGCATTTTTCCTTATGATGACTGGCAATCATCAACTCCGAGAACACGTCCTTGTTTTGTGCAATCTTAAATGCGCAGACGGTGGCCACACCACCTGCGCCAATCATTAATACTTTATGCATTGTCTTTGCTTGTGATTTTTTTAAAACTTTTGGGAATGAGGTTAATTTTCTGACACGGCAGCGTGTTATCATCATGGTGGCTCGTCACTTGATTTCGTCGGCTCTTATGCCTAAGGCACTCATCAGCGAGTATCCCAAAATTTCCTGCCGGAAATTGCCTCCCTCCATAGGTTGCATGGCGAAGAGGGTGATGCGCTGGTCGTTGTCGATGTGTCGCAGGGTCTGTCTCAGCTTTGCGTAAAGGTCGCCCGTCTCTGCGTTTGGCACAATCATGACGCGTTTCACCTCCGTATGCTCAGCCACGGTCTGTAGCGTGTCGAGGATATAATCATCCTTGCTGACCACATCGCCCGTAGCATAAGCATTTATCAAGAATTCGCCCAGCGTAGGATCATCGAACGCTTTTGCGTTGAGCTCGTCAGCATAGTTGGAAGGCACGAAATTGTCGAGCTTTAGCTTGCCTTTGTCGTGTACGAGTACCACCTGCGTTTCGTGCTTTTTGCCCTGTTTGGCCCGCACCCCTCCGTCGAGGGCCACGTTGACAGCCCATCGGCTGAGGTCAGCAGGCGGTATGCGGCGGTTGAGCATCCGCTCGAACTGCACGCTGAGTTGGAAAGCCACGTAGTCGATATAATCGGCATCGGCGATGATGATGTTCTCGCTGAGGCGTATGTGACTCGTGTCTTGTGCATTCATGTTTGGTGTCATGTTGAATGTCAAATCACCCTTTGAGGTCAGAGGTTAGCCAGTTCGATTACCTTGTCCACGGCTGCACTTACGCCGTCGGCGTTCTTTCCTCCGGCTTGTGCATAGTGTGGTTGTCCGCCTCCTCCGCCCTGTATGAGCTTAGCTGCCTCGCGGATTATCTTGCCTGCGTTAAGGTTGCGATCCTTGACCATGTCATCGGAAAGCATTATTGAGAGCGCGGGGCGTCCCTCATGAACGGTTCCGAGCACACAGAGCAGATTGCTGGTTATGTTCTCGCGCACCTTGAAGGAGATATCTTTTGCCGATGCGGGGTCTACGGGCAGAACAGCCTTTATCACCATTGTGCCGTTGATGTCGACGGTTGTGTTCAAGAGTTTCTTTACTGTCCGCTCCACGGCTTGCTGGCGGAAGGCTTCAATGCTCTTCTTCATGGCCGTATTCTCATCTATATATTTGGTCACTGTGGCCTTCAAGTCCTTGGCGTTGTTGAACAGTCCCCTTATGGCTTTCAAAGTATCCTCAACCTCGTAGATGGCCTCTTCGCACTGGTCTCCAGTCAGTGCTTCAATGCGTCTCACACCTGCCGCCACACTGCTTTCGCCAATTATTTTGAAGAATCCGATGCGTCCTGTACTTGCAGCATGAATACCACCGCAGAACTCACACGAAGGTCCGAAGCGCACTACACGCACCTTGTCGCCGTACTTCTCTCCGAAGAGGGCGATGGCTCCAAGTTCCTTGGCTTCCTCAATGGGTACGTTTCGATGCTCGTCGAGCGAATAGTCGTTGCGAATCATCTTGTTCACGAGCCGTTCGACCTGTCGCAATTCCTCGTCGGTTACTTTCTGGAAGTGTGAGAAATCGAAACGCAAGGTAGTGGGACTGACAAAAGATCCTTTCTGTTCCACATGGTTTCCGAGCACCTGTTTGAGCGCATAGTCGAGCAGGTGTGTTGCAGTGTGGTTGGCCGCCGATGCGTTTCGCTTTTCGGTGTCGACACAAGCCATGAAATCCGCTTCGGGATTCTGCGGCAATTTTTTGACGATGTGTATGCTCTGATTGTTCTCGCGCTTGGTGTCGACGATGTCTATGGTTTCGTCCTCCGACACCAGTGTGCCTTGGTCGCCTACCTGTCCGCCCATTTCTCCGTAGAACGGCGTGTGGTCGAGCACCAGTTCGTAGAATGTGTTTTTCTTCTGTATCACCTTTCGGTAGCGCAAGATGTGGCATTCGTACTCGGTGTAATCGTATCCCACAAATTCCTGTTCGCCTTTTCTCAGCTCCACCCAGTCGCTGTTTTCCACGGCAGCAGCGTTGCGCGCGCGTGCTTTCTGCTTGTCCATTTCGCGGTTGAATCCCTCTTCATCGACGGTAAATCCGTTCTCGCCGCAGATCAGTTCGGTGAGGTCGAGTGGGAAACCGTAGGTATCGAAGAGGCGGAAGGCCTTTTCGCCGTCAAGCTGCGTGCTGTCCGATTTCTTCAGCTCGTCCATGTCAGCGTTGAGCAGTTGTATGCCCTTTTCGAGTGTGCGCAGGAAGCTGTCTTCCTCTTCCTTGATGACGCGTGTAATGAGCTCCTGCTGTGCAGGCAGTTCGGGGTATGCTTCACCCATCTCATGGACGAGCACCGGCACGAGCTTATACATAAACGGAGTCTTTTGGTAGAGGAAGGTATAGGCGTAACGCACTGCGCGACGCAGTATGCGACGGATGACATAGCCAGCCTTGGCATTGCCAGGCAACTGGCCGTCGGCAATGGAGAAGGCCACGGCACGCAGGTGGTCGGCCACCACGCGGATAGCGATATCTACCTTTTCCTCGCTGTTGGTTCCCTCGCCATTGGCTCCCTCTGGGAAAGTATGATTGTATTTCTTGCCCGAAAGGTTTTCGATTTCGGTAATGACCGGTGTGAAGATATCGGTGTCGTAGTTGGAATTTTTGCCTTGCATGAGGCGCACCAAGCGTTCAAAGCCCATACCGGTATCGATAACGTGCATCTTCAGTGGCTCGAGCGAACCATCGGCCTTTCGGTTGTACTGCATGAACACGATGTTCCATATTTCGATCACCTGCGGGTGGTCTTTGTTCACCAGTTCCTCTCCGGGCACCTTGGCTTTTTCCTCTTCCGAGCGGAAGTCGATGTGAATCTCCGAGCAGGGACCGCAGGGACCCGTGTCGCCCATTTCCCAGAAATTATCATGCTTGTTGCCGTTCACGATATGGTTGATCGGGAAATGCTTAGCCCAGTATCCAGCCGCCTCATCGTCGCGCGTAAGGTTTTCCGCGTCGTCGCCCTCGAACACCGTCACATAAAGGTCTTTGGGGTCGAGGTGCAGCACATCCACGAGGTATTCGTAGGCATAGTCGATAGCGCCCTCCTTGAAGTAGTCGCCGAAACTCCAGTTGCCCAGCATCTCGAACATGGTATGATGGCTCAGTGCCGAGTCGCGTCCCACTTCCTCCAGGTCATTGTGCTTGCCGCTGACACGCAGGCATTTCTGCGAGTCGGCACGCCGGCAGGGATTGGGGTCTTTGGTACCGAGGATAATGTCTTTCCACTGGTTCATGCCAGCATTGGTGAACATCAGCGTGGGGTCGTCCTTCACTACGATGGGAGCCGAAGGAACGACGACGTGTCCTTTCGACTCGAAATACTTGAGGTACGAGTCACGGATTTCATTAGCAGTCATCATTGTGCGTCTATTTTTTTGTATTTTATAATGTCTTGTTAATCATTTGCAAATTTAGCCAAAAATCACGAATTAAGCACACGTTCAGACAAAAAAACGGGAAGTTTCTTTCCTGTTGTCAACCGCCGCTTTGCGTGCACAGGGGGCGACTTGTAGCCGGAGGCGATATTTTTAACATTGGTCTGTTGCAATTTATGGTAGGCCGACACCGTTAGCCGAGTCAAAAACGTTACCTTTGCAGCAACAAAAACAGCAACCATGAAACTTAAACTCCGCCACAATACCCTCATGCGACTCCTATCGGGTGCCACGCTTCTCATTGCCATTCCCGGCCTTGCGTTTCTCGCTTTATGGCCAATTGTGGGATGGCGGTGGGCCGCAGTGCTTCCCACGGTCTGGATACTGCTGATGGCCTACGGTTTCTTCTTCGGATGGCGCCACTTGGTGGTCCGCTCGACCACGTGCTCCTCGCCCCTGTTGCCGGCCGCCTTCGACGGCTACTGCGTGGTGCAGCTGTCGGACATCCATATCGGCACCTTCCTGCGCAACCGCTCGTTTGTCGACAAGCTGGTGCGTGCGGTCAATGCGCAGCACCCCGACCTGGTGGTGTTCACCGGCGACCTGGTGAACGTCAGCGCACAGGAGGTCATTCCCTTCCAGCACGCGCTGAAACAAATCGAGGCGCGCGACGGCGTGTTCTCCGTGATGGGCAACCACGACTACTGCGAGTATGGCGAGGACAAGAGCGCAGGCAACATCCGCAGAAACCAGACCGTGCTGAAATATCTGGAGCAGAAAATCGGCTGGCGACTGCTGCTGAACGAGCATACCACCCTGCAGCGCGGCAGCGCCAGCATCGAACTGGTGGGTGTCGAGAACATCAGCCGGCCGCCGTTCCCCGACTACGGCGACCTGGAGAAAGCCCTCGAGGGCACCACCGCCGGGTCGTTCAAGATACTGCTGAGCCACGACCCGAGCCACTGGCGACGGGGCGTGCTCCACAAGACCGACATAGCCCTCACGCTGTCGGGGCACACCCATGCCGGCCAGATCAGTCTGTGGCGGTTCTCGCCTGCCAAGTGGGCCTACCACGAGTGGGGCGGCAAATACACCGAGGGCGGCTCCATGCTCTATGTGTCGATGGGCATAGGCGGCACCGTGCCCTTCCGCTTCGGCGCATGGCCGGGCATCGACGTCATACAGCTGAAGCGCGCAGAATGACTGCACCGCGGCACCCTGCCCTCCCGTCGCTTGGCAAAGTGGGCGGCAGCCTTGCGCTGTTGTGTTTCCTTGTTCATCTTATGACGGTGTTTCTGCAATATTCGCTTTTGAACCAGATGCGGTAGATTGGATCGACAAAGACAAACGCCTTTCCCTGCTTCTCTATGATATCCTTGTTTTGCAGCGTCTGCTTGTTCTTCGCTATCGTATTGGGATTTCCTAGTCGGTACACCTGCTTGGCCGTTTGCGAAGTGAGATGGCGCTCGCCTTGGGCAATGGCTTTCAGCATTTCGACCTGTGTGGCACTGAGGTTTTCGGTGTCGTTCTGAAACATCGGGGTGTTGATATTGACCACCTGTTTCAGTCCGAGGCGAAAGACATCGGCGGTGACCTCATCGGCGGTGAAGCTCCAGACGAAATAGCAAAGCTGCTGAATATACCAGGAGTGGCACGCCACGACATCGCAGATTTGCTCTGCGTAATCGCGTGATATGGACTTTCCGGTCTTCTCGAACGAATGCAGGATGAACGGCACCCAGTGTTTCTTGGCTATCTTGTCCATAAAGATGACCTGGCCGAAACGGTAGAACGGACTGTCCGACTGCGTGAAGATACGCTGCATCATGTTGCGCTTGCTGCCGTAAAGGCAGTAGGCGGTGTGATGCTGCTGTTGCCACACAGACCGCATTTTGCCCTCCATGTCCTTGTATTCAGTGAAATTGGCCAGTTGCTGAAATTCGTCGATGCACACTATGACCTTGATGCCCTTCTCCTTGGCCAACATCTCCGGCAACTGGAGAATGGTCAGCTTGTCGCGCTCTTGCGGCACAAACTTGAGGTCGAAAGCCAGAAAGTCGGTTACTTGGTCGTTGACCACAATTTGCGGAACCACGCCGCTAAGAAACCTCTTGGCATCGTCTATCCAACGTTCTACTTTGGAAGAGGCGCACGCAATGACGCGACTGGCAAAGAGGCGGTAGAACTCGGCCTCCGACCCGACACTGAAGGCATCGATGTAACAGACGCGCACGTTCTTGTCTTCAGCCGTCAGCTCGTCCATGGCCCTTTTGACAAGCGACGATTTTCCCCATCTGCGTGGGGATATAAGCATCACGTTGATATGCGAGGATAGCAGTTGTTTGAGCAAAGCGCGGTCTTCCTGGCGGTCGATAAAGTTCTCGTCGGTGGCCAATGTGCCAAACTGAAAAGGCGACGGGCGGGTTGTCATCTTTCTGTTCTTTTAATGTTATGTTTTGCAAAGATACCAAAAGTTACCCGAAGGTAAGTTACCCGAAGGTAATATTTTTATGGTTTCGGGTCAACGCAAAAGGCACAGCCGTCGGACTGACAGCTGTGCCTTTTGCGTTGATTGGTTACGGCCGGCGTTTACACCAGCGAGCCGATGATCTCCTCGCGGCTCTCGGGCAGCAGGTCGATGACCGGTATCTCGGGCATGGTGTAGCAGCCGGGCTGCAAGCGCTGGGTGGCACGCGCCACGTCGACCAGCACCTGACCGGTGAGAGCCGGGTTGTTGATGCTCATGTCGAACGACATGCGCTGGTTGGGGGTGGCTCCGCTGGTGCCCTTGCGCGTCATGTGTACGCCGTGACCCATGTCGCGCACTTCGTCGACGCTCTTCACGGCAAACACGTGGAGCTCGTCGTGAGCGAAATAGTCGTCGGCCTTCAGTTCCTTCTCCACCTCGGAGAGCGTGGCGCCGTCTTCCAGCTCCACATAGACCATGCGGCGGTGTATGCCTTCGCCGAGCGGTATGGTCATGCTCAGCGCGTTCTTCACGCCCTTCTTCGAACGGGCCACCACACTGTGTCCCATCGACATGCCGGGGCCGAAATTGGTGTAGCTCAGTCCCTTGGGAGCCAGCGCCTGCAGCAACACGCGCACCACGGAGTCGGATCCCGGATCCCATCCGGCGGCAATGACCGACACGGTGCCCGTGTTCAGGTTGTGCTGCATCTGACTATTGCGGTAGCTCAGAATGGAGGTGTGTATGTCGAAGCTGTCCACGGTGCTGATGCCCAGCTGGGTGATTTTCTCGGCATACTCGGGGCAGAGGCGCGTGGGCGTGGCAAGAATGGCCACGTCAACATCTTTCAACTTGGTGATGTCGTCCACCACCTCGTAGGGTTCCAGTTCCAACGGCTTGTTCTGCGCACCCTGACGGCGCACGATGCCTGCAATCTCAAAATCGGGTGCGGCCTCCAAGGCCTGCACACTGTACTGTCCGATGTTGCCGTAGCCCACGACAGCAGCTCTAATCTTCTTCATTATTTTGGTGTTTAAGTTGTTTTTGCATGCTTTGCGCTGCAAATTTACATCATTCCCATGGAAAACGTGACATTCTGATCGGTTTTTTGACACCTTTTTAGTTTCGGGCATCGTAAAAAAAATCCAGTTTGCCATCGTGTATCTGTGCGATTGCAACCGGCACCTGCCTGCCCCGCACCCGCGATGGCGGCCTTGCGAAGCGGCGAAACGCAACTTTCTGTAAATCAGTCAATAACAGAAGGCTGAAAATAATAGCTATTATTTTATAAATTTAAGCTATTATTTTATAAATTTAAGTTATTATTTATTGCGGTTCGGCACCAGCCACAATCGCAGAAGAGCCGAACGAGCGCGAGTCGAGCCGCAAAAGAGGCCGCCGGGCACACTTCCTGCGAATAAAATCGGCGGTTCGAAGCAATAAAACTGCTACAAAGGCGTTATAAAGTAGTATATATACAAACTAAGCATTTTTTATGATCGAATACATCCAAGGCGAGCTCACTGAGCTCACCCCCACTCTGGCGGTCATCGAGGCCGGCGGCGTGGGCTATGGGCTCAACATATCGCTCAACACCTACACGGGCGTGCAGGGCAAGAAACAGGCAAGGCTCTACGTACACGAAGTGCTCGTGGCCGGCGGTCGCGACGACTCGTTCACCCTCTATGGCTTTGCCACACGCCAGGAGCGCGAGCTCTACCGCATGCTCGTCTCCGTGTCGGGCGTGGGAGCCAACACGGCCCGCATGATGCTCTCGTCGATGTCGCCCTCCGAACTGTGCAACGCCATTGCCAACGGCAACGAGAAGATTATCAAGGGCGTGAAAGGCATCGGGCTGAAGACCGCGCAGCGTGTCATCGTGGATCTCAAAGACAAGATTGTGGCCTCGGGCATTGCCAGCGAACTGCACGTGTCGACGGGCAACAAGGAACAAGCCACCGTCAACAACGCCGTAAAAGACGAGGCGGTATCGGCCATGACCATGCTCGGCTTCTCGCCGGCACCGGCGGCCAAGGTGGTGACGGCCATCCTCACCGAACAGCCCGACATGGCTGTGGAGGCAGTGATCAAGGAAGCGCTGAAGCGCATCAAGTGAACGAAGAATGAACATCAGGAAACACGGCATAACTATCCTCGTGTGGCTGGCCATCGCCATGGCCGGCTATGCCGTGGTGTATCCGCGGCGGCAGGTGGACCCACGGGGGCAGGCAAGACGGGCGCAGCAATCCAAGGACAAACAACCTGCGGGGAAAAAGGACAACAAGGGCAAGACCACAGGCAAGAACAACAGTCTGGCCGACCTCATCATCGACGAAGACTCGATACCCGACTCGCTGCTCAACCCCCGGTGGAAGATACAACGCACCACGCCCGTGACCTACACGGATCTCGACCAGGGCACGCTCGACCTGCAACGCCCCGAGGGACTGCGCTACGAGGTGAGCTACAACGACTCGCTCGACCGCTATGTCATCGGAGCCAAGTTTGGCGATTCGTACCTTGGCACACCATTCATGATGACCACCGAAGAATACCTGAAGTGGAGCGGAAAGCACGCGCGCAACGCCTACTTCCGGTCAAAAAACAGCGAGATATTCGAAGCCAAGGGCAAAGAGAAATTCGACTTTGCCGACATGCACTTCGACCTCGGACCCGCAGAGAAAATATTCGGGCCAGGCGGTGTGCGCATCCGCACACAAGGAACAGCCGAACTGAAATTCGGTGCCACCAACAAGAAGATAGACAACCCGTCGCTGCCCGTGCGTAGCCGCAACAAGACCACCATGGACTTCGACGAGAAAATCAACCTCAACGTCAACGGAAAGGTGGGCGACAAGGTCAACATGAACCTGAACTACAACACCGATGCCACCTTCGACTTCGACTCGCAGAACATGAAGCTGAAGTACGACGGCAAAGAAGACGAGATTGTGAAGCTCGTGGAAGGCGGAAACATTTCCTTCCCCAGCAACTCATCGCTCGTGCAAGGAGCAAGCTCGCTCTTCGGCCTGCGCACCGACCTGCAGTTCGGAAAACTCAAGTTGCAACTGGTGGCCTCGCAGAAGAAAAGCTCGTCGAAAAGCGTATCGTCGAAAGGCGGCACACAGCTCACGCCATTCGAAATAGATGCCGCCGACTATGAAGAGAACCGCCACTTCTTCCTGTCGCAGTATTTCCGCAGCCATTACGATGCCGCCATGAAGACGCTGCCCAACCTCACGACCGGCATCACCATCAACCGTGTGGAGATATGGGTGACCAACAAGACGGGAACAACCACCAACACGCGCAACATCGTGGCACTGACCGATCTGGGCGAAAACACCAAGGTGAGCAACCCCATGTGGTCGGCCGGCGGATCGCCCGTGCCAGCCAATGGTGCCAACACCGAGTATTCGACATTTGTGAACACATTGACCGATGCGCGCGACATCGACCAGACATCGTCGGTGCTCGATGCCGCAGGACTCGTGGGCGGATCCGACTACGAGAAACTGCAGAGCGCGCGCCTGCTCAACTCGTCGGAATACACCGTCAACACCGCATTGGGCTACGTGTCGCTGCGCACTTCGCTGCAGACCGACCAGGTGCTGGCCATCGCCTACGAGTACACCTACGGCGGGCAGACCTATCAGGTGGGTGAGTTTGCAAGCGATGTGACCGACGTGAACAAAGCACTCTTCGTGAAGTCGCTCAAGAACACCAGCAACAACCCACAGCAAGGCAACTGGGATCTGATGATGAAAAACGTGTACTACCTGGCATCGTCGGTGGAACGCGAGAAATTCAGACTCGACGTGAAATACCAAAGCGACACCACGGGCGTGTACCTTTCTTATATACCCGAGCAGCAGGTCAAGAGCCAGACACTCATAAAGTTTCTGGGGGCCGACCGTCTCGACAACAACAACAAGGCTCATTCCAACGGCTATTTCGACTTTGTGGAAGGATACACCGTGAGCAACGGACGCGTGTTTTTCCCCGAGGCCGAGCCTTTCGGAAGCTATCTCTACGACCATCTCGTCAGCGCGGGCGTGCCGGCCAGCAAGGCAGCGGCCTACGCCTTCACCGAGCTGTACGACTCGACGAAGACCGTAGCAAAGCAGATTGCCGAGAAAGACAAGTTCATCCTGCAAGGACAATACAAGGGCACATCAGCCAATGTCATATCGCTGGGTGCCTACAACGTGCCACAAGGATCGGTGGTGGTAACGGCCGGAGGCGTAACCCTCACGGAGGGTTCCGACTACACCGTCGACTACAGTGCAGGCGAGGTGACCATCCTCAACCAGAGCATCATCGATGCCGGTACGTCGGTCAACGTGTCGCTCGAGAGCCAAAGCGACTACTCGCAAGAACGGAAAACCATGTTCGGCATGAACTGGGAGTATAACTTCTCGAAGAATTTCCAGATGTCGGGCACCTTGCAGCATCTGTCCGAACAAGCACTCACCACCAAGGTGTCCATGGGGTCGGAACCGCTCAACAATACCATTTGGGGTCTGAACCTCAACTGGAAACACGAATCGCAGTGGCTCACCAACATGCTCGACAAGATACCTTTCCTGCACCTCACGCAACCGTCGCAGATATCGTTCACCGGCGAGTTTGCACAACTCATTGCCGGAAAAGCCCACGGCGTGCAGGACAATGCGTCATACATCGACGATTTCGAGAACACCACCGACAAGATCAGTGTGCTCGACCCATACAGCTGGGTGTTGTCGAGCGTGCCGTCGATGTTCGCCGAGCACGAGGACAAGACCACCCTGCGCAGCGGTTTCAACCGTTCGCAAATGGCATGGTACACCATCGACCCACTCTTCACCAGACGCAGCAGCAGCCTTACGCCCTCGCACATCAAAAGCGATCTCGACCAGCTGAGCAACCCCTACATACGCGAATGGTATGTCAACGAGCTGTTCCCCAACCGCGATGTCAACTCCTATAGCGGCGCCACCTCCACCCTGTCGGTGCTCAACATGGCCTACTACCCCAACGAGCGCGGTCCCTACAACTTCAACCCCGACCTAAACGCCGACGGAACGCTCAACAACCCCGATCAGCATTGGGGCGGAATGATGCGCAAGCTGGAAACGACCGACTTCGAAAACGCCAACATCGAATATGTGGAATTCTGGATGCTCGACCCGTTTATCAACAGCCGCGACCGCGCTGACGCAGCCGACTATGGAGGCGACCTCTACTTCAACCTGGGCGAAGTGTCGGAGGATGTGCTGCACGATGGAAAGAAATTCTACGAAAGCGGCATGCCCGTAGACGGATCGCAGAGCTTCACCTACACCCAATGGGGAAAGATACCCACGCAGTCGACGGTAACATACGCCTTTGCCACCTCAAGCGGATCACGGCAACTGCAGGACGTGGGACTGAACGGTCTGAACGACCAGGAAGAACAACAGTTCCAAAGTTACCAGGACTTCCTGACACAAGTGCAAGGCAAGGTCAATGCGGCCGTGTGGGACTCGATATGGGCCGACCCCGCCAACGACGACTACCACTATTTCCGGGGAAGCGACCTCGACCGCATGGAGGCCGACATCCTCAGACGGTACAAGTACATCAACAACCCGCAAGGCAACTCGCCCGACTCCGACGGCAACTCGGGATCGTTCGACACGTCGTACAAAAGCACACCCGACGTAGAGGATATCAACCAAGACTACACCCTCAACGAGTATGAGAAATATTACCAGTACCATGTGTCGCTGAGACCGGAAGACTTGGAAGTGGGACGCAACTTCATCGTAGACAAGCGCGAAGTGGCACCCAAACTGCGCAATGGGCAGACAGGCCACTGGACATGGTACGAGTTCCGCATACCGCTGGAAGAATTCGAGAAACGGGTGGGAAACATCAACGATTTCTCGTCCATACGCTTCATGCGCGCTTTCCTCACAGGGTTCAAGCACCCCGTCATACTGCGTTTCGGAACCTTCGACCTCGTGCGCGGCACATGGCGCGTGTACGAGCAGAACCTCGACAACTCGGCACAGACCGGAACCATGACCACCGCATCGGTGGACATCGAAGAAAACAGCGACAAGTCGCCGGTCAACTACGTGTTGCCTCCAGGCATCACGCGGGGACAAGACCCCACACAGCCGCAGCTGGTGGAGTCGAACGAAGCGGCACTGCAAATCAACGTGGACAACCTCTCCTCGGGCGAATCGAAATGTGTCTACAAGAATTCCACGCTCGACCTGAGGCAATACAAACGGCTGCAGATGTTTGTACACGCCAACGCCAACGAACAAAACGTAACAGGATTACAGGATGACCAGCTGGCCGTATTCATCCGTCTGGGATCCGACTACAAGAGCAACTACTACGAATACCAGATACCGTTGAAACTGACGCCTGCCGGACACTACGACCGATACACCCTGTCGCAGGTGCAACAGGTGTGGCCCGAAGACAATATGCTGGATGTGCCGCTGTCGGTATTCACCGCCGTGAAAAAAGCGCGCAACGCAGCCAAGGCCAACGGACTGGCTTCATATAACCGCAGCTACGAGGCTTACGACGAAAACCATCCGCAAAACAAAATTACCATTATGGGCAACCCCTCGCTGGGAGAGGTCAAGACGCTTATCATAGGTGTAAGAAACCTGGCCGGCGAACAGAAGAGCGGCGAGGTGTGGATCAACGAACTGCGCCTGAAAGAATACAACAACTCGGGAGGATGGGCCGCCAACGGCAATCTGAATGTGCAATTGTCGGACATGGGAACCATGAATCTGCAAGGACGATACGTGTCGCAGGGCTTCGGCGGACTGGAGCAGGGAGTCAGCGAGCGATCGCAAGACGACCAGAGCAACGTGTCGTTTACCACCAGTCTGGAACTGGGCAAATTCTTCCCCGACAAGGCTAAGGTGTCGGCGCCGCTGTACTACAGCGTGACCAAAGAGGTGACCAAACCCAAGTACAACCCACTCGACACCGACATGGAGCTCGACGATGCACTCGAAAGCATGAACAAGCACGACCGCGACTCGGTGGAGAACATTGCGATAACCAAGACTATCAACCGCAACTTCTCGCTCTCCAACGTGCGCGTGGGCATACAAACCAAACGGCACCCCATGCCATACGACCCTGCTAACTTCTCGTTCTCCTACAGCCATTCGCATGCCCACACGCAAGGCGAAACAACCGTCTATGAAAACGAGGACAACTGGCGGGGCGGCCTCAACTACAACTGGACTCCGGTATACAAGGCTTGGGAACCGTTCAAAAAGCTGAAGAGCAAAAGCAAGTGGCTCGACATCCTGAAGCGTTTCGGACTCAACTGGCTACCACAAAACGTGGCCTTCAACACAGAAATGACACGCAGCTACTACGAATTGCAGGAACGCGACATGGAATCGCTGGAAAACTCCGAGCTGCCGCTCACCTTCTCTGAGCAATTCCTTTGGAACCGCGATTTCCAGTTGAGATGGGATTTGACAAAGAACCTGCACATGAATTTCCAAAGTGCTACACACGCCGAGATAGAGGAACCCTACACGCCGGTAAACAAAGACCTCTACCCCACCCGATACGAAGCATGGAAAGATTCGGTTTGGACATCCATCAAGCACATGGGAACTCCACTCGACTATCAGCAGACGTTTACCATGTCTTACCAGTTGCCGCTCAACTTGCTGCCTGCCTTCGACTGGATGAACGCCGACGCATCCTACAACGCCACCTATCACTGGGTGCGCGGATCGGAACTGGAGGACGGCACCAATCTGGGCAACACCATACAGAGCAACCGCCAGCTGAACGTCAACGGCACGTTTACCTTCACCAAGCTTTACAACCACATACCCTTCCTGAAAGCTGCCAACGACCGTTTCGACAAAGAGCCCAGCAGGTCGGAACTGAACAAGAAGAAACAGGACAAGAGTAAGGAAAAAGCCGAAAAGAAGAAACTGAAAGACGAGGAAGACCAAGTGAGGAAACAGGCCGAAGCCGATGGCAAGGATGCGGAACAGGCTGTCAAACTGTTGTTGCAGAAGAGAAAAGAAGAACAACAGAAGAAAGCGCAGCTTCCGAAAAACAAAAACGCCTTCGAGAAGGAAATAAAACTGATGCCCGACACCACCATCGAGCTCAGCCACGGAAGAAAGTCCAAACGGCTCATCGTGTCGGCAAAGACCATGGACGGACAACGTTACAAGCTGAAATTCAAGAAGATCGACGACAACAAGATACGCATTACAAACAAGGTGGACTCGGCTCTAAAGCTGAAAGTGGCCGTTACCACCAAGAAACCCTTGGATGAACAGAAGTGGTACCGCGTGGCACAGTCGGTGGCGCGGGTGGCCATGATGGTGCGCAACGCCAGTCTGACCTACCGCAACCAGTATTCCATTGCCCTTCCGGGCTTTATGCCCACGGTGGGCAATGTGTTCGGACAGACGCGCAACACCAGCGCCAACGCCCTTTCGCCGGGTCTTGACTTTGCCTTCGGACTGATTGGCGACAGCTATATCACCAAAGCGAGCGACAATGGATGGCTGCTCATGAGCGACAGCGTGGCAACGCCCGCTACAACCAACAAGACGGAAGACCTGCAGGTGCGCATGACGCTGGAACCGGTGAAAAACCTCAAGATAGACCTTACGGCCACAAGAACACAGACCACGGCCAAGAGCGTGCAATATATGTATGAGGGAAACCCCACCACTCAGACCGGCACATTCACCATGACAACCATCTCGCTGGGAACCGCCTTTGAGGGCATGGGCAATGCCAACAACGGTTACCACAGCGCCACTTTCGACAAGTTCTGCAACTCGCTCGAAAGTTTCCGGCAACGTGTAGAGGCGCGATACGCCAATGCCGTCTATCCGGCAGGTACAGCCTTTGCTGGCAAGACGTTCGATCCGGCCAACGGCGGTGTCAACCTGTATAGTGCCGACGTGATGGTGCCGGCATTCCTGGCAAGCTATACCAGCATAGGAAGCAAGGGGCTGAGCATATTCCCTTCGCTCACGAAACTGTTGCCCAACTGGACCATTCGCTATAGCGGCTTGAGCAAATTGCCTTGGTTCCGCGACGTGTTCAAAAGCGTAAACCTCAACCATAGCTACAAGAGTGTCTATTCCGTGGGCAGCTACCAAAGCTACAGCACATACATGCAGCTGATGGGATCGGGCATGGGCTTCATCACCGATGCCACAACAGGCAATCCCATACCCAACTCCATGTTCAACGTGTCGACCGTAAGCATCAATGAGGCATTCTCACCCCTGCTTGGATTGGATGTCACCTTACAGAACAACCTCACCTGCAAATTGGAATATCGGCAGACACGTGTGCTGTCTTTGTCGATGACAAGTGTGCAGATCAACGAAGCTGTCAGCAAGGACTGGGTACTGGGCATGGGCTACAAGATTAACGATTTCAACCTTTTCGGCAGGCGCAACCACCGTCAGGTAAAATCCAATAGCAAACGCGACGGAAACAACAAATCGAAGGACAACAACCGTTCCAACAATCAATCAAATCGCGGCGGCACAAACCATAGTCTCAACCTACGGCTCGACCTCTCGTTACGCAAACAGGCAAGTATCACACGCGACATCGCTGCCATGGCATCAGCTGCCAGCAGCGGCAACACGGCCTTCAAACTATCGTTTGTTGCCGACTATACCTTGTCCAAACTCATGACCATGAGTTTCTATCTCGACCGTCAGACTAACACGCCACTTCTCAGCAGCAGCAGTTATCCGACAACGACTCAGGATTTCGGCCTCAGCTTGAAGTTCAGCCTAACACGATAGTGCATGACCCATAAACGCAACGGAGCCGCAATTATCTTGCGGCTCCGTTGCGTTTATAAGCTGTTGGAATTGCGTCAACTTTTATGCGTCATAATATTGAGCACCATATCGTCGGTCATGCACATCGCCTCTTTTCCGATGCTGGTAAGGTTGTGTATGCTACGATCCACATCCTTGTCGATGATGCCCTCGGCCTCTGTGACATGTTTCCCCTCGCGTGCCAAGACAGCCGAAAGCAAGGCAGTAGACACGCCCGAACTGATTTTCAAGGCACAACTGGGCTTGGCTCCGTCGCAAATCATGCCTGTAAGATTGGCTATCATGTTTCTCACGGCATGGCAGATGTCATCGTAATTACCACCCATGAGATAGGTTATGCCACAACTTGACCCGATGCTTGCCACCACACAACCGCAGAGAGCCGACAGTCTGCCCAAGCTTTGTTTGATATAGATGGCCGTCAAATGACTCAATATTAAAGCCCTGACGAGTTCCTCCTCAGTGTTTTCGTTTTCCTCAGCATACACCACTACCGGATTGGTGGCACAAATGCCCTGATTGCCTGAGCCACTATTGCTCATCACGGGAATCATGGCTCCGCCCATCCGGGCATCGCATGCCGAAGCTGTCTTTGAAATGATGCGCGAGAAAATGCTATTTCCAAAGATACCCTTGCTCAACGGCCGATCCATGGTTTTTCCCAAACAATG
Organism: Eggerthellaceae bacterium; assembly: GCA_963656105.1. GTDB lineage: Bacteria > Bacteroidota > Bacteroidia > Bacteroidales > Bacteroidaceae > Prevotella. Next base: position 29,895 of record CAVKHW010000014.1, read on the forward strand.
ACCATAGTTTCCCTTAAGCGATGCCTGAGCAGCCGCAATGTTCAGCCTTTTGGCCTCAAGTATGAAATAGATTTCGTCAAGCGGCGATGTTGTGGAGAAGTCCCATACCATCTTCAAGTTGAGCTCAAGCCCGTCACTTTCTCCATCTTCGCTCATGCACTGACGTTTGTCGAGCAGCATCTGGCCATTGCGTTCCTCATACACAAAGTTGGTATGGCCGCCAGCAATGATGGCTTTCGATGTGTCGCTCCCCGCCTCGCAAGCCACCTCAATGTAAAGTTTCTCCGTAATGTCGTGCTTCAGCTGTATATCGATTCGGTCTTCACTGATATAGCGTTTGCCTTCTTCCAACATCTCGGGGGTAAGGTCTTTGATTACCTCCAGTTGATACTCCGACTTTCCCACTAATGCTCCGAGAGCCACAGCTATAGGAAGTCCGATCATGCCCGTTCCCGGAATGCCAACGCCCATGGCGTTTTTCAGCATGTTGGCCGACAGCAACACACGTATCTTATTTGGTCGGCGGCACAAGTCTTCGGTGGCACGGGCTACACAAAGGGCTACAGCCATAGGCTCCGTACACCCCACCGCAGGCACCACCTCTTGGTTGATAAGCGCCAAAATGCGTTCTCTTATCTCTTTATCAAGCATCGTTTCCTATTCTTTTAAAGTTTGAAATCATGCTATATGCCTACCGAATCTGGATTTTACAATCGTCAAGCGAGTCGATAATGGCCAAGCTCTCGCACCTGATGCCTTCATCTTCTATAACCTGCCTGCCATTTTGAAATGCCTTCTCGATAATAAATCCCATACCAACAAGTTCGGCTCCGCCCTGACGGCAAAGATCAATGATGCCCTTGGCAGCATTGCCGTATGCCAAGAAATCATCAATGAAAAGCACCTTGTCTTGTGGTGTCAGATACTCCTTGGATATAACGACATGGTACTCGCGCTGTTTGGTGAACGAGAATACCGAGGTCGACAACATATCGCCCATTGTGCTTGGCTTCTTCTTTTTGGCAAAAACCACGGGCAGGTCGAGCAGAAATCCCATCATAATCGCAGGTGCGATTCCGCTGGCTTCAATGGTCAGAATCTTGTTGATTTCCGATGAAGCGTATCGTCTGATAAACTCAACGGCAATCTGCTTCATCAAGTTGGGGTCAAGCTGATGGTTAATAAACTTGTCTACTTTCAGAATTCCTCCAGGAAAACACTTGCCGTCTTTCAAGATGCGATCTCTCAGCAGTTTCATGATTGGCTCTGTATTTGTTATATATTACTAATATTTTTGCAAACTTACATAAAATTCATGAGTAACGGGTACTATATTTGGATTAATATGGCATGATGGCCGAAAAAACTTTCTACTGCGGCAAAACGACCGTCTGTTTCCGTATCGCATCACGCAATAATGTTGCAAATTTCGCATTGCTGGGCATAATCCGTAATTTGTTTTATGTATGTCTGCAAATTAATACGTAACTTTACGGCCAGTTATGAACAAAATTTGGGGCATCATCTTTCTGACATTACCATTGGCTGGCATAGCCTTCAGTCTGTGGCGCACATGGCACATACTGCCTTTTGGAGGTGTTTGGCGATGGGGTGTGATAGGGGTTATGGTATTATGCCTACTTGTCTTTTTCGGCAATTTCGGCATAATCAACATCGATAGTTTTCCGTTCCCGATTGCACGAGCAACCTACGAGATTGGAAACTCTTCGATATTCATATTGCTTTACATGGTGATGTTTTATCTGTTGCTTAGTTTGGCAAGCGCAGTACATATACTCCCTCACTCCTTTCTTGAGCACAGTTGGCGGGGCACACTGACAGTAGCCTTGCTTCTGACTGGGCTGTTCACCTACGGTTATTTCCACTATCTGGAAAAATTCCGGCAACCAGTAGAGATGAACACGACCAAACAACTTGACCGTCCGCTTACTATCGTCATGTTGAGTGACCTGCACTTAGGTTACCATAATCCCATCAGTGAGCTCAACCGTTGGGTGGCACTCGTCAACCGAGAACATCCCGACTTGGTGCTCATTGGCGGCGACATCATCGACGGGCACATACGCCCCCTTATCAAAGAAAACATGGCGGCCTCGTTCCGCCGTCTGCAAGCCCCCGTTGTGGCCTGTTTGGGCAACCACGAGTATTATAGCGGCATAGCTAACGCCCTGCAGTTCTACCGTCAGGCTGGCATCCGGCTATTGCGCGATGAGGCCATCACTTACGAAGGCATAAACATTGTTGGCCGCGATGACCGTACCAATGCGCACCGCAAAAGTCTGCACGAATTGATGAAAGGCGTTGACAAGCTCCGCTACACCATCGTACTCGACAATCAGCCCTATCATTTGGAGGAAGCCGAGCACGAAGGGGTCGATTTCCAACTGAGCGGACACACCCATTACGGACAAGTGTGGCCTATCAGCTGGATAGAGGATGCTATTTATGAAGATGCCTACGGACCGATTACGAAAAACCGCACCCAATACTTCGTTACCAGCGGCATTGGCATATGGGGTGGCAAGTTTCGCATCGGCACCCGCTCAGAATATCTGGTTGGACGGCTTCAGCATGAGTGAGCTATTTCTGTTTCCTCCTTCTTTCCATTTTCGCTCTTATGCAAATAGATATACTTTGGCTCCGCAAATGGTTTGATACTTTCAACCGTTACTATTTCGATAGCAGTCTACCCACACCACGTTTCCACATCGGCCACTCGCACACCCGGCTCGGCAGTCTGTCCTTCAAGCAGAAATTCATACTGGGAAAATCTAAGATTTTCGATTTTGCCTTGGGCATGAGCAATTATTACGACCAAACGGAGCGGCAGTTTCAAAGTGTTCTGCTCCACGAGATGATACACCTCAGTATTGCTGTGTCGGGTGTGAAAGATACTTCGCCCCACGGAGTGGTATTCCGTGGCATGATGAGCCGTCTCAACCGTGAAGGCTGGGATATTCACGTCACCACGTCCACAACAGGGCTACGCAAGGCTTATATGAGTTCGCCGAAGGTCATCAAGCAATACTTGGTGCTGGGTGTAGAACTTGCTGATGGCCGTTGTTTTCTTTCGTCAGTAAGCCCGAAATACGCCAAAAGCATCAAAGACAAACTGCAGTACGCTACCTCCATCAAGCGTGCCACATGGTACACCACGTCCGATGATTGGTTTGCCAGTATGCCCAAAGTTCGTAGTCTAAGGGGACGATGCGTCAGCGCTGAAACATTTGCCAAGAAGATTTCCATCATGAAACGCATAGATTTCTGATAGTTGCCCAAGGCTTCGCATCACCGTGTCTGCTCTCTAAAATCGCTGGGTTTCATGCCCGTCTTTATCTTAAATTTTGAGGAAAAATAGTCGGGGGAGTCAAACCGCAACCGATAAGCGATCTGCTTCACACTCATATCGGTGGTGGCAAGCAGTTCCTTGGCTCTTTGTATGCGCAATTCCTGTTGGTAAAGGGCTGGCGAAACGCCTGAAAATTCCTTGAACAACTTGCGGAAATTACTATAACTTACGCCCATGTCGCACGCTATATCCTGTATACTGAGGTCGGCTTCCAAATTGTTTCGAATAAGCAGCCGTGCCCGGTCAATCATGTCTACATGCTCGTGGTTGCGACATAGCTGGTTGGTGCGCTCCAGCGAGTACATCAGCCCCACAAGGTGGTTGACTACGCCAGCCAGTGTCTGTTGTACGTAAGGTGCCTCCACCTGCGCTACACGCAAAGCCTCATCGTATAGTCGCAATATCTCGCTCGAATAGCCCACATGGTAGACTGGTCGTTCGGGCGACAGGAAACCCGCTTTCACCCGACGATCCATATTAGAGCCCTTGAAGCCTATCCAATGACTTTTCCAGCCCACATCGCACAGAGGATGATAGCTGTGCCATTCGCCTGGAAAGAGAAGAAACATATCGCCAGCTTTAAGAGGCAACTTGCCAGCCGAAGCCGAATGAAACAGTCCCTCGCCTTCCGATTGGTAGAGCAACTGGTACTCGTTGAGCACGCGACCCTTTTCCAAAGTGAAATAATAGCCGTCGGCATGCCCGTGCGTGGGATACTCATCACCCGAGGCTATCTCCTCATAGCCCACGGTACTGACCGTGAGACCCCACTCTGAATCGCGTGCATTTGCTATCAAATACTTGCTGGTCTGCATGATATTAGGCTTTTAGACAGGGTTATGGTTGTTCTTGCAAAAATAGAAAAGAAAAATCAAAAGACAAAGCATATCTATCAGTTTTTCTTCATCTGCCAACTTATACGGATATCGGTTGCACACCTATCACAAAAAACTATGCCCGACGACTGCGTGCCGACACGCGCCATCAGGCATAGCCACAAAAACTGATTCTGTCTCTTATTGATTCCTATTGAAGATTTTGCTTTTCCTTCGCCTTCTGATTATCTTAAAGGGGATATTCATCGAAGGCATAAAGTACCGTCGAAAGGTAACGTTCGCCTGTGTCGGGCAACAACACGACAATGTTCTTGCCCTTGTTTTCGGGTCGCTTGGCTATTTGGGCTGCGGCAAAGGCTGCGGCTCCCGACGAGATTCCCACCAGCAAACCATCGTTTTGAGCCAACTGACGTCCGGCCAAGATGGCATCGTCGTTCTGCACATCGAATACTTCATCGACCACATTGGCATCGTAAGTCTTTGGCACAAAGCCAGCGCCTATGCCCTGTATCTTGTGCGCTCCCGACTTTCCGCCGTTGAGCACTGGCGACGATGCTGGCTCCACAGCCACAACTTTCACTTTGGGATTCTGTTCCTTCAGATACTTTCCTATACCCGACACCGTTCCGCCTGTACCTACGCCTGCTACAAAGATATCCACCTTTCCATCGGTGTCTTTCCATATTTCCACGCCCGTAGTTTCGTAATGTTTCTTGGGATTAGCCGGGTTCTCAAACTGTTCGAGAATAACAGCCCCGGGTATGCTGTCGCGCAGTGCCTCGGCGGCTTTTATCGCACCTGGCATACCGTCCTTACCCGGCGTGAGCCTCACCTCCGCCCCATAAGCCTTCACCAGATTGCGACGTTCCACACTCATGGTTTCGGGCATGGTCAGGATAAGCTTATAGCCCTTCACAGCAGAAACGAGAGCCAATCCAACACCCGTATTGCCACTTGTAGGTTCGATGATGGTTGCGCCGGGCTTTAAGATGCCTGCGTTCTCGGCATTCTCTATCATGGCCAGCGCAATGCGGTCTTTCACACTTCCGCCAGGGTTGAAGAATTCCACCTTGGCAACAATCGGATTGTCAAGTCCTTGCTGAGCCGAAAACTTATTAAGTTCGACCAATGGCGTATGGCCAATAAGGTCTGTTATTTTCTTATGAATCATCGTTGTCACATTAAGGTTTTACTTTTCTTTTACGCTCCAGCTGAACTTCTCTCCCTTTAAGTACGGGAGAGAAGCAGAGGGTTTGTGTTGTTGCGGATGATTATTTTACTGCCTCAAAAGCCTGGTCGAGGTCGTCGATGAGATCCTGATAGTGTTCCGTGCCGATGCTCAGGCGGATGGTGCCGTCGTAGATGCCCTGCTCGGTGGCCTCCTCCTCGCTCAGCTCTGAGTGAGTGGTGCTCTTAGGATGGACAACGAGCGATTTCACATCGGCCACATTGGCCAAATCGGAGAATATCTTCAAGTGGTCAATGAAATCCCAAGCTTTATGCTGGTCACCGTCGATTTCGAAAGTGAAGATAGAACCTGCACCATTGGGGAAATAGCGCTCGTAGAGGTCGTGATTGGGATGGTCGGGCAGCGACGGATGATTGACTTTCTTCACCAGTGGCTGGCTCTTCAGATAGTCGATAACCTTCTGCGTGTTGAAGACATGACGCTCCACACGGAGGCTCAGCGTCTCCAGTCCCTGCAGCAGCACCCAAGCGTTGAACGGTGATATGCAGGCACCTTCATCGCGCAGCAACAAGGCACGCACACGGGTCACGAACGGAGCGGGTATCTTGCCGAACACCAATCCATAGTAAGAGGCGTCGGGCTGAGTGAAACCGGGGAACTTGTCGTTCTGGAAATAGTCGAACTTGCCGCCGTCGACAATGACTCCGCCGAGGCTTGTGCCATGGCCACCGATGAACTTGGTGGCTGAATGCACTACAATATCGGCTCCATGCTCCAATGGGCGGATGAGGTAAGGAGTTCCGAACGTATTGTCAATAACCACAGGAATGCCATGGCGGTGGGCGATTTCGGCCGTGCGCTCAATGTCGGAGATGTTCGAGTTGGGGTTGCCCAGTGTTTCGATAAACACGAGTTTGGTGTTGGGCTTGATAGCAGCCTCCAAAGCCTCGTAGTCGTCGGGGTCGACAAAAGTGGAGTCGATGCCATACTTTGACAGCGTGTGCTTCAGCAGGTTGTAGGTGCCACCATAGATGGTCTGCGTAGCTACCACATGATCGCCGGCATAAGCCAGATTGGTGATGGCATAGGTAATGGCTGCAGCGCCCGAAGCGACGGCCAAACCGCCTACGCCGCCCTCAAGGGCCGACACACGCTCCTCGAACACGCCCTGCGTGGTGTTGGTCAAGCGGCCGTAGATGTTTCCGGCATCCTTAAGATGGAAACGGTCGCTAGCATGCTGGGCGCTGTGGAAGACGTAAGATGTGGTTTGATATATAGGTACGGCACGTGCGTCGGTTGCCGGATCGGCCTGCTCTTGGCCTACATGAAGTTGCAGTGTCTCGAAGTGGAGTTTCTTTTCGTTGCTCATTGTTTTTCCCTTTCTTTGTTTTTAGCCGCCGTGGACCCTGATGAGAGGTCGGCGGTGGGTTGTTTTAATACATTTATTGATATTAATTGTTCACGGTTGCAAAGGTACGGCGACTTTTTGACACCCACAATCACTAACATGTGTCATATTGCATACCATCATCGTGGTATTTATTACAATTCAGAGCCACATTGGAACCACAATGCCTCTTTTTCCAGTTGTCCGCGCAGAGTATTCCCTATTTTTTCTCTACTATCTGATGGTATTGCTGCGTGCTCTCAGCCTCCATGCGCTGGCGCACTTTCTTTCCGCCAGAGAAATTCCAGGTCACGCCAAATAGGAAGGATGTGGCACTGGTCTTGTTATTATAGTAGATGGTGACATCGGTGCCTTCCGTCCTTCTCTGCCTTCCCTTGGCCCAGAGGGTGGACTGGAGCGACAAGCGCAGCCGATCGTGGCAGAAGGTCTTCCACAGGGAGGCGTCGACATTGCCCACGGGTTTCATGTAGTAGTGTTCGAGGCTACTCTTTGTCTCCCAGTAAGCATTGAGCGATCCGCCAAAGGATGGCAGGAAGGTGAATTGGTTGTTCCACCAAAACTTGCCACACCATTGGCCGTTGATGGTTTCTTGTGCCGAGCGAAATTTCACTTGCAGGGCAGCCACTTGCACCTTCGTGTTCCACCATTTGGTGGGCGAGACGCTCACCTCCACCCTTGCTCCGAAGGCGCGCTCATAGTCTCCATTCTCAGGTTTGGCCCACGTCACCTTACCTTCGGTATCATCAGTTCCGTGTGCATAATAGATGGGGTCGAGGATGTGGTCGTAGAGGAGCGTGGCTTGTATGTGTTGGTTGACCGAGAAACCCAGCATGACCGAGTGGTCTCTTGGTGTGGCCAATGAGGAGTTGCCCGTCGTATAATATCCTGGATTGGAGTAGACCTTATAGCTGTTGACCACGCTGTAAGGCATGTCTTCCACTGTGTTTTGGTACATCAACCTCAAGAGGGTGCCCTTCTTCGGGTTCAGCATCCACACGAACATTGCCTGCGGACAGAGGTAGGTGCCCGCAAAGGTGGTCTCGGTGGCCATGGTGGCCACTTTCATGTGGTTGCGCTGCAGGGTCAATCCGGTGCTATACATGACCATTTTGCATCTCCCCGAGAAATTGGCATAGGCGGAGGGTATGTGTATGTCGACCTTGTTGACCAAGTCGCCTGTCAGGTCGTTGTAATGGATATATTGGTAGCCTGCACCTGTCTCGAGTTTGTTGCCATTGGCAAAGTTGTGAGTGTACTTCGGTGTGAAGTGCAACAGTTGTGTTTTCTCTTTGGTCTTGTCCTCGAGGGTGCGTTCGCCATTGGTATCCTCAGCCTGTGTCCGGTGATGGTTCTGTAGCAGATAGTCAGCCGTGATGTCGAGATTCGAACCTCGGTCGTCGGTCTTCACGACATACTTGACCACGGTCTGCTGCACAAAGGTGTTTTCCGGGCCATGCAGATAGGTCTCGCTGGCATCCATGCCGTCATTGGCAAGGGTCGTACTGCGTTGCTTGTTCTTGACATCCGCGTTTCCGATATACTCAGACACTGCCAACGTGGAACGCTTGGACAGTTCGTAACTGATGTTCAAGCGAGTGCGCAGGCTGTTGCTCCAAGAGCGCGTCTTGGACGAGATGTCCTTTCGCTGACCGTTGGCATAGAGAAAGCTATTGGATGCGTCTTCCAGTAGTTCTTGATTGGCATAGAGGGCATAGTAATTGACACTCCACTTGCCTTGGCTCGCATTAACGGCAAGCACAGGCGTCCCCTGGATGAAACCATACTTCGGCATGACCTCGCTTTCGGCTCTCACAAATCCTGAGTAGCCTCCGTTCTTCTGCTTCTTCGTCGTGATGCGCAGAACGCCTCCCTTCTCGTTGGCTCCTTCGCCCACTGTCAGGTAGTCCACATCCACCTTATCTATTTGCGCCGGTTGCAGAGCCGCCAGCTCATCTTGCGACGTGACCTTGATGCCGTTGACATAGATGGTCGGGAGATTTCCGAAAAGATGCACTTTGCCCTGCGACACGTTCAAGCCAGGAAGATAAGCCAGCATCTCCTGCACCGTGTTGCTCTTCTCCAGTCCTGTTCCGCTGAGACGCATGCTGTATCCGTGGGCGTTGTTGACGATTCGGTTGCCCTTGACGACCATCTCATTCAACAGTCTTACGTCTCCAATCATCTTGAAATTGACCACAAGACTGTCTTGTCCGTCCACAAGACTGGCCTTTGTATATTGCCGCTGGTAGCCCAAGCACTGTGCGGAAAGGATGTTCTCGCGACGTTTGGTTTCCACAACGAAACGCCCATCAGCATCGGCAATGCCCCCTGACACATAAGCGGAGTCGGGGGCAGATAGCAACATGATGGTTGCGCCGGCAAGCGGCTGGCCATTGGCATCCACCACCCGACCAGTTATCACCTGTCCATGACAAGGGACAATGTGCAAAAACATACCCACTACAATTATTAAATAACGAATTTTCATAATGATATGATTTACAAGTAACCTAACGGTATATTCGCTTCCCATACATGGCATCAAAAATATTTCTTATCTCTCTTTCCTTGTCCTCATCAGAAATTACTTTGGGACATGCGCCATTAGGATTTTCCATATGGGTTTGCAAGCATATTGTACAAATAGGCAACAACGAACAGCTGTCGCAATAATCTTTAAATTTAGACTCTGGTAAATAAGCCTCGCTCGTTCTTCTTAACAAACCTAACGAGTTAATTTTTCCCACCTTGTGCGCACCATCAAACTCTCTCGCTGTACATTTATACACATCACCATTATAATTGACAACATATGAATTATTGTAATCCGCATAGCAATACGAATTTGCACAATAAGAGTTAGCTACATTACTTGCAAATCCTAATTTGCAAATATATTCATTCAAAGATTTTGTCTTGATGTATAATTCTTCAGTGGGCTTCTCTTGCCATATTCGTTGCAATGACACGGCAATCAACGATTTGTCCACCTCTTCCCACTTACTTATTTCATCAAACAAATCACAAAATGAGGAAACGTTACTTAATGTATAGTTACACCTTATATTAATTCTAAAATTTTGTTTCAATGCATATCTTACGTTTCTCAACACAGTATCAAACGTACCTTTTCCATGAAAGTTCTTTGTAGCATCGTGGTAACACTGGTTACCATCAAATGCTATTTGAAAACTTGTAGGAATATGGAAATATGAGATCTTGTCTACAACTTTATGAGATAACAAAACCCCATTTGTTGTAAAATGCAATTTTAAATCAATGCCTTTCTCAGCACATATTCTTTTGACAGCTTCAATTATAGGAAAGGCTCTTTCGTGAAATCCCAATAATGGCTCACCACCAAAAAATGCCAGTTGCACTAGTTGGACTCCTTTTGACACTTGATGTTGAATAAAGTTATATAGTGACTGCCTTGTTTGTCCATCCATGTAAGCTTCCTTATTGTGTTTTTCATAACAATACCAACAATTGAGATTGCAGTCTAAGGTCGGATTAATCGTAAGCCTAAGAACTTGTTTATTATAAAGTTCTGACAGAATATGTTTCTTTACAGAACTAATTTCATCTTCTGAATCGGAAATAATCATATTGTTAGCTAAAAGAGCATTAAAGAATGTTGGATGTATATCACGGAGGTTCTCTATAATATTAATATTATCCTCAAGGATAGCCAACAAGTCATTTACAACCAATAAGGACTTATTCCAAGCATAGTTGAAAATTGACGATTCTTTTTCAGAAACTTTATATATTCTGTTAAATTTACCCCAATGCATAAAATAGCGATAACGGCTATAACAATAAAAAAAATACATATTGATGACAATGGAGACAATAAGAGACAAGTTTGCCTGCTATTACCTCCATTGTTGTTCATAATGATTCATAGCTTTTAGCATTCAATAGCTAACTACACTATAATCATTTTGCTGGTGCGCTTGGATCCGTTATTATTATTCCGCCACACTCCTTGCAAGCACAATTCCCATTCCACCAGCCAGAGTCCTTACTACAATTACCATTGTAGATAGAATCTTGGTTTGCCTGAAGAGGTTCAATGCTGCTAAAACCTCCCATCAACAGTCCTTCATCTTCTAATAATGGATTCATCTCTTATACAATAAATATTAACCTACTCATATAGCTTTTCGGCTTTCGCTCCTTTAAATGGCTGCTGCCTGCTGTTTGGTCAGCACTATCATAGAATGTTTTAATTCAAAGGCTGTCCTTACTTTCAAAATCTTCATCAATAAGGTTCTATTTTGCAAAAATACAAATTAAAAACAAAAAAAACAAAATGATTTAGCACAAAATTAGTTGTTTTTATAACAATTAGAAATCCAACAAAGCTAATTTATAGAACCCACCTTCAAATAAATCATTCACAAATCATGCCTTCAGAGGCACCTTCTGACAGTTGTCGGGTCTCATCAGCGGCTCACTGCTTCTCGGCGGCTTGCTGATCGCGCTTCGACTTGCTCTTCACCACGAGCCAGACACCTGAGAACACCAAAATGATGGCTATACCCTGAGGCCACGTAAAGACGCCCAAACCCGTGAGCACGCTCACCGTGACGGAGACGATGGGCTGCACATAATTGTAGACGCTGACCACCGTTGGCCGCAGCACGCGCTGCCCGACAATGGACAGCAGATAACTGACGAAGGTGCCGAAGAATACCACGTAGCCCACCTCCATCCATGTGGTCGAAGTGAGACTGGCCCACGGCAGGTCTGCCAAGTGCCCCGACGACACCGGCACCACAAACACCGTGGCCCAGGTAAACATCCACTTGTTGACCGTGAAGACATTGTATTTGCGTATCAGCTTGTTGTAAAGCGAGAGGTATAAGGCGAACGACAACTGCGCACAGATACACATCAGGTCGCCCCTTATGTCGCCCACCTTGGCACTACCCGCCGTGGCACTGGTCAGAATAAGTATCACCGCACCTGTACATCCGATAGCCACACCGCTCGTTTTCTTCAAAGTGATAGGTTCGCCAAGGATGAGGAAGGAGAGCACCATGGCAAAAATCGGCATCGCCGTGGTGACGATACTGGCATTGATGGGCGAGGTAACGCTCAGCCCAATGGTGAAAAGACACTGATTGAAAACCACACCCAAAAGGGCGGCACCCGCAAAAAGCAACACATCGCGCACAGGCACATGCTCGCGCCGGGCAAACAACGAAGCCACCCAAAACAACAAAGCAGCTCCTGCCACACGAAAACTGACCATCGAAAGACCGTCGACACCATGGTTCATGGCATCCTTACCCACAGGCGACATGAGCCCCCACATGGCCTCAGCTGCAAACATGCTGAGATGGGCTTGTAAAGGTTTATTATTCATTATTTATTGTTTGTTATCCTTAAATTAATGTTGCTACTACCGCTGACAAGACGGCAATAACGTCGGGGCATTATCCTTCGGCACTGCAAAGGTAGCCAAAAACCACAAAGCACACAAACCAGCACATCAAAAAGTAATACCGGCACCACAAACACGGCTACAAAAAATGTGAAAAAAAACTTGTTTTCAGAATTGTTTTTGTATTTTTGCAACAGTGAGTGTCACCGCTCACCTCCAAACATTTAGACCTATGCAGAAATACGCTGACCATATCGAGCAAATAGAAATAGAGTCGCTTTGGAGCGGCAAGAAACACATCGTGTGGAACCTCGACCGCAAGGTCAACATTCTGAGCGGTGTCAATGGTGTGGGAAAATCGACCATCATCAACAAGGTAGTTAAAGGACTGGCGGCTGGTGGCGAATTCCCCAGTCACATGCTCAAGGGCGTAAGGCTCAAGGTTAATCCCGATGACGCCAAATGGATACGGTTCGACATCATACGCAGTTTCGACCGGCCGCTCATCAACGCTGAAACCGTGTCAAAGATGGATTTGTCGTTGGCTACCGAACTCGACTGGCAACTCTTCAACCTGCAACGCAAATACCTCGATTATCAGGTCAACATCGGCAACCGCATCATTGCCGCCCTGCAGAGCGGACAGACAGATGCCGCCGAACAGGCACAACGCTACTCTGAGCCGAAGCGCAAGTTCCAGAACATCATCGACCGTCTCTTTGCCGACACAGGAAAGACCATCATACGCACCGAAAACGAAATACGTTTCAGTCAAATAGGCGAAACGCTCGTGCCCTACCAACTGTCGAGCGGCGAAAAACAGATGCTCGCCATACTGCTCACCGTACTTGTGGAAGACAACCAGAGCTACGTGCTCTTCATGGACGAGCCTGAGGTGAGCCTCCATGTGGAATGGCAGAAACAACTTATCGACCTCATACTCGACCTCAATCCCAACGTGCAGATTATCCTCACCACCCACTCGCCAGCCGTCATCATGAACGGATGGATGGACAAAGTGACCGAAGTGAGCGACATAACCCTCTGAACGTCACAGAAAGAAAGGAGTGCGCCACATGCCAAACCGTCTGAATGACAACCTGACTTCATCGTACGTGGAGGCTGCCAACCGCCTCAACTCCAAACGCGCACGCCGCAAGGTGGTGGCCTACGTGGAGAGTTACGACGACGTATTCTTCTGGAGGCAGATATTGTCGCTTGTCGAAACCGACAAGGTGGCCTTCGAAGTGATGTTGCCCTCGCGCGAACAACGGCTCGAACGGGGCAAGAAAGCTGCACTCATGAGCCTGCTCGAAGGCAAGACAGGGCAAGACATGGTGGCATGCGTCGATGCCGACTACGACTACCTTATACAAGGCGCGTCGGAAACATCGCGCCGAATACTCAACAATCCCTACGTCTTCCACACCTACGCTTACGCCATCGAGAACCTGCAGTGCTATGCCCCCGCACTCCACAACGTGGCGGTGGCCGTAACACTCAACGATCAGGACGTGTTCGACATGGAGCAATATCTGCGTTATTTCTCGCAGGCCATCTACCCGCTTTTCGTGTGGAACATCTGGTATTACCGGTCTTCCCACTATGCGGAATTCACCATGACCGACTTTCTCAGGATAGTGGAAACCGGCAAATTCGGCTTCGACCACGCCGATGCCAATATCAAGAACGTGCGCCGAAAGGCAGCCAAAAAAGCTGAGCAACTACGTCGGTTGAACCCCAACGCCAAACAGAGTTGGCTGCAAGTCAAGGAAGACCTCCGCACATTAGGGGTTACGCCCGACAACACCTATCTCTATATACAGGGGCATCACCTCTTTGACAAAGTGGTATCGCCCATGCTCCACAAGGTGTGCGACAAACTGGTGCGGCTGCGCGAGAACGAGATTACCCGGCAAAGCGTGCACGGCGTGCAGCGGCACAACGAACTGGCATGCTACACCAGCAGCGTAGACAATATCACATCAGTGCTAAAACGCAATGCCGGCTTCATGCGGTCGCCCGAGTTCGCACGAATCAAGGCCGACCTGCAACGCTTCGTGGAAAAACTGGAACAGCAACATCCATGAACCGTTTTCATACACACAGAAATCATAATTACAAACTATCATCATCATGAAAAAAATGTTTCTTACTGCCTTGGCAGCTTTCTGCTTCACCATGAGCGCATCGGCGCAACTGCTCTACAAGGTGACAGCCGACAGTCTGTCCAAGCCCTCTTACATCGTTGCCACACACGATTTCCTCAACCCTATGGGCTACGTAGACCGCATCAATGGGCTCAAGGAGGCCATGACCGAAACCGAGCAGATTTATTTCGATATCGACCGGACAAAATTCGACACCGAACTGAAAGAGGCAGAGAAATTGCCGGCCGGCAAAACGCTGGCCTCCTTGCTCAACGACCAGCAGATCCAACAGCTCGACCAGTTTCTCAAGAAATATACAGAGGTGAGCTGGAAAAGTTCCTACAACCAAAAGCGATACAACGGCCGCACACCCCTTGCCGTACTGAAAGACTTCACACAACTGCTCTTCGTGGCCAACCACATGGGCGAGTACGACCCCACACATACCTTCGCGCAATACTTTGAGGCGCAGGCCAAGAAGAACAGCGAACCCACAGGCGGCATCATCGATGCCAAGGAGTACGCCCAGCTCATGAAGGACGTATCCACTGACATACAAGCCAAGGCTTTCACTATATTCTTTGACCACCAGGAAGAAATTCTCGATGCCATCGACAAGAGTGTGGACGCCTACAAGGCCAAGGATATGGATGCCGCCGCAGCGGCCCTCGGCGGCTCGCTGCTGCCGATGGGAAGCGTCCTCGCAACCCAGGAGCCTGTAAAAATCATAGAGAGCGCCATGCACGACAAGCCCACCCTATTTGCTCTTCCCTGCTACCTGCTGGGAGGCGAGCAGGGCATCATCAGCAAGCTCAAGGCTCAGGGTTACAGTGTGGAAGGCATCGACTGAACGTTGCACCACCTTACAATACGGATGGCATAAACCATCTTACATTCATAAAGCTCCGCCACACAGATTAATTTCCGTGTGGCGGAGCTTTTCGTTTGCTAAGCAGTGTTGGCATACAGCAAGCAGTTATACCTACTACACAGCAGCACTATGCGTCACGGCACTGGTTCTGCGGCCAGTTCACAAGAAACAATTTGGCGGTGGCACGTGTAAAAGCAGTATAAAGCCAATGTATGTATGACGGCGTAAGCATATCGTCGGTCATGTAGCCTTGATCCACATAGACGTGGCTCCACTGACCGCCCTGCGCCTTGTGGCAGGTCACGGCGTAGGCGAATTTCACCTGCAAGGCATTGAAGAAGCCGTCAGCGCGCAAGGCTTTCATCCGCTCGGCCTTAGTGGGGATGTCGGCATAGTCGTCCATCACGGCGGCAAACAAGTGCTCGTGCTGCTCGCGTGGCAGAGCGGGGGCATCGGTGGTAAGTGTGTCGAGCAAAGCCGTCACTTGCAGTTCGGTGTCGTCGTAGTCGGGAAACGACAACCACACGTCGGCAAAATGGAAGCCGTAGAGCTCGCGCAGATTGCGCACGCGCTGCACCACAGCCCGGTCGCCATTGGCCAGAAAGGCCATTCCGCCCGACGTATCGCCTGCCGGCGGAGCAGTAGGCGTAGCTCCTGCTGCCGTGCGCTGGTGGTCAGTCCAGTAGTAATTGTTGCGCACCACCATAAGCATGTCGCCATGGCAGAGCACCTCCTCGCGGTCGAGCACCGTGTTGCGAATGCCCAGATTGTACACAGTGGCTCGCTTGTTGGAACGCGTCACCACAATGGTCTCGTCCATACCCACCTGACTATAGCTTGTGGCGAGACTCTCGATAAGCTCGTCGCCTGGCACCCGCACAATGTCGGCAAAACGGCTAAAGGTAATAAGCGGCAAATGCGTGGCCTCGTCGTGGGTTATCATTTGCCTTATGACGGTTGCATTATAGAGTATGCCCGAGCTCTGGCTCTGCCGAAGCACCTCATTGAGATCGCACTGATAGACATGCAGTCCGTAGCCAGCCAGCATGTCGGCACTGAGAGCCGGTGCCTCCTCCTCGCCCACCGGCGGAAGCTGTGCCTTGTCGCCGACGAGCAGCAGACGGCAATTCTCGCCATCGTACACATATTTCACCAAATCGTCGAGCAGACTGCCCGATCCGAACGATGTAGCATTAGACGAGCCGTCAGCCATGCTTTCAGACAAGCCATGGCTGATCATCGAGGCCTCGTCGGCCACAAAGAGCATGTCACGGTGGCGGTTGTCGTTCAGACAAAACTGTCCGTCGAGCCCCTGATATGCCTTCTCACGGTAGATCTTCCGGTGGATAGTGTAGGCAGGGAACCCACTGTTCTGCGAAAGAACCTTGGCCGCGCGCCCCGTGGGAGCCATGAGCAGAAGCCGTTGTCCCAGCCTGCGCATGGTGCGCATCATGGCACCAGCCAGCGTGGTCTTGCCCGTGCCGGCCGAACCGCGCAGCACCATCACACAACCGGGGCGACGGTCAGCCAAAAAACTGGCAAACACCTGAAGAGCCGACAACTGGTCGGCAGTGGGCTCAAAGCCAAATTCGGCAACTATGCGGCCTATGAACTCTTGTATTGTCAATTGCGCTAAAAGTTAAAGACGAAATGTTAAAAATACAGACTCACGTACGACATTTGTAGCTCGTTTTTATTATCTTTGCATAAGATAAGCTGCACTCGGCAAATTGAAAACAAGTTTTCTTTG
>CAVKHW010000015.1:0-46735 GCA_963656105.1 Eggerthellaceae bacterium
CTGAACTACTTCGACCTATACCATAGATATAAGTCAATGCGATTTCGCCACGCTTATTCTGGGGCAAATCTACTCCAACAATTCTTATTGCCATTAGTATGTAAATAAAAAATTAATAAAACTTTATGTCATTATTGCTAAAAAGCATGCAAAAGTACTTATAAAATACGAAATACAAGCACAATTGCATTTTTTTAACATTAACCCTGACGAAGTTTGAACTTAGGGTTCTTCTTGTTGATAACGAACAAACGACCTTTACGACGTACAATCTTGCAGTCTGCAGTGCGCTTCTTTAAAGATGTTCTTGTCTTCATATCTGAAAGATATTTTTAATATTATTTGTATCTGAATTCAATACGACCTTTGGTTAAGTCATAGGGACTCATGGCGACTTTTACTTTGTCGCCAGGGAGAATCTTAATGTAATGCAAACGCATCTTACCAGAAATACTGGCTATAATTTTCACCCCATTCTCTAATTCTACACGGAACATGGCGTTTCCGAGACTCTCAATCACGATGCCATCTTGTTCGATAGAGGATTGCTTGGACATATGCAGATGATGATTTTAGATCTAGTCTGATTACGGGAAACAGACAAACAAGGCTGGATGGCAAGTAAACCACCAACCCTGTATAGTCTTTAATTTATTCTCGTTAAAAGAAACACAATCAATATATGATAACATTAATATGCGCTTACTACACCACCTTTGCGGGTATGACCTGAATTCAACAATCCATCATAGTGGCGCATCAACATATAACTCTCAATCTGCTGAAGAGTGTCAATAACTACACCTACAGTAATGAGAAGCGAAGTACCTCCAAAGAACTGAGTGAATGCATCTTGCACGTTAAGAAGACCAGCAAGAGCAGGCATAACTGCAATAAAAGCAATGAAAAGTGATCCTGGAAAAGTAATGCGCGTCATGACGGTGTCTATATACTCAGCAGTATCGTGACCTGGCTTAACTCCTGGAATGAAACCGTTATTGCGCTTCATATCCTCAGCCATTTGCTGTGGGTTAAGAGTAATTGCAGTATAAAAATAGGTAAATGCAATAATCAATATCACATAAACAATATTATAAAGCAGACTCTTATTGTTAAGCAAATTTTGCACTACCCAACTGGCACCATCACTTTGATATTGAACAATAGCCAACGGAATGAACATCAATGCCTGAGCAAAGATGATAGGCATAACATTAGCTGCGAACAATTTCAACGGAATGTACTGTCGAGCACCACCATATTGCTTGTTGCCCACAAGGCGTTTTGCATACTGAACGGGCACTTTACGAGTTCCTTGAACCAAAAGAATAGCGGCACAAACAACTGCATAAAGAATTAATATTTCAACAATGAACATTACCAATCCACCACTTGATATAGCGGTAAACCGAGAGCCAACCTCTTGCATGAATGCTTGAGGAAGACGAGCGATAATACCTATCATAATGATGAGAGATATGCCATTGCCTACACCCTTATCAGTGATACGCTCACCAAGCCAAAGGATAAACATACTACCCGCTGCAAGGATAATGGTTGCAGGAATCATGAATACGCTCCAAGAAATTCCACTAGCAAGTGAAGAACTTGCTTGGTTTTGGAGGTTTAGAAGGTAACTCGGTGCCTGAAGGAACAAGATTGCCACAGTCAGCACACGAGTATACCATTGAATTCGTTTGCGTCCACTCTCACCTTCACGCTGCATCTTTTGGAAATAAGGTACAGCGACAGCGAGCAGCTGCATTACGATAGAAGCTGAGATATAAGGCATAATACCAAGTGCAAATATAGAAGCATTGGAAAACGCCCCACCAGAGAACATGTCGAGCAATGACATCAAGCCACCACGAGTTTGCGACTGAAGTTGGTCAAGTTTGGCTGGATCAATACCAGGCAGTACTACGAACGAACCAAAACGGTAAATAGCCGTAAACAGAAGAGTTATGAGGAGACGCTGACGCAAATCCTCTATCTTCCAACAGTTCTTTAGTGTCTCAATAAGCTTTTTCATCGTTAAATTTTAGTTGCGTTACCACCAACTGCCTTAATGGCCTCTTCTGCTGATTTTGAGAATGCGTGAGCTTCTACATCAACCTTGGCTTTTAGTTCTCCGTTACCAAGAATCTTGACGAGTTTCTTGCCGTTGGTTAAACCAGCAGCTACCAACTCGGCTATTCCAATCTTAGACAGATTGTCTTTTTCAGCCAATGCCTGAAGTGTGGATAGATTAACAGGGTAATATTCCTTATGGTTGATATTCTTGAAGCCTCCCTTCGGAACACGACGCTGCAAAGGCATCTGACCACCTTCAAATCCAATCTTTCTCTTATAACCAGAACGGGCTTTAGCACCTTTATGTCCACGAGTAGAAGTGCCACCCAAGCCTGAACCTGGGCCACGTCCGATTCGGCGACGTGAATGCGTAGAACCAACAGCTGGTTGCAAATTAGATAATTTCATAATTCGTCTGAATTTAAAACTTTAATTACTTAACGACCTCAACGAGGTGATGAACCTTGCGAATCATTCCACGTGTGCTAGCGTTATCTTCAACCTCAACAACCTGAGAGATTTTACGTAGACCCAATGAACGAAGAGTTTCCTTCTGTTCAACAGGAGCACCAATGCGGCTCTTTACTTGCTTTACCTTAATAGTTGCCATAGTGTTGTACCTCCTTGTTAACCGTTAAACACCTTGTTCATTGAAATACCACGCTCACCAGCGATCTGATAGGCATCACGCATCTCCGAGAGAGCCAAAATTGTGGCCTTCACCAAGTTGTGAGCATTGGAAGAACCTTTTGACTTGGCAATGACATCAGTCACTCCAACACTCTCAAGAACTGCACGCATAGCACCACCAGCCTTCAGACCTGTACCAGCAGCTGCAGGTTTGAGTAGAATCTGAGCGCCACCGAACTTTATTTCAACCTCGTGAGGAACAGTTCCCTTAAGAACAGGAACCTTAACAAGATTTTTCTTAGCAGCCTCAGTTCCTTTTGCAATAGCAGCAGTTACCTCACCAGCTTTACCAAGTCCATAACCAATGACACCTTTGCCATCACCAACAACAACGATGGCAGCAAACGTGAAAGTGCGACCACCCTTGGTAACTTTCGTCACACGGTTAATGGCCACCAGACGATCTTTTAACTCAACGTCACTATTAACTTTTACTCTATTCATTGCAATAATTGTTAGAATTTAAGACCTCCTTCACGAGCACCATCAGCCAAAGCCTGTACGCGACCATGATAAAGATATCCATTACGGTCAAATACCACTTCAACTACACCAGCGGCCTTTGCCTTTTCAGCCAATATTTCACCAACTTTCTTAGCTTGATCCATTTTGGCTAATTTTTCAAGACCGAGAGAAGAAGCTGAAGCCAAAGTCTTGCCTTCGTTATCATTAATAACCTGAGCATAAATCTGCTTGTTAGAGCGGAAAACGCTAAGACGAGGACGCTCAGCTGTTCCGTTAACCTTCTTTCGAATACGGAACTTTATCTTAATTCGTCTTTCAACTTTATTTGTCATAATCGTAAACCTAATTAAAATTATTTAGCTGCTGCTGTCTTACCAGACTTTCTGCGAATAACCTCACCCTTGAACAGGATACCCTTACCTTTGTAAGGTTCAGGCTTACGGAAAGAACGAATTTTAGCGCAAACGAGACCAAGCAACTGCTTATCACAAGACTCAAGCGTGATGAGAGGATTTTGGTTTCTCTCAGACTTTGTCTCTACTTTTATCTCCTTAGGTAGTTCCAAGAAAATGGGGTGAGTGTAGCCCAAAGAGAATTCAATAAGATTACCGTTATTGGAAACACGGTAACCTACACCGACCAATTCCAATTCTTTCTTGAATCCTTCGCTTACTCCGACAACCATGTTATTGACAAGAGAACGATAGAGACCATGAAAAGCCTGTTTTTGCTTATAGTCAACAGGACTATTTTCATCAACCTCGAATGTTATTTCACCATCAGCGCTTACAAACTTAATGGAAGGATTGATATCCTGCGAAAGTTCACCCTTGGGACCTTTAACGGTTATCACATTCTGCTTCTCGTCGTAGTTAACAGTTACACCTGACGGGATAGATATTGGCAATTTACCTATTCTTGACATTATTATTCCTCCAATTAATTAATAAACATAGCAAAGAACCTCACCACCAATCTTAAGTTCGGCAGCCTCTTTGTCAGTCATAACACCCTTGGATGTGGAAAGAATGGCTATTCCCAATCCGTTAATTACTCTCGGCATGTCTTTGTAACCTGTGTAGCGGCGCAAACCAGGTGTAGACACTCTCTTCAAACTCTTGATTGCATTCTGTTTAGTCTGAGGATTGTATTTCAAGGCAACCTTGATAGTACCTTGAGGGCCGTCCTCAATGAACTTGTAGTTAAGAATGTAACCCTTCTCGAAGAGAATCTTTGTGATAGATTTCTTCATGTTAGACGCAGGAACCTCAACCACACGGTGATGTGCCATGATGGCGTTTCTGAGTCTTGTCAGATAATCTGCTATTGGATCTGTCATAAATATAAAATGTTTAATTAATCGGGCCTTTCCCGACAATATTAAATATAACGTTCTGAGCAAAGAATTTAGTGTAAAGTTCCGTGTCCCACTACGGAACTTTTATAGTCATGTTAACTAGACCTCACTAAAAACTTAATATGCTTTTTGGCTTTACCAGCTAGCTTTCTTCACTCCGGGTATCAAGCCTTGAGAGGCCATCTCACGGAATTGAATACGAGACAATCCGAACTGGCGAATGTAACCCTTAGGACGTCCAGTTATTTTGCAACGGTTGTGCAAACGAATTGGATTAGCGTTCTTAGGTATGGCCTGAAGCTTTCGAGCAGCCTCATAAGCATCTGCAGGATCAGTAGCAGTAGCTACGATTTTTTTCAGAGCAGCACGCTTCTCGGCGTAACGGGCAACCAGTTTCGCACGCTTAACCTCGCGTGCCTTCATTGATTCTTTTGCCATATTGTATTAATCGTTATTAGCGTTCTTGAAAGGAAGGCCGAAAGCCTTAAGCAAAGCAAATCCCTCTTCATCTGTGGGGGCAGAAGTAACGAAAGTGATGTTCATACCCTGAAGGCGATCTACCTGATCAATGTTAATCTCAGGGAAGATTATCTGCTCTGTAATACCAAGTGTATAGTTACCACGTCCGTCAAACTTGCTATTGATACCCTTGAAGTCACGGATACGAGGCAATGCTACACGCACCAGTTTCTCAAGGAATTCGTACATACGCTCACGACGCAATGTTACCATTACACCGATAGGCATCTTCTTACGAAGTTTGAAATTGGCTATATCTTTCTTAGAATAAGTAGCAACTGCTTTTTGACCTGTTATGGCAGTAATCTCATTGATTGCAACATCAACGATTTTCTTGTCTTGAGTTGCATCTCCAAGACCTTGGTTAATAACAATCTTCTTCAAGACAGGGATCTGCATTGTTGAAGTATAGTTGAACTGCTTCTGCAAAGCAGGAGCAATCACCTCATTGTATTGTTTCTTTAACTGTGCTGTATCCATTACTTAATCTCCTCCCCTGACTTTTTAGCGATTCTTAACACGTTTTTGCCCTCGTGCTTAATACTTACGCGAGTAGCCTTTCCGCTCTTAGGATCGATAAGGCTTAAATTTGAGATATGAATAGATGCCTCTTGCTTAACAATTCCACCCTGAGGGTTCTTTGCTGAAGGCTTAGTGCTTTTAGAAACCATGTTGACACCCTCAACGATGGCACGGTTCTCTTTGACCAGCACTTTGAGCACCTTACCCGTTTTGCCCTTATCCTGACCGGTAAGAACCTTAACGGTATCATCTTTTCTAATGTGTAACTTACTCATTACTGTAAATGTGTTAAATGATTAAAGAACCTCAGGTGCCAATGAAACGACCTTCATGTTAACTGCGCGCAATTCACGTGCTACTGGACCAAAGATGCGGCTACCACGAAGTTCGCCAGCATTGTTCAGTAATACACAAGCGTTGTCATCGAAACGAATATAGGATCCGTCAGCGCGACGTATTTCCTTCTTGGTGCGTACAATCAAAGCTTTCGAGACTGCACCCTTCTTCAAATCACTTGAAGGGATAACATTCTGGACAGCAACCACGATAACATCACCAACACTAGCATAACGACGGCCGGTACCACCGAGAACACGTATGCACTTAGCCTCACGTGCGCCGCTGTTGTCACAAACTGTAAGTCTTGATTCCTGCTGTATCATAATTACTTAGCTTTTTCAACGATTTGTACTAATCTCCATCTCTTAGTCTTAGAGAGCGGACGAGTCTCCATGATTTGCACCGTATCACCTACATGTGCTTCATTTTTCTCATCATGAGCATGGTATTTCTTCGTCTTCTGAACGAACTTACCATAAATTGGGTGCATCTCTTTGAACTTAGCGGCAATAACAATAGTTTTGTCCATTTTGTCGCTAACAACGACACCTTGTCTGACTTTTCTTAAATTTCTTGTTTCCATCTGGACCATTATTATTTGTTAAGTTCTCTCTGACGGAGCACCGTTTTCATACGTGCGATGTCACGACGTGCAGCCTTAATCAGTGATGGATTCTCGAGCGGAGAGACATGATGGTTGAGCTTAGTGTTGTTCAAAGCTGCCACAGACTGCTCCAGCTTCTCGCGCAAGTCCTTGTCGGCGAGTTCTGTAATTTCTTTAATCTTCATAATTAAGCGTTTTTATCGTAATCACGTCTTACCACAAACTTAGTCTTCACTGGGAGCTTTTGTGCAGCAAGGCGAAGAGCCTCTTTTGCGATATCAAAGCTCACACCTTCAACCTCGAACAGGATACGACCAGGAGTTACAGGTGCAACCCATCCAGCGGGGTCACCTTTACCTTTACCCATTCGGACGTCAGCAGGCTTGCGAGTGATTGGCTTATCCGGGAAGATGCGGATCCAGACTTGACCTTCACGGTTCATATAACGGTTAACGGCTACACGTGCCGCTTCAATCTGGCGGCTGTCAAGCCATTTGGCCTCAAGTGTTTTGATTCCGAACGATCCAAAGGCAAGTGTAGTACCACGATGTGCATTGCCTTTGTTACCACGTCCGTCTTGAGGTCTTCTGTATTTTACTCTTTTTGGCTGTAACATTGTTGCTTCAACTTTTAACGATTATTGTTGTTTCTTCTGCGGCCACCGCGAGAACGACGATCGTTTGTACGACCAGAATTCTGCTTCTCCTGAGCGAAATTTGGAGAGAGGTCGCGCTTGCCGTAAACCTCACCACGGCAAATCCACACCTTTATGCCGAGCAAACCGACTTTGGTAAGAGCTTCAGTCTGGCAATAGTCGATGTCAGCACGGAAAGTATGGAGAGGAGTACGACCCTCCTTATACATTTCCTTACGTGCTATTTCGGCACCATTCAAACGACCAGAGATTTGAACTTTGATACCCTCAGCACCTGCGCGCATAGTATTTTGGATAGCCATTTTTATTGCGCGGCGATAAGCCATCAAGTGCTCAATCTGGCTGGCGATGTTTTTACCAACGATAGTAGCATCAAGTTCAGGCTTTTTAACCTCGAAGATATTGATTTGAATGTCTTTCTTATAGAGTTTTTTCAACTCCTCTTTCAGTTTATCAACATCCTGGCCACCTTTTCCAATGACGATACCTGGACGGGCAGTGCAAATCGTAATGGTGACGAGTTTAAGTGTACGCTCAATGACGATGCGTGAAACACTTGCTTTCTCCAAACGCTTGTTCAAGTACTTGCGGATCTTCTGATCCTCAACAAGGTTATCACCGAAATTCTTGCCACCAAACCAATTTGAGTCCCAACCACGGATAATACCCAGACGGTTGCTTATTGGATTAACTTTCTGTCCCATTCTGTTAATTATTTATCGTCGTTAGTTTTGGTATCAACAAACAGGGTAACATGGTTGCTACGCTTACGAATGCGATAACCACGACCCTGAGGTGCGGGTCTCATACGTTTCATTGTAACGCCCTCATCAACGAAGACTTTACTGATATAAAGTTCTCCATCTTCTGCTTTACGCTCATTTTTAGTTTCCCAGTTAGCGATAGCAGAGCGCAGTAATTTCTCGACATCAGCAGCAGCGTGCTTCTTCGAGAATCTAAGCACACCAAGAGCACGGTTCACCTCCATACCACGAATCATGTCAACGACATAACGCATTTTACGAGGAGACGAGGGAACTCCTTTGAGCTTAGCGAAGTAAAGATTTTTGCGGGCTTCTTTTATTTTTTCAGCCGCGATATGTTTTCTTGCTCCCATTGATAATACTTGTTAAAATGGTTTTCCCCGATTACTTCTTGTTGTTACCGGAATGGCCACCGAAACGGCGTGTTTGAGCAAACTCGCCCAACTTATGACCAACCATATTCTCAGTGATGTAAACAGGGATAAATTTGTTTCCGTTGTGAACTGCAACAGTATGACCCACGAAATCGGGCGAAATCATTGATGCTCTGGCCCATGTCTTCACGACATTTTTCTTACCGCTCTCATTCATAGCGAGGATTTTCTTCTCGAGAGAGACGTTAATGTAGGGACCTTTTTTAAGTGAACGACTCATAACTTTCTGTAATTTACTTGTTACTTCTTGTTAGCTCTCTCGATGATGTACTTGTTCGAAAGCTTCTTAGGACGACGTGTCTTAAGACCCTTAGCGTAGAGACCCTTACGAGAACGTGGGTGACCACCAGACTGACGGCCTTCACCACCACCCATTGGGTGATCCACAGGGTTCATAACAACACCACGGTTGTGAGGACGACGTCCGAGCCAACGTGAGCGACCAGCCTTACCTGACTGTTCGAGTGCGTGGTCAGAGTTACCTACGCTACCGATAGTGGCTTTACAAGCCGAAAGAATCAAGCGAGTTTCACCTGAAGGAAGCTTAATGACGCAATAGTCACCATCACGAGAAGTCAACTGAGCAAAGTTACCAGCCGAGCGAACGAGCAGAGCACCCTGACCAGGACGCAACTCAATGTTGTGAATTACGGTACCAACGGGAATCTTAGCGAGAGGAAGAGCATTTCCTACCTCAGGAGCAGCATCGGCACCAGAGAGAAGAGTAGCTCCGACCTTAAGTCCATTGGGAGCAATGATGTAACGTTTCTCACCATCTGCATAGAACAAAAGCGCAATACGAGCAGAGCGGTTTGGATCATACTCGATTGTCTTTACTACAGCAGGAACACCATCTTTCTCTCGTTTGAAGTCGATCAGACGATACTTCTTCTTGTGGCCACCGCCGATATAGCGCATGGTCATCTTACCGGTGTTGTTTCGACCACCAGTAGAACGCTTACCGTAAACGAGAGACTTCTCTGGCACGGATGCAGTAATCTCCTCGAACGTGCCAATAACTTTGTGTCTTGTGCCCGGAGTGACCGGGTTAAATTTACGTACTGCCATTTCTTATATTAGATATTGCTGTAAAAATCAATTGTTTCGCCAGCCTTGAGTGTGACAACGGCCTTTTTGAAGGCGTTCTTTTGGCCTTTGACAAGACCTGCCTTTGTGTAACGTGATGAACGCTTTCCAGCGTAACGTGCTGTGTTCACGTCTTCTACATGCACATTGTACAGCGCCTCAATCTCACCCTTAATTTGGAGCTTGTTAGCGTCAGGGCGAACCACGAAACCATAACGGTTAGGTTTCTTTTCAGTAATCTTGGTCATCTTCTCAGTGACCAGTGGCTTAATGATAAATGCCATAATTCTAAATCTCCTTGTTTATTTGTTTAAGATGGCGTCGATTGTCTTAAGAGATTCCTCTGCAATCACAAGCACATCGGCATTCAAAACTTTGTACGTATTGATGTCGTTGGCTCTCATCACTTCAGCCTTCTGGAGGTTGCGAGCGGACAAATATACGTTTTTATTAATTTCTGGCAAAACAACGAGTGTCTTCTTACCCTCAACTTTAAGATTCTTAGCAATATTTAAGAAATCTTTAGTCTTTGGGGCATCCAAATTAAATTGGTCGACAACGATGATAGCATTTTCCTGAGCCTTGTAAGTCAGAGCAGACTTACGAGCAAGAACCTTTACTTTTTTATTCAGTTTGAAGCCATAGTCACGGGGCTTAGGGCCAAAAACACGGGCTCCACCCACGAGCACTGGAGAGTTGATGTCACCACGACGTGCACCGCCACCACCTTTTTGGCGACCAAGCTTACGTGTAGAACCACTCATCTCGCTTCTTTCCTTGGACTTGGCTGTACCCTGACGCTGATTGGCCAAATACTGCTTAACATCCAAGTAGATAACATGATCGTTAGGCTCAATTCCGAAGATAGCATCATTAAGAGTCACCTTCTTTCCGGTCTCCTGACCGTTGACATTTAAAACGCTAAGTTCCATTACTTTTCAATTAAAACAGTTGAACCATTGCAACCGGCTACTGAGCCCTTGATGATCAAGAGGTTCTGCTCCGGGATAACCTTTAACACTTTGAGATTCTGAGTGGTAACACGGTCACCTCCCATTTGGCCACCCATACGCATGCCCTTAAAGACCTTTGCAGGGTAAGAACAGGCACCGATAGAACCCGGCTTACGGGCACGGTCGTCCTGACCATGAGTGCTTTGACCCACGCCACCAAATCCATGGCGCTTCACAACGCCCTGAAAACCTTTACCCTTGGACGTTCCAACAACATCGACAAACTCAACGCCATTGAACAGCTCCACAGTAATGGTATCACCGAGGTTGTGCTCCTCGTCAAACTTGAACTCGGCCAAGTGCTTTTTCGGTGTTGTACCTGCTTTTTTAAAGACACCAGCCATAGGCTTTGTAGTACGACTCTCTTTGGCCTCGCCATAAGCGAGCTGCAAAGCATTGTAGCCGTCTGTTTCGACTGTCTTCACCTGAGTTACAACACAAGGACCAGCTTCGATAACAGTGCACGGTACATTTTTACCGTCGGCACTGAAAACGGATGTCATTCCGATTTTTCTTCCAATTAATCCTGGCATTTCAGTTTAAAAATTAGATAAATATATAATTATTATATGTTCTTTTTAAGTGTTACGCGCTACAAGCTAAAACACACTTAAAAAGAACTGCTTTCTACTTCTAAACTGAAGGCAAACAGGCTCTTTATCAGCGTATTGTTAGCTTCTCGCCAGCGCAATACCCACTTTTGCGGGTGCAAAGTTACGAATTTTCCCTCACACCCACAAATTTTCTCATAATAATTTTCGTCAATACACCTATACAATAAAGCGGAGCGTATCCAGAAGGATTCGCTCCGCAATATCTTTGTTTTCAGAAAGACTATATCAGACTTTGATCTCTACTTCAACACCTGAGGGCAATTCAAGTTTCATCAATGCATCGACAGTCTGACCAGTAGCACTATAAATGTCAATAAGACGCTTGTAGTTGGAAAGTTGGAACTGTTCACGGCTCTTTTTGTTAACGAAGGTTGAACGGTTCACTGTGTAGATACGCTTGTGAGTGGGCAATGGAATTGGGCCGCTAACAATGGCACCTGTTGCTTTCACAGCCTTTACGATCTGCTCTGCAGACTTGTCAACGAGCTGATGATCATAGCTCTTGAGCTTAATACGAATTTTCTGACTCATTTTAATTTTCGTAAATAATGAATTGTTTATTATTTCATTGATGAGGTATGCTGCTTAAGAGTCGTTCACTAAGCAGCACCTCTTTCAAATTATCTTTATCCCTTCAGTTCTGCAAGCACTTGTTCCTGCAAAGAAGCAGACAGAGGAGCATGGTGATCGTACTCCATAGAACTTGTAGCGCGTCCTGAAGTAATGGTACGCAATGCAGTTACATATCCGAACATCTCAGACAGCGGAACCATTGCCTTGACGATACGTGCACCACTACGTGCTTCGTCCATACCCTGAACCATGCCACGGCGCTTGTTCAGGTCACCGATCACATCTCCCATGTTCTCCTCAGGAGTAACCACTTCCACTTTCATGATAGGCTCCATGAGCACGGGGCCTGCCTTAGAGCAAACATTCTTGAATGCAGCATGTGCAGCGAGCTCGAATGAAATCTGGTCAGAGTCCACAGGGTGGAAGCTACCATCAGTCAGCACAACTTTCATGCCCATAACAGGGAATCCAGCCAGCACACCATTCTTCATAGAGTCCTTGAAACCTTTCTGTACAGAAGGAATGAACTCCTTTGGAATGTGACCGCCGCTGACTTCGTTAACAAACTGCAAGTCGTCCTCAGTGTAGTCTTCGTCTTTAGGACCAATGGTAACGATGATATCACCGAACTTACCACGACCACCCGACTGTTTCTTGTAGACCTCACGCCAGTTCTCGACAGTCTTGGAGATGGCTTCCTTATAGTTAACCTGAGGCTTACCCTCGTTACATTCAACCTTGAACTCACGCTTCAGACGGTCGATGATGATATCGAGGTGAAGCTCACCCATACCAGAAATGATGGTCTGACCGCTTTGTTCGTCGGTATGTACGGTGAACGTAGGATCCTCTTCAGCCAACTTAGCCAAACCATTGTCAAGTTTAGCGACGTCAGCCTGGCTCTTAGGCTCAACGGCAATAGAAATCACAGGGTCGGGGAAGCTCATTGACTCGAGCACGATAGGTGCATTCTCGTCGCAAAGCGTATCACCGGTGCGGATATCCTTGAAACCTACACCAGCACCGATATCACCGGCATCGATGCTTTCCATAGGAATTTCCTGATGAGAGTTCATCTGGAACAGACGGCTGATACGCTCCTTCTTGCCCGAACGGGGATTGTATACGTATGAGCCAGCAGCGACTTTACCTGAGTAGACGCGGAAATAAACCAAACGTCCCATGAACGGGTCGGTAGCAATCTTAAATGCGAGAGCAGAAGTAGGCTCTGTCTCCAACGGCTTACGGCTCTCTTCCTCGTTGGTGTCGGGATTCTCACCGATGATGGCGGGAGTGTCCTCAGGAGAGGGAAGGAAAGCACAAGTGTAGTCGAGCAGGGGCTGCACACCCTTGTTCTTGTACGAAGAACCCAGCAACATAGGGCAGCATTCCATGGCGATACAACCTTTACGGATAGCAGCGATGATCTCGTCCTCAGTAATGGTTGAGGGATCGTCCATATACTTCTCCATCACGTTGTCGTCGAAATCGGCAGCAGCCTCAAGCAGCTTGTCGTGCCACTCCTCAGCCTCGTCGGCAAGGTCAGCAGGGATATCTTCCACATCGTATTCAGCACCCATGGTCTCATCGTGCCACAGGATAGCTTTCATCTTAATCAAGTCGACAACGCCCTTGAACGTTTCTTCGGCACCGATAGGAATCTGAATAACCACCGGATTAGCGCCGAGGATATCCTTCATCTGCTGTACAGTCTCAAAGAAATCAGCACCTGAGCGGTCCATCTTGTTAACGTAACCGATACGAGGCACATTGTACTTGTCGGCCTGACGCCACACTGTCTCAGACTGCGGCTGCACACCGTCGGCAGCAGAGTAGGTAGCGATAGCACCGTCGAGCACGCGGAGCGAACGCTCCACCTCAGCGGTAAAGTCTACGTGTCCCGGAGTATCGATTAAGTTGAGCTTGTAAGTCTTGCCACCCCAATTCCAGTTACAGGTTGTTGCAGCAGACGTGATGGTGATACCACGTTCCTGCTCCTGAACCATCCAGTCCATGGTAGCGGCACCGTCGTGCACCTCACCGATTTTATGCGTCTTACCCGTGTAGAACAAGATACGTTCTGATGTCGTTGTCTTACCAGCATCGATATGCGCCATGATACCGATGTTACGGGTCAAATGTAAATCGCGGTTTGCCATTATCTTTATACCTTAAATATTAGAAACGGAAATGTGCGAAAGCACGGTTGGCCTCAGCCATACGGTGCATATCCTCCTTACGCTTGAATGCGCCACCCTGATTGTTGTAGGCATCCATGATTTCAGCGGCCAACTTCTCAGCCATGCTCTTACCGCCGCGCTTGCGTGCGAAAGTGATTAAGTTTTTCATTGACACGCTCTCCTTACGGTCGGGGCGAATCTCAGTAGGAACCTGAAATGTGGCACCACCGATACGGCGGCTCTTCACCTCCACTTGGGGAGTGATGTTGTCGAGAGCCTGCTTCCACACCTCCAGAGGGGTCTTCTCTTCTTTTGCAGCCTTTTCCTTTACGATGTCAAGGGCATGATAGAAGATAGAGTAAGAAATGGTCTTCTTACCATCGTACATCAGGTGATTAACGAATTTTGAGACCTTTTGGTCGTTGAAGACTGGATCCGGAAGAATCACACGCTTCTTTGGTTTTGCTTTTCTCATTTTGTTTTAAAATAAAATTCTGCTTGGGGCTGTCAATATTTGTTCTTCAACGCTCACGCTCGAGCATTTACTCAACCTGTTCAACTTCTCCAGCAAAACGAAAAAAATAATAATTCTTAAAGAGCGTTGAGCCCTTGGCTTTGGGTAACAACCCTTAGCCCTCGGCTCTTCGCATAATCTTTTTTTTACTTCTTCTTAGCTTTAGGACGCTTGGCTCCGTACTTGGAGCGGCGCTGTGTGCGGTTGGCAACACCAGCAGTATCGAGCGTACCGCGCACGATGTGATAGCGCACACCAGGAAGGTCTTTCACACGGCCGCCGCGCACCAACACGATAGAGTGCTCCTGCAGGTTGTGACCCTCTCCGGGGATGTAAGAGTTGACCTCCTTTTGGTTGGTCAGACGAACACGAGCCACTTTACGCATGGCTGAGTTAGGCTTCTTAGGAGTTGTTGTGTACACACGGACGCAAACGCCACGACGCTGGGGACAGTTATCCAAAGCCGGTGACTTGCTCTTGTCAGCAACAACTTTTCTGCCTTTACGTACTAATTGTGAGATAGTAGGCATAATTGTAATTTTTTAAAATTTATATGTTTATTTCGTTTATTATCAATGCTTTAGGGTCTAATACCCTTATTACAATACTGTTATAGGGGTACAATAAACCCATTTCGGGGTGCAAAGGTACGAAGTTTTATCTGAATAGCAATCTTTAATAGGTAAGTATTTTGAAAATTGCAATAGATTTTAGTTTATATTAACTTTTATTTAAAATATTTACAGAAGAAGACAATGATATTTCTTTCTCAAGTTTCGGGTTAGTCATTTGCAAGTGTCCCAAAGGGAACATCTGCTATAGGCTCAACCGAAAACTGAGTATATAAAAACAGAACAACTCCCCTCCTGTCACTACAGAAAGGGAGCCTGCACTATTTTGTTCGTTAGCGGTTAAGCCTTGCCAGTGCCAAAGGGCATTGCCGTGAGGCCTCCTTGGGGAGCGGGGGCTTGGGGTAGTTTTATTTCACCAAACTCCTTCTCGTAGCGTGCGATATTTTCCTGCAGAGCGAAGAGCAGGCGTTTGGCGTGCTCAGGCGCCATAATGACACGGCTGAAGATTTGTGGAGGTGCAATGGGAAGCATGTGGGCGAAATCGAGCACAAACTCGCTGCTCGAATGGTTGATCATCGCAAGATTCGAATATTCTCCCTGTGCCACCTCCGGACGAAGTTCTATTTTCACTTGATTCTGATTGTTGTTGTCTGCCATAAAGCAATAAAGGTTTATTAAAAGGTTACTGATGTTTATATTTTCATTGCAAATTTAATGAAAACGCTACGCACTTGCAAACATTTTCAAGGCTTTTTGCGGCAGCAGGGCCACAAACGTGGGAAAGTAACACGTTTCAGCATCGCTCACACCCTTTCCGCTATGAAATATCTGGGGCGTCGTTTCACCTCTGTATATATCTTTCCGATATAAAGTCCAGTGATGCCTACACCCGTGGTGATTATACTGCCTATGAACCACATGGACACCAATATGGACGCCCATCCCTGAATGGTTTTCCCTTCAAAATATTCCACCAATGTGAACATAATCATAACAACGGCAACCATGGTCATGGTTAAGCCCATGAATGTGATGAACTTCAAGGGCGCCACCGAGAACGAAGTGATGCCCTCGATACTGAACGACAACATTTTCTTCAGTGGGTATTTCGACTCGCCGGCTTCACGTGCCTTTCGGTCGTAGTACACATAGCCTTCCTCAAAGCCAAGCTCTCTGACAATGGCACGTAGAAACAAGTTGCGTTCGGGATATTGCACCAACGCCTTCAGAGCGCGGTTGCTCATCATGCGGAAATCGGCATGATTGTAAAGCACCTCTTTGTCTGCCAACCGCATTATCTTGTAGAAGGCCTGCGCTGTACAGCGTTTGAAGAGCGTATCGGTCTTGCGTTCCTTGCGCACACCATATATGATATCCTTCCCTTCTTTCAGTTGCTTCACCATGTCAACGATAACGTTCTCATCATCCTGCAGGTCAGCATCGATGCTCACCATGGCATCGCAATGGTCAATCGAGGCCTCCATTCCCGCCCATAGTGCATTTTGATGTCCACGGTTATGGGACAGCTTAATGCCGCTGACATAAGTACAGGTTGCTGCCGCTTCTTTTATCATCGGCCAAGTGCGGTCTTTGCTGCCGTCGTCCACCAACAGCAGTTGGGTGTCAGCATCGGTCTCTTTTTTGATACGCTGCGCCAACCGTCCCAACACCTCAATGGTCTTGCACAACACTTCCTGTTCATTATAACAAGGTATAACGATATTTATCTTCATCACGCATTAGGTTTGATGAAACGAATTTAATTATGTTGCGATCCAAACTTTCGGCATTAAGTTTCAGCTTCGATGGCTGATACCGATTTTTGTATACTACGTCGCAGTGCCTCGTTTCACAATTACGTAGCTAAATTAACAAAAAATATAGAAACATCACAATTATTCCGCGATTTTCTAAAAAAATGCGTAATAATTTTACAACCGACAGGCAAAAAAATCGCAGTGCAGACGAGAACTGACGCTGCAACACGCATACACGCCTGTTTTGCTGAGGTTTCCGTAACATTCAATAAATCAACAGTTTAGTCAGCAAGAATAGAATTTATCAATCGTTTATCGTTCTATGCTGACACGAAAGACGGCAAAAGGAAAGGCGAAAGCACACAAACGGGACTACGAAAGGTGCTTTCTCCGCATCCGAAAGGTTACAAACGCCACTGCGATAAGATACATACTGCGACCGAATAGCTCCACTACGAAATAATGAAGCAACGGTCGTCACACACAAAAATACTCCAAAACTATAGATTGGCCGCCTGGAACGAACCATGAGGCGGATGCTTGTTTTTCTGAATAAAGTGAACAATAGTTTCGGATTTGTCATTGAGCAGGTGTCGCTGCAGGGGGACAAAGTCTGCAAAACAGCTGGTCGAGCGAGCGTAGCAAGAGGATTGTAAACGAACCAAGTGCTGCAACCTTTCAAAGTTTGCCAACAAGTAAATCTTCACGTGACGGTTAAAAAAAATGCACAACTTACGAAATAATCAAATATAAATTTGTAACTTTACACTCAAGTGGCTTACAAAAAAACATTGTCAGTCACGATGGCAAAAAATATCGAAAATCGGAACATGACGCGAAAACAAATATTTGACCTCATGAGGGAGCGTATCCTCATACTCGACGGCGCTACAGGCACCTATCTGCAGAATCTGGAGCTGACCGAGGACAATTTCCGTGGCGAGCGGTTCAAGACACATCCCGTACCCCTGAAGGGTTGCAACGACGTGTTGTGCCTCACCCAGCCGCACATCATAGAAAGCATGCACCGCGACTACATCGCAGCAGGTGCCGACATCATCGA
Source organism: Eggerthellaceae bacterium (assembly GCA_963656105.1). Taxonomy (GTDB): domain Bacteria; phylum Bacteroidota; class Bacteroidia; order Bacteroidales; family Bacteroidaceae; genus Prevotella. The sequence continues at coordinate 17,795 of CAVKHW010000015.1, forward strand.
GACCAACTCATTCAACTGCAACTGCTTTTCGCTTGCCGACTACGGACTTGAACACCTTGTTTACGAAATCAGCAAGGCATCAGCTGCGTGCGCACGGCGCGCCGGTGCGCACATTGTGGCAGGATCGATAGGTCCCACCAACCGTACGGCATCGATGTCGGCCGATGTCAACAATCCGGCACAGCGCGACGTGACGTTCCAACAACTATACGACACCTACGGCGAACAGGCTCGCGGACTGCTCGATGGTGGTGCCGACGTGATGCTCATAGAAACCATCTTCGACACGCTCAACGCCAAAGCGGCACTCAAAGCGGTGGCCGATCTGGCTGAGCAGTGGGGTGTTGAAATCCCAGTAATGGTGTCGGGCACGCTCTCCGACGCCTCGGGACGCACGCTTTCGGGACAGACGGTAGAGGCGTTTGTGGCCTCGCTGACCCATGGCAACCTGATGTCGATAGGATTGAACTGCGGTTTCGGTGCCCAACAACTGTTGCCCTGGCTGCGACGCATAGCGCAGATAGCACCCTGCCCGGTGTCAGTGCATCCCAACGCCGGACTGCCCAATGTGATGGGCGGATACGATGAGACACCCGAAACCTTCGCCAAGGCTGCCGATGAGTTTCTCACTGCCAGCGAGGTGGAAGACGGCACGCACCATAGCTGCATAAACATATACGGCGGATGCTGCGGAACCACGCCTGCACATATCAAGGCACTTGCCGAGGTGGCGCGGCAACACACCCCACGACCACTACCCTCACACAGTAGCCACCCCACCACCCTCGCCGGACTTGAACCGCTAAAACTGTGCAAGGAAACGGGATTTGTGAACATCGGCGAACGCACAAACGTAGCCGGATCGGCGAAGTTCAAACGACTCATACAAGAAAAGAAATACGACGAAGCCCTCTCGGTGGCACGCAACCAAGTGGAGAACGGCGCTCAGGTAATAGATATCTGTATGGACGACGGGCTCATTGACGGCACTGCGGCCATGACAACCTTTCTGAACCTCATAGCAGCCGAACCCGAGATTGCACGTGTGCCCGTAATGATCGATTCGTCGAAATGGGATATACTGAAGACCGGACTGCAATGTGTGCAGGGCAAGAGTATCGTAAACTCGATATCGCTGAAAGAAGGCGAGGAGAAATTTCTCAGCAAGGCGCACTATGTGCACGCCATGGGAGCGGCAGCCGTGGTGATGCTGTTCGACGAAAAAGGACAGGCCGATACCTACGAACGCAAGGTCAGTGTGGCGCGCCGCGCCTACAGCCTGCTGACAGCCAACGGCTTTCCGGGCGAAGACATCATCTTCGACCCCAACGTGCTGGCCGTAGCCACGGGCATGCCCGAACACGACGACTACGGACGAGCCTTCATCGAGGCTTGCCGAACCATACATGCCGAAATGCCGGAGACGCACCTATCGGGCGGCATCAGCAATCTCAGTTTCTCGTTTCGCGGCAACAACACGATACGGCAAGCCATGCACTCGGTGTTTCTCTACCACGCCATGCAAGCTGGGCTCGACATGAGCATCGTCAATCCGGCCATGACCACCATCTACTCGGACATACCAGCCGACATGCTGAAAGCTGTGGAGGACGTGATACTGAACCGCGACAGCGGAGCCAGTGAGCGGCTGATAGACTTCGCGCAGGCTTTCAAAGAAAAAGAGGATGCACGCAAGGCAGCAGGCAACGGCGACAAGAAGGGCGCAACGGCACAGGACAACTGGCGGTCAGCACCGCTCCGCGAACGCATAGCCCACGCCATCCTAAAGGGACTGACTGACCACATAGAGGAAGACACCGAGGAAGCCTACACCACAACGGGGAACGCCCTCGGTGTGATAGACCAATATCTCATGCCAGCCATGGAACAGGTGGGCGACCTGTTCGGACAGGGCAAAATGTTCCTGCCACAGGTGGTGAAATCGGCACGCGTAATGAAGAAAGCCGTGGCCGTGCTGGAACCCTATATGGGCGTGCCCAAGGCAGAAAGCACAGGACAACAGCCTACCATACTCATGGCCACCGTGAAGGGTGACGTGCACGACATAGGAAAGAACATCGTGAGCGTAGTGACACAGTGCAACGGATACGACGTGATGGATCTGGGTGTGATGGTAGATACAGAAAACATCATTGCGGCCGCCAAGGAGCACCATGCGGCGGTGATAGGACTCAGCGGCCTTATCACGCCATCGCTCGACGAGATGATCAACGTGTTGCGAGCACTGCGGCGCGAAGGCATGACCACACCGGTGCTGGTGGGCGGTGCCACCACATCGGCACTTCACACTGCCGTAAAGATGGCTCCCGAATATCCCGACGGTGTGGTGATACAGGTGCGCGCCGCTGCCGACAACCCGGCCATCATCAGGCGACTACTGGCAACCGACAGCAATCAATATATAGCTGAGCTGAAAGCGCAGCAACGCATCGTGCGCGAGAATTACCTACGTGGCGAAGCTGAGAAGAAACCCCTGCTGACTCCCGAGGAAGCACGGCTACGGAGATATGTAAAAAAGCCGGACGAAGTGGCGGTGCCTTCCACCAAGGCTCTGCACCTTATCAGCAGTGATAACCACTCGCTGTTGCACCCCAAAGGCGAATGTCTGTGCTGCAACCCTCTGGTACCTCGTATTAACTGGCAGTTCTTCTTCTCGGCATGGGGACTAAAAGGACATTTCCCCGAACTACTCGACGACAAGGAAAAGGGCCACGAGGCACGCAAGTTATTTGCCGACGCACAACAGCTGTTGGAAAAGACCATACGCCTAAGATTGCTGCGGCTGCAGACCAAGGCACAGATACTGCCTGCATGGGCCGAAGGTGATGTCATTATCATAAAAGATGCTAATGGTCACGAGCACCAACTGCCGATGCCACGCTCGCGACGCGACGAGGAGCAGACAAAATGTCTGGCCGACTATGTGTTGCAACGCGAAGAAGGCGCGGCACCGCCCAACGACTGGATATGTCCGTTTGTGGTGAGTGCGGGCGTAGGGCTGGCAGAACGGCAAGGACGGTTCAGACAGGACGGCGACGAATACCACGCCATCATGCTGAAACTGTTGGCAGACCGGTTGACAGAGGCAATGGCAGAAAAACTGTCGGCCGATTTGCGAGACACACTGCATTGGGGAAAGAAAAATATTCGAATGGCTTTCGGATACGGATCATGCCCAGACCATAGTCTCAAGCGACAGGTGTTCGACATACTGAACATAGGACCCGAAACAGGACTATCCATCACATCGAACAACATGATAAATCCGGGGGAAAGCATCTGCGGACTGATATTTGCAAACAAACCGGACAAATACTTTGTGGTGTAAAGAAACCGGTAACAGGAAGACACCACATTATTCCATACACATCAACACACCTACCATGAAAGTCATCGACATTATCAGAGAAGCTGAAGAGACCGGGAAACACCGTTTCTCATTCGAACTGCTACCGCCACTGAAAGGCGACGGCCTCAGTAAAATATACGGTGCAATAGACCGACTGGCACCTTATAACCCGGCGTTTATCAACGTGACATGCCACAGGGAAGAGATAAAATACACGGAACGGCCAGACGGACTGATACAAAAGCACGTGGCGAGACGACGTCCAGGCACCGTCGGCGTATCGGCAGCCATCAGACAAAAATACGGAATAGAGGTGGTGCCGCACATTATCTGTGGCGGGCAATCGCGCTACGATATCGAAGATGCACTGATCGACCTCGATTTTCTGGGCATACGCAACGTGCTGGCACTGCGTGGCGATGCCATGCCGGGTGCGCACCGTTTCGTGCCACACAAAGAGGGGCACACACACGCCCACCAGCTGGTGAAACAGATACACGATATGAACGAGGGCACTTTTATCGACGGTGAGCCCGACACGCACCACCATACCGATTTTTGTATCGGTGTGGCTGGATACCCGGAGAAACATATTGAATCGCCAAACCTCCTAACCGACCTCGGCTATCTGAAACAAAAAGTGGAGGCCGGAGCCGAATATATAGCCACACAGATATGCTACGATGCCGACACCATTATACGGTTTCGCGACAGATGTGCGGAGGTAGGCATCGAAGCTCCCCTGCTGCCGGGCATCAAGCCCTTTGCCTCGAAAACCCAACTTACAGTGCTACCACAGACCTTCGCCGTGGATTTGCCACAAGAACTGGTGGAGCGAGTGATGGCATGCGCCGACAACGACGATGTGAAGAAAGTGGGCGAGGAGTGGGCCATCGGCCAATGCGAAAAATTGATGAAAGCCGGATTCCCCGTGTTGCACTTCTACACCATGACCCGCACGCAACAAGTAGAGAACATCTGCAAGGGGCTCGGACTGTAATTGGAGACAACAGCGAGTGTGAACAAGAATTATTTGATGGTCGCCAAGCAATGTGTAGAAGTTTATTCGTAACTTTGCGACAAACAGAATAACCAAAAACAAAAAAATAATGAAGCTGACAAAAAAATTAACGACGGCGGCCTTAGCGGCAACCATGCTGCTCTGCCCCACTGGCAGTCAAGCTGCAAAGCCGGGTGACTTTACCGTGGGCAAGGGTACGTTCTTACTCAACGGCAAACCTATCGTGGTAAAGGCTGCCGAACTGCATTATCCACGCATTCCGCGTGCCTACTGGGACCAACGCATCAAAATGTGCAAGGCGTTAGGCATGAACACCATCTGCATGTACGTGTTTTGGAACATACACGAACAGCGGGAGGGACAGTTCGACTTCACGGGCAATAACGATATAGCAGCTTTTGTGAAGCAAGTGCAAAAGAACGGCATGTATGTCATCGTGAGACCAGGCCCATACGTGTGCGCCGAGTGGGAAATGGGTGGACTGCCCTGGTGGCTGCTTAAGAAGAAAGACATCAAACTTCGCGAACAAGATCCTTACTTCATGGAACGGGTAAAGGTGTTCGAGGAGAAAGTGGCCGAACAACTGTCGCCGCTGACCATACAAAATGGCGGTCCAATCATCATGGTACAGGTGGAAAACGAGTACGGTTCATACGGCACGGACAAGCCGTACGTGTCGGCCATACGCGACATGCTAAAGCAAAACTGGTACAAAAACGGACGTGGCCCTGCTCTATTCCAGTGCGACTGGGCCAGCAACTTCGAACGCAATGGACTCGACGATCTGGTATGGACAATGAATTTCGGAACAGGAGCCAATATCGACCAACAGTTCCGACGTCTGGGCGAACTGCGCCCCGATGCACCGAAGATGTGCTCGGAGTTCTGGAGCGGATGGTTTGACAAATGGGGCGCACGCCATGAGACACGCGGTGCCAAGGATATGGTGGCTGGCTTGGACGAGATGCTTTCGAAGGGCATCAGTTTCTCGCTCTACATGACTCACGGAGGCACATCGTTCGGACACTGGGCGGGTGCCAATTCGCCGGGCTTCGCACCCGACGTGACATCGTACGACTACGATGCGCCTATCAACGAGTACGGACAAACTACTCCAAAATTCTTCGAGCTGCACGAGATGATGCAGAAATACACCGATGGCAAGTTGCCCAGTGTGCCCAAAACTGCCGCAGAGATTATAAGCGTGCCAAAATTTGCGCTGAACGAGTTTGCAACCATCGGAACGGGCATCGACAGTACGGCATCGTCGGTGACACCACTGACCTTTGAGGACATGGACTTCGGATGGGGAACCATGGTATATCGCACATCACTGCCCGAAGCTCCAGCTGGAGCTGTGCTCAACATCGACGGCGCACACGATTTCGTACAAGTCTACGTCAACAAGAAATATATCGGCAAGATTGACCGCGTGAAGAACGAGCACTCGCTCGTTATGCCTGCCACCAAGAAGGGCGACAAGCTGACTGTGATAGTGGAAGCTATGGGACGCATCAACTTCGGACGCGCTATCAAAGACTACAAGGGTATTGTGGGCAACGTGACACTCAACGCGTCGGTAGACGGTGACGATGTAACATGGACTCTGAAAGACTGGGAGCAAAGCCGCATACCCGACACCTATGCCAATGCCACACAGGCTCTGGAAAACGGAAAAACAAAGATGGGGCAGCAAGACCGACTCAACACCAAGGCTGGCTATTATCGCGGATATTTCAACCTGAAGAAGACTGGCGACACCTTCCTCAACTTCGAGACATGGGGCAAAGGACTGGTTTATGTCAATGGACATGCCATGGGGCGTTTCTGGCGCATAGGCCCACAACAAACGCTATACGTTCCAGGATGCTGGCTGAAGAAGGGACGCAACGAGGTAGTTGTATTCGACGTAGTAGGCCCTAAGGAAGCTACCGTGTGGGGACAGAATAAGCACGAACTGGACAAACTGCAACTGGAAGAAAGCAACAAGCACAACAACATAGGTGACAAACCCGATCTCAACTCGAGCACACCTGTCTTTGCCGGACAGATGAAGGCTGGCAACGGATGGCAGACGGTCAAGTTTGACAAACCGGCAACAGGCCGATACCTCGCCATAGAAGTAACAAGCAACCAAAGCGGCAACGCCGTCAGCGCCATTGCAGAGGTATACGCACAAGACGCACAGGGTAAACGCATCAGCCGCGATGCGTGGAAAACCAAGTACGCAGACAGCGAAGACGACAATGGGAACCACACAGGCGACAAGGCTTTCGACCTGCAAGAGTCGACCTACTGGCTGACTGAGCAGGGTGCATCCCTACCCCACCTCTTAGTAATTGATTTTGGCGAAAAACAAACCGTAAGCGCAATGGAGTATCTGCCCCGTGCCGAACAAGGTGCGCCCGGAAGCATCAAAGACTGCAAGGTTTACATCTACTAAGCAATCTTCTACACCATTGGCAAAGGTAAGCCAATGCAGATACTGAAGATTTAAAATCCCTTTGGCTATGGATACAGCCAAAGGGATTTTAGTTTGTAGCTCCCCAAAAAAAGTATTGGTGTCCGATAAAATGTTGGCCTAACATTGTAAAACGTTGAATGGATGTTCTTTACTCAAGTTTCAGATTTGGTACTTATGCTTGAATATACGTCCCCGAAGGGGGCAAACTCTGCATAACCGCTGGTGACCGAAGGGAACCTGCGGATTCTCCATCGGATTATAGAATCGTCCTCGAAGAGGGCCTACTATCCATGCCAGAGGTTCACTATGAGCGTGTTCGCCCTCTTCGAGGACGCGCCCGGAGTTACCGTTTCAGGTCCGCAGGTTCCGTCCGCTACGCTCGCTCCACCAGCGGTTACGCATAGCCCTCTTCGAGGACACCTACTGAACGGCAAATCCGAAACTTGAGTTCTTTATAAAGGGGGGTATATTTCTATATCACAATGAATTATGCGCCCCTTACGGGGGCAGATTTAGTTAAATACATAAACGCAGGGGCAGCCCCTGCGCTATAATCTGTCGTCCCTACGGGACTTTCCTGTTGCTAAGTTTTTACTGGACACCAATAAAAAAAAAAGCCATCTGCACGATAGCAGACGGCTCTTTTGTTATGTGATTGACAAATGCCATTTACTCTTGGTTGTCAGCAGATGCAGAGAAATCAAGCACATTTTTCTTGTTGGCTTCCATGCGAGCGTATTCTTCTTGAGATCCGACTATCAGCTTCTCCCACTTGCGAAGACCGGTACCAGCAGGGATTAGGTGTCCACAGATAACATTCTCCTTCATACCCTCCAAATGGTCGACCTTTCCACGGATAGCAGCCTCGTTGAGCACCTTGGTGGTCTCCTGGAAGGAAGCAGCACTCATAAAGCTCTTCGTACCCAATGCAGCACGGGTAATACCCTGCAACACCTGCGTTGAAGTGGCGGGTACGGCATCGCGCACCTGAACAAGTTTCAAGTCACGACGCTTCAGACTGGAGTTCTCGTCACGCAACTTGCGTGCGGTAACAATCTGACCACGTACAAGAACATCAGAATCGCCAGCATCGACAACAACCTTCTTTCCCCAAATACGGTCATTCTCATCAGAGAAATCGAGCTTGTCGACGAGCTCTTGTTCAAGGAAGATAGTATCGCCCGGATCGTCAATGCGAACCTTACGCATCATCTGACGAACGATTATCTCAAAATGTTTGTCATTGATCTTCACACCTTGCAGACGATAGACGTCTTGTACCTCGTTGACTATGTATTCCTGCACAGCGGTGGGACCCTTGATGGCAAGTATATCATTGGGAGTGATGGAACCATCAGACAAGGGTGTGCCAGCACGGACGGCATCGTGTTCCTGAACCAATATCTGACGAGAGAGGGGAACGAGATACTTGCGCTGGTCGGCAGTCTTGGAAGTTACGATAACCTCACGGTTGCCACGTTTCTGTTTGCCCATGGATACCTCACCGTCGATTTCTGAAACAACTGCGGGGTTAGACGGATTGCGAGCCTCGAAAAGCTCGGTAACACGCGGCAGACCACCCGTGATATCGCCGGCACCGCCAACTGCACGAGGTATTTTGACAAGAGTGGTACCAGTGGTAATAACTTGACCATCATCGACCACCAGATGACCACCTACGGGGAAGTTGTAAGTAAGCAACACCTCGCCGTCATCGTTGAGCACATCAACCATAGGAACAAGGCTGTGGTCGCGCGAGTCGGTGATGATACGCTCCGTCATACCAGAGGTCTCGTCGGTCTCAGCCTTGAAAGTCTGTCCCTCTACTACATCGCGGAAACGAAGTTTACCGGCGTACTCGCTGACAATAACTGCATTGAAGGGGTCCCAACGGCAAATCTGGTCGCCGGCCTTAACAACGTCACCATCGTTGAAATACAAAGCACTACCATACGGCACTTGCAAGGTAGAAAGAACAATTTCAGTAGAGAGGTCGATGAACTGCACCTCAGCCAAGTGGCTGACCACTCGCTGGCACTTTTGGTCATTATCGTCGACATAAGGAACTGTATGCAACTCCTCGAATTTCAGACGAGCCTCGCTCTTGGCCTTGATGCCTGCATTGGCAGCAACGTTACCAGCTACACCACCGGCGTGGAATGTGCGGAGGGTAAGCTGTGTACCTGGCTCTCCAATGGCCTGAGCAGCAATGACACCGACAGCTTCACCAATCTGAACCATCTTGGCTGTGGCAAGGTTACGACCGTAACACTTGCGACATACGCCCTTCTTGCTTTCGCAGGTAAGCACCGAACGGATTTCGACCATTTCAATGCCACACGCTTCGATAAGGTCGGCTTCGTCTTCACGAATTTCCTCGCCAGCGGAAACAATCAGCTCGTTGGTATGCGGATTGACAACATCGTGGACAGAGACACGGCCAAGGATACGCTCGGACAAAGAAGAGATAACCTCATCGCCGTTCTTAAGTGCACGACACTCCAAACCACGCAGAGTACCACAATCCTCCTCATTAATAATAACGTCGTGCGAAACATCGACAAGACGACGTGTGAGGTAACCGGCATCGGCAGTCTTCATAGCGGTATCAGCAAGACCCTTACGGGCACCATGCGAAGCAATGAAATATTCCTGCACCGACATACCTTCCTTCAAGTTCGAAATGATGGGGTTCTCAATGATTGAGTTTCCTTCGGCACCAGCTTTCTGAGGCTTGGCCATCAGACCACGCATACCAGCCAACTGTGCAATCTGATCGGCCGATCCACGAGCTCCTGAATCAAGCATCATATACACGGCATTGAATCCCTGATCGGCCTCGGTCATGTGCTTCATAACGGCTTTCTTCAGATTGGCGTTGACATGTGTCCAAGCATCAATGACCTGATTGTAACGTTCCTTATCGGTGATAAGACCCATATCGAAATTAGCCGTAATGTTGTCAACTTCATTTTGACCCTTCTCTACAATCTCTTTCTTCTCGTCAGGAACGATGATATCATCGAGATTAAAGGAAAGACCTGCCAAATAAGACATGCGGTAACCGAGATTCTTGATACCATCGAGGAACGTGCAAGCACGTGCCATACCGACCGACTTGATAACGGCTGCTATCAGGTTGCGCAACGATTTCTTGGAGATTACACCATTAAAATAGCCTATCTCTGAAGGTACAATCTCATTGACGATGATACGTCCTACGGTCGTTTCAACAATATGATGAACGGGCTTGCCGTCTTCAATATCATCAACAAGCACCTTTACTTGAGCATGGAGATCGCAACGCTTCTCGTTGTGGGCAATAATTGCTTCCTCGGGGCCATAGAAGGTAAGTCCCTCGCCTTTGGCTCCTGGGCGTATCTTGGTGATATAGTAAAGACCTAACACCATGTCCTGAGAAGGAACTGTGATAGATGCGCCATTAGCCGGATTCAAGACATTGTGACTCTGAAGCATCAAAATCTGGGTCTCGAGAACTGCCTCGTTGCTCAGAGGAAGATGGACTGCCATCTGGTCACCGTCAAAGTCGGCGTTAAACGGCGTACAGGCAAGCGGGTGCAACTGTATGGCCTTACCTTCGATGAGCTTGGGTTGGAAAGCCAATACCGACAGACGGTGAAGTGTAGGTGCACGGTTGAGCAAGACGGGATGACCCTTCATTACATTCTCGAGGATGTCCCAAATAACTGGCTCGCGACGGTCTACAATCTTTTTGGCGCTCTTTACTGTCTTGACGATACCGCGCTCAATGAGCTTACGAATAATGAAAGGTTTGTACAGCTCAGCAGCCATCAATTTAGGAAGACCGCATTCGCCCATCTTCAACTCTGGGCCGACAACAATAACGGAACGGGCTGAATAGTCAACACGCTTACCGAGAAGGTTCTGACGGAAACGACCTTGCTTACCTTTCAAAGAGTCGGAAAGAGACTTGAGAGGACGGTTAGATTCGCTCTTCACAGCACTGGCCTTGCGACTGTTGTCAAACAATGAGTCGACGGCCTCTTGTAGCATACGTTTTTCGTTACGCAGAATAACTTCTGGAGCTTTTATCTCCATAAGTCTCTTCAGACGATTGTTACGTATGATGACACGACGATAGAGATCGTTAAGATCAGATGTTGCAAACCGACCGCCATCCAACGGTACGAGAGGACGAAGCTCAGGCGGAATAACGGGTATAATCTTCATTATCATCCACTCTGGCTTATTCACATTCTTTGAAGAACGGAACGCCTCGACGACCTGAAGGCGTTTCAAAGCCTCTGTCTTACGCATCTGGCTAGAGTCGTTGCTTGCACGGTCGCGCAACTCGAAAGACAACTTATCAAGACCCGTCAAGCCGTTGGCATCCTCTATTGTAAGAGAATGAAGCAAGTCAAGAATAGCCTCTGCACCCATCTTTGCGATGAACTTGTTCGGATCGGAGTCATCAAGCAAATCATTGGTCTCGTCCAACTTGTTGTCAATGATGTTGAGATACTCATCCTCAGATAAAAGATCGAGCTTGTGAGAACCATTCAAATCCTCGCCTGTATCAGGGTTCTTCAAACCAGCTGCCAAACCAGGCTGGATGACAATGTATTTCTCGTAGTAAACAACAGCATCGAGTTTCTTTGTAGGAAGTCCCAAAAGATAACCAATCTTATTGGGCAAAGAACGAAAATACCAAATGTGGGCGACGGGGACTACCAGTTCGATATGACCGCTGCGCTCACGGCGGACCTTACGTTCTGTCACCTCAACTCCACATCGGTCACACACAATACCTTTATAACGAATGCGCTTGTACTTACCACAACCACATTCATAATCCTTAGTAGGACCGAAAATCTTCTCACAGAACAAGCCATCACGCTCGGGCTTATAGGTACGATAGTTGATGGTCTCAGGCTTTGTGACCTCGCCAAACGAATTCTCCTTGATTTGCTCAGGCGATGCAAGGCTGATGGTAATCTTTGAGAAATTTGTCTTTACCTTTGTATCTTTTTTGAAAGCCATGTTTCTAACTTTTCAATATTCTAATATTAATCCAACTTCACGCTCAGACCCAAGCCGCGCAACTCATGTAGAAGCACATTGAGGGACTCAGGAATGCCTGGTGTAGGCATAGGATCGCCCTTAACTATGGCCTCATAAGCCTTTGAACGCCCTGTTACATCGTCACTCTTTATAGTAAGCATCTCTTGAAGCACATGGCTTGCGCCAAAGCCTTCGAGAGCCCAGACTTCCATCTCTCCGAAACGCTGTCCGCCGAACTGAGCCTTACCACCAAGAGGCTGCTGGGTTATAAGGCTATAAGGACCTATCGAACGGGCATGCATCTTGTCTTCAACCATATGGCCTAATTTCAAGAAGTAGGTAACACCCACGGTAGCCTGTTGGTCGAAAGGTTCGCCTGTCTCACCATCGTAAACAGTAGTAGAACAGAGGTTAGGCAAACCAGCCTTGTCAGTCCAAACCTTCAAGTCATCAAGCTTGGCTCCATCAAAGATAGGAGTAGCAAACTTAACACCTAATTTCTTTCCAGCTGCACCAAGAATAGCCTCAAATATCTGTCCAAGGTTCATACGTGAGGGCACACCCATCGGGTTGAGAACAAGGTCGACTGGACGTCCGTCAGCCAAGAAAGGCATATCTTCCATACGCACAATCTTAGAAACGATACCCTTATTACCATGACGACCAGCCAATTTGTCACCCACCTGAATCTTGCGCTTCTTAGCAATATAGACCTTAGCCATCTTCAAAATACCAGAGGGAAGCTCATCACCAATGGTGATGGCAAACTTTCTGCGGTTTTGTTCGGCTGCCAACTGCTTGTCTTTGCGGATAAAATTCATGATGAGATGCTGAATCATGTCGTTGATGTGTTCATCATCAGTCCAGCCGTTACTTTGGATACCGTCGTACTCAAGATTCTTGAGAGCAGCTACCGTGAAACGCATGCCCTTATTAATGATTTCAGCCTCGGTATAGTCCTTAACGCCCTCCGAAGTCTTACCTTCTGTCAGCGTCATAAGCTTGTCAACGAGCATATTCTTCAAATCGTCGTGCTTGGCATCGTATTCCTCGTCAATCTTTGCCAACAAAACTTTGTCTTGCTTTTTAGATTCACGAGTCTTGTCTGCACGTGTAAACAGTTTTTTGTCTATGACAATACCGCTTAATGAAGGATTTGCCTTTAACGAAGAGTCTTTCACATCGCCAGCCTTGTCACCGAAAATGGCTCTAAGAAGTTTTTCCTCAGGGGAAGGATCACTCTCGCCCTTAGGCGAAATCTTTCCAATCATGATATCTCCTGGCTCAACGCGAGCACCAATGCGAATGATACCATTGTCATCAAGATCTTTAGTAGCTTCTTCGCTTACATTGGGGATATCGCTTGTAAAGACTTCCACACCACGCTTAGTTTCTCGCACATCGAGAGAATATTCATCAACGTGAACAGAAGTCAGCACGTCCTCGCGTACCATACGCTCAGAAATAACAACGGCATCCTCATAGTTATAACCTTTCCAAGGCATGTAAGCTACCAAAAGGTTGCGTCCCAAGGCCAATTCGCCTTTCTCTGTGGCATAGCCCTCAGTAAGAATATCTCCCTTCTTGACACGTTGCCCCTTATCGCAAATAGGACGAAGGTCAATCGTCATGTTTTGGTTGGTACGACGGAACTTAGGAATACGATATTCCTTAAGTGCTGGTTCGAAGCTTACAAATTCTTCTTCCTCAGTGCGGTCATACAAAATGCGAATAGTCGTAGCATCAACATAATCAATTACACCATCACCTTCAGCGGTTATCATTGTACGTGAATCCTCACAAACTTGCTTCTCAAGTCCTGTACCTACTATAGGTGCATCATTATGAAGCAAAGGAACGGCCTGACGCATCATGTTACATCCCATGAGCGCACGGTGACCGTCGTCGTGCTCTAAGAAAGGAATAAGACCCGCACTGACAGAAGCAATCTGTTGAGGAGCAACGTCCATCAAATCAACCTTTTCTGGTGTTACTACAGGGAAATCAGCAGCTTTACGGGTATGTACAGTAGCTCGGATAAAGGAACCGTCTTCTCTCAAAGGAGCGTTACCTTGGGCTACATATTTACCTTCTTCCTCCTCCGCAGTAAGATAAACAACATCATCATTATCCATATCAACCTGACTATCCTTCACCAATCGATAGGGAGATGCTATGAAACCTAGTTCATTGATGGTTGCATACATGCAAAGTGAAGATATCAGACCAATGTTTGGACCTTCTGGAGACTCAATGGGGCAAAGACGACCATAATGAGTATAGTGAACATCACGAACCTCAAATCCAGCACGCTCACGAGTAAGACCGCCAGGACCAAGTGCCGAAAGACGGCGCTTATGCGTAACCTCAGCCAAAGGATTGGTTTGATCCATAAATTGGCTTAAAGGATTAGTGCCAAAGAAAGAATTGATAACACTAGAAATTGTTTTGGCGTTAATCAAATCAGTAGGCGTAAACACTTCATTGTCGCGAACATTCATGCGTTCGCGAATAGTGCGACTCATTCGAGCCAAACCGACAGAAAACTGATTAGCTAATTGCTCGCCAACGGTACGAACTCGACGGTTGGACAAATGGTCAATGTCATCAACGCTTGCATTCGAATTGATAAGCTTGATAAGGTACTTGATAATGGCAATAATATCCTCTTTTGTGAGAACACGTACCTCACCATCAGTATCAAGTCCTAGTTTAGTATTGATACGGTAACGGCCGACCTCTCCAAGGTCGTATCTCTTGTCGGAGAAGAAAAGATTTTGGAAAACCTCACGGGCACTAGCATCGTCAACAGGATCGGCATTACGCAACTGACGATAGATATAACGTACAGCTTCGATTTCCGAATTGCTGGGATCTTTAGCAAGAGTGTTGAAAATAATAGAGAACTTATTGGCAGACTCTTCATCCTTGTGCAACAAAATAGAGGTCACATCACTGTCCAAAATTGCTTCGTAATTTTTTTCAGTAATATATGTACCACGCTCCATTATAACCTCATTGCGTTGGATCATCGTAACTTCACCAGTGGACTCATCTGTGAATTCCTCGTACGAAGTCTTCATGAGATTTCCAGCAAGTGTACGGCCAATACACGCTTTGATATTTTTTTGATTAACCTTTACTTCCTCAGCTAAATCAAAAATATTGAGTATATCTTTGTCTGACTCATAACCGATAGCGCGCAACATTGTCGTAACAGGCAATTTCTTCTTGCGGTCGATGTAAGCGTACATGACATTATTAATGTCAGTAGCAAACTCAATCCAAGATCCCTTAAAAGGAATAATACGAGCACTATATAATTTGGTACCATTAGCATGGACACCTTGACCAAAGAAAACACCGGGCGAACGATGCAACTGAGCAACTACAACACGCTCTGCACCATTAATAACAAAGGTGCCATTATTAGTCATGTAAGGAATGGTTCCAAGGAAAACATCTTGGATGAACGTTCCGAAATCTTCATGATCAGGATCCGTACAATAAAGTTTCATCTTTGCCTTAAGGGGCACACTATACGTAAGACCACGTTCCAAGCATTCATCAATAGAATAACGTGGGGGATCGATATAGTAATCCAAAAACTCAAGAACAAAATTATTGCGCGTATCAGTGATGGGGAAATTTTCAGCAAATACCTTATACAGACCATCATTCTTTCGCTCCTCTGGAGGCGTGTCCAACTGCAGGAAGTCTTTAAAGGACTTCAGCTGAACGTCTAGGAAATCCGGAAAAGGAAACGGATTATGGACGCTTGCAAAATTTACTCTGTTATTAACAACTTTGGTCATAAAAATTATTGTAATCTATCGACTGTGAAGTTATGCTTTAAAGTAGAAAAACTTTAAAAAGACACAAAAAGGTTAGGACTCACCGACTGGGTAAATCCTAACCATTGTATGAAAATAAGTAAAGAGGTGAACCTCTAGAATCTTACTTAAGCTCAACCTTAGCACCGGCCTCTTCAATGGCCTTTTTCAGGTTCTCAGCCTCATCCTTTGAGAGACCTTCCTTGATAGTTGCAGGTGCACCCTCAACGAGAGCCTTAGCCTCCTTAAGACCAAGTCCACAAGCCTCCTTAACAGCCTTTACAACCTGTAGCTTTGTAGCACCAATATCAGTAAGAACTACATCGAAAGAAGATTTCTCTTCAGCAGCTTCACCTGCAGCACCAGCAGCAGGACCAGCAGCTACAGCAACAGCTGCAGCAGCAGGCTCGATACCATACTCGTCCTTCAGGACTGTTGCCAACTCATTAACTTCCTTAACAGTAAGGTTTACTAACTCTTCTGCAATAGCTTTTACGTCTGCCATTTTTATTCTTAATTTTAATTTTCTGATTATTAATAATTGACTTTATTGTTAGACATTTCTTTAATGAAAACAGTCATAACATATTATTCAGCACGCTCACCTAAAGTCTTAAGCACACCGTGAATGGTGTTAGCGCCTGATTGCAAAGCTGAAACGACATTCTTTGCAGGACTCTGCAACAAGGCAACAACATCTGCAATAACTTCGTTCTTACTCTTAATAGAAGACAACTCCTCAAGCTTGTCAGCACCTACGAAAAGTCCTTCTTCTGCATAAGCAGCCTTCAAAGAAGGAATACCAGCTTTTGCTATTTCTTTATCCTTAAGCAATTTTGCGGGCACATTTGCAGTCTCGCAAAACAAAACTGCAGTATTACCCTTCAAAGTACCATAAAGATCAGAAAAATCGACATCAGATGCTTCAAGCGCCTTGTGAAGAAGAGTATTCTTCACAACAACCATCTTGATTTGCTGTTTGAAACACTTACGACGGAAATCGCTTGTAGCCTCAGCATTCATACCAGTAACATCTACAAGGTAAAAGTGAGGATATTCCTTCAATTTCTGTCCAAGATCTACAATTATAGTATCTTTAGCTTCTTTCTTCATTTTTCTAAACTTTTAGAGTTATTCCACAGATTTAGGATCAATCTTGATACCCTTACTCATTGTAGAGGAAAGGAAGATACTCTTAATATATGTTCCCTTTGCAGCAGCAGGTTTCAATCGAATAACAGTATTGATGAACTCTTTTGCATTTCCATAAATCTGATCCGAAGACATTGAGATTTTACCAATCGAAGTATGGATAATACCAGCTTTATCAACTTTGAAATCTATTTTTCCTTGTTTTACTTCTTTGACAGCCTTAGCTACATCCATGGTTACTGTACCACTCTTGGGGTTAGGCATCAAGCCACGGGGACCAAGGAAACGACCTAAAGGACCAACTTTGCCCATGCATGAGGGCATTGTAATGATAACATCTATGTCAGTCCATCCAGTCTTAATCTTTTCGATGTATTCATCAAGACCTGCATAATCAGCACCAGCTGCTTTAGCAGCCTCTTCCTGATCTGGTGTACAGAGACAAAGAACGCGTACAGTTTTACCAGTTCCATTGGGGAGTGATACAACACCACGCACCATCTGATTAGCTTTACGTGGATCAACGCCAAGGCGAACATCAATATCAACTGAAGCATCAAACTTAGTTGTAGTAATATCCTTTACCAATTGGGTTGCCTCATTCAAAGCATAAACCTTCCCTGCTTCAACCTTCTCAGCTACAGACTTCTGATTTTTTGTCAGTTTACTCATTGTACTAAATTAAATTGAAGTTTAATTATTTAACAGGGAAGTCGCCCTTGACTGTAATGCCCATACTACGAGCGGTTCCAGCAACTAGCCGCATCGCACTCTCAACGGTGAAACAATTCAAGTCTGCCATTTTGTCTTCAGCGATAGCTTTAACTTGTTCCCAAGTTACGCTACCAACTTTGTTACGATTAGGCT
The DNA here is from genome assembly GCA_963656105.1 of Eggerthellaceae bacterium. Taxonomy (GTDB): domain Bacteria; phylum Bacteroidota; class Bacteroidia; order Bacteroidales; family Bacteroidaceae; genus Prevotella. Next base: position 35,545 of record CAVKHW010000015.1, read on the forward strand.
GTCCTGAACCTTTCTTAACCTTTGAAGCCTCAAGCAACTGAACTGCTGCAGGAGGAGTCTTTATTACAAAGCTAAAAGTCTTATCAGTGTAATAAGTAATAACGACAGGTAATACTTTGCCGGCCTTGTCTTGGGTACGCGCATTAAATTCCTTACAGAAACCCATAATGTTGATTCCCTTAGAACCCAAAGCAGGTCCAACGGGAGGAGAAGGATTTGCAGCGCCACCCTTAATCTGTAATTTGATTAATCCAGCAACTTCTTTAGCCATTTCTTTTTTATTAAAATAATTGAAACGTATAAAAAGTAAACTTAAGTCCGTAACAACTATACATTTACCTTTTCAACTTGCATAAAACTAAGCTCCAACGGAGTTTTTCTTCCGAAAATCTTAACCATAACCTTCAGTTTACGTTTTTCAGTATTGATATCTTCTATCACACCTTCAAAACCGCTGAATGGCCCATCCATAACCTTGACGTTCTCATCAAGAACAAAAGGCACATTAACCTCATTTACAATCTCTGTCTCCTCAGCCGCACCAAGCATTCTATTGATTTGAGCTTGAGGAACAGGGGAAGGATTATCCAAACCTCCCAAGAAACCTAGGCAGTTAGGCATAAAACGCAACATCGTAGGTACATCACCTACAAGATCAGCTTCAACAAAAATATAACCAGGAAGCGAAATCTTTTCTGTTTCGACACGCTTACCGCTACGTATTGTTGCATGCTTTTCCATAGGAATCAGAACCTCGAAAACATGATCAGCGAGCAGTTGATTATGCTTCATTTCAGCTTCGATATATTCTTTTAACTTAGCTTCTTTTCCGCTTACTGCACGCAATACATACCAATTTTTTCCTGCTTCTGCCATTACTTCTTGGATTAACCTGGATAAACAAACTTCATGAGATTTTCAAAAACGAGATCCATACCAAAAACAACCAATGCAATGATAAGGGAAGCAGATAAAACAACCACTGCACTATGTGTTAGTTCGGCACGTGATGGCCAAGTAGTATTATGCGCAAGTTCATTATAACATTCCTTGCAATAATTTGCTATCTTCTTGAACATTTTATTTTCTTTTTGCACGGGTTGAAAGACTCGAACTCTCGACACCTGGTTTTGGAGACCAGTGCTCTACCAACTGAGCTAAACCCGTATTAAAGTCTCTGTACTCTTTAGGTACAGAGACCCTATGTATTTATTAAAATCTTTGTTTATCCCTCTTCCTCAACATCAGGGAGAAGTGCGGTAATCTGGCCTGATCCTACGGTGCGACCACCCTCACGGATAGCGAAACGCAGACCCTCGTTCAGAGCAACCTTGTAAATCAAGCGAACCTCAATCTCAACGTTATCACCAGGCATAACCATGTCCACACCTTCTGGGAGAGTAATTTCACCCGTGCAGTCCATTGTACGCAGATAGAACTGGGGACGGTAACGATTTCCGAAAGGAGTATGACGGCCGCCTTCCTCTTTCTTCAGAACGTAGATAGAAGCCTTGAAATGATCGTGCGGAGTGATAACACCCGGGTGCACAACAACCATACCGCGCTTAACCTCTTCCTTGTCGATACCACGCAACAACAAACCTACGTTGTCACCAGCCTCACCCTCAGGGAGAGTCTTACGGAACATCTCGACACCAGTGATAACTGATTTCTTATCTTCACCGAGACCGAGAAGCTGCACCTCATCACCGATCTTGCATCGGCCAGTCTCAATACGACCAGTAGCAACAGTACCACGACCAGTAATTGAGAATACATCCTCAACAGGCATCAAGAAAGGCTTATCAACTTCACGCTCAGGCTCTTCAATCCATGAGTCAACAGCATCCATGAGTTCGATAATCTTATCTTCCCATTTTGCAACACCGTTCAATGCACCAAGAGCAGAACCGCAGATAATCGGAGTTTCCTCTTCATAACCATAAGAAGTAAGCAAATCCTGAACGTCCATCTTAACGAGGTCAATCATTTCCTCATCAACCTCAGAGTCATCACACTTGTTCAAGAAGACAACCATACGAGGCACGTTTACCTGACGAGCAAGAAGCACATGCTCACGAGTCTGAGGCATAGGACCATCAGTTGCAGCAACTACCAATATAGCACCATCCATCTGAGCAGCACCAGTAACCATGTTCTTTACATAGTCAGCGTGACCCGGGCAGTCAACGTGAGCATAGTGGCGCTTGTTGGTTTCATACTCGATATGAGCAGTATTAATAGTGATACCACGCTCTTTTTCCTCAGGGGCGTTATCAATCTGATCGAAGCTCTTCACTTCCTCACCAGTACCTAAACGCTCGTGCAGCACCTTAGAGATGGCAGCAGTCAGAGTGGTTTTACCATGGTCAACGTGACCGATAGTACCGATGTTTACATGCGGCTTAGTGCGCTGATAAACTTCTTTAGCCATAGCTTTACTTTTTTATTTTAATCAATTAAATAATCAAAAAAATATGTATTTTACTTTCTTCTGCATTGTTCAGACTAACCGAAACAAGCCAGAACTGGAGCTGTAACTGAGAGTTGAACTCAGGACCTCTTCCTTACCAAGGAAGTGCTCTACCACTGAGCTATTACAGCAAGTTAATAATGAGAGCGGAAAACGGGGCTCAAACCCGCGACCCCCAGCTTGGAAGGCTAGTGCTCTATCAACTGAGCTATTTCCGCAAAACTCTACTGAAGTGGGTGGTGATGGATTCGAACCACCGAAGTCGAAAGACAGCAGATTTACAGTCTGCCCCATTTGGCCACTCTGGAAAACACCCGTTATGTTAATTTATCCTCGCTCTCATGCTTGGAGTTCTTGAGCCTCTTGTCGGATTCGAACCAACGACCCCGAGATTACAAATCACGTGCTCTGGCCAACTGAGCTAAAGAGGCAAGACCTTGCAGCCGTATTGGCGCTGTCGTAATGGACGTGTCTTGAACACGGCTGCAAAGGTACGCATTATTTTCAAACCTCCAAAACTTTTGAGGTTTTTTTTTAATTTTCCCTCATTTTTTCCTTGAATTTCGTTAACTGGACCTTCATAGAGTCGACACATTGGTCTATCGCTTCTTCAAAAGTATCACATGTTTTTTCCACATAGATTTTATTGCCAGGCACTGCTACACTGAGACTTGCCTCTTTATTCATAGCGGTTGCAGGCTTAACTACCTTCAGTTGAACTTCACAATTCTGTATATCTTCGTATGTTTTTGATAGTTTATCAACTTTTTTCTCAATAAACGCATTCAGTGCTTCCGACGCATCGAAATGAATAGACTTAATCTTGATTTCCATAATTCTTTCTCCTTATTATTGACGTATTCCTTGTTTCAAAGTCTGCGCCTGGTTATTACTATTGCCGCGGATGAGCGGATTTGTATATTTCTTTCAGTTTTTCAAATGTAGTATGCGTGTAAATCTCGGTTGTCGCCACACTCTGATGGCCGAGTAACTTCTGAACACTTTCTAGACCAGCCCCATGATTCAACATTGTTGTTGCAAAGCTATGTCGCAAGACGTGTGGCGAACGTTTCTGTTGAGTCGTTACCTTGCCAACGTATTTCTTAACGCGATATCTCACACCTTGAGACGTTACACGTTTACCATCAATATCAACGAAGAACGCCCCACTGAATTGTGAAACATTTTCGTTTCTCACCTTTATATAATATAGCAGCGCCTGCTCCAATTCTTCACCGAAAGGAATGACACGTTGCTTATCACGTTTACCCGTAACCTTTATCTGTTTATTGACAAAGTCAACCATTGAGTCATCAAGCGAGGTAAGTTCCGCCAAACGTATTCCTGTTTCATAGAACATAAGAAGGATACTTCGCATTGTCACATCCTTAAAATCCTCCATATTCCACATTCTCTCGTCAAGAAGTTCTCGCATATCTGAATCTTTAACGAAAGCTGGCAACCGTTTGCTATTCTTTGGTCGTTCAATTATCCGCACGGGATCTCGTTCCACTAATTTCCTTGATAACGCAAAGCGGTATAAAGACCGCAAAGCGCTCAAACGACGATTAACTGAAGATGCTTTGTTCCCTCTATCCATCATTTCTTCCATCCAGTCTCGCACAACATCTGTCCTGACCGTCTGCCAAGTCATTTCTGGTACTTGAGCCTTAAAATACCCTTCAAAAGCGAGAAGATCGTCTCTGTAAGCAGACAAAGTACGCTCTGAGTAGTTTCGCTCATACCTAAGATAATCAAAGAAACATTCAATCATCAAAAGTTAGTTCTTTTTTGTTTTTCGCTACGAAAATACGCACTTTTACCGAAACGACAAAATATTGTTACGCTTTTTTGCCATCAACTCTTATGCATTGCTTTCCGAGGTATCTAAGTCTGCTATAATACAAGCAGTAATCTTCATGAAAAACAGCGACAGAAAAAGCCTTACTTGCCTCTTTCATATATCGGCATTTCTTTTTTCTTCGTTTTCCCATTCTCCACCACCGTAACATAACATTGCAGATAACCACTCTCATGAAGAACAGAATAAAACAAAGTGTCAATATCCTCTATTTTATATCTTGCTAAAACAATGACAAAATCAGGCTTCCTCTCTTTTAATGCCTCATGCCGGTTCTCTAGCATTGCATCACTCGGATTAGACTGCAACGCCCAATACTTACAAGCCGGCAGCGCCTTTACAAGAAGTCCATAACCATTATCAGGCATTACCATTATTTTAGGACATTTTTTCCTATACATAACCGATTGCATCTCATCCCATGTTTTCTGTTCAGGAGACGGAAAAAACACAAGATTCTCTCTATGCACATTATAACTCACGCCCAACAAACAGACTAACGCTGCAATTGTAACAAACCAGCCATTTGGTAGATTACTGCAACGACTTAAAAGAACATTTGCAATAAATACTAGAAAGAATATGTAAAACGACATGACAATGGTAAAATAATAGTTCCACGACGGTTCTATACCAAGACACAAGAAAAACAGAACGTAAGCAAAAAATAACCAATACGACATACGGAAGCGGCGGCAAAAGAATGCCATGCCGACAAAAACTCCCATAATTGTTACCGTCTGATAAAGAGAAGAACGGTCTGTCAGCACGTTAAAAAATATGGTACGCCACACTCCTGTATCCTTTCCGCGCCCTGTTATAAGGAACGTATTTACGAAATACTCTTGAACAAAGGCAGAAAAATTTCCTTTTAGAAGAAAGTAAACAGCAAAAGGTATTATCACAACAAATATGCCTAACAATCCAAAGAGTACACCATCCAGCCGCTTCTTAGCTAATGATAACCAGGCTACAAGAATTGCCATACCGCCCATCATGAAAAACATATTCCATTTAATAAGCAGGCAGCACGACATGGAGAAACCTAATCCAAACGCCCATTTACGAAGCGAAACGGCATTATGAATAAGGAAAACACGACACGTACAGTAAATAGCGATACAAATCCACGGCATACAGAAATCCTCTGCTCGAACCTCGTTATGATAGATTTTCAGGAAAAGTAACGTTGGCATAAATGTAAGCACGATAGCAGACTCTCGCCACCCGACAAAAAGCCGTGCTGTGCGCCATATAAAAGCAAATGTCACAGTATAAGCCAGAACACTAAGCCAGAACACTCCTGCATAAGACGTTGGTGAAATAAGATACCCAATACCGTAAATAAGCAAAAGCAGCGGTCCCTTTGAGTCTGCAAAGTCAACATACGGAATCATCCCTTCCATCCATGCTTTACCTGCAGTAAAGAACCATGCGGAATCCCCTCGCCATGCACAAATATGCATCAAAAAAGAGTCTGGCGAAAGCCACATCAAGAGTAATAACGAGAAGGCAAAGAAAAGCACCCATCTAAGAACAGAATATCGCTTGGGGGGGGGGTGTTTTTAAATGATAACGGCAACATATTCATAGTATTACGTTTCAATTTATTATTTTAATAAAAAAACTACACATTAAAAAACATATAAAAAAAAGAAAATGATACAACCATACGTAAAAAAATGTATGATTGTATCATCTAAAAGACAACGCTTTGACCAATTCATAAAAGATTTATCATCACGTCTGAATATTCTTTTGATTATTTACCTAAGTACACCTCCTGTAACAAAAGAACGGTTTTGATATTGGCCAACGGATCACCACCAGTTGACTTTATTTTAAATCTCTTTTGCGTAGTGGCTTATTCTTCAGCGTCTCTCAGCTTCTGAACATACACAGCGCGCTCCATCTTGAGTCTTTTAAGAACAGATGGCTTGTCGAACTGCTGACGTGCACGAAGTTCCTTAACAACACCTGTCTTTTCAAATTTTCTCTTGAACTTCTTCAAGGCTCTTTCGATGTTCTCGCCTTCCTTAACTGGTACAATAATCATTTTTTCTTTGTTTTGTTTTATTTGGTTATACTTAATTTATTATCTATCAATGCTTTTGTAAGCGGCTGCAAAATTACTCCTATTTTTCGGAACTTGCAAGTTTTATGAAGAAAAATCAACAATACTTCCTGTATTTCAGCTTTTTCAGCCTCACCAGATATAATGATTTACCTATATATTTCGCGTTTTTTCTTTCAGCCACATCAAGTCATCTCCGTCAAGCAAGGGTGCCAAACGCACAAAGACCGTCTCATGATAACTATTTATCCACTGTTTCTCCTCATCGGTAAGCATTGACAAGTCTGCACAGTCAAGATCTATCGGACACAGCGTAAGGGGCTCAAACTGCAAGAATTTTCCGAACTCCGTTTCTTTATACTCTTTAATTAGAAGAGTATTCTCTATTCTTACGCCAAACTTTCCCGCTAGATAAAGCCCTGGTTCATCTGTCACAGTCATACCGCTCTGCAATGGGGCTGGCTTCCACTCCATTCTGATTTGATGAGGTCCTTCATGAACATTCAGATAACTCCCCACTCCATGCCCTGTGCCATGCATAAAATTAAAGCCTTCGCGCCACATTGCTTCTCTGGCAAGGGCATCTATCTGCGTTCCACTTGCACGGTTAGGAAACTTACACATCTCAAGCCGCAAGTGTCCCTTTAGCACTAGTGTATATATATGACGTTGTTCCTCCGTTACGAGTCCTAAAGGTATTGTGCGCGTTATGTCCGTTGTGCCGTCAAGATATTGCGCCCCACTATCAAAAAGCAGAAATCCTTCCGGCTTCAGCGGAATGTCGGTAGAAGGTGTCGCCTCATAGTGTACTATTGCTCCGTGTTCCTGATAAGCAGCAATGGTATCAAACGATATTCCACGGAAAAGCGGTTGTTCTGCTCGCAGACTGGTCAATTTTTTTTCTACAGAAATTTCCGTCTGCTCTCCTGTCGCAACGGCTGGTTTCAGCCAACGTAGGAACTTCACCATAGCTACGCCGTCGCGCAGCATAGCATTCCGAAAGCCGTTGATCTCAATTTCGTTCTTCACCGCCTTTAGCATAGGTACGGGTGACGCTGCTGAAACAACACGCAGGTTGCGAGCAGCATTGCACATAGCATAGTTTGTTTCGGTGGGATCTAGAAGTATGTTGTAGCTTTCGTAACGTCTCACCCCATTGATTGCCTCTGCATAAGGGGCGACCTCAACACCGAGCCCTTTAAGATAAGCAGATACTTCGGGTGTTAGTTTTTTACTATTTATAAATAATGTAGAAGATTCTCCATCAATAAGCAGATAGGAAACGAATACGGGATTGCAATGCACATCACTTCCGCGCAGATTCAAAGTCCATGCAATGTCATCAAGCGCAGAAATCAACATTCCCTCTGCGCCAATCTTATGCAGAGTCTGACGTATCCGTTGCAATTTGCTTTCTGCCGTTTCGCCAGCATACTGTATCGGATGTATCCGCACGATGTTTTCAGGAACAGCTGGGCGGTCATTCCAAATGATGTCTAACGGATCAAAATTCGTACGCAAAGTTATACCACCTTGTCTACGCAACTCTACCGCCAATTGTTCCACCTCACCTACAGAATTAACATATCCATCAAGTCCTACCGTCGCCCCATTGATATGCGCAAGCACAACGCCAAGCCACTCTGCTATAGACGGTGTTCCTTCTATGCGTTCTCTCATCAGTTTGAACTCCGTTCCGGAAAGTTGTTCGGCTGCAGCAAGAAAATATCTCGAGTCCGTCCATAGAGCCGCTTTATCCATTGTCACAACAGCAGTTCCGGCACTTCCGTCGAAACCGCTTATCCACTTACGCCCTTCCCAATGTTCAGGGACATATTCTCCGTTATGAGGGTCAGTACTTGGAAAGATGAATGCGTCAAGTCCTTCCCTACGCATAACCTCCCTCAAACTTTCTATCCTTTTGCTTTTCACGCTTTTCATTCCGAATATTCCTTTTTAGAACAGTTATAGCATTTCCGCGCCTTTTCTGTTTTGTTTGTGCGAGTAATTGCAAAATCTGCATTACAAAGGTATTACTTTTCAGATTTAATAACAAATTAAGCACTTGTTTTGTTACGGCGTATCCGCTTTTTTTTGCTAACTTTGCGCAAGAAAACAACGGATATCAACAATATAACACGTATAAATCAATTATGGAATTTTTAACTAACGAAAAACTTGTTATCGTCGGTGCCGGCGGTATGATTGGATCAAACATGGCACAAAGCGTATTGATGTTAGGACTTACTCCAAACATCTGTCTTTACGATATCTATGAGCCAGGCGTTCATGGTGTATTCGATGAGATACAGCAGTGTGCCTTCCCCGGTGTAAACGTTACTTATACCGTTGATGCAGCAGAAGCTTTCACTGGCGCAAAATACATTATATCTTCTGGTGGTGCTCCCCGTAAAGACGGAATGACACGCGAAGACCTTCTCAAGGGGAACTGCAAGATTGCTGCTGAATTCGGTGACAACATCAAGAAATATTGCCCAGACGTAGAGCATGTTGTTGTTATTTTCAATCCGGCCGACGTTACAGCCCTTACCGCACTCATCCACTCTGGTTTGAAACCAAGTCAGCTCACATCTCTCGCAGCTCTTGACTCTACACGTCTGCAGCAGGCTTTGGCTTTGGAGTTCGGTGTGCAGCAAGACAAGGTAACAGGTGCCCACACATATGGTGGCCATGGTGAGCAGATGGCGGTATTCGCTTCTCAGGTAAAGGTAGACGGCAAGCCATTATCAGAAATGGGACTTTCAGCTGAACGTTGGGAAGAAATCAAGCACCACACCGTGCAAGGTGGTTCCAACATTATCAAACTCCGCGGACGCAGCTCATTCCAAAGCCCTGCATACAATGCAGTTAAGATGATTGAGGCCGCAATGGGTGGCGAGAAATTCCTTCTTCCTGCTGGATGCTACGTAAGCAACGACAAGCTCGGCTTCAAGAATGTAATGATGGCAATGCCAACAACTATCGACAAAACTGGTGTTCATTTCGTTGAGCCTACAGGCACAGAAGAAGAACTCGCTGCTCTCAACAAATCTTACGAGCATCTCTGCAAGATGCGCGATGAGATTGTAGAGTTGGGCATCGTTCCTCCTGTAGCAGAATGGACAAAGATGAATCCAAACTTGTAATTATAGCATCACCTAAGTTAAAATACTTTTATATAAAGCGGACGGCATTTTTTCTTTTCCGTCCGCTTTTTTTATAAAAAAGAACTAGTTATCACCAAGCAATAACACTGATTATGAAAGAAAAACCAAGACTTACTTTTATAGAAGTATTAATTGATGGGTTGTGGCTTCACAAAACGATGAAGGAAGGTCGAGACGTTCGGAATTTTGGTGGTGTTTTCTGTTTCTGTTCGTTGTTTCAACCTGTACTGACGTTTTGATGTTTTTATTGCAGAACTCTACAATTTTCTACAACGAATACATAGAAACGGTAAGCATTCTTCTCAACGTATACATTGCTGGAGCCTTTGGCATTCTGCTTCGCAGACGTCTCAACGACACTGGCACCCCACGAATGTTCTACGTATTTATCTTGCTTGTATGCGCCACTATTATACTTGCCATAGTTCATTTGTGGAAAGAGAACAAAACAATGGAAATTCTTTTGCTTGTTTCTGCAATAGCAACATTAGTGTCTTTAGCCATCTGTCTATGGCAGTGTACCCATGACAGCGAGAAGCATAGCAACAGATACGGAAAATCCCCAAAATACGTTGACGAGTTTACCGACAAACAGATGGACATCCCCAAATATTGACTAAATCAAAACGACCAAAGTTCCACCATTTTCCCATTTCTTTCACTACCTTTGCATAAACAAAAAAAAGAACATATTTTATGGCACTTGTAAAAGAGATAAACGGATTGAAGCCGAAATGGGGTAAAGACTGCTATTTCAGCGAGAACGCAACCATTGTAGGCGACGTCTGCATGGGTGATGAATGCAGTATCTGGTTTAACGCTGTTGTGCGTGGTGACGTTGCGCCCATAACGATGGGCAACAGAGTAAACGTACAGGATGGTTCTTGCATACATGTAACAAACAAAGTCGGACCTACCATAATTGAAGACGACGTTACCATAGGCCATAATGCCACGGTGCATGCTTGCACTATACACAAAGGGGCATTGATTGGCATGGGCTCAACAGTCCTTGACAACGCAGAGATTGGCCAGGGGGCAGTCGTGGCAGCTGGAGCTCTCGTTCTAGGAGGAACAAAAGTGGGTGACCACGAGATATGGGGCGGTGTTCCCGCAAAGTTTATCAAGAAGACAAGAGAAAACCAGGCCGAGAGTTTCGCACAACACTACGTGGAATATTCGAAGTGGTATCTTGACGAAGACAACTGCAAGACATTATTATAATTAACTATTATTCGCCAATAAAGCGAAGGAAATACCATCAAAAAAAGTTCTATCCTCATTCACCTCGGCTTTTAAGCCTTTATGACATACTGTTTAAACTTTAAATTTAAGATAAAAACTCATAGCCTTTAGATTGGCAAAGGTGGAGTCACGAGGGTGCCTCCACCTTTTTTTATATATCTCAAGCTAATGCTAGCGGACGACCTAAGATGTGCTTAAACAAAATAGCCTCTATAAAAAATTATTGCTGTCCGCTAAAACTCAAAATGGCATAAAAATCCTGCCCGAAGCCCTTTAAAATGGGACTTCGGGCTTGCTTTTTCAAAAAGTAAGCCCCGTTAATCAAATAGACTTGGTTCGGGAGGCGTTTCCTTGGCCTCTTGAACCATTTT